>NZ_JAAVNE010000035.1 GCF_012103215.1 Falsiroseomonas selenitidurans
AACCGCGCCTCAGGCATCGCCGCCAACTGGCGGAACACCTCGGTGGCCGCCGATTCGCGCCCGGCGAGGCGTTCCGCCTCGGCGGCCAGCAGCAGGGTCTGCGGCGTGTCGCCCAGCCCCTTGCGGGCGCGGCGGACCTCGATCCGCGCCGAATCCGGCGTGCCGGCGGCCAGTGCCACCAGGGCGCGGGTCAGCGCCGCATCGCCCTCGCCGCGCCGCCGCGCGGCGCGCCGGGCACGCATCCGCGCCGGCAGCCGGCCGAGCGCGGCCAGCGCCGCCAGCAGCAGGTGCAGGACGAGGAACAGCACCGCCAGCAGCAGCAGGGCCACCGGCAGGCCGACCAGCACCTCGGCCTCGCCGACGCGGATTTCCACCGCGCCGCCGAGCTGGGCGACCCACAGGATGCCGGCCACGCCGGCGGCCAGGAGAACCAGGTAGAGAAGGGCGCTGCGCATGGTGCCGATCCTACCCCGCCGCCAGGCTGCGCAGCGCGGCGCGGGCCGCGATCAGCGCTTCCGCCTGGGCTATCCAGTCGCCCATCGCCTGCTGCGCCTCCGGCGACAGCCGCCGCAGCGGCGGCAGGCTGCCGGCCAGGTCGCCGGCTTCCAGGGCGCGGCGGGATTTCTCGATCTCGGCCGCGGCCGCGTCGCCCCACAGCACCGCCTCGCCACGCCGCACCGTCACCAGCCCGGACAGGCGTGCCAGCGCCGAGTCGACCACGCCCTGGCCCTGCCGGCCTGGATCGCTTGCCGCCATGGCGTCGCGCGCCGCCTCCTCGAAGCGCAGGCGCAGACCGGCCTCGGTGGGCGGCGCGGTCTCCGCGAAGCGGGACAGGGCGGAGGGTGGGTCGCGCAGGGTGGACAGCGCGCCGCCCAGCCGCTGCCCGGCTTCCAGTGCCGCGCGCAGCTGGTCCAGCGTCGCCATCCTGCCGGCGCGGCCTTCCAGCGCCGCCAGGCGCTGCGCCTGGCCCTCCAGCTCCGCAATCCGGGCGGCCTGCGCCTCCGCGGTGGAACGGCGTTCGGCCAGCTGCTGTTCCAGCGTGGCCAGCCGCTGCGTCAGCGTCGTCTCCAGCGCGCCGAGGCGCTCCGCGCCGCGCGACTGCGCCTGCTCGGCATTGGCGAGGCGGGCGGCCGCTTCCTGGGCCACGCCCTCGATCCGGGCGGAGCTGGCGGTGGCGCGGGCCTCCTCCTGCCGGATCGCCGCTTCAAGCCGCTGTGCCAGGCCATCGACCCGCTGCGTCAGCGCCTCCAGCCCCGCGCGCGGGGCGAGCGTGGCGGGATCGACCACGGGGCGCGCGCCGAGTTCGCGGGTCGCACCCTCCAGCGCGGTCAGCCGCTGGTCGAGCGGGGCGAGGTCGGGCGCCGGGCGGCCTTCCAGCGCGGCGATGCGGCCCTCAAGCGGGGCGAGGTCCGGCGCGGCGCGGCCTTCCAGCGCGGCCAGCCGCGCTTCCAGCGGCGCCAGGTTCGGCGCGGGGCGGCCTTCCAGGCTCGCCAGCCGGCCCTCCAGCGCCGCATCAGCGGGCGCGGCGGCCTGCTCGGTCGGCAGCGGCCGGGCCAGCAGCCAGGCAACGGCGCCGACCAGCACCACCGCGGCCACCAGGATGGGCAGCGCGGCCGGGTCCATGCGCAAGCGGCGGAGCCGTTCGGCGAGGGAGGGGGGAGGGGTCTGGCTCATGGCTCTCCTCGGTGTCGCAACTCAACGGACCCATCGTCCGGGGCCCCATCGTCCGGGCCCCCATCTTCGGGCCCGTGATCCTGGGGCCCGTCCTGTTCCGGCCCGCCCTCCCCGGCGCCCGGTCCCGGGAAAGCCCCGGGGCCGAGCAGCGCCAGCAAGGCGTCCTCGGTGGGCCGCGCGGCCACGCGCAGGGCGCGCCACCGCACAGGGGCAAGGGCCGCACGCGCCGCTTCCGCGACCCGCCGGCTGAGCACCAACGCCTCCATCCCCGCAAGCGTCGCGGCTTGGCCGGCCTCCCGGAACAGAGTGATGGCACAGCGCGCGGAGCGAGGCGAGTGGAACAGGATGAAGCGCACGCCGCCAATCGCCGCCGCCGCGTCCGACGGCAGGGTGGTGGCCGGGTGGGCGGCATAGGCGATGCGGCGCAGCACGCGGAAGCCGGCGCCGCGCAGCGCCGCCGCCAGATCCTGCGCATAGCCCTGGCCCACCGCCAGCAGCAGCGGCCCGGCGGCAGGGTCCAGCCGCGCGGCGGCGAGCCGGGCCAGATCCGCCGCCGTGCCGGCGGCGACCAAGGCAGGCCAGCCGGCGGCGCGGGCCGCCGCCGCCGTCGCCTCGCCCACCGCCAGCAGGGGCAGGCCAGGGGGTGGCGCCGGCAGGGCGCGGGCGGCGGCACGGCTGGTTACCAGCACCGCCTGGCAGGGTGGCAGCGGCAAGGGTCGTGGCACCAGCACCAGGGCTGGCGCCAGCACCGGCCGGAAGCCAAGCGCCAGAAGCCGGGCGGCGGTTTCCCCGCCGCCCGGCTCCGGTCGCGTCACCAACACCCCGGGGACCGGGGGCGGCATCTCAGGCGAAGAGGTCGGCGGGGCTGTCGCGCCGCAGGCTTGCGCCCAGATCGCGTCCCAGCGCCACCGCCTCGCCCACCGCGCCCAGCGCGCTGCGCTTCAGCAGGAAGGACCCGTCGGCGCGGGCCACCAGGCCGGTCAGATGCAGCCTTCCATCCGACAGCAGCCGCGCATGGCCGCCGATCGGCGTGCGGCAGGAGCCATCGAGCGCCGCCAGCAGCGCCCGCTCCGCCTGGCTGACCGCCGCCGCCTCCCGGTCCTCGATGGCGGAGAGCAGTTCGTGCAGTTCGACATCGTCGGCGCGGACGGTGACGCCGACGATCCCCTGCCCGGCCGCCGGCACCATGGCATCCGGGTCCAGCACGACGGAGGCGCGCTCCTCCAGCCCCAGCCGGCGCAGCCCGGCCAGGGCCAGCAGAGTCGCCGCCGGACCGCCCTCGGCCTGCAGCTTGGACAGGCGGGTCTGCACATTGCCGCGGATCATCTCGATCCGCAGGTCCGGCCGCGCATGCAGGATCTGCGCCTGGCGACGGACGGAGGCGGTGCCGATGACGGCGCCGGCCGGGAGCGCCGCAAAGGGATCGGAGGGATCGGGCACGCCGCAGGCGGGGCCGAGGATCAGCGCATCCCGCGCATCCTCCCGCCGCAGGGTGCAGGCCAGCACGATGCCGGGCGGCAGTTCCGTCTCCAGGTCCTTCAGGCTGTGCACGGCGAAGTCGATCCGCCCATCCAGCAGCGCCTCGTGGATTTCCTTGGCAAAGAGGCCCTTGCCGCCGATATCCGCCAGCCGCCTGTCCTGGATGCGGTCGCCGGAGGTGGCGATGGCGTGTTCCTCGAAGGCCTTGGCGTCGCGCAGCACCGGGCAGAAGCGGGTGATGATCGACAGGAAGTGCCGCGTCTGCCACAGCGCCAGCGGCGAGCCGCGCGTGCCGACGCGCAGGGGCAGGCTGCGGAAATGCGGGCGGATCGCGCCGGTGGGGGCGTGCGGGCCGGGGCGGCGCGGATAGGGCGCGGCGGGATGTGCGGCGGACATGGGCGCCTATTAGGCCCCGCGATGCGCGTATGAAAGGTGCGGGAATGGCAGAGTTTCGGGCCGGCGCGACCGGCCAGCAGGGTCTGGACCAGGGTCTGGACCAGGGGGCGCTGGTGCTGGGCCTCGAATCCTCCTGCGACGAGACCGCCGCCGCCATCCTGCGCGCCGACGGCACCATCCTGGCGGAAGCCGTGCTGTCCCAGCTTGCGGAACACACGCCCTATGGCGGCGTGGTGCCGGAAATTGCGGCCCGGTCGCACCTGGCGCATCTGCCCGCCCTGGTGCGGCGGGTGCTGGATGCGGCAGGCACCACGCCGGCCGGGCTGGCGGCGGTGGCGGCCACCGCCGGGCCGGGGCTGATCGGCGGGCTGATCGTCGGCGCCACGCTGGGCAAGGGCATCGCCATCAGCCAGGGCATTCCCTATGTGGCGGTCAACCACCTGGAAGGCCATGCGCTGACGCCGCGGCTGCCGGGGGTGCATCCGGGCGGGCTCGCCTTTCCCTACCTGCTGCTGCTGCTGTCCGGCGGACATTGCCAATGCGTGCTGGTGGAGGGGGTGGGCCGGCACCGGCGGCTGGGCACCACGCTGGACGATGCGGTGGGCGAGGCCTTCGACAAATCCGCCAAGCTGCTCGGCCTGCCCTGGCCGGGCGGGCCGCATCTGGAACGCCTGGCGGCAGGTGGCGACGCCACCCGCTTCACCCTGCCGCGGCCGCTGCTCGGCCGGCCGGGCTGCGATTTCTCCTTCAGCGGGCTGAAGACGGCGGTGGCGAACATCGTCGCCAAGGGGCTGGACGAGCAGGGCCGCGCCGATGTCGCCGCCGGCTTCCAGGCCGCCGTCGCCGCCACCCTGGCGAACCGCGCGGCGCATGCGTTGGCGATGGCGCCGGGGGCGACGGCGCTGGTGGTCTCGGGTGGGGTCGCGGCCAACCAGGGGGTGCGCGCGGCGCTGGCGGGCGTCGCGGCGCGCGCCGGGCTGCCGATGGTGGCGCCGCCGATCCGGCTCTGCACCGACAATGCCGTGATGATCGCCTGGGCCGGGATCGAGCGGCTGCGCGCCGGGCTGGTGGACGCGCTGGACCACGCACCGCGGCCGCGCTGGCCCCTGTCGGAGATTGGCGCCTGAACCAATGGCCGCCTCCCGCGTTTTCGGACCGCACGCAATGGAGGACGTTACAATGACCGTGTTTCCTCGGCTGGCCGCGGCGCTGGTCCTGACGCTCGCCGTCGCCGCCTGCGGCAGTTCCCCTGGCAGCCGGGCCGTCTCCGGCGGCCTGCTCGGCGCCGGCACGGGCGCGGCGGTGGGTTCGCTCTCCGGCGATGCCGGCACCGGCGCGCTGATCGGCGGCGGCCTCGGTGCGGTGGGCGGCGCCGCGACAGCCCGCTGACCGCCCGGCGGGTTGCGCCGCCACCCCGGCGGCGCTACCCGCTGCGGCGTGAACTACCGACATGCCTTCCACGCCGGCAATGCCTGCGACGTCGCCAAGCATGCCCTGCTGGTGGCGCTGCTGCGGGCGCTCGCCGCCAAGGACAAGCCCTTCCGCGTGCTGGACACGCATGCGGGCCTCGGCAGCTATGTCCTCGCCTCCTCCGAGGCGGAACGCACCGGCGAATGGCGCCAGGGCATCGGCCGCGTCGCCGATGTCATGGCAGGGCCCCTGGCGGATTATGCCGGGCTGGTCCGCGCCGCCGGCTTCCCGGACATCTATCCCGGCTCTCCGGAGCTCGCCCGCGCCCTGCTGCGGCCGGATGACCGCCTGGTGCTGTGCGAGCTGCACCCCGATGACCACGCGACGCTGCGCCACCATTACGCGCGGGACCGTCAGGTTGCCGTGCATCACCGCGATGCGTGGGAGGCGGTGGAGGCGCTGACGCCCTTCCCCGAGCGCCGAGGCTTGGTGCTGATCGACCCGCCCTTCGAGCAGCCCGGCGAGTTCGAGCGCTGCGCCGCCGCGCTGGCCCGGCTGCGCCACCGTTTCCGGGCCGGCATCGTCGCCGCCTGGTACCCCATCAAGCACCGCGCCCCGGTGCGCGCCTTCCACACCGCGCTGCGGGAGGCGCCGGTGGCGGATGCCATCGCCGCGGAACTGCTGCTGCGCGAGCCCATGGACCCGACCCGGCTGAATGGCTGCGGCCTGCTGGTGGTGAACGCGCCCTTCGGCTTCGCCGCACAGGCCGAGGCCATCCTGCAGGCGCTGGTGCCGCTGCTGGCCCCCGGCGAGCCCGGCGCCGCCGCCGGCCTCACCCGCATCACGGCCGAATAGGGGGTTCCATGGCGCCACGCGCACGCCGTCGCATCGCCGTGATGGGCGCCGGGGCCTGGGGCACGGCCCTGGCGCTGCAGGCGGCGCGTGCCGGCAATGCGGTGGCCTTGTGGACACGGGACGGGACCCGTGCCGCAGCCATCGACCAATCGCGGGAGAATGCCCTCTACCTGCCCGGGCTGCCGCTGACGCCGGCCATCACCGTCACCGCCGATGCCGCCACCGCGCTGGAGGGCGCGCTTCTTGCCCTGCTGGTGGTGCCGGTGCAGCACCTGCGCGGCATGCTGCAGGCTTGGCCCGCCACCGGCTGTCCGCTGGTGGTCTGCGCCAAGGGGGTGGAGCGCGGCACCTTGCGCCTGCCGCTGGAAATCCTCGAGGCAGTGCGCCCCGCCGCCCCCGCCGCCGTGCTCTCCGGGCCGAATTTCGCGCATGAGGTGGCCCGCGGCCTGCCGGCCGCCGCCGTGCTGGCCAGCCGCGACGCGGCCTTGCGCCGCCTGGCGGGCGAGGTGCTGGGCACCGCCGGCTTCCGGCTCTATGGCGGCGACGACCCGATGGGGGTGCAGGTGGGCGGCGCGGCGAAGAACGTCATCGCCATCGCCGCCGGCGCGGTGATCGGAGCCGGGTTGGGCGAAAATGCCCGCGCCGCGCTGGTGACGAGGGGCCTGGCGGAATTGTCGCGCCTGACAGTGGCGCTGGGCGGGCGGGCGGAGACGGCGGCGGGGCTTTCCGGCCTCGGCGACCTGCTGCTGACCACCACCGGCCCGGGCAGCCGCAACACCTCGCTCGGCATGGAACTCGGCCGCGGCACGCCGCTCGCCACCGCGCTGGCCGGCCGTGTCAGCGTGGCGGAGGGGGTGGAGACGGCGCCCGCCATCGTCGCCCGTGCGGCGGAAGCCGGGGTGGAGTTGCCGATCTGCGCCGCGGTGGCGGAATTGCTCGCCGGGTCGCTTTCGGTCGGCGAGGCCATGGGGCGGCTGCTCGCCCGCCCCCGCCGCGACGAGTAGGGTCAGGGGCGGCCTTCGGCAATCCGCCGGTCCCTGCCACCCGCCTCACCCGCCAAGGGGGCCGCTGGCGGCCGGCGCAGGGCGGGGGGCAACCCCGGCCGGCGTCAGGGCCGGCCGATGCTGCGGTAGCGGAAGCCGGCCTCGCGCATCGCCTGCGGGTCATAGACGTTGCGCAGATCCTCAATCACCACGCCGCGCATCGCCGCCTTCAGCCGCGCCGGCGGCAGCGCCCGGAATTCGTTCCACTCCGTCAGCACCACCAGCGCATCCGCGCCCTCCGCCGCATCCAGCGCGCCCGTCGCATAGGCGATGCCCGCCGGCAGCATCTGCTTCGCATGCGCCATCGCCACCGGGTCATAGGCGCGGATCAGCGCCCCCGCCTCCACCAGCTTCGGCAGCACCACCAGCGACGGCGCGTCCCGCATGTCGTCCGTCTCCGGCTTGAACGCCAGCCCCAGCACCGCGATCGTCTTGCCCGCCACGCTGCCGCCGCAGGCCGCGATCACCCGGTCCGCCATCTGCGCCTTGCGCGCATCATTGATCGCGATCGTCGTCTCGATCAGCGTCAGCGGGCTGTCATAGTCCCGCGCCGTCCGCGCCACCGCCAGCGTGTCCTTCGGGAAGCAGGACCCGCCATAACCCGGCCCCGGGTGCAGGAATTTGCGGCCGATCCGGCCATCCAGCCCGACGCCGCGCGCCACGTCGTGCACATCCGCGCCCACCTTCTCGCACAGGTCGGCAATCTCGTTGATGAAGGAGATCTTCATCGCCAGGAAGGCATTCGCCGCATATTTCGTCAGCTCCGCCGTCTCCAGCGAGGTGTTGACGATCGGCGTCTCCATCAGGAACAGCGGCCGGTAGATGCGCCGCAGCAATTCCTGGGCCCGCTGCCCCAGCGGCCCTTCCTCCACCCCCACCACCACCCGGTCCGGGCGCATGAAGTCGCCGATGGCGTTGCCCTCGCGCAGGAATTCCGGATTCGACGCCACCGCGATCTGCAGGTCCGGCCGCACCCGCGTGACGATCTCCTTCACCTGCCGGCCGGTGCCGACCGGCACGGTGGATTTCGTCACCAGCACGATCGGCCCGCGCGCCGCGCGCGCGACCTGCTCGGCCGCGGCGAAGACGAAGGACAGGTCGGCATGCCCATCGCCACGCCGGGAAGGCGTGCCGACGGCCAGGAAAACCGCATCCGCCCCTTCCATCGCCGCATCGAGATCGGTGCCGAACACCAGCCGGCCGTCCCGCGCATTGTCCGCCACAAGCTGGTCCAGCCCAGGCTCGTAGATCGGAATCCGGCCGGCATGCAGCGCCGCGATCTTCGCCGGGTCCGCATCCACCACATGAACCTGCATGCCAAATTCAGCAAAGCACGCACCGGATACGAGCCCAACATAGCCGGCACCGATCATCACAAGGCGCACATGCAACTCCGTCGTCTCACGCGGTGCGTCTTATCCTGCGACTGCGCACAAAAACAAAGCCGCCCCCGCCGTCGCGGCCGCGCACAGTTGCGGCACTGCACTGCAAGGCGGCCGGCCGCGGAAGCCCGCACTGGACGGCGGGGCGGCGCGGCGGCTAGAGGGGCCGCCTGTCCTGCTGGGAGGGGTGCCGGTGCCCGACGCGGTCGAGGTGCGCTTCGTCGCCAAGAACATGCGGCTGGACCTGCGGCTGATCGCGGAGATGGTGGCCCCGGGCGCCCGGGTGCTGGACATCGGCTGCGGCGATGGCGCGCTGATCGAATACCTGACTCGGGAGAAGCGGGCCGATGCCCGCGGCATCGAGATCGACATGGCGGAGGCGACGGAGGCGGTGGCGGCCGGCCTGCCGGTGATCCACGGCGATGCCGATGCCGACCTGGAATTCTACCCCGACAGCGCCTTCGACTATGTGGTGCTGTCCCGCACCCTGCAGGCGGTGGAACGGCCGCGGGAAGTGCTGCGCCAGATGCTGCGCATCGGCGCCCGGGCCATCGTCTCCTTCCCCAATTTCGGCCATTGGCAGTTGCGCAGCCGGCTGCTGCTGTCCGGGCGGATGCCGGACAACGAGACCTGGAGCCGGCCCTGGTACGAGACGCCGAACATCCATCCCTGCACCATCCGCGACTTCTTCGCGCTGTGCGCCATGGAAGGCTATGTGGTGGAACGCTGGCTGGCGGTGGACGAGAAGGGCCTGCGTTCCCCCTGGAAGCGCTCCCCCTGGCTGGCCAATCTGTTCGGCGAACAGGCGCTGTTCCTGCTGCGCCGCGGCTGAGGCGGGGCGCGCTTCAGTTCAGCCGGATGCCGGCCGGGGCGCGGTCCTGCGGCATCAGCGCCGCCGCCAGCGCCGCATGACGCGCCGCACCTTCGGCGCCGAGACGGCGACACTCGGCCTCGACATATTCCAGGATCAGCACCAGGGCGTTGCGATCCGTCGCCTGGGCATCGGCGGCGGATTGCTGACCATCGGGCACGGTCGGGGCGACGGGCATTCGGGACATGGTTGGCGTTCCTGGCGACGAGGCTGGACCTCACCCCATGCTATGCCACGTCACTCACGGTTCCGTGAAGATGCAATCGTAACGCGAAGCGTTCAACCTCCGGTTTTTCCGCGCCGCCCGATGCAATCGGCCGAAACGCGCGGGGGCCCCGGTCGGCCCGGGCACCGCATGGGCGGGAATTGCGCGTATCGGTTGGGCAAGCGAGGATGGGCGGCGCCCGCCGGGGTGGCGCGCCAACAGGGAAGGACGCCGAAATGGCACGAGTTGCAGTGGTGACAGGCGGCCAGCGCGGCATCGGCGCCGCGATCAGCGAGGCGTTGCAGGCCGCCGGCCGCAAGGTCGTCGCCTCCTACGCCGGGAACGAGGCGGCGGCGCAGGCCTTCACCGAGCGCACCGGGATCCCCTGCTATAAATTCGACGTCGGTGATTTCGAGGCCTGCGTCGCCGCGGTGCAGACGATCGAGGCGGAGCAGGGCCCGATCGAGATCCTGGTGAACAATGCCGGCATCACCCGCGACGCCATGATGCGCAAGCTGACGCGCCAGATGTGGGACGACGTCATCGATACCAACCTCGGCTCCTGCTACAACATGTGCAAGGCGGTCTGGGACGGCATGAGCGCCCGGAAGTTCGGCCGCATCGTCAACATCGGCTCCATCAACGGCCAGGCCGGGCAGCTCGGCCAGGTGAACTACGCCGCCGCGAAATCCGGCATCCACGGCTTCACCAAGGCGCTGGCCCTGGAAGGCGCGCGCAACCAGATCACGGTGAACGCCGTCGCCCCCGGCTATGTGGACACGGAGATGGTGCGCGCCGTGCCGCCGGACGTGCTGGAGAAGATCATCGCCCGCATCCCGCGCGGCCGGCTGGGCACGGCGCAGGACATCGCCCGCGGCGTCGCCTTCCTGACGGCGGATGAGGCCGACTTCGTCACCGGATCGACGCTGTCGATCAATGGCGGGCAGCACATGTACTGAAGGACGCTACGGGAGGACGCGGGGCCATGACCTGGGCGATCCTGGGCTGGGACGGCACGGATGCGGCGGCGCCGGGGCGCCGCGCTGCCGTGCGGGAAGCGCATCTGGCCTTCATCACCGCGGAAGCCGCGGCCGGGCGCCTGCTGCTCGGCCTGCCGCTGCAGGACGAGGCCGGGCACAGCCTGGGCTCGCTGATGCTGGTGGCGGGCGATGCGACGGCGCGCGACGCCTATCTGGCGGCGGAGCCCTTCGCCACCGCCGGCGTCTGGCAGCGGGTGGCGGCACATGGCTTCCGCATCGCCCCCCTGCCCTACCTTCCCTGGCCGCCGCCGGACGCACCGCCGCCCGCGGGCCGCACCCATTCCGTGCTGATCGGCTGGGACGGCACCGATGCGGGCGCGCTGGACCGCCGCCTGGCGGCCCGGCCGGCGCATTTCGCCCGCGTCGGGCCGATGGCAGCGGACGGCACGCTGCTGTTCGGCGGCGCGCTGCTGGATGACGCCGGCCGGATGGTGGGCTCGCTGGCCGCCACAAGCCACACCAGCCATGCCGAGGCCCGGGCCTGGCTGGAGGCGGACCCCTATGTCACCGGCGATGTCTGGCGCGACATCGCCATCCACGCCACTGCCTTCCGCGCCCTGCCCTACCGGCCGCTGCCCAATGGCTGAGGATTTCGCGCCGGAGGCGCTGGCCGTCTTCGAGGCGATCAAGGCCGCGCGCGGGGTGCCGGAGGTGAACAACTTCTGGAAGTCGCTCGCCGTGGACCCGGTGCTGCTGCGCCGGACCTGGGAGAGCCTGTCCGCCGTCATGGCACCCGGCGCGCTGGACCCCTTGGTGAAGGAGATGCTGTACCTCGCCGCCTCCATGACCAGCGGCTGCGCCTATTGCATCGCCAGCCACACCGCCGCCGCCCGCGCCCGCGGCATGACACCGGCGCAGTACGGCGAATTGCTGGCGGTGGTCGGCATGGCGGCGGAGACCAACCGGCTGGCGGAGGCGCTGCGCGTGCCGATCGACCCGCAGTTCCAGTGACGCCCGCTACCCTGGCCGGCTGCGGCGCGCTGGCGCTGTGGGCCTTCCTGGCCCTGCTGTCCCGGCTTTCGGCCGGGCTGCCGCCGTTGCAGATCACCGCCATGGGCTTTGCCGTGGGCGGCACGGTGGGGCTGGCGGTGGTGGCGGCGCAGGGGCGGCTGGCCCTGCTGCGCCAGCCGCCGATCGCCTGGCTGCACGGTGCCGGCGGGCTGTTCGGCTACCACGCGCTGTATTTCGCCGCGCTGGCCCTGGCGCCGGCGGTGGAAGCCAATCTGATCAACTACCTGTGGCCGCTGCTGATCGTGCTGCTGTCGGCGCCGCTGCGCGGCCTGCGGCTGGGGCCGGCGCGGCTGGCCGGGGTGTTCATGGGCTTCGCCGGCTGCGCCCTGCTGGTGGGCACCGGCGCGGCCTTCCCGCCGGAAGCGGTGCCGGGCTTCCTGGCGGCGCTGGGGGCCGCGGTGGTCTGGGCCGTCTATTCCGTGGCCGCCGGCACGCGCCGGCTGGTGCGGGTGCCGACCGAGGCGGTGGCCGGCTTCTGCCTGGCGGCGGCCCTGCTGGCGGCGGTCGCCCATCTGGCCTTCGAGGCGACGGTGGTGCCGGATGCCGGGCAGTGGGTGGCGGTGGTTCTGCTGGGCCTCGGCCCGGTCGGCGCCGCCTTCTTCCTGTGGGATGTCGGCATGAAGCGCGGCGACCCGCGGCTGCTGGGCACCCTGGCCTATGCGGTGCCCGTCGCCTCCACCCTGCTGCTGATCCTGGCCGGGGAGGGCGCCTTCAGCGCCAAGGTGGTGCTGGCGACCGCGCTGGTCGCCGGTGGCGGGTTCGCGGCGGCGCGGGCGCGGTAAAGCCGGCGCCTACGGCTTGCGCAGCAGCGCCCGCACCACCTCCGCCTGGCCCTGGTGGCGCGGCCCTTCGTCCAGCGCGACGGTGCCTTCCAGCAATTCCTCCACCGCCAGCCCGGCGAACAATTCCTCGACGATGGCGCGGGTCCAGAGCAGTTCGGGCAGCTTCGGCCCGCCGCTGCGCCGCCCATGCTGGGCCGGCGAAAAACATTCCAGCGCCAGCAGCCCGCCCGGCGCCAGCGCCCGCACCACCCCGGCCGCGGCCGCGGCGCGATCCTCGGGCGGCAAATGCACAAAGATCCAGGCCACCAGGTCGAAACCGGCCGCCGGATAGGCCCAGGCGGCGGCATCGGCGGCAACCGTCCCCAGCGCCACGCCGCGGCGCTCCGCCAGCGCCCGGGCCTTGGCCAGGCCCACCGGCGACCAGTCCAGCGACGTGGTCCGCAGCCCGCGTTCGGCCAGCCAGACGCCGTTGCGGCCTTCGCCATCGCCGATCGCCAGCGCCCGCATCCCCGGCCGCAGCCGCGGCGCCAGGCTTTCGAGGTAGCGGTTCGGCGCCTCCCCGAACTGGAAGCTGCCGCCGGCGTAGCGCTCGTCCCAGGCCAGGCTCGTGCTCATGCGCCCGGACGCCAGCCGGGCGCGGCCAGTTCGAAGCCGGCGAAGTCGAAGGCCGGGGAGACGGTGCAGGAAACCAGGCACCAGCGATCCGCCGCCGGCCAGGCCGCCTGCCACCAGCCCTTCGGCACCACGCCCATCAGCGCCTGGCCGGCACCGAGGCCCGGGCCAAGCCGAATCTCGGCATCCACCGCCGTGCCGTCCCGCGACAGGGCCAGCACCAGCGGCCCGCCGGCCTGCCAGAACCAGCATTCCGCCGCATCCACCCGGTGCCAGTGGCTGCGCTGCCCGGCATCGAGCAGGAAGTGGATGGCGGTGCCGGCCCCCCGGCCACCCTCCGCCGGCACATCCCGCCACATCTCCCGGTAATGCCCGCCTTCCGGATGCGGGGCGAGGCCGAGCGCGGCGACGAGGTCGGCGGCGCCCAGCCGGGGGTCACTCAGGTCCATGGGGTCGCTCCAACGCAGAAACGCTCAGCCCGGCGGTGCGGTGCGGGCCAGGGCCGGGGCGCGGGAGACCTCGGTGAACCAGTCCGCCAGGCGCGGGTGCTGGCCGCGCCAGGGCTCGTCCGGGAAGCGGAAATCCAGGTAGCCCAGGGCGCAGGCCACCGCGACCTCTCCCACATCCGCAAGGCCCTGCGGCGGGTCGGCTTCCAGCGCCGCCAGGCCGCGCTCCACCGCGGCCTTCTGGCGGGCGACGAAGGCCAGGCGGGTGTCGTCCATCGGCTTGCCGAAGCGCATCCGCCGCGCCACGGCCGCGTCCATGATGCCATCCGCCAGGGCGTGGCGGATCTGCGCCGCCAGGCGGGCCAGGCTGCCGGTGGGCGGGAACAGCGGCGGCAATTCGCCGACCGTGTCCAGGTATTCGCAGATCACCCGGCTGTCGAAGACCGGGCGGCCGTCATCCGTCACCAGCGCCGGCACCTTGGACAGCGGGTTGTCCTGCAGCAGCGCCTCGGGCGAGGCGTGCGGGTCGGTGATGACGAGGTCGATGCGGCCCTCGATGCCGCGCAGGATGGCGCAGGCCAGGACCTTGCGGGCGAAGGGGCTGGCATGGGCGAAGTGCAGTTTCATGGCGCGAATTCCCTGGCGGCGGGCCCGACCGATCCCGGCGCCCTGTGCGGCGCAGCATGGCAGGATCGGTCGGCCGGGGAAATGTTGCGCGGCGCCTTCAGCCGCGGAAGTGGTTCTTCGCCTCCCGCCGCGCGGTGAATTCGGCCAGGTCGCGGGCGCGGAAATAGGGGTTGGCCGCCAGTTCCTGCGCCAGCGTGGTGGGCACGGTGGGGCGGCCCGCGGCGCGCAGCGCGCCGGCGGCCTCGGCTTCCGCCCGCAGCGCCTTGTTGCCCGGCTCCACCGTCAGGGCGAAGCGGGCATTGGCTTCCGTGTATTCATGGCCGCAGCAGAAGCGCGTGTTCGGCGGCAGCTTGGCCAGGCGCTGGAAGGACCTGTACAGCGCCTCCATACCCCCCGCCTCCAGCGGCCGGCCGCAGCCCAGCGCAAACACCACGTCGCCGCAGAGAAGAAAATGGTCGGCGGCGAAGTGGAAGGCGATGTGGCCGGTGGTGTGGCCGGGCAGGTGCATCACCTTGGCCTGGGCGGCGCCGAAGGCGACGGTGTCACCCTCCCCCACCGCTTCGTCCAGCTTCGGCAGCCGATGCGCGTCCGGTGCGCCGCCGATCAGCCGCGCGCCGGGGAAGCGGGCCTGCAGCTCCGCCACGCCATTGATGTGGTCGCCATGGTGATGGGTCAGCAGGATGGCGTCCAGCCTGCCGCCGGCCGCCTCCACCGCCGCGATGGCCGGTGCGGCCTCGCCCGGGTCGCAGATGCCGATGGCACCCGTCGGCCCGTCCCGCAGCAGCCACAGGTAGTTGTCCTCCAGGCAGGGAACCGCTTCCACCTTCACCGACATGCGCGCCACCTTCCCCAGCACAGCCCCGGTCCAAACCGGGGCGATCCACCCTATATCCCCGGCATGACGGTCGAGGTCCATGCTTTGCTGGCGTTCTACGCCTCGCCCGGTGGTGCCGTCGCGGCGCGGCTGGTGCGGGACCGGCTGGCCGTGCTGTGGCCGCTGCTGCCCGGGCAGTCCGTGCTCGGCATCGGCCATGCCGCGCCCTATCTCGGCCTGTGGCAGCGGGAGGCGGCGCGCTGCATCGCGCTGACGCCCTCCCAGGGCGGCACCGCGCAGGCGGCGCCCTGGCCGCCCGCGGCGCCCGGCGCCCCGCCGCCCCGCTCCGCCGCCCTGCTGGCGGAGGAGGACACCCTGCCCTTCGCCGATGCCAGCTTCGACCGCGTGCTGCTGGTGCACGGGCTGGAGGCGGCGGAGAATGCCCGGCGCCTGCTGCGGGAGGCCTGGCGCGTGCTGCGCGACGATGGCCGCATCATCGTCGTGGTGCCGAACCGCCTGGGGCTGTGGGCGCAGCTGGAACGCACGCCCTTCGGCCATGGCCAGCCCTATTCCGCCGGCCAGATCGCCCGGCTGCTGGCACGCCACCTGTTCATGGCCGAACGGCGGGAGGCAGCGCTGTTCCTGCCGCCGCTCGGCCTGCGCTTCCTGGCCGCCACCGCCGCCCCGTGCGAGCGGCTAGGCCGCGCGCTGTGCCCCCGCCTGGCCGGCGTCGCGATCGTGGAGGCGCGGAAGGATCTGCTGGCGGCGGTGCCGGCCGGCGCCCCGGCGCTGCGCCGCCGCATGGTGCTGCCGGCCTGAGGTCGGTTCCCGGCCCCTGGGCGCCGGCCTGGCTTCGCCGCAGCGGCGGCGGGCCGCGGGTCGGTGCTTCCCCAGGCGGCCTCACCGCAACGGAACGTTCACCGGCCGCAGGCATGATCCGGCGGATTGCCGGCCGCGCGGTGCGGGCGGTGCCGGGGAACATGGCGCATGGCCGACACGACCAGCCCGATCGAGACGATGCGCGAGGCCGTGCGGGCGGAGCTGCGGCCCGCCCTGGCCGATCTGCATGCCTTTGTCGACCGCCGCATCGCGGAGCTGTCGGCCGAGCTCTGCGCCAGCGTCGAGATCGCCGACATGGGCGAGGAGCAGATGCGGGCCGAGCTGGCGCGGATCCACGACCAGATCGGTCAGCTGGTCGCCATGCCCGCCGCCGCAACCCGCAACAGCGGGCTGGAGCTGGAGGCGGTGGTGCAGGCCACGGAGGCGGCGGCCAACACCATCATGGAAGCGGCGGAGGCAATCCAGGAATGGATCGCCAGCGGCGGCCAGGACAAGGATGCGGTCGCCGCCATCGCCGCCCGGGTGAACTCCATCTTCGAGGCCTGCAGCTTCCAGGACGTGACCGGCCAGCGCATCCGCCGCGCCATCCAGCACCTGCAGCAGGTGGAGACGATGCTGGAGACCATGATCCCGGATGGTGCCCTGCCCGAGGTCCAGCGCACCCAGGTGCGGGTGGCGACCACCATCCGCACCGTCGAGACCCCGGCCGGCGGCGACCTGGCCCAGGCCGCCATCGATGCGCTGCTGGACGATTTCTGAGCCGCGCTACAGGATGAAATCCGCCGCCGTCAGCATGGTGGGCTCGGCGAAGCTCAGGCTGATGCCGCTGCCGCCGGAGGTGATGACCACGACATAGGGGAATTCATAGTCCGGCGGGCTGCCGGCGAGCTCCAGCGCCGCGAAATCCGCATAGCCGAAGGCGCTGAGGTCCAGCAGATCCTCGCCCCGCTGAAAATCCTTGATGCTGTCCTGGCCATGGCCGGGGGCGAAGACGAAGACATCGGCGCCGCCGCCGCCGAAATAGACCTGCTCCATCGCGCCATCGACGAAGCGGTCCGCCTGCTCGGTGCCGACGAAGTCCTCGAAGCGCGCGATGGTGGCGCCCGCCTGGCCGCCAAGCGTCAGCAGCCCGGCCGCCACATCCACCACGGCGCCGGAGAGATCCACCCCGGTCAGGTCCAGCGTGTCCCGCCCCGCCTCGCCATCGAGGCGGTTATCGGCGAAATCCAGCAGCGTCGCGGCGCCTTCCATGAAGAGCGAGAGCTGAAGCGCATCATCGCCGCCGCCCAGGGCCACCAGATTGTCGCGCAGGATGATCCGCGCGGTGCCCGCCGCGCCCGCCGCGCCCGCCGGCCCATCCTGGCCGGGATGGACGGTGACAAGGACACCCCCCTCCTCGAAGGTCCCGGTCTCCACCGCCTCCCCGGACAGGCCGCCATCACCGCCGAGGCCGCCCGCCCCGGCCGTGGCCTCGGCGTCCAGGCTGACCAGGGTCGCCGCCTCCCCCGCCGCCTCGATTCGGTTGCCGCTGATCTCCGCCACCGCATCACCGCCGGCACCGCCGGCGCCGCCGGCGCCGCCCCGGTCCCAGCGCTCGTCGCGGAAGCCGCTGAGCATGCCGTCGAACTCCTCCACGCTGCCGGTGCTGCCGAAGCCGCCCGCGCCGCCGGCGCCACCCGCCCCGCCCTCGCCGCCAGCCGCCACCACGGCCAGGTCCAGCTCCGCGAACGCGGAGGTGGCGACCAGAAAGCTGATCCGCGCGGCGGCCGCCCCGCCGGCGCCACCGGCCCCGCCCGCGCCGCCTTCCCCGCCATCCGGCCCATCCGACAAATCCGCATCGAAGATGCCGTCGCCGCCATCCCCCCCGTCACCGCCGAAACCGCCCGCGCCCGCTTCGGCGTTGGTGTCCAGCCAGAGCACCGCGCCCGGGGAGCGATCGGCGATGAAGTCGAGGATGCTGGCCAGCGCCTCGCCACCCTCGCCGCCCGCCCCGCCGGCGCCGCCGGCGCCGCCCGGGCTGGCCGTGTCGATCAGGCCTGAGACCGGCTGGCCCTCCCCATCCAGCACCGCGCTGCTGGCCTGCAGCGCGGAGTTGCCGCCATCGCCGCCGCGGCCGCCCGAGCCGCCCTCGCCGCCGACGGCTTCAAGGGCGAGCGTCGACTCATCCGGGGTCGCCACCGCGCCCAGCAGCCGCGCGCCGGCGCCCTCGGCCCGCGCCGCGGCATCGCCCCCCGCGCCACCCGCCTGGCCCGCCGCGCCATCGCCGCCGGGCAGCGTGGTGCGGATATTCTGCGGCGCCCGGAACAGCAGGGTGGGCTCGGCATCCATTCCCGCCGCGCCATCCGCCCCGGCACCGCCGGCGCCGCCCTCCACGAAGCCGAAGTATTCCACCACGTCGCTGCCCAGGCTGCCGGTCAGCAGGTCGGCGGCGCCGAACAGCAGCGCGTCGATCGATTCGCCCGCCGCGCCCGCCGCCCCCTGGGCGCCGATCCGCTCCCGATCCTCCTCCACCAGCAGCGGCTCCGCGGCGGGGCCGAACAGCAGGGCGCCGGCGGCGAGGTCGGCCAGCATCGTCTCCCGCAGTGTCACCCGCACGCCGCCGAGGTCGAGGCGCACCACGCTGCCGATCTGCCGTGCCGCGCCCAGCAGTCCGGCCGCCGTCAGGCCGACAAAGCCCGTGAAATCCAGCACATCCTCCCCGGCGGTGAAGTCGACCACCACGACCTCCCCCGCCTCGGGGCCGAGGCGGAAGACATCGGCACCCTCGCCCCCGGTCAGGCGGTCCAGCCCACCGCCGCCGGACAGCGTATCGGCGCCGGCGCCGCCGAGGATGGTGTCGTTGCCCAGCCCGCCGGCAAGCAGGTCGTCTCCGGCGCGGCCGACCAGGCGCAAGGCCGTGGCGAGGCCCTCAGCCTGCACCGTCAGGTCGGCGGTGGCGACCTTGGCCAGGGTGATGGTGGCGGCGGGGCCGAGCGCGGCCTCCGCCAGGCCGCCCAGCGCCAGGCTGGCGCTGCCGGTGGCGCGCAGCACCACGGCCTCGAAGCCCCGCAGCCCGGTGAAGGCGGCGTCCAGCACGGCCAGCGGGCCGGAGTCCAGGATGCGGAGCGTATCCGCCCCGCCGCCGGCCTGCACCGAAAGCCCCGGGGCCATCAGATCGCCGGTGCCGAGCGTCACGAAGACATCCGCGGTCTCGCTGCCATCAAGCAGCAGCGGCCCGCCCGTCAGCGGATTGATCCGAAACAGCGCCATGACGTCGTCTCCCCGCCACGGCGGCCCTTGCTTGGTGGCGGGATAAGATTAATCCGGCTGCGTGGCCCGTAAAGCCGAAGATTGCGGGCTCGAAACACGGTGTCGCGGGACGCCCCGCGGCGCGGCTCAGCCGCGCCGGCTTCCCCCGCGGCGCGGCTCAGCCGCGCTCGACGCACATGGCCACACCCATGCCGCCGCCGATGCACAGCGTCACCAGGCCGCGCTTGGCGTCGCGGCGCTGCATCTCGAACAGCAGCGTGTTCAGCACCCGCGCGCCGGAAGCGCCGATCGGGTGGCCCAGCGCGATGGCGCCGCCATTGACGTTCACCTTCGCCGGATCCCAGCCGAGATCCTTGTTCACCGCGCAGGCCTGCGCCGCGAAGGCCTCGTTCGCCTCGATCAGGTCCAGCGAGGCCACGTCCCAGCCCGCCTTGGCCAGCGCCTTGCGGCTGGCCGGGATCGGCCCGGTGCCCATGATGGCGGGATCGACCCCCGCCGTGGCCCAGGAAACGATGCGCGCCAACGGCGTGATGCCGCGCTTCTCGGCTTCCGCCGCGCTCATCACCACCACCGCCGCGGCGCCGTCATTGATGCCCGACGCATTGCCGGCGGTCACCGTGCCATCCTTGCTGAAGGCCGGGCGCAGCTTGGCCAGCACCTCGAAGGTGGTCTCCGGGCGGGGGTATTCGTCCTCGGCCACCACCACGTCGCCCTTGCGGCCCTTCACGGTGACCGGCGCGATCTCGTCCTTGAAGCGGCCGGCCTTCATCGCCTCGCCGGCCTTGCGCTGGCTGTTGGCGGCGAATTCGTCCTGTTCCTGCCGCGTCAGCTGGAACTTCTGCGCCACATTCTCCGCCGTGGTGCCCATGTGGTAGCCGTGGAAGGCGTCCCACAGCCCGTCCTTGATCATGGTATCGACCATGGCGAGGTCGCCCATCTTCTGCCCGGCGCGGAGATTGGCCGCGTGCGGCGCCTGGGTCATGCTCTCCTGCCCGCCGGCCACGACGATGGACGCGTCGCCGCAGGCGACCTGCTGCGCCGCCAGCGCCACCGCCCGCAGGCCGGAGCCGCAGAGCTGGTTGATGCCGAAGGCGGTGCGTTCCACCGGGATGCCGGCGGCCACCGCCGCCTGGCGGGCCGGGTTCTGGCCGGCGCCGGCGGTCAGGATCTGGCCGAGGATCACCTCGTCCACCTCCGCGCCCGTCAGCCCGGCGCGGGACAGCGCCGCCTGGATGGCGACGGTGCCCAGAACATGCGCCGGCAGGCTGGCAAAGGCGCCGTTGAAGGAGCCGACCGGCGTGCGGGCGGCGGAGGCGATGACGATGTCGGAGGTGCTGGCAGACATGGGCCCTGGGGCTCCTTGGCTCGTGGACTGGAGGTTGGCCGGAGTGTGGTGCGCCGCGGCAAAGCCTACAAGCGGCGAAGCCAAGTCAGTAGGGGCCGCCACAGCGCCGCCTCCGCCCTGCTGCCGGCGGCCATGCCGATATGGCCGGCGGCGGCGACATGCAGCGTGGGCGCACGCAGCCGCTCGGCCAGGGCACGGGCGGAAGCGGGGGGCACGATGCGGTCGCGGGCGGGCATGGCGATGAAGCTTGGCATGGCCAGCGCCGCCGGATCCACCGCCGCCCCCGCCACCCGCCAGGCGCCGCGGGCCGGCGCATTGGCGCCATACCAGCCGCCCAGTGCCTCCCGCGCCACGGGGGCGGCCAGCGGCACGCCGTCATTCAGCCAATCCTCCAGCGCGACGAATTGGGCCGCCCGCTCGCTGGCCGGGTCCAGCCGGGCGAAGGCGCGGAATTTCTGCGGGATGCCGAAGGGATCGATACCGGCGAACAGGGTCTGGATCGCATCAACCGGGAGGGTGCCGGTGGCGGCGAGCACCGGCTCCAACCCCGGCAGCAGTGCGGCGGCGGTGCGGGCGCGGTCCGCATCCTCGGCGTGGAAATCCCAGGGCGTGGCCAGCAGTGCCAGCGCGGCGACGCGGTCCGGCCGGCGCTGCGCGGCGGCCAGGGCCAGCAGCCCACCCATGCAATAGCCGGCCAGCACCACCTTCCCCGGCAGCGCCGCCAGGGCGCGTTCCAGCCTTCCGGCGATGTAGTCGGTCAGGTTGAAGCCGCGCTCCACCTCCCCGGGCCAGCCCCAGTCCAGCAGCAGCGGGCGCTGGCCCTGGGCGGCCAGGTGGCGCAGCAGCGACCGGCCCGGCATCAGGTCCAGCACCTCCGCCCGGTTGATCAGGGAGGGCACGAACAGCACCGGCGTCCCGGGCGCCCCGGATGCATAATCCAGCAGCCGGCTGCCGCCTTCCGCCCAGATCACCGGCGGGTCCGCCAGGGTGCGCATGTAGGGGTGGCGGCGATAGGCGGCGATGCCGGCCAGCAGGGCGCGGTCGGCGCGCAGAAGCCGGCGGATCACCGCCGCCTGGAAGGCCTCAGCCGGCTGGTTTGCGGCGGCGAGGGCGGCGCCGATCCGGCGCGCTTCCGCCAGCCCCGCCGGGGAGATCCGGGGCGCCGCCCCGTTCAAGCCCGGCCAGGCGCTGCTCCAGCTCGGCGACCCGTCGGGCAAGCGTGGCATCGCCGCGCTGGCGATCGCCGCCATCCCCCGGCTCGCCCCCAGGATCAGGTGCAGCGGCAGCGGCCGGGGCCCGCGGCGGCGCAGCGGGGCGGTCATCGGCGGGCGGCCACCAGGGCGATTGCATGGCGTAGGCGAAGCCGGGCGGGGCGCCCGGGGGATAGCCGGGCGGGGCGCCCGGGGGGAAGCCGGGCGGGGCGCGGCCGAAGGGCGGGGCGGCGGCGGCGCGCAGCCACGCCGCACCCAGAGCCGCCCAGGCCGCGCCCATCGCGGCCCAGCCCTCGGCCATCTCGCGGTCCGCGGCCAGGCCGGCGATCTCGCTCTGCCATAGCGCGATCCAATCCTCCGCCAGGCGTTCCAGCTCCGCGGCCGGATCGCCTTCCCTGGGGTCGTCCCCCTGCATCATGCATCCTCGAGCGGCCGGAAGCGCGGCCGCGGAGCATAACGCCGGCCGGCCGGCCGGCCAGGGGCAGCGTGACAAAAACCTGACGGAGGCGTGGAATCAGGTCTTTCGCACTGCAATGCAGCGCATGTTAGCATCATGGCAGCGGCTGGGCCGCCAGGGGAAACAAGACGCATGGCGCAGGATACGATCCAAGCAGGTGCCGGGCAGACAGGGTCGGGTCCTGGCGAGGCGCAGGATGCCCCGGCGCAGCCGCCGGTGGTGGTAAAGAAATACGCCAACCGTCGCCTCTACAACACGGAGTCCTCCTCCTACGTCACGCTCGAGGATCTGGCGGTGATGGTCCGGCATGGCCGGCACTTCGTGGTCTATGACGCGAAGTCGGGCGAGGACATCACCCGCGGCGTGCTGACCCAGATCATCGTGGAGGAGGAGGCCAAGGGTCGCAACCTGCTGCCCACCTCCTTCCTGCGGCAGATCATCGGCTTCTACGGCGACAGCATGCAGTCGCTGGTGCCGCGCTACCTGGAGACCATGATGGGCGCCTTCTCGCGCCAGCACGACCAGGTCCGCCGCACGGTGGAGAACACCATGGGCGGCTTCATGCCCTTCACCAACCTGGAGGAAATGGGCAAGCAGAACATGGCGATGATGGAACGCGCCATGACCCTGTTCTCCCCCTTCCCGCCCAAAGCCGACGCCAGCGAGACCAGCCCGGAGGCCGCCCGCGTCGCCGCCCTGCAGGCAGAGCTTGAGGCGCTGCGCCGGCAGCTGGAGCAGTACAAGGCCGCTACGGCGCGGAACGAGAAGGGCTGATCCCCAGCCCTCGAGTCTCGTGGGGCGCCGGTGCCCGGGGCCGGACCCTGGGCTCGTCGCCGCCTGGTAAGGGCCGGTCCGCGCTTTGTGATGCCGCGGCAGGTGGCCACGCGGCCCCGGGAGCGATACTCACGCCGTTGTCATGCGCGCAGGAGGCGAACGCATGACCATCTGCCAGGCGGGAATCGCGCCGGGATGGCTTGTCATGACGGCGCCGCGACCGGGAATCGGCGCGGCGATACGCGTCCGAGGCGCGCGGCCGGGGCAACCCGCGGCCGGCGCGCCAGGCGCGACAGGGAACGCGGGCGCGGCAGCCGGCGCGCCCGGGCTGCGGAACGCGCGCGACGGGGCAGGATGCCCGGCGCCGTTGACGGGGCGCGATGCCGGGCCTGGCCCTGCATGGCGTTGCGGAACAGGGGATACCGCATGGCGCGTGAGGCTTCACGCCGCCCGGCGGGCAAAGGTGACGCGGCCTTGGTCGGATTTGGCTTATCCGCCGGGCGGCGATGGGATCGGGGACATGTCGACGATCGAAACCGAGGATCAGGCCGGCGCTTCTGCGCCCGGCGAACGGCCGGGGCAGCGCGCGAATGCGGCGGACCGGCATGTGGGCGCCCGCATCCGTGAGCGGCGGGTGATGATGGGCCTGTCGCAGCAGCAGCTCGCCAAGCTGATCGGCGTGACCTACCAGCAGGCGCACAAGTATGAGCGGGGGCTGAACCGGATTTCCGCCGGGCGGCTGTTCGAGATCGGCCAGGTGCTGGGCGTGCCCGTCTCCTGGTTCTTCGAAGGGCTGACCGTGGAGGGTCCCGGCATCGAGGCGTCGCCGCGCCAGCGGATGTGCCTGGAGCTGGCCCGCAACTTCGCGCTGATCGACAATGAGAAGCACCAGGAAGCGCTCAGCCAGATGGCCCGCGCCCTGGCCGCCCAGTCCCAGGCGGAACGCGAGGGCTGAAGCGGCATCCCGCGGCGCCTCTTCGGCGCCGCGGGTGCGAATGCGTGGCGCTCGCGACGTTGCGCCGGGTTGGCGCGGTGGCGGTCATGGCGCGCGCGCTTTCCGCGCCGCCAGGCGAGGCCGCCCGCCCCGGACCGGCTCAGCGCGCCGGCACGGCCTCGCGCCCGCCGATCAGGCGGCGGCGGATGCGGGCGGAGACAAAATCGATCGCCGCGACGGTGAGCAGCATCAGGATGATGATGAAGGCCACCTCGTCCCAGGCGCGCACCTTGATGCGCTCGGCGATGGCGAGCCCGATGCCGCCGGCGCCGACGATGCCGAGCACGCTGGCGGAGCGCGTGTTGCTTTCCATGAAGTACAGCGCCTGCGCCAGCATCACCGGCAGCACCTGCGGCAGCAGCCCGAAGCGCGTGCGCATCAGCAGCCCGCCGCCCGCCGCCTCGATCCCCTCCGCCTGGCGCCGCTCCGCATTCTCGATCGCCTCGGCATAGAGCTTGGCCAGCACGGCGATGTCGGCGGTGGCAATGGCCAGCACGCCAGCCAGCGGGCCGAGGCCCACGGCGCGCACATAGGCCAGCGCCCAGATCAGCTGGTCCACGCCGCGGAAGCCGTCGAAGACCCGGCGGATGGAGAAATGCGCCAGCGCGTTCACCACCACGTTGCCGGCGCCGAGGAAGCCCAGTGGCACGGCGATGACCGCGGCGATGAAGGTGCCGAGGAAGGCCATCGCGACGCTTTCCGCGATGCCCTTCAGGATATCCACCCACAGCGCCCCGGGCGAAGGCGGGATCATCAGCACCAGGATGGTGCCGAGGCCGGAAAGCCCGTTCCACAGCCGCAGCGGCGTGATGTTGAACCACCAGAACAGGAAGCCGAACCAGGCCAGGGCGCCGAGCCCCATCGCCCAGCGCAGCGCGCGCTGCTGCGCGGTGATGCCGAAGGCGGCCGGCATGCGGGCGCGCAGCTGCAGGATCTGGCCGGGGGTGGGGGTTGGCAGGCCCATCGCGCTCAGCCCCGCGCCGCGCCGCCGGCCATCAGGCCGTGGCGCAGGCGTTCGGAGACCAGGTCGATCATGGCGACGCTGAGGATGATCAGCACGACGATGGCGCTGATCTCCTCGTAATAGTTGAACGAGATCACGTGGTAGAGCTCCTCGCCGATGCCGCCCGCGCCGACGAAGCCCAGCACGCTGGCGCCGCGCACATTGATCTCGAAGCGCAGCAGCGCGTAGCTCAGGAAGTTCGGCGCCACCTGCGGCAGCACGCCGAAGCGGACCCGGTGGAACCAGTTGCCGCCCGCCGCGCGCACGCCCTCCATCGCCGAGGTCTCGGCATTCTCCACCACCTCGGCGAACAGCTTCCCGTTGGCGCCGGCGGTGTGGATGATGATCGCCAGGATGCCGGCCAGCGGGCCGATGCCGAAGGCCCAGACGAAGATCAGCGCGAAGACGATCTCCGGCACGGTGCGGCAGAATTCCAGGAAGCGGCGCGCCAGGTGGAACACCCAGGGCGTGGGCGCCAGGTTGCGCGCCGCGGCAAAGCACAGGCAGAAGGCGATCAGCGTGCCGAAGAAGGTGCCCAGCAGCGCCATCTGGCTGGTCTCGAAGATCAGCCAGGCCCATTTGTCGAGCCGGTAGAACCAGGCGGCCAAGCTGCCGTCCGTCTCCCAGTTCGCGAAAAGCACCTCCCACCGCAGGGTGGGCAGGATGCGCCAGAAATACTCGCCGATGCGCGGCACGCCGTCGGCCAGCGCCTGCGGCGTCATTTCCGACAGCCGCGCCGCCAGCAGCAGGCACAGCGCGAGGATCACCAGCCACAGCAGGCTGGCACGCCGGCGATGCCGCCGCGCCGCCTGGAAATCCGATTCTCCGCGCAGGACGGCGGCGGAGGCGGGCCCGGGCAGCGCGGTGTCCATGGTGCGGCTTAGGACCGGCGACGCCGCTCGGCCGCTTCCTCGCGGCGGAGCTGCACGATCGGCTCGAACATCTCGTGCGTCACCTGGGCGTAGCCCTGGCCACCGCCGCGCTCGATCTGCGCGTAGATCTGCGGGTGGGCCGCGGCCAGCGCCAGATGGAACTGGGTGAAGTCGGCCTTGAAGGCGTCCGGCAGGTTCTTCCGGACGGTCATCGGGCCGTTCAGGATCGGGCGCGAGGTCCAGATGATGCGCAGGTCGGCCATGTTCAGCATGCCCTTCTGCACCATCGCGCGCAGGTTGCCGCGGGTGAAGCCCTGGCTCACCTCGCCCTGGCCCGAGGCCCAGGTGACGGCCGCGTCGTACTGGCGCTGCAGCACCGCGACCACCGCCTGCTCATGCCCGCCGCCGAAGCCGGTGCGGGAGAAGTAGGTGTTGATGTCGATGCCGGCGCTGCGCAGCTCGGACCGCGGCACCAGGTAGCCGGAGGTCGAGTTGGCATCGGCCCAGGCGAGCGACTTGCCGCGCATCTGCGGCAGGCCGGTGATGCCGCTGTCGCTGCGGACCACCATGACGGAGACGTAGGAGATGCCGCCATCGGCCTCCCGCGCCACCCACAGCGGCTCCACCGCGCCGTTGGTGTCGAGCCAGGCGCCGGCATAGGCCGAGGCGCCCATGCCCGCGCCCTCGATCTGGCCGGCGCTGAAGGCCTGCATCACGCCGGCGTAGTCGGCGGCCGGGAACAGCCGCACCGGCACGCCGAAGGTCGTCTCCATCAGCGCGCGATAGGCCTCGTACCGGCCCAGCCGGTCGGCCTCGTTCTCGCCACCCAGCAGGCCGATCCGGATCTGCGGGACCTGCGCGGCCCAGGCGCGGCGGCCCGGGGCGGGCATGGTGGCGTTCTGGGCGGCGGCGGCGAAGGGCGCCATCGCGGCGCCGGCAACCAGAAGGCGGCGGGTGATCATGGGGGTTCTCTCCAGGGCGGCTTCTTGGGGGTGGTCGGCCGGGCGCGCAGCCGCCGTCAGGCGACGGCCAGGCCGGGTTTGGTGCGGAGCGGCGGGCGGGCGGCAGGGTTCACCGCCTCCTGCGCCTGTTCCTCGAATTCATCCTCGGTGACGCCGTAGATCTCCTGCACCCGGGCCGAGGTCAGCTCGGCCGGCGTGCCGTCGAACATCACGCGGCCGGCCTGCATGGCGACGATGCGGTCGCAATACTGCCGGGCTGTGTTCAGGTGATGCAGGTTGGTCAGCACGGTCAGGCCGTCTTCCCGGTTCACCTGGCGCAGCGCGTCCATCACCGTCTTGGCGTTGCGCGGATCGAGGCTCGCGATCGGCTCATCGGCCAGGATCAGGCGGGGCTGCTGCAGCAGGGCACGGCAGATGGCGACGCGCTGCTGCTGGCCGCCGGAGAGCGTATCGGCGCGCTGCAGGGCCACTTCCGCCAGATCGAAGCGGTCCAGCGCCTGGATCGCCATGGCACGCTCGGCGGCCGTGAACATCTTGAACAGGCTGGTCACGGTGCCCATCAGCCCGGGGCGGTGGTTCAGGCGGCCGACCAGCACATTGGTCAGCACATCCAGCCGCTGCACCAGGTTGAACTGCTGGAAGATCATCGCGCAATCGGTACGCCAGCGGCGCAGCTCACCGCCCCGCAGGCCCGTCACGTCGCGCCCGCCATACTGGATGCGGCCCTCGGAAGGCTCCGTCAGCCGGTTGATCATCCGCAGAAGGGTGGACTTGCCGGCGCCGGAGCGGCCGATCACGCCCACCATCTGCCCGTCCGGGATCGAGAGATTGACGTCGTTAACCGCCGTCACGGCGCCGAAGCGCCGCGTCAGCCCCTGGAGCTCCAGCATGCAAGCAGCCTTTCGTTAGCCGCGCTATACAAGCACCGGGTGACGTCTACATGACACAAATATGATGAAAAGATTTCAGATGCTGCGCCGCAGCAGGTCCGCGCGGGCCGTCTGCGCCGGCCCGCAGCGCGCCCTTGGCGGGAGCGGCGCGGCCGCCCATCCTGCCGCAGCCTGCACGGGACAAGGACCCACGCCATGATCGTCGACCTGCGCATCTACACCACGCTGCCGAACCGGCTGCCGGAATTCGTCGCGCTGTACGAGGCCAAGGCCTGGCCCCTGCAGTTGCAATACCTGGGCAATTGCCTGGGCTGGTACACCACGGTGGAGGGCGCGCTGAACACCGTGGTGCATATGTGGGGCTATGCCGACCAGGGCGACCGCGAACGCCGTCGCACCGCCATGGCGGCTGACCCCGCCTGGGGCGACTACCTGGCCGAGGCCGGGGCGCGTGGCCTGCTGCTGAAGATGGAAAACCGCATCCTGCGCCCCACCGGCTTCTTCAGCGCGCTTCCGAAGGGCTGATCAGACGCCCAGCGTGCCGTCCTGCGCGGCGGCATGGCGGGCGGCGATGCGCTGCCAGTCCAGCACGTTCCACCAGCCGGCAGTGTAGTCGGCGCGACGGTTCTGGTAGCGCAGGTAGTAGGCGTGCTCCCACACATCATTGCCCATGAGCACGCGCTGGCCGTCGAACAGCGGGGTGTCCTGGTTGGGCCGCGTCGCGATCGCCAGCCGGCCCGCCGTCGTCACCGTCACGAAGGCCCAGCCACTGCCGAAGACGCCGTTGGCGGCGGCGTTGAAGCGGCTGCGGAAGCTGGCGAAGTCGCCGAAGTCCCGCGCGATGGCCGCGGCCAGCGGGCCGGAGGGCTCGCCACCCTGCCCGCCCATGATCGCCCAGAACATGGTGTGGTTGGCATGGCCGCCGCCATTGTTGCGCACCGCGCTGCGCACCGCCTCCGGCACCTGGGACAGGTTCATCAGCAGCCGGTCCAGCGGCTGTTCCGCCAGCTGGCCGTGGTTGCGCAGCGCCGCGTTCAGATTGGCCACCTGCCCGCCATGGTGGAAGCGGTAGTGCAGTTCCATGGTCCGCGCATCGATCGCCGCCTCGTTCGCGCCATAGGCGTAGGGCAAGGGTGCCTGGACATGCGGGCCGGCGGAGGCCGGCGCAGCCTGGGCGCGGGCGGCGCGCGGCGCCGGCAGGGCGGCGGCAAGGGCAGCGGCGGCCAGCAGGCCGCGACGGGGAAGCAGGCGCATGGGCGGGTATCCTCGGAGCATGGATGACGGGGAGGTGGCGTGCAGCCGGACCGTTGCCAAGGCGCCATGCCGGGCACGGCGACGTGACCGGGCGGCGGCGGGTTGCGGCTCACGAAATCGCGACGTAGGGTGCGGCTAGATCGAAGATTTCATGGATGCTTGGGAAAAAGCAACAAAACGCCGGGCATCCGGCCGGCTCACGCCGCATGCCCCGCGCCGCGCGACGGACGCGGCGCTGCGGCCTGCGCCGGATGCAGAAGAGGCGCCGGATCGGGACGCCCGGATGCTGACCCGGGTGACGGAAAGCGACGTCGCCGCGCCGCGCTTTGCCGCCGGCACCCGACGCCTCGCGCTGGCGCTGGCGCTGCTGGGCGGCGCGCTGGCCGCCATCGTCACGCTCGGCCCGCGCATCCTGGACATAAGGGACCTGGGCTGGCTGCTGCATGGCACGCTGGGGCCGGACCCGGTGGCCTATCTGGTCGCCTGGCAATACTTGGCGACCTCCCCCTGGTCCTGGCCGCCGGGGCTGAACCCGGACTACGGGATCGAGCTGTCCAGCGCCATCTTCTACGTCGATGCGGTGCCGCTGCTGGCCTTCCTGGCCAAGGCGCTGCGGCCGGTGCTGGAGGTGCCGCAATACTGGGGCCCCTGGATGGTGCTGTGCAGCGCGCTGCAGGCCGGTTTCGGCTGGAAACTGCTGGGCGAGGCGGTGGAGGACCCGGTGGCGCGTGGGCTCGGCGCCGTGCTGCTGGCCTTCCAGCCGATGCTGCTGAACCGCATGGGCGGGCATTTCCCGCTGGTGGCGCAATGGGCGGTGCTGTGGGCGCTGTGGCTGGCCATCCGCCCGGTGCCGCGGCGGCAGGGCGCCCTGTGGGTGGCCTGCCTGGGGCTGGCGGCGCTGATGAACGCCTACATCACCGCCATGTGCGGCTTGGTCTGGGCGGCGGATTGGGTGAACCGCGCCTGGCAGGGGCGCATCTGGCGCGGCCCGGGTGCCCCGGCAGCCCTGGTGCAGGCGGTGGCGGTGCCGGGGGTGACGCTGGGCTCGCTCTGGCTCGCGGGGTTCTTCTCCCTGGGGGGAGAGGTGATGCCGGTCGGGCTGCACTACGGCTATTCCCAGTTCGACCTCACGGCGCCCTTCGACGCGCTGGAATGGGGCAGGCTGCTGCCGGAACTGCCGGGCCTGCGGCATTGGGAGGTGGGCGGGTCCTATCTCGGCGCCGGGTCGCTGGCACTGATGGCGCTGGCCGGCGTGCTGGCGCTGCGCGCGCCGGCCGGGCTGGGCGCGGTGCTGGGGCGGCGCCTGCCGCTGCTGGCGATGCTGCTGGCCATGCTGGGCTTCGCCATCTCCAACCGCCTGGCCATCGCCGGCCAGGTCTTTCCGCTGTTCGAGGTGCCGCACGCCCTGCTGCGCCTGGCCGACATGCTGCGCGCCTCGGAACGGTTCTTCTGGCCGCTGGGCTATGCGCTGATCTTCGCCGCCGCCGCCCTGGTGGCGCGGCGGCTGCCGCTGCAGCCGGCGCGCGCCGTGCTGGCCGGCGCGCTGCTGCTGCAACTGGGGGACATCGAGGCCGGCATGGGCCGCTTCCGCGACCTGGTGGCGCAGGCGCCCCGGGTGGCGGCGGACCGGCTGCCAGACCCGTTCTGGCCGCAGGCGGCGCTGCGCTACAGCCGGGTGCGCGCCGTGCCCGCCGGCAACTTCGCGCTGCATTGGGAGGAGATCGCCCGCTTCGCCGCGCCGCGCCACATCCCGACCGACGCCGTCTACCTCTCCCGCATCGACCCGGCGCTGATCGAGGCGCTGAACGCCCGCACCCTGGCCGACCTCGCCGCGGGGCGGTGGGAGCCGGGCACGCTGTACGTGCTGCGCGACGCGGCAACCGAGGCGCTGGTGCGGCCGCGGCTGGACCCGGCGCGCGACCTGCTGGGCCAGCGCGACGGGCTGACCGTCTTCGCCCCGGGCTGGTTCGCGCCGCGCTGAGAACACTACCGCCGCCGCAACCGCGTGCCGAGCGCCAGCAGCAGCACGGATAGCGCCACCATCACGCAGGCGGCGGCCAGCACCGTCAGGCTGATCTGGTCGCCGAGGCCGGCGAACATCTGCCGTGGCAGGGTGCGTTGCCCCGGCCCGCCAAGGAACAGCGCCACCACCACCTCGTCCAGGCTGGTGGCGAAGGCGAAGAGGGCGCCGGCGGCGATGCCGGGCGCGATGCGCGGCAGGCAGATGCGCCGGAAGGCGTGCAGCGGCGTGGCCCCGCAACTGGCCGCGGCGCGCAGCAGCAGCGGGTCGAACTGCGCGAGGGACGCCAGCACGCTGACCACCACGAAGGGCACGCCCAGCATGGCATGCGCCAGGATCAGCCCGGCATGGCTGTTGGCCAGCCCCCAGCGCCCGAAGGCCAGCAGCAGCGCCACGGCGACGACGATGCCCGGCACCGCCAGCGGCGCCAGCAGCACCGCCAGGATCGCGCCCTGGAAGGGCAGCCGCGCCCGCCACAGCCCGAAGGCCGCCGGCGTGCCGAAGGCCACCGCCAGCGCCGAGGCGCCCAGCCCCACAACCAGCGAATTCCCCAGCGCCGGCAGCCAGAAATCGGAGGCCAGGAAATCCCGGTACCAGCGCAGCGAGAATCCCGGCAGCGGGTAGTGCAGGAAGCCGCCGGCGGAAAACGACAGCGGCAGGATCGCCAGCACCGGCAGCAGCAGGAACAGCAGCACCGCCAGCCCGAAGGCCCACAGCAGCACCCTCATGCCGGCGCCACCCGCTGGAAGCCCACCAGCCGCCCATACAGCCCGACCAGCAGCGCGATGGCTGCCAGCAGCACCAGCGACAGCGCCGCGGCCATGGACCAGTTCACGGTCCGGCTGGCGTTGAAGCCGATGAACCAGGCCAGCATCTGGTCCTCCGGCCCGCCCAGCAGGGCCGGCGTCACGTAGAAGCCCAGCGCCTGCACCAGCACCAGCAGGCAGCCCGCGCCGACGCCGGGCAGCGACAGCGGCAGCACCACGCGCCGGAACACCCGCACCGGCCCGGCGCCGAGCGAGGCCGCGGCGCGCGGCAGGCGCGGGTCGATCTCCCGCAGCGCCGCCAGGATGGGCAGCACCATGAAGGGCAGCAGGATGTGCACCATGGCGACCAGCACGGCGAAGCGGTTGAACAGCAGCGGCAGCGGCGCCTCCACCAGCCCGGCGCGCAGCAGGGTGGCGTTCACCACCCCCTCCCGCTGCAGCAGCACCATCCAGGCGGCGCTGCGCACCACCAGGCTGGTCCAGAAGGGCAGCAGCACGGCGCCCAGCATCCAGGGCGCGGCGCGCGGCGGGGCGGTGGCGATCAGCCAGGCCAGCGGGTAGCCCAGCAGCAGGCAGGCCAGCGTCACGCTGGCGCCGATGGCGACGGTGCGCAGCACCACCTGGCGGTACAGCCGGGCCTCGGCCGGCACCGCCTCGATGCCCGCCACGCCGCGCCGCAGGTCGAAGGCGGCCAGCAGGTGCAGGTCGGTCAGCGGCCCGCCGGCGGCACGGATCGCGGCCCAGGTGGCGGGGCTGGACCAGGCGGCGCCGGCGGCCAGGATGCGCGCCCGATCCTCCCCCGGCTCCGCCACCCGCCGCGCCGTGGCCGGCAGCAGGCTGCGCAGGCCGGGCGCCGCATGGTTCAGCCTGGCCCCGGCGCGGGCCAGGATGCCGGCGCCGGTGGCGCGGTCGCGCAGCCTGGCGGCACGCAGATCGGTGGCCAGCGCGGCGAAGGCTTCGTCCGGCACGGTGCCGCCGTCCCAGTCGCGCAGGCTGCGCAGCGTGGCCGGCAGCGCCGCCGCCACCTCCACATCCCGCACCGCGCGCAGCAGGAAGCCGGCGATCGGCCCGAGGAAGCCCAGCAGCAGCCCGGCCAGCAGCGGCGCCACCAGCAGGAAGGCGCCCAGGCGGCGTGGCATGGCGCGCGCGGGGCCGACCCGCCGGGTGGCGCTACCGCCCGACCCAGGCGCTGAACCGCTGGCTCAGCCGGTCCAGGTTGTCCAGCCAGAAGCGGTCGTCGATGCGCAGCGCGGTTTCCGCATGGCGTGGCGCCGTCGGCAGTTGCGCCAGCACCGGCGCCGGCAGCAGCGCATTGGCGCCCAGCGCGGTGACGCCATAGGGAATGCGCTGTGGCAGCTGCGCCTGCACCGCCGGCTGGCCGGCATAGGCCAGGAAATCCAGCGCCCGCTGCCGGTTGGGGCTGCCGCGCATGATGACCCAGCTGTCCAGCGTGTAGAGGTTGTTCTGCCAGGCGATGCCGAAATCCCGGCCATCCTGCGCATTGGCGGCGGCGATGCGGCCATTATAGGCGTTGGTCATCGCCACTTCCCCGGCCGCCAGCCATTGCGGCGGCTGGGACCCGCGTTCCCACCAGATCAGATCGCCCCGGAGGCTGTCCAGCTTGCGGAAGGCGCGGTCCACCCCGGCCTCCGTCGCCAGCAGGGGATAGACCTGGTCGGGCGGCACGCCATCCGCCATCAGGGCGATCTCCAGCGTCGTCTTCGGGCCGCGGCGCAGCGCCCGGCGGCCGGGGATGCGCGCGGTGTCGAAGAAATCCGCCCAGCCGCGCGGTGTCGTCGCCAGACGCGCCCGATCCCAGGCCAGCACGAAGGCGTAGTAGATGGCGCCGACGCCGCATTCCTGCACCGCCTGCGGGATATAGGCGCCCTGGCCGCCGATCGCCGCCCAGTCCATCGGCTCGAACAGGCCTTCCTCGCAGCCGATGAGCAGTTCCTCGGATTCCACCTGCACCAGGTCCCAGGTATTGGTGCCGGACTGGATGCGGGCGCGCAGCACGCCGACGCCGCCATCCCAGGTCTCCTCCAGCATCCGGGCGCCGCGCTCCGTCATCCAGGGGCGGAAATAGACGTCGCGCTGGGCGTCCTGGTAGGCGCCGCCCCAGGAGACCACGGTCAGGTCGCGCGCCCCTTGCGCCTGCGCCACGCCGCCGGCGAGCAGCAGCGCCAGCGCGGCGAGACATCCCCGAAGCCCGAGCATCCTGCGGCCTCCCTCATTCCTGGAAGCCTCGATGCTAGTCCCCGAACGCCCCGGCACGGAAGGCCAGAGCAGCGCCCGCCGGCCAGGTCAGCCGCACGGCTTCGCCGGGTGCCGGCAGGCGGGCGCCGAGCGGCGCCTTCACCGAGACCGGGGCGCCATCGGCCAGCACCAGGCGCAGGCGGACATGGTCGCCCTGGAACACCAGCTCCGCCACCTCGGCCGCCAGCAGCCCGGCCGCATCGAGCGCCAACTGCTCCGGCCGCAGCAGCAGCAGGCAGGGCGCGCCATCGGCCAGCGCCTCGCCCGGCCGCGCCGGCACCAGCGGCCCGGCCGCCAGGCGCACCCGCCCGCCGGCCTCCCAGATGCCGGGCAGCAGGTTGCTCTCACCGATGAAGCCGGCGACGAAGGCATCCGCCGGCTGGTCGTACAGCCGCCGTGGCGGCGCCAGCTGGTGCAGCCGCCCGGCGCGGAACACGGCGATGCGGTCAGACAGCGCCAGCGCCTCCGCCTGGTCGTGCGTCACATAGAGCATGGTCACGCCCAGCCTGCGGTGCAGGGCGCGGATCTCGGCCTGCATCTCCTCCCGCAGCGCCTTGTCCAGCGCCCCCAGCGGCTCATCCAGCAGCACCACCGGCGGCTCGAACACCAAAGCGCGGGCCAGCGCCACGCGCTGCTGCTGGCCGCCGGACAATTGCGCCGGCCGGCGATCGCCCAGACCCTCCAGCCGGACCATCGCCAGCGCCCGCGCCACCCGCGCCGCCTGCTGCGGCTTCGGCACGAAGCGGGCTTCCAGCGGGAAGGCGATGTTCTCCGCCGCGGTCATGTGCGGGAACAGGGCATAGGATTGGAACACCACACCGATGCCGCGCCGGTGCGGCGGCAGCGCGCCGATGTCGCGGCCTTCCAGCAGGATGCGCCCGGCACTCGGCGCCTCGAACCCCGCCAGCAGCATCAGCGTGGTGCTCTTGCCGGAGCCGGAGGGGCCGAGCAGCGTCAGCAATTCCCCCCGCGCCACGGTCAGGTCGAGCGGCGCCAGCGCGGCCGGCCCGCCGGGCGCATAGACCTTGGAGACCGATTCGAACCGCACCAGCGCGTCCTGCATGACGCCAGCGGAGGCTGTCCGGCCCGGCGCTGTCAATCGCTGCCGCGTTGGAACCGGCCCGGGTTTGCCGCGTTCGACCCGCAGCCTACGATCTCGAAAGGAAAACGATCATGTCCCAGATGGGCAACGACATGCGGAACATCCGCGATGACGCGACCGCGGCCGGTGGCCGGCTGGCCGACGATGCGCGGGCCGAACTCGCCCGTCTGCGCAGCCAGGTGGAGCGGCTGATGGAGGAACGGGTGACCCCGGCGCTCGGCAATGCGGCGGAGACGGTGGAGGACTACACCCGCCGCGCCCGCCACAGCATCGAGGACAACGCCACCGCCATGGCCGACACGGTCCGCGCGCAGCCGCTGCTGTTCGTCGCCGCGGCCGCCTTCGGCGGCTATGTGCTGGGCCGGCTGATGGGCAACCGCACCTACGTCTACCCGGACCGCAAGTAAGGAAAGGCCGGCCGCATGCGCCTGCTGAGCCTGGCCCGCGCCGCCTGGCAGGCGGAGAGCCTGTACCTCCGGCGCAGCGGCCGCGGCTACGCCATCCAGATGACGCTGGCCATCGCGGCCGGCGTCTTCGCCCTGCTGATGCTGGTGATGCTGCACCTGGCCGCCTTCCTGGCGCTGCTGGACGGGCTGGGGCCGATCGGCGCGGCGCTGGTGGTGGCTGCCGGCGACCTGGTGCTGGCCGGTGGTCTGGCCCTGGCCGCCCGCAACCCGCCGCGCGACGCGGTGGCCGAGGAAGCCCTGGCGCTGCGCCACGCCGCGATGCGCCAGATGGGCGACACCGCCGCGCAGGCGATGATCCTGGCGCCGCTGCTGCGCAGCCAGAACCTGAAGAAGGGCGCCATCGGCGCCGCGCTGACCGCCGCCGTGGTCGCGTTCTTCAACCGCCGCTGAAGCGCCTGGCGGCGCCGGGCACGCCCCGGCGCCGCCCTTTCCTGCGCCAAACCGGTACACCGGTATTGCGGTGCACCGTGCCGCAGCCTAGCCTTCCGCCATGCCGCGTCCCCGCCTCGCCGCCCTCGACCCGCCGCTTCTCAACCTGCCGCCGCCGGACCGCAGCCGGCCGGCGCCAGACCAGCTTTACCGCGCGCTGCGCGCCGCCATCCTGCGGCTGGACCTGCCGCCGGGCGCGCCGGTGCCGGAACCGGCCATCGCCGCCCAGGCCGGCGTCAGCCGCACCCCGGTGCGGGAGGCGCTGCGCCGGCTGCGGGAGGAGGGGCTGGTCGACATCTTCCCCAACCTCGGCAGCTTCGTCTCCCGCCTCAGCGTCGCCCAGCTGGATGAGGCGGTGGCGCTGCGCGAATTACTGGAGGCGGAGGCGGTGGGCCGCCTGGCCGCCAACCCCGGCTCCGCCACCCTGCCGCTGCTGCGCCGGATCCTGGCGGAACAGCGCGCCGCCGCGGCGGAAGGCGACCGCGACCGGGTCTATGCGCTGGACGATGCCTTCCACGCGCAGATCTTCGCCGCCGCCGCCCTGCCGCTGATGTGGTCCGCCTGCCGCGCCGCCCGCGCGCATCTGGAGCGTGTGCACCACGCGGCGGTGGCGGATCTGGCGCGCGCCGAGGCCGCCATCGCCGCCCATGCCGCCATCCTGGACCGCATCGCCGCCGCCGACCCGCCCGGCGCCCGCGCCGCCATGGCCGCCCATGTCCGCGCCAATGCCGCCGACCTGGCGGCCCTGGGCCGGCTGCATCCGGGCTGGCTGGCATGAGCTTCCCCGATCGGATGCTCGGCATCACCGTGATGCCCGAATACCTTCAGGTGGAGGGCGCGGAGGCGGTGCTGGACAACCTCCAGCACCGTGCCGGCGCCACCGCCATCGCCACCTCCCCCTATGTGCTGGCCCAGGCGGCGGAAGGCGAGGGCGGGCGGGAGCCGCCGATCGATGGCGGGGCGGGCGCGGTGCGGCTGCTGGACCGGCCGCTCTGGGGCCGTCGCGCCCTGTGGGTGCGCACCGCACCGGCCTTCGTGCCGGACCGCGCGCTGTATCGCGGCCTGCGCTACCAGCCGGCCGAGCCCGATGCGCTGACCGCGGCGGAAGGCCCGCGCCTGGCGGCCGCCATCGCCGCCGCGAAGCGCCGGGGGCTTGCCGTGCACCTGCAGGTGCAGGCGGCGATCCCGCCCGGCTACCGCGTGCAGTTCGGCGGCCCGCTGCCGGAGGACCGGCCGCGCCTGCCGGATGGGTCGGAGGTGCCGGGCCGCGTCGACCTCAACGCCTCCCTCGCCGCCGACGCCGTGCTGGACTACCAGCGGGCGCTGCTGCGCGACCTGGCGCGGGCCTATCCGATGGTGGATGCGATCCGCCTGGACTGGCCGGAATACCCGCCCTACGCTTTCCGGTCGCTGTTCTTCGACTTCTCGGCGCCGGCCTGCGACCTGGCGCGGCGGCTGGGCTTCGACCTCGACGCCATGCGCCGCGACGCGCAGGCCGTGCTGGACGACGCCACCAGTGGCGCGGCCGCCCGCGCCCTGGTCGCCGCCATGGCGGGCGGCGCCACCCAGGCGGCGCTGCGCCTGTTCGCCGCCCGGCCCGGCCTGCTGGAACTCGCCCGCTTCAAGGCGGCCGTCACCACCCGCTACCTCGCCGCCATGGCCGAGACCCTGGCCGAGGCCAGCCTGGGGCGCATCGCCCTGATCCCGCAGGCCTTCCCGCCGCCCTTCAGCTTCGCCAGCGGCTTCGACTTCGCGGCGGTGGCGAAGCTGGTGCCGGCCATGGGGGTGAAGTTCTACACCATGCACTGGCCGATGATGCTCTGGGAATGGGCCGGCGCCCTGGGAGCGGCCGAGGACCCGGCGGTGCTCGCCGCCCTGGCCGGGGCGCTGGACCTGGTGGACGGCCCCATCGACCCCGCCCGCTTCCGCTACCCGGAGCCGGAGGAAGCGCACCCGGTGGGCCTCGCCGCCCAGGCGCGCAAGATCGCCGCCGCCCGCGCCGCCGCCGGCGCCACGCCGGTGCTCGCCTATGCCCATGCCTATGGGCCGCTGGCGGATGTGGCGGCGCGCTTCCGCACCGCCTGGACCGCTTCCGGCGGCCGCGTCTTCGTCAACCGCTACGGCTATCTCTCGAACGACAAGCTCGACGCCATCGGACAGATCGGGCGCCTTCCAGGAGGACACGCATGAGCCGCACCACCCGCCGCGCCGCGCTTGCCGCCGGCCTCGCCCTGCCCTTCGCCACGGTCGCCCGGGCGCAGCAGGATTTCCCAACCCGCCCCGTCACCCTGATCGTGCCCTTCGCCCCGGGCGGCGCCACGGACATGATCGGCCGCATGGTGGCGGAGGCCCTGGCCCCGCGCCTCGGCCGGCCGGTGGTGGTGGAGAACCGGCCGGGCGCCGCAGCCAATATCGGCGTCGGCGTGCTGGCCCGCGCCACGCCGGATGGCCACACCATCGGCATCGTCAGCCTGACCACCCTCGGGCTGAATCCCTGGCTCTACAAGGGCCGCCTGCCCTTCGACCCGGAGCGCGACTTCGCGCCGCTGTCGAACGGCGCCATCACGCCCAATGTGCTGGTGGTGAACCCGCGCAGGATCCCGGCGACGACGCTGACGGAGCTGGTTGCCTGGATGAAGGCGAATCCCGGCCGCGCCAATTACGGCTCCTCCGGCGCCGGCACGGCGATCCATGTGGCGATGGAGGCCTTCCTGGCCGCCGCCGGCCTGGCCGCCACCCATGTGCCCTATCGCGGGTCCGGCCCGATGATGACGGACCTGATCGGCGGGCAGATCGACTTGGCGGTGGATGGCGCCGCCGTCGCCTGGCCGCATGTGCAATCCGGCGCGCTGCGGGCGCTGGCCACCACGGGGGCGGAGCGTGCCTTCTTCGCCCCCGACCTGCCGGCCCTGGCGGAGACCTGGCCCAACGCCGTGGTCGCCCCCTGGCACGGCTTCGCCGCCCCGGCCGGCACGCCGCGCGCGATCGTCGATCGGCTGTCGCAGGCCATCCAGGCCGTGCTGCGCGACCCGGCCATCGTCGCCCGGATGCAGGCCCAGGTGATGATCCCGGCGCCGATGGCCCCGGAAGCCTTTGCCAGCTTCATCGCCGCCGAACGCGCCCGCTACGGCGCGGTGATCGAGCGCGCCGGGATCCGGGTGGAATAGAGCATTCGCCGGTCAGGCGGGCTCGCCCGCCGACCCGGACAAGGCGCGGGAACAAGGGGATGGAGCATGCTCTGCGCTTCCTTCAGCGCGGTTCGTGCTCCTGAGCACCGAAGGCGAGGGCGGCGAAGCGGCGCCGGCCTATTGTTCGGGCTCGATCTGCGGAGCCGCAAGGCTTGAAGATGCTTCAGCGGCCCCGCTACCCCCCGGCCGGCGCAAGCGCCTCGAAGACCAGCATCCGGCGGCCGCGATGCTGGAATTCGTCGCATTCCCGCATGCCGATGTCGCACGCCACGTCGCGGGAGGCCTGGTTCGCCTCCCACGCCACGGCGATGATGCGGGCGAGGCCCCGCCGGAACCCGAAGGCCAGCGCCGCGCGTGCCGCTTCGCGGGCGAAACCCTTGCCGCGGCAGGAGGGCCAAAGCGCGTAGCGCAGCGCGATGCCCCGCCCGTCCGGGCGTTCCATCAGCCCGGTGATGCCGAGGAACTGCCCGGTCTCGCGTTCATACACCGCCCAGCTGCCGTAGCCACGCACCAGCCAGAACTCCATGTCGTCCTCCAGCTCCTCCCGCGCCCGTTCCGGGGTGCGGGTGCCGTGGAGCATGAGGCCGAAGGCGGCCTCGTCGCCCTTCAGGGCGATGAGGTCCGGCAGGTTTTCCGGCGCCACCGGGCGCAGCGAAAGGCGCGGCGTGGTGATGCCATTGCCTTCCGCCAGGCGGGAGACGACCAGCTCCCTACCTCGCCAGGGGGCGGTACTTGATGCGGTGCGGCTGGTCTGCCGCCGCGCCGAGTCGACGTCGCTTATCCGCTTCGTAGGCCTCGAAGTTCCCCTCGAACCACTCCACGTGGCTGTCGCCCTCAAAGGCCAGGATGTGGGTCGCCAGGCGGTCGAGGAACCAGCGATCGTGGCTGATCACCACGGCGCAGCCGGCGAATTCCTCCAGCGCATCTTCCAGCGCGCGCAGCGTGTCGATGTCGAGGTCGTTGGTCGGCTCGTCCAGCAGCAGCACGTTGTGCTCCCGCTTCAGCATTTTTGCCAAATGCACCCGGTTCCGCTCACCACCCGACAGCACGCCGACGCGCTTCTGCTGGTCGGCGCCCTTGAAGTTGAAGGCGGCGACATAGGCGCGGGAGGGGATGGTGCGCTTGCCGATGGTGATCTGGTCCATCCCGTCGGAGATCTCCTGCCAGACGGTGCGGTTGTCATCCAGGCTGTCGCGGGACTGGTCGACATAGCCCAGCTTCACCGTCTCACCCACCACCAGGCTGCCGCCATCGGGCGTCTCGACGCCGGTGATCATCTTGAACAGCGTGGACTTGCCGGCGCCGTTCGGGCCGATGATGCCGACGATGCCGCCCGGCGGCAGCTTGAAGTTCAGGTCCTCGATCAGCAGGCGGTTGCCATAGCCCTTGCGCAGCGCATCGGCGACGATGACGGTGTTGCCCAGGCGGGGCGCCGGCGGGATGACGATCTCGGCCTCGCCGCTCGTCTTCTCCTGGCTTTTCGCCAGCATCTCCTCATAGGAGGCGATGCGCGCCTTGGACTTGGCCTGGCGTGCCGCGGGGCTGCGGCCCATCCATTCCTGTTCCTTGGCCAGCTGTCGCTGCCGGGCGCTCTCCTCGCGCTCCTCCTGCTGCAGGCGCTTGCGCTTCTGCTCCAGATACGCCGAGTAGTTGCCCTGGTAGGGGAAGCCCCGGCCGCGATCGACCTCCAGGATCCAGTTGGTGACGTTGTCCAGGAAGTAGCGGTCGTGCGTCACGATCAGCACGGCGCCCTTGTAGTCCTTCAGCGTCTGTTCCAGCCAGGCGACCGATTCCGCGTCCAGGTGGTTGGTCGGCTCGTCCAGCAGCAGCAGGTCGGGCTTTTCCAGCAGCAGCTTGCACAGCGCCACGCGCCGCCGCTCACCGCCCGAGAGATGGGCGACGGGGCTGTCGAAGGGCGGGCAGCGCAGCGCGTCGAGGGCGATCTCGATGCGCCGGTCCAGCTCCCAGCCCTCGGCGGCCTCGATCTTCTCCTGCAGCTCGGCCTGCTCGGCGAGCAGGTCGTTCATCTGGTCCTCCGTCATCTCCTCGGCGAATTTGTCGGAGATGGCGTTGAAGCGGCGGAGCTGGCCGGTCAGCTCGGCGAAGGCTTCCATGACGTTCTCGCCGACCGTCTTGGTCTCATCGAGATGCGGCTCCTGCGGCAGGTAGCCGACCTTGGCGCCTTCCGCGGCCCAGGCCTCGCCGCCGAATTCCTTGTCCTGGCCGGCCATGATCTTCATCAGCGTGGATTTGCCGGCGCCGTTCGGGCCGAGCACGCCGATCTTCACGTCGGGCAGGAAGGACAGGGTGATGCCCTTGAAGACCTCTCGCCCGCCCGGATAGGACTTGGTGAGGTCTTTCATGACGTAGACGTATTGCCAGGCGGGCATTTGCTCGAATTCCGGCGCAGAGGATGAAGCGGCGGGTTCTACCCCGCCGCGCCCCCCCATGCCAACCGCCGCGCGCGGATCAGGCCAAACGGTCGCTTCGCATGGCCGCTTCGCGTAGCCCCCTTGGGAAGCCGGCAGCGCGCTCAGCCGATCCAGAGACCGTCGAGGATCTGCTGCGCGCCGAGCACGCCGGCCTGGCCGGTTTCCGCCGTGAAGCCAATGGTCGCGGTCCCGCCGGCCGCCAGGCTGCCGTTCCAGCCGGCATCGTCCAGATCCACCAGCTTGCCACCGGCCACGCCCGTGGTCTCGCCGCGCTGCGCGCCCCAGACACTGGTCAGATTGAACCTCGTGCCCAGCAGCACGTCCCAATCCGTCACCGCCGCCTTGGCGGTCACCTTGATCTCGCCCTGGAAGCCGCCCCACCAGGAATTCGTCACGGCGATCACCGCCTCCACCTCATCCGCCGGTGCCGGGGCGGGCCCGGCGGTGGCCGCCGTCTCTGGCGCCGCGCGGGCCAGCAGGTCCTGCACCGAAAGCGCGCCATCGTCGAAGCGCACTGCCGCGGCACTGCTGGCGCGGTCGCCCAGATCGTTGAACAGGATGGCATCGCCGCCGGCATCCAGGATGATGGCCAGCTTCTGATGGCTGCCGGCATCCAGCGGGTTGGCGCCGTCCCGCCCGGCATTGGTCACCGTGGTGACGAAGGTGAAGGCGTCCACATCGGCGATGGAATAGCCCTTCACCACCAGCAGATCCTGGCCGGCGGCGAAGTCCCAGATCATGTCGACGCCGTCGCCAGCCTCGTACAGGAAGGTGTCGCGACCGCCATTGCCATAAAGGTTGTCGCCCACCACCACCTCGGCCAGCGTCAGCGGGCCGGCTTCCGGCACCGGGGTGCAGCCGCAATCCGCACCGGCGTCGTCGTCCCCGGTCTCGTCGTCGCCGGCGTCATCCTCGTCCTTCGTCTCGATGATGTCGCCGGCATCGCCCACCAGCTTCAGGCTGCCTTCCCGCTTGCCACCCTCGGCGCCGAAGGAGGTCAGGCGCGCGGCGAAGTCCATGTCCTCCAGCAGGTCCAGCCCGATCGGGCCCTTGGATGAGGACAGGGTGAAGCTGGCTTCCCGCACATCATCCTTGCCGATGCCGGAGGTGCCGAAGGACAGGCCGAAATCGAAGGGCCCGGACTTCACGCCCTCCACCGTCACGCCGCCGCTGAGCTTGGAGATCTTGTCCTCGCCGCCGGCGAAGCCCGTCACCCAGTCGCCCTCGGCGGAAAGCGACTGCGCCATCTTCTCGTCGTCGATCTGGAAGAACAGGCCGCGCAGGTCGGCGACGTTCTTGCCTTCCGGCTGCACCACCAGCGTGAAGTGCAGCACGCCGCCTTCGGCTTCCGTCACCTGCACCGCGACAACCGGGTTGCCGGGCTTGCTGCCGTCATGCGTCCGGCCGATCTCGAAGGACAGCATGCGGGTGGCTTCCGCGCCGTTGCCGCCGTCCTTGTCGTCGTCCTTGCCGCCGTCCTTGTCGTCGTCCTTGTCGCCGTCCTTGTCGTCGCCCGGCAGGCAGGTCTCGCCGGCCGGCGTACCACCGGTCCAGACCAGGCGGCCATCGTCCTGGCCACCGCTGATGGTGTCGTCGCCACCCTCGCCCTGGATCTCGTCATTGCCAAAGCCGCCGAAGACCAGGTCGGCGCCCGCGCCGGCCTCGATCAGGTCGTCGTAGGAGACGCCGGCGGCGCGGATCAGGCCGGGCGCATCGCCATGCACCGTGTCGTTGCCCGAACCGGCATAGATCCGATCGGCGCCCTCGCCACCCTCGACGCTGTCGGCACCGCCGCCGGCATAGGCCACGTCGTTGCCGGCGCCGCCCCGCATGGTGTCGGAGGCCGCGCCGCCATGCATCGCGTCGTCGCCGGCACCGGCCTCGAACAGATCCCGCCCGCCATTGCCGAACATCAGGTCGTCGCCGGCCTGGCCGATGAGGGTGTCGCGCTGCGCGGTGCCGGTGCGGGTGATCATGAAGGCCATCTCCAATTCGGGGTCGGAGAGGCCGTTGCGACCGGCGTGCCATGCAAATTGCGGGAAAAGCCCCCCCGCTACAACCGGGGCGTGCAGCCCGCCCGGGCCGGTCGCCGCAAGCTGCGCGGCGCCCTGCGAATTGCGAGGCGCCGGCGCAGCCAGGCCGTCAGGCGGTGACGGGCAGCTTCACCTCGCTGGTCCAGCCATGCGCATCCGGCAGCTTGCCGTATTGGATGCCGATGATGCTGTCGTAGAGCTTCTGGGTGAGGCTGCCGGTGCCGCCATTGCCGATGCTGATCCGCTCCTCCTTGTAGCCCAGCTCCCCCACCGGGGAGACGACGGCGGCGGTGCCGGTACCCCACATCTCGGTCAGGCGGCCTTCCCGCCCGGCCTGCATCACCTCCTCGATGCTGATGCGGCGTTCGGACACGGTGTGGCCCCAGTCGCGCAGCAGGGTCAGGATGGAATTGCGGGTGACGCCGTCCAGGATGGTGCCGGCCAGCGGCGGGGTGACGATCTCCTCGCCGATCTTCATCATGATGTTCATGGTGCCGACCTCGTCGATCCAGCGCCGCTCCACGCCATCCAGCCACAGCACCTGGGTGAAGCCCTGGCGCTCCGCCTCCTGCTGCGCGGAGAGGGAGGCGGCGTAGTTGGCGGCCGCCTTGCTTTCGCCGAGGCCGCCCTGCACGGCGCGCACATGCTTGTCCGTCGCCAGGATGCGCACCGGCTTCACGCCTTCCTTGTAGTAGGCGCCGACCGGGGAGCAGATGACGAAATAGGTGTAGCGGTGCGAGGGATGCACGCCGAGCATCACATCCGTCGCGATCACCGTCGGGCGGATATAGAGCGAGGTGCCCTCGGTCGACGGCACCCATTCATGGTCCACGGCGACCAGCGCCTCGATGCTCTGACGCACCAGATCGGCGGGGATGGGCGGGATGCAGAGCCCGGCGCAGGACCGGCCCAGGCGTTCCGCATGGCGCTGCACGCGGAACAGCCGGATGGTGCCGTCCGCGCCGCGGAAGGCCTTCAGCCCATCGAACACCGCCTGGGCGTAGTGCAGCACGGTGGTCGCCGGGTCCAGCGTCAGCGGGGCGTAGGGGACGATGCGCGCATCATGCCAGCCGCGCCCTTCCTCATACTCCATGATGAACATGTGGTCGGTGAAGCTGCGGCCGAAGGACAGGGCGGAATCCGCCTGGCGCGGCTTCGGCGTGCGGGTGAGGGTCGTGGGGAAGGACTGGGTCATGGTGCCTGTCGCTCTCGGTTTTTATTGCGTCTGCCAGGATGCTACCGCAACAGCAATGCGCGTGGGAGCCAGCAGAGCTAACATTGCACCCATGCGTGCGGGGCATGAAAGGTCAGCATTACTGCCGTAAGAGGCTCGGCATGCAAAAGGCCCGCCCCGGTGGGGGCGGGCCTTCGCAGCCGGCGGAGCGATGCCGGCCAGGGTTCAGCGGTTCACCCGCACGAAGCGCAGCGGGAAGTAGTTGTCCGCCAGCTGCTGCAGCTCGATGTTGCCGCGCGCCGCCCAGATCACCGTCTGCTGGTGCAGCGGCAGGTGGCCCACCTGGTCGCGATGGATGGCCATCGCCTCGTTGATCATGGACTGGCGCTTGGCGGCGTCGGTCTCCACGGCGATCAGCCCGACCAGCTCGTCGAAGCGGGCATTGGTGAAGTTGCCCACATTGAACATGCCGCGGTTGCCCTGGCGGCTGGCCATGATGTTGTAGAGCGTGTTGTGGGCGTCGTAGGTGTTGGGCGTCCAGCCCAGCATGTAGAAGCTGGTGTTGTAGCGCGGGCCCAGGATCTCGGCGAAGTAGCGCGCCCGGGTCTGCGCGTTCAGCGTCACCCGCACCCCGATGCGCGCCAGCATGGAGACCACGGCGGTGCACACCGCCTCGTCGTTCACATAGCGGTCGTTCGGGCAGTCCATCGTCACGCCGAAGCCCTGCGGGTAGCCGGCCTCTGCCAACAGGCGCTTCGCCGCATCGACGTTCAGCGGCGTGACGCGGTCATTCGCCTCGGCGAAGCCGTTCACGCCCGGGCCGATCATCAGCCCGGTGGCCCGCGCCTGGCCGCGCATGACGGTGCGCACGATGCCGGCGCGGTCGATCGCCTGGTCGAAGGCCTGGCGCACGCGCAGGTCCTGGAACGGGTTGCGGCCGCGCACATCGGATTTCAGCAGTTCCGGCCGCTGCTGGTCGAAGCCCAGGAAGATGGTGCGCAGTTCCGCCTGCTGGTGGATGCGCACGCCATTGGTGCGCGACAGCCGCGCCGTGTCCTGCGGCGGCACGGTGTAGATCATGTCCACCTCGCCGCTGACCAGCGCGGCGACGCGGGTGGCGTCGTTCGAGATGACGTTGAACTCGACGCGCGTCAGGTTGTGCTCCGGCCGGTCCCACCAGTCGGGGTTCGGCGCCATGACGGTGCGGCGGTCCGGCTCCCGGCTCACCAGCCTGAAGGGGCCGGTGCCCATGGCGTTGCGGGTGGCGAAATTTTCCTCCCGCGTCGTCAGATCGGCGCTGCGCTGGGCGTTGTTCGCCACGGCCCAGGCGCGGGACATGATGCCGAAGCCGGTGATCTGCTCCAGGAAGATCGGGTCCGGGTTGTTGGTCTCCACATCCACCGTGTGGTCGTCGACCTTCCGGGCTTCCTTGATGCTGGCCAGGCTGCCGGCGATGTTCGACCCCGGGCCGCGGGCGCGCTCGATGGAGAACAGCACGTCGTCGGCGGTGAAGGGCGTGCCGTCCTGGAAGGTGACACCCTGGCGCAGGTGGAAGCGCCAGACGGTCGGGCTGGTCTGTTCCCAGCGCGCGGCCAGCGCCGGCTCCACCTTCAGTTCACGGTTCCGGCGGACCAGCGGTTCATAGATGTTGCTGTTGAAGGACAGCAGGAAGGTCTCCTGCCGGGCGTAGGGGTCCATCGAATTGACGTCGCCGTCATTGGCCCAGCGGAAGGTTTCCGCCCGGGCCGGGATGGACAGGGCAGTGCCCGCCAGAAGCACGGCGGCAAGAAGGCTGCGGCGCAAGGTCATCTCCTGAACGAATCTGGCCGCACACTACGCCCGGACGGCGGTTTGCAAAACCGCCCCCACGCAAAACGGGGGACCTTGCGGCCCCCCGTCATGCGTCCGTGATGCGCGGGGCGGCGGCCCTGCGCGATGAAGATCAGGCGGCGCGCAGCGCGCGTGGCAGGTCGGCCACCGCCCGGTCGATCAGCGCCGCGTCGCGCTCCGCATCCATGCTCTCCGCCAGGACCTCGCGCGCCGCGGTCACGGCGACCTCGGCGGCGGCGTTGCGCACATCGGCCAGCGCCCCGGCCTCGGCGGCCGCGATGCGGTCCAGCGCCATCCGCTCACGCCGCTTGGCGGCCTGCTCGGCCTCCAGCGCCGCGGCCTCGGCCACGCGGCCAGCCTCGGCCCGGGCACGGGCGATCATGTCCTCGGCCTCGGCGAGCGCTGCGGCACGGTCGGCCACGGCCTGCTGGCGGAGCGCCTCGGCCTCGGCGCGCAGACGGGCGGCCTCCGCCAGATCGGCCTGGATGCGGGCGCCGCGGGCGTCCAGCATGCCGGTGATGCGGGTCCAGGCCATCTTGCCGACCAGCAGCACGAACAGCACGAAGGACACGGCGACCCAGAATTTCGGGTCGAGCCAGAAATGCTCGTAGTGGTGTTCCATGGCGGCGGGTCCTTATGCCTGGCCGCGCGCGGCCAGCGCACGGTCGACCGCAGCGCCGATCGCGGCCGGGTCGGCCTCGCCGGTCAGTCGCTGCAGCAGCGCCTCCGCGGTCTCCGTGGAGACCTGGCGCAGCGCGCCCATGGCGGCGTCGCGCGCCGCGGCGATGCGCATCTCGGCCGCATCGATCTGCCCCGCCAGCCGCGCCGCCAGGGCATCGGCCCGGGTCGTCGCCTCGGCCTGGGCCTGCTGCATGGCGCTGGCGATCGCCGCCTGCGCTTCCGCGCGCGCCCGGGCAGTCGCTTCCCGGTGCGCGGCGATGGCGGCGTCGGCTTCGGCCTTGGCTGCCTGCGCGGCTTCGAGGTCGCCCTCGATGCGGCGCCGGCGATCCTCCAGCACCTCCGCCACGCGCGGCAGCGCATAGGCGGAGAGCACGAAATAGAGGACCCCGAAGATGATGAACAACCAGACGATCTGGGCGATCATCAGCGGGTTGCCGAAATCGAGCTGCGGCATGGTGTTCCTCGTCAACTTCTCCTGCACGCGCCGGCGGGGGGCCGGCGCGCGTCGCGAAACCGGACCGGCCGCGGGGGCCGGCGCCGGATCAGGCGAACAGGATCAGGAAGGCGATCAGCAGCGCGAACAGCGCGACCGCTTCCGTGAGCGCGAAGCCCAGGATGCCGATCGGGAAGACCGCATCGCGGGCCGCCGGGTTGCGCGCCACGCTGGTGATCAGCGAGGAGAAGATGTTGCCGATGCCGAGGCCCACGCCGAACAGCGCGATCACGGCGATGCCAGCCCCGAGGGCCTTCGCGGCAGCCACTTCCATCTGGGTAATCCTTCCGTCTTGTATGAACCGGGTTGGGTGGAGCTGAGCGACGCGATCCGGGCCGGTGTGGCCCTTAGTGCAGGTGCACCGCGTCGTGCAGGTAGATGCTGGTCAGGATGGCGAAGACATAGGCCTGCAGGAAGGCCACCAGCACTTCGAACCCGACCAGGGCGATGTTGACCGACAGCGGCAGCACCGCCACCAGCGGACCGACGGCGCCAAGCCCGCCGAGCAGCACGACGAAGGTGGCGAACACCTTCAGCATGACGTGCCCGGCCACCATGTTCGCGAACAGTCGGATGGAGAGGCTGACCGGCCGCGACAGGTAGGAGACGATCTCCACCGGAATGATGATCGGCGCCAGCCACAGCGGCGCGCCTTCCGGGAAGAAATAGCCGAAGAACTTGCGGCCATGCAGCATCAGCGCCACCACCGTGATCAGCACGAAGACGATGGCCGCCAGGCCGAAGGTCACCGCGATGTGGCTGGTGTAGGTGAAGGCATAGGGCAGCAGGCCCAGCATGTTGCCGAACAGCACGAACATGAACAGCGTGAAGACGAAGGGGAAGAAGCGCTTGCCCTCCTCGCCCACCTGGCCGACCACCAGATCGTGCACGAATTCGTAGGAGGATTCCGCCAGCGACTGCAGCCGGCCCGGCACCACGGCGCGCGCCGACATGCCGAACATGATCAGCGCGGTGATCAGCCCGGCGGCCAGCAGCATATGCGCATTGGACTGCGAGAAGCCGACCGAAGCCCCGATCGGGCCCAGCACGGTGCCCAGCTCGAACTGGCTCAGCGCGTCGATCGTCTTGTCTTCGGCGGCCACTCTCGATCTCCCGCTCGCCGCGGCGCGGCGGCCTGAACCTGTGCCTTACTTCCTGGCGACGTTGCGTGGTGTGAACAAACGATAGACGTTCAGCACGCCGGCGACGCTGCCGAAGACGAAGCACAACAGGAAAAGCCACGGCCAGGTGCCAAGCCAGCGGTCGAGGAACCAGCCAGCCGCGACACCCACGATGAGCGCCGAGACGACCTCGACACCCGCACGGAAACCGACCCCCCAGGTGCTGCCGCTGGGCAGGCCCCCGCTGGACGTCGGCGGGGGGTCCATCCCCTGCCGTGTCCGGGCCTGCCGAAGCCGCTGCTCGAAGCCGTCGTCTTCCGCCATCCGAAGCTCTCCCCTGCGGTTGCCCCGCCCGGAAGGCGGCCCGCTCCTACGGTGCGGGGGCCTGGGTGTCAAGGCAATGAACGCGGTGCAACATGGTTCACGCCGGCGAAAGGCCGGCCGGCCGGCCGGATACCGCCCTCAGTCGCCGATGAAGCCGCCCGACTGGCGCTGCCACAGACGGGCATAGACGCCGCCAGCCGCCAGAAGTTGCGCATGCGTGCCGGATTCGGCCACCCGCCCCTCCGCCAGCACCACCAGCCGGTCCATGCGCTGCAGGGTGGACAGGCGGTGCGCCACGGCGATCACCGTCTTGCCCTGCATCAGCCGCTCCAGGCTCTCCTGGATCGCCGCCTCCACCTCCGAATCCAGCGCGCTCGTCGCCTCGTCCAGCACCAGGATGGGGGCGTCCTTCAGCAGCACGCGGGCGATGGCGATGCGCTGGCGCTGGCCGCCGGACAGCTTCACCCCGCGCTCCCCCACATGCGCCTCGTAGCCGCGCCGGCCGCGCCAGTCGGAGAGGTCGCCGATGAAGGACGCCGCCTCCGCCCGTTCCGCCGCCGCCACCACCGCCGCCTCGGTCGCCTCCGGCCGGCCGTAGCGGATATTCTCCCGGATCGAGCGGTGCAGCAGGGCGGTGTCCTGCGTCACCACGCCGATGGCGCCCCGCAGGCTTTCCTGCGTCACCCCGGCGATGTCCTGGCCGTCCACCAGGATGCGGCCCGATTCCGGGGTGAAGAAGCGCAGCAGCAGGTTGATCGCCGTGGTCTTGCCGGCACCGGATTGCCCGACCAGCCCGACCCGTTCCCCCGGCGCGATCGCCAGGTCGAAATCATGCAGCACGGCGGCCCGCCGCACCCCCGCGGCGCCTTCGGTGTCGCGGCCATAGCCGAAGCGGAGCTTCTCGAACCGGATGGCGCCGGCCGGCACGGCCAGCGTCACCGCGCCGGGCGGGTCGGGCGCCGTGGGCGGCACGGCGATGCTGCCCATGGCTTCCTGCACAACGCCGATATTCTCGAAGATGCCGGCCACGTTGAAGGCCACCCAGCCGGAGATGTTGGCGATCTGCCAGGCCATGGGCAGGGCGGCGGCCACCATCGCCAGCGGGATCTCGCCGCGCGACCACAGCAGGATGGCGAGCCCCGCGGTGGCCACCAGCATGGCGGCGTTCAGGCTGGACAGCAGCAGCCCGTTCAGCGTCACCAGCCGGGTCTGCCGGGCGAAGTCCCGGTTCAGCTGTTCCACCGATTCGCGTACCCAGCCATCCTCCTGCGCGGCGCGGGCGAACAGCTTGACCGTGACGATGTTGGTGTAGCTGTCCACCACGCGGCCGGTCAGCAGGCTACGCGATTCGCTGGCGCGGCGGGACCGGTCGCGCATCCGCGGCACGATCAGCCGCAGCAGCGTGGCATAGAGCGCGAACCAGCACAGGATGGGCAGCGCCAGCCGCCAGTCGGTGGCGGCCAGCACCAGCACGGCGCCGGTGCCATAGACCAGGATGTACCAGACGGCGCTGACGGACTGCACCACGCTTTCCCGCAGCGCCGGGCCGGCCTGCATCACCCGCGTCGCGATCCGCCCGGCGAAATCCTCCTGGAAGAAGGCCCAGCCCTGGCGGATCACCTGGTAGTGGCTCTGCCAGCGGATCATCGCGGTGACGGCGGGGATGATCGCCTGCTGCGTCACCAGGTTCTGCATCAGGATGGCGGTGGGCCGGGCGAACAGCAGCACCGCCGCCATGACGGCCAGCGTGCCGCCGGCCTCCGCCCAGATCCGCTGCGGCCCATGCGCCTCCAGCAGCCCGATGACGCGGCCGACGAAGACGGGAATCAGCAGGTCGAGCAGCGCCACAACCAGGCCGCTGGCGAACAGCAGGCCGAACAGCGCCCGCGCCTGGCGGGCGAAATGCCAGTAGAAGCCCAGCAGGTGCGGCGGCGGTGCCGTCTCCGGCACCGCCACGCCCAGCCAGGCGGAGGCCGTGGCGCCGGGCGGCGCCACCGGGTTCACGGCGGACTCGAACAGACGGAACAGGCGCATGCCGCCAGCACGCGCCCGGCCCGCCATGACGTCAACCAACACCGGGATGAACTTGCCGCGCCGGCGCCGCGAAGCGGGCGCCGGCGGGCCGGTTCAGGCGCCGGACTCAGCCATCCAGCCGCACATTCGCCGCCCGCGCCACTTCCCGCCACTTGGCGATCTCGGCCCGGATGAAGGCGCCGTATTCCTCCGGCGTGCCGGGGTCGGGGAAGCCGCCGAGCTGCACCATACGGGCGGCGATGGCCGGGTCGCGCAGGATCGCCACCGCATCGGCGTTGACCTTGCGGATGATGCGCTGCGGCGTGCCGGCGGGCGCCACGATGCCGGACCAGCCCAGCGCCTGGAAGCCGGGGGAGACGGTCTCGGCCACCGTCGGCACATCCGGCATCTGCGGCGTGCGGCGGCTGCCGGTGACGCCCAGCGCCTTCACCCGCCCGCCCTGCACGTTGGGCAGGGCGGAGGCGAGGCTGTCCACCATCACCTTCACATTGCCGGCGATCAGGTCCGCCATGGCCGGGCCGCTGCCGCGATAGGGCACGTGCTGCATCCGCAGCCCCAGCCGGTGCGCCAGCATCTCCGCCGTCATGTGCTGCGCGGTGCCCGGGCCGGCGGAGGCATACTGCACCATCCCCGGCTGCGCCCGGGCCAGCGCCACCAGCCCGGCCATGTCGCTGGCCTCGAAGCTCGGATGCGCGACGAACACCAGCGGCAGGGTGAAGATGTTGGTGATGGCGGCGAAATCCTTCTCCGCGTCATAGGGCAGGCGCGCCATGACGGAAGGGTTCACGCCCAGCGTGCCGGAGGTGCCGATGCCCAGCGTGTAGCCATCCGGCGTGGCGCGGGCCACGGCATCCATGCCGATGGCCCCGGCGCCGCCGGCGCGGTTTTCCACGACCACCCGCTGCGGCCAGCGCTTCGAAAGTTCTTCGGCCATGACGCGGGCGAAGATGTCCGCCGCCTGGCCCGGCGGGAAGGGCACCACCATGCGCACCGCGCGTTCCGGCCAGGCATCCTGCGCCCGGGCCGTGGACAGGGCGGGCAGCGCCAGGGTGGCGCCGAGCAAGGCGCGACGGGTGGTCATCGGATGGTCTCCCCCATGCAGCGGCGGTTTGCCCGCCTTCCGGTGCCGCCCGGCGCGCCCGCGGGCGCGTCAATGGATCGGCTAACGCATGCATTGTTGGAACGGGGCGGGACTCCGGTCAAGCCACCCGCCCTCGCCTCAGGCGGCGCTGCAGGCCAGCTTCGCATCCGGCGCCCGCTGCGCCAGCTCGGCCAGCGCCTCCGCCGGCATCGGCCGGCCCAGCAGGAAGCCCTGCACATGGTCGCAGCCCAGCTCGCGCAGCACGGCCAGCTGGCCGGGCTTTTCCACCCCTTCCGCCACCACCTCCGCCCCCAGCCCATGCGCCAGCCGCACGATGGCGTCGACGATGCGCCGGCCCGGGCCGATGCCGGTGCTGCCCGGCTCGTCCAGCCCGGCGATGAAGGCACGGTCCACCTTGATGACGTCGAAGGGCAGGTGCTGCAGGTAACTGAGCGAGGAATAGCCGGTGCCGAAATCATCCAGCGCCACCCGCACCCCCATCGCCCGCAGCGCGCGGAAGCTGCGGCTGGCGGCTTCCGTGCTGCGCAGGAACACGCCTTCCGTGACCTCCACCTCCAGCAGCGCCGGGTCACAGCCGGTCGAGGCCAGCGCCTCCTCCACCAGCCGCACGCCCTGTTCGGCGCCGAAATGCCCGGCCGAGAGGTTCACCGCCACCGGCATCTCCAGCCCCTCTGCGCGCCAGGCCATGGCCTGCCGGCAGGCCAGCTCCAGCACCAGGCGGGTAATCGGGTGGATCAGCCCGGTCTCCTCCGCCACCGGCACGAAGACGCCCGGGGAGATCAGGCCGCGCTCCGGATGCTGCCAGCGCAGCAGGGCCTCACACCCCTTCACCCGGCCGCTGGCCAGGCTGAACTTCGGCTGGTAGGCGAGGTAGAGCTGCCCCGCCTCCATCGCCACCAGCAGTTCGGCCTCGATCCGCCGGCGTTCGCGCAGCCCGGCCTCGTGCTCCATGCGGAACAGCACGGCACGGCCGCGGCCCTCGGCCTTGGCCCGGTACAGCGCGATATCCGCCCGGCTCAGCAGCGCCTCCGCGGTCATGCCGTGCTGTGGCGCCACGGCGGTGCCGATGCTGGCGCCCGAGCGCAGCGTGTAGCCCTGCAGCCGATAGGGGCGGCCGAGCACCTCCGTCAGCCGCCGCGCCAGCGCCTCCGCCTCCGCCGTCGCGGCCAGGCCGGGCTGGATCACGGCGAATTCGTCGCCGCCGAGGCGCGCCAGCATGTCGCCCTCCCGCATCGCGGCGCGCATCCGCGCGGTCGCGGCCAGCAGAAGCTGGTCGCCCACCGGGTGGCCCAGGCTGTCGTTCACCTCCTTGAAGTGGTCCAGGTCCAGGCAGTGGACCGCCACCATCCGCCCCGGCTCCGCCCGCCCCAGCAGGGTCTTCAGCCGGCTGCCGAACAGCAGGCGGTTGGGCAGGTCGGTCAGCGTGTCGTGTTCCGCCAGGTGGCGGATGCGGCGGTCCGCCTGGCGCTGGTCCGTCACATCCAGCCCCACCCGCACGATGCGGGAAAGCCGGCCATCCGGGCCGAAGACCGGGCCGGTGGAGATCAGCAGCGTGCGTTCCTGCCCATCCTCGCCCGTATGCACCGTCTCCCGCGGCGGCGTGGACTGGCCGGTGGCGACCACCCGGGCGATCTCGGCCTCGGAATCGTTGATGCCGGCGAAGTCGCTGGACCGACGCCCGATCGCCTCCGCCTCCCGCTCCAGGCCCAGCAGCCGCAGCGCCAGGCGGTTCATCAGCACCACCCGGCCGGCCGTGTCGTAGGCGGCCAGGCCCACCGGCAGCGCATCCATCAGCACGCGCAGCGTGTGCTCCGCCTCCGCCGCCCGGCGCGCGCCGCGCAGCGTCAGCAGGATCAGCACGACCAGGCTGAGCAGCAGCCCGGCCAGGCTGGCCAGGAAGAACCAGCTGAGCGTGCGGGAACTGGCGCGCGCCTGCTCCACCGCCTGGCGCCGTTCATGGTGCAGGGCCAGGTTGATCTGGGTCAGCAGCCGGTCGGCCTCCTCGACCGCGGCTTCGACCCGCGTCAGGCGCGCCGTGTCGCCCGGCTGCAGGGCGAGGATGTCCGGCTCGATCTGTTCCAGCGACGCCTGCAGGCCGAGGACGACATCGACATTGTCCTGCAGCGACCGCGTCACCGCCTCCTCCGCCCCTTCCAGCAGGGGCAGGCGGCTCAGCAGGATCTCGTAGCGCAGCGACAGCGCCTCCGGATCCATCTGCGGGTCGCCGCGGTCGTAGCGCAGCAGGGCGGTGCGGAAGCGGTGCACCTCCACCAGCGCCTGGGTGGTGAACCAGATGGAGACCCGCTGGCTGCCGGCTTCCAGCCGCAACTGCTCCCACCCCCGCTGCAGGGCGCCACCCACCGACAGCACGAACAGCAGCGCCGCGGCCGCCAGCGCCATCAACGTGGCGTGGCGCGAACGACCGGCCCCGGGCGCCAGGCCGCGCGCGCCGGCCTCAGCCTGCGCGGGATCTGCTGTCCGCCTCCGCATCCGTGGCAGCTACCGGACGTCGATCAGACGAAGCTGCCAGATCGCGCGCTCCCGGTAGGTGGGATGGTCCAGCGCCGGGCGTTCGGTCCAGGGATAGATCAGCCAGACCGGGCCGCGGTCACGCACCCGCAGCGGCTGCCCGCCCTGCCGCGTCGCCAGGAAGGCGCCATGGCGTTCGGCATCCTCGCGCGGGACCGTCACCGCATAGTCGTTCAGCGCCACCGCGCGCAGCATGTCGCCTTCCGCCCGCACGCGGCGCAGCACCCGCTCCAGCGCCACGCCGCCGAAGCGCAGCACCGCATCGCCGGTCCAGGGGGTGCGGGTGACGAGGTCGCCTTCGCCCAGCGCCTCCAGCTCCGCCACGCTGAAGCCATGCGGGCCGTCGGCGACGCGCCCCTCGACACGCAATGCCGGACGCCCCCTTGCGGCCTGCGGCTGCGACCGGACCGGCGAGGCCAGGGCAAGGGCGGGCAGGGCAAGCAGGTGGCGTCGGGACAGCATCGGGGGGACCTCCGGGACGGATGGCCGTGCGCCTCTTGCGCCCGGGAAGACCCCCATTCTGCCGCCAACTCGCCAGGGAATGGTTAACCCGGCGGCGCCTCCACCATTTCCACCGCCCGCTGCAGGTCCACGCTCAACAGGCGGGAGACGCCGCGTTCCTGCATCGTCACGCCATACAGCCGGTGCATCCGCGCCATGGTCAGCGGGTGGTGGGTGACGATGAGGAAGCGGGTGCCGCCGCGGCCCTCGGTGTCCGGCGCGGCCATGACCTCCAGCAGGTCGCACAGCCGTTCCACATTGGCGTCGTCCAGCGGCGCATCCACCTCGTCCAGCACGCAGACCGGCGCCGGGTTGCAGCGGAACACCGCGAAGACCAGGGAAAGCGCCGTCAGCGCCTGCTCCCCGCCCGAGAGCAGTGCCAGCGAGGACAGCTTCTTGCCCGGCGGCTCGGCGAAGATCTCGAGCCCCGCCTCCAGCGGGTCGTCGGAGCCGACGAGCGCCAGATGCGCCCGGCCGCCGCCGAACAGCCGGGTGAACAGGCCGCGGAACTCGGTGTCCACGCGGTCGAAGACCACGCGCAGCCGGTCGCGGCCCTCGCGGTTCAGATGGCCGATGACGCCGCGCAGCTTGGCGATGGCGGTCGCAACCTCCGCCCGCTCCGTCTCGATGCGCGCGCGGTTGGCCTCCAGCTCCGCCAGCTCGGTCTCGGCGCGCAGATTGACCGGGCCCATCTCCTCGCGTTCCCGGGTCAGGCGGTCCAGCTTCTTCCGCGCCTTCTCCTCCGCCTGCTCGGTCAGCTCCGGCACCTGGCCGGGAAGCGGCGGATGCGCCTCCCCCAGCCGCTCGACGACACGTTCCTCCACCGCCAGCGCAGCGGCTTCCGCCGTGGCGGCGGCGCCCTCCTCCCGCAGCTGGGCCTCGCGCGCCGCGGCGAAGGCGGCGTCGGCGGCGCGGCGGGCGGTGGCGGCCTCCCGGTCCTCGGCCTCGGCGGCGGCCAGGGTGGCGGCGGCAGCGG
>NZ_JAAVNE010000036.1 GCF_012103215.1 Falsiroseomonas selenitidurans
CCGCCACCATTGCCGCCCCCTCGCCAAGCACGAAGGACAGCGAATCACACTCGCCGTGACCGTGGGAACACTCATGAGTCACTGCAGGACGCCGGGCGTATTAGACTAATCCGCTTCAAGAAATTTACGAATACAGTGGTTAAATTGCATAGCCCCGGGATATCGTATCTGGCAGGGGGCAATAATTCTGGCAAATCGACTTTGCTACAAGCTGTTGCTGTTTGGGATTTTTGTCGATCGGTTCTTGAAAATGAACGTGGCATCAAGAGCCTTCTGACAGGCTACGGCGGACAAGGTCTTGGTCTTGCCGACGATGAGTTTTCACCGATAGCTCTTGCAAGTTTGAAGCACCTTTGGACCAATCTAAAGAGCCAAATACCGGATGATGGATATTCATTGTCAGTAGAATGTCGATGGCTCAATCCAAACAAAGAAGAACGCCATCTTAGACTCGCACTCGCGCTGACCAACGATAGGCTTTTTATAAAGCCGACTGCCTCAAATCTAACCGCCAGTGACGCTTTGCCGTCAGTTGCCTATCTACCGCCATTCGCCGGCATTACTAGCCGCGAAAACAAAATGTCGGGCGCAGAGCGCCGGGCCATGATCGGGCGCGGTCTGGCAGGCGGAATCATACGAAATCTTCTTCATGATATGCATCAAGATAATCTATCCGAGCGGGATAAACTGAAAATCGGGCGGTCAAAAATTAAGAACTCTGATCTTGCACGGCTCCGGCAGTCCGATCCCTGGGAAATCCTCCAGACCGCACTTTCTACTAATTTTAACCTTCAACTTAACGTAGAACCATTTAACGATATTTTTCACACTTACATTAAAGTTAGCTGCACGAAGGTAACTCTAGATGACAATAAAATTAAACGAATTCCCGCGTATAACTCGCGAGATTTAATGGCGGAAGGCAGCGGCTTTTTACAATGGCTGAGTGTCTACGTCTTGGCGCTCAGCCCCAGCAACAGCACGCTGCTCTTGGATGAACCAGATGCGCATCTGCATCCTGCCCTTCAAGCGCGGTTGGTTGAAACCTTGGAAGATATAGCGCAGAAGAATGGCAAGCAGATTCTTCTTGCGACTCACAGCACAGAAATACTTCGCACGGCAGAACATGCGAAAATATTGCAGTTTAGGGGCGGCACAGCGAAATATTTGAACCGTGACACACAAAAAATCGACCTGTTCATAGGGCTTGGGAGTGACTATGCCCCCAAAATTGATCCACTTCGTCGACACAAAAAAATGCTTATTGTTGAAGCCGAGAGCGACGCGCGGCTCTTGACGATTTGGGCGGAGAAGCTCGGCGTGAAATGGCCGCAAAACGTCATAATATGGCCATACACCGCAAGCAACAAGGACCGCAAACAATTGTTCATTCAACTGAAAGCTGAAATTCCGGATCTAGTTGCAGTTAGCTTGCGAGATCGGGACGACGAAAGTCCGAACTCTGTCGACAAAGAGACTTTGCGCGACAAATCAATAAATTCACCGCAAGACTCGATCTATTTCCGAGTTTGGCGGCGCCGTCATATTGAGAATTACCTGCTTTCGCCGACAGCTATCGCACGCGCAGCAGGATGCAGCGTCGCAGCAGTTGAAAAATTCATGGCTGAACATGGGCTATTTGTACCTGAAAACTTTACCTCGCGCGATGTTGCCGCGTCAATGCTTGATGCGCGGGGCAAAGAAATAATGCAGGAATCGGAGCGATCAATCAAGCACGTCTTCGATATTTCAAGCACCGACATTGCCCGAAATATGGAACGGCAAGAAATCCCTGAAGATGTAATCGTATTTATAAACTTGGTTTCATCGATCTGTGAGGGAAAATTGCCCCCAGGTCCGACTCAAGGCAACAAATCAATCGTGTCGCTCGCTCCGTTGCCAGGACATGAGCTTCTTTAGGATTGACGACCGCCCTCTCCCCCCTCCACCACTCCCCCCCATGCCCAAGCTCCAAGCCGCCCAGATCCCCGTCACCCCCTTCCAGCAGAACTGCGCCCTGATCTGGGATGCCGAGACCCTGCGCGGCACGGTCATCGACCCGGGTGGCGAGGCGCCGCGCCTCCTCGCCGCCATCGCCAAGGCCGGCATCACCGTGGACAACATCCTGCTCACCCATGGCCATCTGGACCATGCCGGCGGGGCGGAGGCGTTGCGGGCGGCGCTTGCGGCAAGCCAGGGCGCGCCGGTGCCGCTCCTCGGCCCGCATCGGGATGATGAATTCCTGCTCTCGGGCATCGCCGCCCAGGCCCGGCAATACGGCATCGAGGGCCTGGCCGATGCCGCGCCCGACCGCTTCCTGGAGGAAGGGGAGGTGGTCTCCATCGCCGGCCAGCCCTTCGGCGTGCTGCATTGCCCGGGCCATGCGCCCGGCCATGTGGTCTTCGTCAGCCAGGCGCTCGGCTTCGCGGTGGTGGGGGATGTGCTGTTCCGCGGCTCCATCGGCCGCACGGATTTCCCCTATGGCGACCATGCGGCGCTGATCCACGCCATCGCCACCAAGCTGCTGCCGCTGGGGGATGAGATGCGCTTCCTCTGCGGCCATGGGCCGGGGTCCACCTTCGGGGCGGAGCGGAAGGGGAACCCGTTTCTGAAGGGGTAGCGCCGGCCCCCCGCCCCCAGGGGCCGTCAGGCGGGGCGGGTGGCAGCGCGTTCGCTCATGATGCAGGCGAAGACCACCAGCGCGGCGCCGGCCAGCATCGGCCCGCCGGGCACCAGCCCCCAGATGAGAAAATCCCAGCCCAGGCTCCACACCAGCCCGGAATAGCCGAAGGGCGCCAGCCGCGCCGCATCCGCATGGCGGAAGGCCTCGGCCAGGGCCACCGTCGCCGCCCCCACCAGCAGCCCGTTGCCCAGCATCTGCGCCAGGGACAGCGCGGTGGGCGCCGTCCAGCTCGCCACCCCCGGCACCGCCATCACCGCCAGCCCGAGCAGGGATGGCCAGACCAGCACGCGGCCGATCCCCGGCTCCCCCCGCAGCTTGCGGTTCAGGATGAAGACGGCGGAATAGCACAGCGTGCCGCCCAGCGCGTAGGCGTAGCCCAGCAGCGGCCCGCCCGCGGCCCCGGCCAGCCCCGGCGCCAGCCCCAGCGCCACGCCGCCGAAGCCCACCGCGCACCAGGCCCAGGCGGCGGGGCGCGGCCGTTCCCCCAGCAGCCAGGCGGACAGCAGCAGCACCAGGAAGGGGGAGGTGAAGAACACCAGGTAGCCCTCCGCCAGCGGCAGGCGGGAGAAGGCCTGGAAGAAGCAGATGGCGCTGCCCAGCATCACCACGGCACGAAGGGCGTGCAGCCGCGGGAAGCGCGTGGTCAGCGGGCCGCCCCAGCCGGGCCAGATCCGCCGCGCCAGCCACACCGCCAGCAGCAGCGCCGCGAAGCGCACCAGCAGCACCTGCCACACCGGATGCCCGGCGGACAGCAGCTTGTTGTTCGCGTCCAGCAATCCGAACAGGCCGATCCCGGCCAGCATCAGCGCGGGACCGCGCACATCATCCCTCCCCCGGTTAAGGCGCGGGTTGTGGCGCCGCGCCGCATCGCTGGCAATCTCGGCTTCGGCGACCGATGGCCGAATTGTGCGCTGCACGCTTCCCCTCGGCGCGCATTGCAGGCACAAGCCGCCGCGCCATGACCCCGCAACTCGCCTCCGTGCTGATGCCGCTGATCCGCGGCATGGACCCCGAACGTGCGCATGACCTCGCGCTGCGCGCGCTTCGCTTCGGCCTGGCCGGGGCGGACCGCAGCGCGGACGACCCGCTGCTGGCCACCCGTGCGCTGGGCCTCGATTTCCGCAACCCCATCGGCCTCGCCGCCGGCTTCGACAAATCGGCGGTCGCCGTGGCGCCGCTGATGCGGCTGGGCTTCGGCTTCGTGGAAGCCGGCTCCGTCACCCCCCGCCCGCAATTCGGCAACCCGAAGCCCCGCCTGTTCCGGCTGGTGGAGGACCGGGCGGTGATCAACCGGATGGGCATGAACAATGCCGGCCTGGCGCCCTTCCTGGCGCGGCTGGCGCAGCTGCCGGCCGCGCGGCCGGCGGTGCTGGGCGTGAACATCGCCATCAACAAGGACAATGCGGCGCCGCTGCGGGATTATCCGGCGCTCTATGCCGCCGTCGCGCCGCATGCCGCCTATGTCGCGATCAACGTCTCCTCCCCCAACACGCCCGGCCTGCGCGACCTGCAGGGGGAGGCGATGCTGCGGGACATCCTGGCGGCGCTGGCCGAGACCCGTGACGGCCTGGCCGGCCCGCGCCCGCCCATCCTGGTGAAGATCGCCCCCGACCTCTCCCAGGGTGCGGTGGAGCCGGTGGTGGAGGCGGTGGTGACCCAGGGGATGCAGGGGCTGATCGTCTCCAACACCACCATCGCCCGGCCGGCGCCGCTGCGCTCGGCGCAGAAATCCCAGGCCGGCGGGCTTTCCGGCCCGCCGCTGCGCGCACCCTCGACCGAGATGCTGAAGCGCGTGGCGCGGCTGGCGCGCGGCCGCGGCCTCACGCTCATCGGCTGCGGCGGCGTCGGTTCGGGCGCCGATGCGCTGGAGAAGATCCGCGCCGGCGCCGCGCTGGTGCAGCTCTATGCCGCCTTCGCCTATGACGGGCCGGCGCTGATCCCGCGCCTCAAGCGGGAATTGGCGGCGGCGCTGCGGCGCGATGGCTTCCGCCATGTTTCAGAGGCCGTGGGGGTGGATGCGCAATGAAGGTTCTGGACGGTGTCGCCGCGCTGGCGGCGGATTATGATGGCTTCATCCTGGACCTCTGGGGCGTGGTGCATGATGGCCGCCGCCCCTACCCGGGTGTCGCGGAGGCGCTGGGCCGGCTGAAGGCGCAGGGCAAGCGCATCGCCTTCCTCTCCAACGCGCCGCGCCGGTCCTTCGTGGTGGATGCGCTGCTGACGGGGATGGGCCTGGACCGGGCGCTGTGGGACGGCACCATGACCTCCGGCGAGATCGCCTGGCGCCACCTGAAGCACCGCGAGCGCGCGGATTTCCGGGCGCTGGGCGTCAAGGCGCTGCATATCGGCCCGGAACGCGACCTCTCCGTGCCGGCGGACACCGATGTGGTGCTGGTGCGGACGGCAGATGAGGCCGACTTCGTGCTGAACACGGGGCCGGAGCCGGCGCGCGGCAACCATGACATCGAGCCCTACCGCCCGGCGCTGGAAGCCTGCGCGGCGCGGCGCCTGCCGATGCTCTGCGTCAATCCGGACCGGCATGTGATGGTGGGCGATGAGCGGGTGATCTGCGCCGGGGCGCTGGCCGACCTGTACCGGGACCTCGGCGGGCCGCAGGCGATCGAGATCGGCAAGCCGGACCCGGATTGCTACCCGCCGGTGCTGGAACTGCTCGGCCTGACGGACCGCGCCCGCGTGGTGGCCATCGGCGACAGCCCGCACACGGACCTCGCCGGCGCCCAGGCCGCCGGCATCGATGCGGTCTGGGCGCTGACCGGTCTCGCCGCGCACGCGCATGGCGAAAGCCCGGACCCGGTGCGGCTGGCGGCGGTGGCGGCGGCCGAGGGCGTGCGGCCCGTCGCCGCGCTGATGGGCCTGCGCTGGTAGGCGGGGCGGGGCCGGGCCTACACTCCCACCCCGTGAAGCCCCAACCCGCCCCCGGCACCGCCGGCCTGCCGCGCCCGCCCGCCCTGCGGCCGCCGATCTGGCTGCTGGTGGCGATGATCGCCATCGGCCCCTTCACCATGCAGGTGCTGGTGCCCTCCCTGCCCGCCATGGGGCGGGACCTCGGCGCCAGCACGGCGATGGTGCAGCTGACCGTCACGCTGTACCTGCTGGGGGTCGGCGCCGGGCAGCTGGTCTATGGCCCGCTGTCGGACCGCTTCGGGCGGCGGCCGCTGCTGATGGGCGGGCTCGCGCTGTATGCGCTGGCTTCGCTGGCGGCGGCGCTGGCGGGGGGCATCGGCGCGCTGGTGGCGGCGCGGGTGGCGCAGGCGGTCGGGGCCTGCGCCGGGGTGGTGCTGACCCGTGCCGTGATCCGCGACGTCTGGCCGCGCGACCAGGCGGCCAGCGTGCTGGGCTACGTCACCATGGGCATGACCATCGCGCCGATGCTGGCGCCGATCCTGGGCAGCGTGCTGGAACAGGCCTTCGGCTGGCGCACCAGCATGTGGGCCTGCCTGGCCTTCGGCCTGCCGCTGGCGCTGGTGGCCTGGCTGCGGCTGCCGGAGACGCTGGCGGTGCCGCAGAGCCTGCCCGGCCTGTCCGCCATCTGGGGCGCCTATCGCAGCCTGTGGGCGGTGCCGGCCTTCCGCGCCTATACCGCGCTGACCGCCTGCGCCACCGGCATCTTCTTCGCCTTCCTCGGCGGCGCGCCCTATGTGGTGGTGCAGGGCATGGGCTATTCGCCGGTGCAGTTCGCCTTTGCCTTCGCCGCCATCTCCGTGTTCTTCGCCGGCGGCAACTGGCTGGCCGGGCGGCTTTCGGCGCGGCTCGGCATCCTGCGCATGCTGGTGGTCGGCACCTCCGTCACCACGCTGGGCGCGGTGGGGGCGGCCATCGCCATGGCGGCCTTCCCGCCGCACATCCTGGTGTTCTTCGTGCCCATGGCGGCGGTGGCGGTGGGCAATGGCATGACGCAGCCCAACGCCATCGCCGGTGCGCTGAGCGCCAAGCCGCAACTGGCTGGCACCGCCTCCGCCCTGGTGGGCGCGTTGCAGATGGGCTTCGGCGCGCTGCTGACCTTCGTGGTCGGGCTGGTGGAATATGGCAGCGGGCTCGGCACCTCCCTCACCATGGCGGCGACGGGGGTGGGCTGCTTCATGGCGCTGCGCGGGGCCCGCCGCGCCTCGGGCGGCTGAGACGTGGCGCCCAAGGTTCCGAGCCGCGGCCCGTGCCGCGAAGCCAAGGGGCGGGGACGCGGCCTGCCCGTCATGTGGGGGCCATCATGGTGAAACCTTCCTGCGCCGGGCATGACGCGATGCGCCGCGCCCTGGCCCTGCTGCTGGCGCTTCTGCTGGCCGCGCCGGCGCTGGCGCAGCCGGAGCCCGCACGCCGGGTGCCGGCGCAGCAGCGCCGCAGCCTGGCGGAGCGCCCGGTGGTGCCGGGCGAGCCCGTCAGCTTCCCCAGCCGCACCCCCTCCGGCCCCAGCGCCCTGCTGGCCGGGGAAGGCGCACCGGCCACCATCCGTGCCTGGCTGACGGTGCCGGCGGGTGCCACGGGCCCCTTGCCTGCCATGGTCATCGCCCATGGCAGCGGCGGCATCCTGCCGGGGCGGGAGGTCGACTGGGCCGCCCGTCTGCAGGCGCTGGGCCTGGCGACGCTGGTGGTGGACAGTTTCGGCCCCCGCGGGGTGGCGGCGACGGGTGACGACCAGTCCCGCCTGCCGCTGGCCGCCAGCATCGCCGACCATGTCGCGGCGCTGGCCTTCCTGGCGGCCGATCCGCGCATCGATGCGGCGCGAATCGGCATCATCGGCTTCTCCAAGGGCGGGCAGATGGCGCTGTACACGGCGCTGGAGCCCTTCGCGCGCGGGGCCGGCGGGGCGCGCTATGCGCTGCACATCGCGCTCTATGCCTCCTGCTCCATCCCCTATTTCGCCCCGGCGGTGACCGGCGCGCCGGTGGTCTTCCTGCTGGGCGGGGCGGATGACTACACCCCGGCCGCGCCCTGCGCCCGCTACGCGGACTGGTTCGCGGCGCGTGGTGCCCCGGTGCGCCAGGTGGTGTTCCCCGGCGCGCATCACGGCTTCGACCTGCCGACGCCACCGCGCTTCCTGCCCCGCGCGCAATCCGCCCGCGCCTGCGACCTGGACCTGCACCTGGAACCGGCGGGCGCCGCGCGGCGCGACGGCACGCCACTGCCGGCCGAGGCCATCGGCGCCACGCTGCGCGCCTGCATGGAATACGGCGCCACCTTCGGCGGCGACGCGACGGCGCTGGCGGGCGCGGTGGCGGAGGTGACGGCGGCGGTACGGGCGCATCTGCTGGCGCGGTAGGCGGGTGGGACGATCAGGGAGAGCCGGCAATGGGCGACCGCTACATGCAGGACCAGGCCGAGGCGCTGGCGCAGCACCTGCGGCTGAATGATGGGAAATCCGGCTACGTCGAAGCGACGGCGGATGGTTTTCGCGTGTTCCTGCGCCGGAAGTGGCCCGGCAAGCCCCTGATGAGCTGGGACGGGCTGCCGGTGGAGTGGAACGAGAATGTGGGGACGCACAAGGCGAGTGGGCGGTAGCCCCTACCCCTCGAACCGCGCCAGCCGCACCGCGGTGTGCCCGCGCATCGCGTGCGGGCTCGGCATCACCAGCAGGCAGTCGTCATGCGGGGTGCGCACCTCCGCCTCCCCATCCAGGGCGATCAGCGTGTTGCGGCGGGGGATCACCTCGCCGCCGCGGTAGTCGCGCAGGAAGGCGAAGGCGCTGGTGGTCGCCGTCACCGTGCGCGTCACCCGCGCCAGCCGTCCCGGCGGCAAGGGCGCATCCGGCGGCAGGGCCGCGGCTTCCTCCGCCATGCCGAGGTGCCGCAGCAGCCGGGCGGCGGCCTGCTCCATCTGCACCAGCGTCTCCGGCTGCCAATGCGGCCCGGCTTCCAGCAGCAGGGCGGCGGCCTCGGCGCCGAAATGGCCGTGGTCGATCATCCGCATGCCCGCCGCATGGCCATCATCCGCCACCACCAGCGGCGGCGTGCCGATCGCCTGCCCCAGGGCGCGGGACGCCGCACCGGGACCGGACAGGAACAGCGGGTCCGAGGGCCACAGCATGGAATGCAGGTCCAGCAGCACATCCACCTGCGCCAGCAGCGGCAGCAGCGCCCGCGCCCGGTCCAGTTCCGTGGAGCGCCGGGCGCCGCCCAGCAGCGTCGGCGCCCAGACCCGGTTGAGATCCTCGTCCACGAAGCGGCTGGCCGTCGGGTCCGCCGGGTCGAAGCGCTCCAGCGCCGCCAGATTGGCGAAGACCAGCGTCAGCCGCCCGCGACGCGGCCGCACCCTGTCCCGCAGCCAGCGTTCCAGCAGCAGCGCCCCGGCGATCTCATTGCCATGCACCCCGGCGGAGACCATCAGATGCGGCCCGGGCTCGGCGCCGGCGAAGTGCCAGGCGCCGGGGATGCCACCATTGCCGGCGCGCCAGCGCCCGCCCTCCGGCCGCGGCAGCCGGACCTCCAGCGGCGGCAGGCCGATCTCGGCCAGCCGGCCGGGCATGGCCCGGTCGCCGCTCATGCCGCCAGCCTGTCGCCGAGCCGGTCCAGGAAGGCGCAGCAGGCGGCGATCTCGGAGTCGGCGATCCATTCCTCCGGCTGGTGCGCCTGCGCCACCTGGCCCGGGCCGCAGACCAGGGTGGCGATGCCGGCGCGCTGGAACACCCCGGCTTCCGTGGCGAAGGGCACCCGCGCCGGCGCCCCTACCGCGCCGCACGCCCGCGCCAGGGCCAGCAGCGGCGAGGCCTCCGGCAGGTCCAGCGGCGGCGCGTCGCAGCGGCGGCGGATGCGGAACTCGGCCTCCGGCGCGGTGGCGCGCAAGGCCGGCAGCAGCGTGCCCTGGGCCAGATCCTCCACCGCCGCGCGCACCGCCTCCGCCGGGTCGCCCGGCACGCTGCGCACCTCGAAGACGAATTCCGCCAGGTCGGGCACGATGTTGAGGATGCTGCCGGCGTGGAAGGTGCCGGTGTGCACGGTGGTCCAGGGCGGCTCGAAGCCTTCGGCCCGGCGGCCCTCGGCGGCGTAGCGGCGGGCCAGCTGCTTCAGCAGCGCCACCGCCTCCGCCGCCGCTTCCAGCGCATTGGCGGTGCGGTGGGTCTGGGAGGAATGGCCGGTGCGCCCCGTCACCGTCACCTCCCAGGAGGCATAGCCCTTGTGCGCCACCACGGGCGCCATGCCGGAAGGCTCGCCGACGATGCACCAGGCCGGCGGCGGCCCCGTCTCGCCCAGGCTGGCGACCAGCAGCGGGGCGCCGGCGAAGGTGGTTTCCTCATCGAAGGACAGGCACAGATGCACCGGCCGCTTCAGCTGCTTCGCCCGCAGCCCGGGCACCGCGGCCATCACGCAGGCCCAGAAGCCCTTCATGTCCACCGTGCCGCGCCCGATCAGGCGCCCGGCGGCGCGGCGCAGCACGAAGGGGTCCGCCTGCCACGCCTGGCCTTCCACCGGCACGCAATCCGCATGCGCGGACAGCGCCACGCCGCCGGCGACCGCCGGGCCGATCACGGCATGCAGCGCCGCCTTCTGCCCGCCGGGGTCGGGCACGCGCCGGCAGGTCACGCCATGGCTGGCGAGCGCCTGCTCCACGAACTGCACAAGGTCCAGGTTGCTGCGCGCGCTGGTGGTATCGAAACCCACCAGCCGATCCAGCAAGCGGACCGCTTCCGCCTCGGCCGCCATGCGTAAAGTCCCCCGACGACCACTTTATACGGTGGCCGCAACAGGGCAACTCGCGGTGGTGCCGCAGAGCGTAACGCCGGGCCCGCTGCTACTGGGCCAGCCCCAGCTCCCGCAGCACGGTGCGGTTCATGGTGCTCTCCGCGGCGAAGCGGGCCTGGAAGGCGGCGCCGGGCAGATAGCGCGGCACCGCGTTCAGCCGCTCCGCCGCCAGGCGGAAGCTGTCGCTGGCCACCGCGGTGGCGCAGGCGCGCTCCAGCGTCGCGGCCGCGGCGTCCGGCATCCCGGCCGGGCCGACCAGCCCGCCGGCGGAACTGCCCTCGATCGGGTGGCCGAGCTCCGCCACCGTCGGCACCTGCGGCAGGGCGGCCATGCGGTCCCGGCCGAACACCGCCAGCATGGGCAGGTTGTTGTTGGTGGGGATGGAGGGGCTTTCAACGAAGGCCTGGATCTGCCCGCCCAGCGCGGCGGTGGCCATCGGCCCGGCGCCGGTGAAGGGCACGTGCAGGCCATCCACGCCCGCCGCCTTCAGCAGCGCCGCCATCAGGATATGCTGCGTGCTGCCCTGGCCGGGGGAGCCATAGACCAGCGCCTCCCGCCCCGATTTCGCATGGGCGATCATGCCGGCGAAATCCTGGAACGGCGCGCCGCGGCCGGCCACCAGCACCTGCGGGTTGTCATAGACCAGGCAGAGGAAGCGGAAGCTGTCCAGGGCATAGGACAGCTGCTGCAGGTGCGGCTGCGCCGTCAGCGGGTTGTTCGGCGACATGCCGATCGTGTAGCCATCCGCCGCCGCGCGGGCGACGGCCGCATCCCCGATGGTCCCGGCCGCGCCGCCGCGGTTGACGATGACCACGGTCTGCCCCAGGGCGCGGGAGAGTTCCGGCTGCAGGGCGCGCGCCATCAGGTCGGTATTGCCGCCGGGCGGATAGGGAACCACCAGCTGGATGGGGCGGGTGGGGTAGTTTTCCTGCGCCAGGGCGGCGCCAATCGTGGCCAGCGGCATGGCCAGCAGCGTTGCAAGGGCGAGGGCGTGACGGCGCAGCACGGACATGGCGTTGTTTTCCCGGTTCCTGGACGCGCCGAGACGCTCGCGCAGGCCCGGGGAGGCGGTCAAGGCCGACATGCCCCGGCGGGGGCCGCCTTCACCGCCCGGCGCGCGCCTCCGCCACCAGCCGCTCCAGCGTCGGCAGGTCCACCGCGCCGGGCACCAGCGTGCGGCCGATCACCAGCGCCGGCGTGCCGTCCACCCCCAGCGCCTGGGCCAGCCGCAGATTGGCCTCGATCCGCGCCTGCAGCGCCGGATCGGCCATGTCCCGGCGCAGCCTTGCCCAGTCCAGCCCGACGCGTTCCGCCTGCTGGCGCAGCACGGCCTCCGTCGGCTCCACCCGCAGCGCCATCAGCGCGTCGTAGAAGGGCCCATAGCGGCCCTGGCGCTGGGCGGCGAGCAGGGCGCGCGTCGCCACCACGCTGGCCGGGCCCAGGATCGGCAGGTCCTTCATCACCACGCGCAGGTTGCGGTCGCGGCGCAGCAGCGCCTCCATCGTCGGGTGCAGCTGCTTGCAGTAGCCGCAGCGCGCGTCGAAGAACTCCACCACCGTCAGGTCGCCCTCCGGGTTGCCCTTCACCGGGTCCGCCGGGTCGCGGAACAGCGCATCGGCCTGGCTGACGATGGCCTGGCGCTGCGCTTCCGCCCGCGCCGCCTGCTCCGCCTGTTCCAGCCCGCCGATCGCGTCCCGCAGGATGGTGGGGTCTTCGCGCAGCGCCTGGCGCAGGATCTCGATGATCTCGGCCCGCTGCGCCGGGGTGAAGCCCTGCGCCAGGGCGGCGGAGCCGAGCGCCGGCACCAGGGTGAGCGCCAGCAGCAGCGCGCGGCGGCGCCAAGGTCGGGGCATGGGAATCCTCATCGGCTGGGCAGGTTCTCGGGCGCGGCGGCGTTGCGCAGGTCCTGGGCGCGCAGGCGCTGCGGCCCGGCGGGCAGCGCTTCCTCCGCGCGGCGGGCCAGCAGGCGGGCGGTGCGGGCATTGCCCAGCAGCAGGGCTTCCTCCGCCAGCGCCAGGTCGGCCTGCGGCAGGTTGCCCAGGCGGCCCTGGGCGATCGCCATCTGCCGCCAGACGAAGGGGCTTTCGCGTTCGCGGGCCAGCGTCGCCTCCAGCTCCGCCACCGCCTGGCGCAGCTGCGCCGGCTGGCCGAGCTCGATCAGCACCCGGGCGTAGGAAAGGCGGATCAGCGGCTCATCCGGCGCCAGGCGGCTGGCGCGGGCATAGGGGGCGAGCGCCTCCGCCGGGCGATGGCCCTCGAACAGGATCTGGCCCTTCAACTCGTTCAGCCAGGGGCTGTTCGGGTCCTCCGCCAGCAGCCCGTCGATCATCTGCACCGCCAGCGGAATGCGGCCGGAGCGGAACTGCGCGATGGTGCGGGCATAGCGCGCGGGGGCGGAGGTATCGCTGGGCGGGTAGCGGCGCCAGGTGCTGGCGGGCGCATCGATGAAGCCGTCCAGCTTGGCGCGCACCATGGCGAAGGCCGAATCGAAGCCCGGCGGCATCGGCGCATCCGCGAAGCGGGATCGCGCGATATGTTCCCGGGCGAATTCCAGCCGGTCGCGCGACAGCGGGTGGGTGCGGAAATACGGGTCCTGCCGGCCGACGACGAGCAGTTCCTGATCCAGCAGCTTCTCCAGCAGCGCCTCCATGCCGCGGGAGGACCAGCCGAGCCGGTCCAGATAGGTCACCGCCGCCTGGTCGGCCGATTGCTCCTGGCTGCGGGTGAAGGCGTAGAATTCCCCCATCGCGCTGGCCTGGCCGCCCAGCATGCCCGCCGCCAGCGCGCCGGACTGGCCGGATGCGGCGGCGGCGACGCCGCCCAGCAGCATGGCGGCGACGGAGCGCAGCATGGCCGCGCGCATCTCCTCCGGCAGCCGGGCCAGGTGGCCGCCGGCGATGTGGCCGGTCTCATGCGCCAGCACGCCGACCAGCTCCCGCACCGTACCGGATTGCTGGATCAGGCCGGTGTGGATGAACAGCCGGTTGCCGGTGCTGACGAAGGCGTTTATGGCGCGGTTCTGGATCAGCGTGATCCGAACCAGTCCGGGATCGACGCCCGCCGTCCGGAACAGCGGGTGTGACAGGCGACGGACCAGGTTTTCGGTCTCCGCGTCCCGGATGGTGACGATCCGCTGCGGCGCGGACTGCGCCACGGCCCGTCCCGGGGCGACCAGCGCGACGAGGAAGGCGAGGACGACCAGGATGACGACCAGCTTGGTGGCGGTGTTCGGGGCCATGCGCGGCAGCCTAGCGCGATCGGCGCGCGCCTCCCACCCTTGGGCGTGTAACCGGCCGGCCCGGCGGCTGGCCCTGTTGCTGGCCCTGGCCCTGCCCGGCTGCGGCGGGCTGGCGGGCACGGAAGGCCCGCAGGCCGGGGAGGAGGGCTTCGTCCGCGGCTTCCTGGGCGGCGTCGCCGGGTCCGACCCGCGCGCCGTGCTGGCCGGGCGCGAGGTGCTGACGCGCGGCGGCTCCGCCGCTGACGCCGTGGTGGCGGCGGCCCTGATGATGAGCGTCACCCAGCCGTCCCGTGCCGGGCTCGGCGGCGGCGGCGCCTGCCTCGTCTATGTGCCGGTGCGCAATGCGGTGGAGGCCATCGTCTTCCCGCCCGGCCCGCGCAGCGGCGCCCCGGCCGGGGCCGACCGCCCGGCTGCCGTGCCGCTGATGGCGCGCGGCCTCTTCGCCCTGCACGCCCGCGCGGGGCGCCGGAATTTCGAGGAATTGATCGCCCCCGCCGAACAGGCAGCGCGCTTCGGCACGGAAGTCAGCCGCGCGCTCGCCGCAGACCTTGCCGTGGTCGCCGCGCCGCTGCTGGCGGACCCCGCCGCCGCGGCGATCTTCGCCGGCCCCGGCGGCCAGCCGCTGCGCGCCGGAGACCGGCTGGTGCAGCCGGATCTGGGGGCGACCCTCGCCACGCTCCGCACCGCCGGCGTCGGCGACCTGCACCAGGGCGGGCTCGCCCGGCGGCTGGAGGAAACCTCCCGCGCCGCCGGCGGCATGCTGACGGTGGAGGAACTGCGCGAAGCGGTGCCGCGGGTGATGGAGCCGGTGCAGGTCTCGGTGGGCAACGATATCGCCAGCTTCCTGCCGCCGCCGGCCGATGGCGGGCTGGCCGCGGCAGCCGCCTTCACCGCGCTGCAGGGCCGCGCGGCGCCTGATGCCGCGGCGGCACGCGCCGCTTCCGTGGCGGCCGCTTGGCGCGCCCGCGGCGGGGCGCCCATGGCCATCCTGGCGGCCACCGACCTGCCAGCCGGCGATCCGGGCCTGCTGCCGGCGTCCGCCGGGCTGGTGGCGCTGGACCGGGACGGCATGGCGGTGACCTGCGTCTTCACCATGAACAACCTGTTCGGCACCGGCCGCGTGGCGCCCGGCACCGGCGTGCTGCTGGCCGCGGCGCCGGGGCTCGGCCGGGTGCAGCCGGCGCTGCTGTCCGCCGGCCTCATCCACAGCCCGAACATCCGCGCCTTCCGCGCGGCCGTCAGCGGCAGTGGCCAGCAGGCTGCGCCGATGGCGGTCGCCCTGCCGCTGTCCCGCCTGGTGGCCGGCGCCCCGGTGACGGAGGCGGTGGCCGCGGTGCCGGAGCCCGGGCGCAGCCAGATGGTGGCCTGCCCGCGCTACCTGCCGGGCGACGCCGCCAGCTGCCAGGTGGTGACGGACCCGCGCGGCGCCGGCCTGGCGCTGGGCGCCGTGGATCGCTGATGGCGCTCAAGACCGGACGGGGGGCGGCGGCACCGCCCTTCCTGGTGATGGACGTGATCGCGGCCGCCAATGCGCGCGCCGCCACCCTACCCCCCGGCGCGCCCGGGGTGCTGCGGATGGAGGTCGGCCAGCCCGGCGGCGGCGCCCCGCGCGGCGCGGCCGAAGCCGCCATCCGCGCGCTGCGGGAAGACCGGCCGATGGGCTATACGGAGGCCTTCGGCCTGCCCGGCCTGCGCGCCCGCATCGCCGACCACTACCGGTCGACCTATGGCGTGGCGGTGCCGGCTTCGCGCATCGCGGTGACGGTGGGGGCCTCCGGCGCCTTCCCCCTGGCCTTCCTGGCCGCCTTCGATGCCGGCGACCGGGTGGCCATGGCCGCCCCCTTCTACCCGCCCTATGCCAACATCCTGACCGCTTTGGGCATGCAGCCGGTGCTGCTGCCCTGCGACGCCACCACCCGCTTCCAGCCGACTCTGGCGATGCTGGAAAAGCTGGACCCGCTGCCGGACGGGCTGATCGTCGCCAGCCCCTGCAACCCGGCCGGCACCATGCTGGCGCCGGCGGAATTGTCCGCCATTGCCCGCTGGTGCCATGCGCAGGGGGTGCGGCTGGTCTCCGACGAGATCTATCACGGGCTGTCCTGGGGCACGGTGGCGGAGAGCACCGCCGCGGCCTTCAGCGACAGCGCCATCGTGGTGAACAGCTTCTCCAAGTATTTCTCCATGACCGGCTGGCGGATCGGCTGGCTGGTGCTGCCGGAGGATCTGTGCCGGCCGGTGGAATGCCTGGCGCAGAACCTGTTCATCAGCGCGCCCCACATCGCCCAGCTCGCCGCCGAGGCCGCCTTCGACTGCGGCGTGGAACTGGAGGAGCGGAAAGAGGGCTACCGCCGCGCCCGCGCCGCCCTGCTGGAAGGCCTGCCAGGGGCGGGGTTCGACCGCGTCGCCGCGGCCGATGGCGCCTTCTATTTGTGGTGCGACATCGGCCACCTGACCAATGACAGCCTGGCCTTCTGCGCCGGGATGCTGGCAGGCGCCGACATCGCCGCCACCCCCGGCGTGGATTTCGACCGCGAGCGCGGCCACCGCTTCCTGCGCTTCAGCTATTGCGGGGCGGAGGCGGAAGTGGTGCAGGCCCCGGCCCGGCTCAGGGCCTGGCTGCGCCGCTGAGGCCGCCGCCCCAGCGCCACCAGGCGGCGGGCAGCGCAGCCGCCGCGGCCTCGGCCCGGTTGGCGTCGGCGAACAGGCCGAAGCAGGTGGCGCCGGAGCCGCTCATGCGGGCCAGCAGGCAGCCCGGAAGGGCGGCGATGGCTTCCAGAACGGTCGCCACGGGCGGGCACAGGCCGATGGCCGCCGCCTCGAGGTCGTTGCCCAGCGGCCGCAGCCAATCGGCCAGCGCGGCGGCATCCGGCCAGGCGGGGGGCGCCGGCGCGGGCGCAGAAAAGCCGCCCTGCCGTGCCCGGAACACCGCCGGCGTGGCCAGGGCCAGGCGCGGATTGGCCAGCAGCAGGCCGCATCGCGGCAGCGGCGGCACCAGCGACAGCACCTCCCCGATTCCCTGCATGCGCATCGGCCGGCTGGCGAGGCAGACCGGCACATCCGCCCCCAGCCCGGCCGCCACCGTGGCGGGGTCCACCTGCGCGCCCCAAAGCGCGGCCAGCACCCGCAGCGCCGCCGCCGCGTCGGCCGAGCCGCCGCCGATGCCGGAGGCTACCGGCAGGCGCTTGTCCAGCACCAGCGCCGCCGCCGGCGCCACGCCGACGGCCTCCGCCAGGGCGCGCGCCGCGCGCAGCACCAGATTGTCCGGCTCCGCCCCCAGGGCGGCCGCTTCCGGCCCGCGCAGCGCCAGGGTCAGCGCCACCGCCGGCGCCGCCGAGACCCGGTCCCCCACCCCGGCGAAGACCGCCAGGCTGTCCAGCAGGTGGTAGCCATCCGCGCGTTGCCCGGTGACGCGCAGATACAGGTTCACCTTCGCCGGGGCGAAGCCCGCATCCGCCATGTCAGTCGGTGCGCTGTGCCGTCGCGGCCGGCGATTCGGGCAGTCCGTCGCGCAGCTTGGCGGTGATCTTCGCCAGATCGTCCGGCTCCGGCTCCAGCCCCAGGGCACGGGACCATTGGAAGCGGGCTTCCTGCTGCCGGCCGGCGCGCCAATAGGCATCGCCCAAATGGTCGTTGATGACCGAATTGCGCGGCTCCAGCTCCACCGCGCGTTCCAGCCAGCGGATCGCGCCGGGGATGTCGCCCATGCGGAACAGCGCCCAGCCGAGGCTGTCGACGATGTTGCCGTCGTTCGGCCGCAGCTCCACCGCGCGTTCCAGCATCCGCCGCGCCGCCGGCAGGTCGCGGCCCTGCTCGACCCAGGTATAGGCCAGGTAGTTCATGACGTAGGGCTGTTCCGGGGCCAGTTCCAGCGCCCGCTGGAAATCGGCCTCGGCCCGTGGCCAGTTGCCGGCGCGCTCATTCGCGATGCCGCGGGCGTAGAACAACGGCCAATCGCTCGACCGCGCCTCCGGGATGCGCGCGGCGGCCTGGTCATAGGCGGTGACGGCTTCGGGGAAGCGGCTGCGGGCGCGGAACAGGTCGCCCAGGCGCACCAGGGGCTGCGGCGCGGCGGGCAGGGCCTCGGCCAGCCCGCGCAGCGCCTGCTCGGCTTCCGGGACGCGGTCCATGCGGTCGAACAGCGCCGCCCGGCGCAATGCCACCACCGGCGCCAGCGCATCGCCCGGCGGCACCTGGCCCAGCACACGCAGCGCCGATTCGGGGTGGCGTTCCTCGGCGTAGTTCTCGGCGATCAGCAGCAGGGTGGGGCCGAAATCCGGGCGCAGCCGCAGTGCCAGCCGCGCCAGGATCAGCGCGGCATCATTGGCGCCCTGCGGTCGCAGCGCGGCGGCCAGCGCGTGATAGGCCTCCGCGATCCCCTCCACCGGGGAGGCGACGCTGCGGGCTTCCAGCAGCGCGCGGCGTGCCGCTTCTGTGCCGGCGGCCAGCGCATAGTCGGACAGGCCACGCGACAGGCCATCCACCAGCCGCATCGCCTCCGCGTCCCGGCCGCTGCGGGCCAGCACGGCGGTGGCCAGTTGCAGCAGGCGCAGCGTCGGCTCCGGCGTTTCCGCCAGCGCGGTGCGCATGGCGCGCTCCGCCTCCCGCGGTCGGCCGGCGAGGTCGGCGATCAATGCCATGTGCAGCGCGTGCAGGCCGCGCAACCGTCCGGCCTCGGCCAGGGGACGCAGCGTGGCCAGGGCCGCGTCGGTCTGGCCCAGCCCCTGCTGCACCCAGGCCAGCAGCAGCGGCTGCAGCAGCTGCGCCGGCCCCTGGCGCGGCAGGGCGCGCACCCGCTGTTCCGCCTGCGCCCAGCGGCCGGCCAGCGCCTCGCTGCCCACCAGCAGCAGCGCGGCGGCCTGGTTCTGCGGCAGGCGGCGGGCCAGGCGCTGCGCTTCCGCCCGCCCGTCCAGCAGGGCGGCGGCGAAGGCGCGGTTCAGCACCTCCGGCTCATCCGGGTCGCGGCGCAGGGCTTCCAGCAGCCGGTCCGCGGCGGCTTCGGTATCCGTCTCGGATTGGGCGAAGCGGCCCGAGAGGTAGGTGCCGAAGACGCTCTCGGCGCGCGCGATACCTTGGAGGCCGGGGCTCGGCGTGCCGGCGGCGGCGCAACCGGAGAGCAGGGCGGCCGCGAGCAGCAGCGCGCGGCGGGGCGGGACGGACCATGTCATGGCGGGAGCCTAGCAGGCGATCGCGGCGCACCGCCAGGACGCCGTGGCCGCAGCGCAGCATCGCAACAGGGCGCAACAAAGTGACATGGCTTTCATCCAGCGGTCAGGGACGCCGCTGTTACATTCCAGCGCTTGAGAGGAAATCCAGGAGCCGATCCGATGCGTCGCCACGCCCTTGCCCTGTTCGCGCTGCTTGCCGGCCTCGTGGCCGCCGGCTCGGCGCAGGCGCAGAACCGATTCTGGCTGATCAACGAAACCGGCCGGACGATCGAGCGTGCCTATGTCTCCGCCTCCCGCGTCTCCGACTGGGGGCCGGACATCCTCGGCACCTCGGTGCTGCCGCGCGGCGAAAGGGTGTGGGTGACACCGCATTTCGGCGACTGCGTCCTGGATGTCCGCGTCACCTTCCAGGGTGGCGGCGAATCCTCCCGCATGCAGGTCAATGCGTGCAGCATCAGCCGGATCGTGTTCGGCGGCGGCGGCGGCGGGGCCGGCGCGCAGGTGGCCCCGGCGCGGCCGGTGGCGGCCAACCCGTCCTTCAACTTCGTCAACGGCACCGGCAGCACGATCCGCGAGCTGTATGTCTCGCTCTCCACCGATGGCGGCTGGGGGCCGGACCGGCTGGGCACGCAGGTGCTGGGGCCACGCCAGCAGATCGCAGTGCGGCTGCCCGCCGGCGTGACCTGCGCCGTGGATATGCGGGTGGTCTACATGAACGGCCAGGCCGTTGAGCGCCGGCGGCAGGAAACCTGCCACCTGAACAACTTCGTCTGGCGCTAGAGCCGTTTCACCGCAAGCGAAGACGGTGAAACCGCTCTAGCTTATTGTCTTGGCGCATTTTCCGAGGCGCCTTGCGAAGCCGCAAGACTTGCAAATGCTCCAGCACTTCGCGTTCAGGGGGAATCATCTGAACGCATGTCTTGCTCTCGAATCATGGACTTCCAGGGCCGATCCGCGCCGGGGGAGGCGCGGATCGGGCTCGCTCTGTCTGGCCCCCCGCATCTTCCGACTCGTCAGGCGATCCCGCCTGACCTGGCAATGCTGGAGCAGGCCGCCGCCCGCTTCAGGCCACCCCGAGCAGCAGCAGCAGCGCGGCGCCACCGGCCCAGAAGCCCATGGTGGCGACCGGGCCGGCGCCCAGGCGCTCGGCGATGGCGGCCGGGATGGCGGCGCTCAGCAGCGTCGCCGTCGCCACGATCAGGCTGGCGCCGTAGTAGATCAGTTCCTGCACCGGGGTGACCACCTGCGGGTACCACAGCGGCCACAGGCCGAAGACCAGGCCGGTGGCGGGGCTGACCATGCCGTTCAGCAGGCTGGCGGACATCGTCACCAGGAACAGGGTCTGCGGGCTCATGCGCCGTCACTCCCACGCGGCCTCATGGGGGCGATCCTCATGGCGGCGCCAGCCGCGGCGCCAGCCCGGCCGCCAGCATGGTGATGCCGAAGGCCAGGCGGAAGGTGAAGATCCAGAAGGCGGCGACCAGCGGCAGCCAGGTCTGCGCCACATAGCGCGGCACCAGGAAGGCGGCGGCGCGCACCGCCCAATCCGTCAGCAGCCGAAAGAAGCGCCAGATATACAGGCGGCTGTCCGGCGGCACGAAGAACTGCATCAGGAAGCGCCCGAACAGCGTCCAGCCCACCACGGCCAGGGAATAGGTCACCAGCCAGAAGGGCAGGTGGCCGAAGATGAAATGCGGCTGGTCCATGCGGCCCCTGGGCTGGAAGCGGATCTGGCGCGGACACGCGTCGGGTTCGGACGCGAATCGGGCGGGGCACCCTCCGGCACCCCGCCCGTTTCAGGCACGCCGGCGAAGGATCAGTCCAGAACCTTCTCGCCGGAGACCATCCGCACGCCGCCGCGCGGGGTGCGGATGCTGTCGATGAAGTCCTGCATCGCCTGCGAGGGCGCCTGGGTCATCAGGCTGACCACGAAGGTGGTGAGGAAGGCGGCCGGGATGCCGAACAGGCCGCAGGAGATGTTGCGGATGCCGAACCACAGCGGCATGCCCATGTACTGGGTGCCGATGAGGTAGAACAGGCAGACGCCATAGCCGACCACCATGCCGGCCACCGCGCCGGCCGAGGTGGTGCGTTTCCACCAGACGCCCATCACCAGCGCCGGGAACAGCCCGGATGCGGCGATCGAGAAGGCCCAGGCCACCATGGCCAGGATGCCCGCCGGCCTCGTGCTGGCCACCCAGGCGGCCACCAGCGCCACCACGATCAGCAGCACGCGCGCCACCACGAGGCGGCGCTTGGAATCCGCCTGCGGGTCGATCATCCGGTAGTAGATGTCGTGGCTCAGCGCATTGGCGATGGCCAGCAGCAGCCCGTCCGCGGTGGACAGCGCCGCGGCCAGGCCGCCGGCCGCGACCAGCCCCGCGATGACATAGGGCAGGCCGGCGATCTCGGGCGTCGCCAGCACGATGGCGTCCGCGTTGATGACGAATTCGCGGAACTGCAGGATGCCGTCCGCATTCGCATCCGTCACCCGCACCAGGCCGATATTGGTCCAGATGCTGACCCATTCCGGCAGGCTGGCGATCGGCGCGCCGATGACGTTGGTGAAGACTTCCAGCTTGGCGAAGGCGGCATAGGCCGGCGCCGTGAAGTACAGCAGGAAGATGAAGAACAGGCTCCACGCCACGGATTGCCGCGCATCGCGCACGGAAGGCGTGGTGAAGTAGCGCATCAGGATGTGCGGCAGCGACGCGGTGCCGAGCATCAGGCAGAAGATCAGCCCGAAGAAGTTGATCGGGTCCGAATTGATGAAGGGCGTGATGTGCGACGGCGCACCGGCCAGCGCCTCCTTCGTCGCGCGCAGCGCCTCGATCTGTTCCAGCGCCTGGCCGTACATCAGCTGCGGCACCGGCACGCCGGTGACCTTGGCGGACAGCAGCACCACCGGCAGCAGGTAGGCGATGATCAGGATGATGTACTGCGCCACCTGGGTCCAGGTGACGGCGCGCATGCCGCCCAGCATGGAACACACCAGGATGCCGGCGAGGCCGACGAAGACCGACAGCTCGAAGGAGATGCCAAGGAAGCGGGAGGCGATGATGCCGGTGCCGAAGATCTGCGCCACCACATAGGTGAAGGACGCCGACATCAGCACGATCACGCCGGCCAGCCGCGCCAGGTTGCCGCCGTAGCGCGCGCCGAGGAAGTCCGGCACCGTATAGGCGCCGAATTTGCGCAGATAGGGCGCGAGCAGGATGGCCACCAGCACATAGCCGCCGGTCCAGCCCAGCACGAAGGCCAGGCCGTCATAGCCCTGCAGGTACAGCGTGCCGGCCATGCCGATGAAGGAGGCGGCGGACATCCAGTCCGAGCCCGTCGCCATGCCGTTGTAGAGCGCGGGCACCCTTCGACCCGCCACGTAGTATTCCGAGACCTGCGCGGTGCGCGACAGGTAGCCGATCAGCGCGTAGACGCCGATGGTCAGGAAGACGAAGAGGTAGCCGATGATGCGGTTGGGGACGCCCACCTGCTCCAGCACCGCCAGCACCAGCACGAAGGCGGCGAAGCCGCCCGTGTACCAGCCATAGATCTTGCCGAGGTTGGAAAGGAAGTCGCCCGACTGGGCCTTGGGGGAATCGGACATCTTATTCCTCCTCCACGCCGAATTCCTCGTCGATGGCGTTCTGCTTCCGGGCGAACCAGAACAGCGACACGACGAAGATGATCAGGCTGCCCTGGGCGGCCATGTAGAAGCCCAGCGGAAAGCCGAACACCGTGATGGTGTTCAGGCTGGTGGCGAAGAGGTGGACGCCGAAGCCTGCCACCGCCCAGATCGCCAGCATGGTCCACATCAGGCCGGAGGTGCGTGCCCAGTAGGCTTCGCCCGTGGCCTTGTCCACGGTGGCCGAACTGGCCCCGCGCGGTATCTTTCCGTCCTCGACGAGAGGCATCCTGTTTCTCCCCACCCAATCCGCCGGCTTGGCCCGGCTGCTGTCCCACCATGTCCGGCCCGCGCGATCGGCTTGCCGGTTGGTGAATTCCGCTTTGCTTTCCGGCTATCACGTCCCGAAAGCGTCACGCAATATCGTTGCTGAACCAGGAGCCCAACCGCAATGCTTTCGTGGCTCAGCCGCCACTTTCATCGCCCCCGCAGCGCCGATCCGACCACCTTCGGGGACTTCCTGGCCGGCGAAGCCGCCTTCCTCGGCCAGAAGCCGGCGCTGGACTACTGCAAGGTGAAGGCCGGGCGGGGCGAACGCGCGCTGCTGGAGGACCCGGATTTCCGCGCCGCCCTGGCGCATTGCCGCTGGCAGAGCTTCGCCGGCAGCACGCTGGACGTGCTGGCGCTGGCGGAAGGCTGGCTGCGCCCGCATGCCGCCGGCGCCGAACCGCAACTCGCCTTGCGCCTGGCCGGCCTCGCCGCCGGATTCCTGGACGCCGCCCCGGTGCCGGAGGCGGAGCGGGAGACGCTGGCGGCGGTGAAGGCGGAACTGCCCGACTGGCTCACCCGCCAGCAAGCCGCGCCCCCGGTGCCGGCGGACCGGCGGGCGATGCGGGTGGAGGCGCCGCTGCTCGCCACCCTGCCCATCCACCCGGACCAGCGGCGGGGGGAAACGCCGGCAATCCGCGGCGCCCTGCGCTTCCACCTGGTGGCCGCGCAGCAGCGGATGGAGAAGCTGTTCGATCCGGCGCCGCTCGCCGCGCGGCTGCTGGCCTGAGGCGCCGCGCGGTGGCAAGCTCCGGCCGGGGCGCCGGGCCCGGCGGCCAAGCCGGGCAGGAAACACAGCAGAAGGGCGAGCCAGGGATGCAGGACAGCGGCACCACCACGCCCCGCGGCCGGGCGCACTGACCATGCCCGAAGGCAGCACCCCCTTGCTGCTGCGCCAGGACAGCGCGGCCGGCGTCACCCGTCTCACCCTCAACCGGCCGGACAGCCGCAATGCGCTGTCCTTCGCCATGCTCGGCGCGCTGCACCATGCGCTGGCGGAGATCGCCCTGGATGACAGCGTGCGGGTGGTGGTGCTGGCCGCCGCCGGCCCGGTGTTCTGCGCCGGGCACGACCTGCGGGAGATCACGGCGCATCGCAACGACGAGGATGGCGGCCGCGCCTTCTTCACCGCCGCCATGGACCGCTGCGCGGCGGTGATGCAGGCGGTGGTCGCCCTGCCGCAGCCGGTGATCGCCAGCGTCCAGGGCATCGCCACCGCCGCCGGCTGCCAGCTTGTCGCCAGCTGCGACCTGGCGGTGGCCAGCGCGGCGGCCAGGTTCTGCACGCCGGGCGTCGATATCGGCCTGTTCTGCTCCACCCCCGCCGTGGCCCTGTCCCGCGCCGTGGCGGCCAAGCCGGCGATGGAGATGCTGCTGACCGGGGAGATGGTGCCGGCCGAGGAAGCCCGGCGGATCGGCCTGGTGAACCGGGTAGTGCCGGCCGAGGGGCTGGCGGCCGCGACCGATCAGCTGGCCGGGCAGATCGCCGCGCGCTCTGCCCATACCGTCCGTCTCGGCAAGGCCGCCTTCCACCGCCAGCGCGGCCTGCCGCTCGATGCCGCCTACGCGCATTGCGCGGCGGTGATGACGGAGAATCTGATGGCCGCCGATGCGGCGGAAGGCATCGGCGCCTTCCTCGCGAAGCGGAAGCCGGTCTGGCAGGATCGCTGAAAGGTTGTGGACCGATGCCCGCAAGCGCCAGGGTGGCAGGACAAAGCCGAGCGATGGCATCGGGCATCGCAGCCCGCCCCCGATTCGCACGCATGCTCTGATCGGCTGATCCAGATCATTGCCGAAACCGGCGCGCCCGGCGCCAGATGCCCGGGCGCGCCCCAAGAAGACCGGTCCAAGGAAGATTCCTGATGGCTGCCTCCGACTACGATGCCCTGCCCCGCACGCCGGCCAACCACCAGCCGCTCACGCCGCTGCTGTTCCTGGAACGCGCCGCGCTGGCCTTCCCGGACCAGGTGGCCGTGGTGCATGGCGCGACCCGCCGGACCTATCGCGCGCTGCGCGCGCGCTGCGTGGCGCTGGCCGATGCGCTGGCCCGGCGCGGCGTGGCGCGGGGCGACACGGTGGCGGTGCTGCTGCCGAACATCCCCGCCATGCTGGAATGCCACTACGGCGTGCCGATGTCGGGCGGCGTGCTGAACACGCTGAACACGCGGCTGGATGCCGGGACCATCGCCTATTGCCTCGACCATGGGGAGGCGAAGGTGCTGGTGGTGGACCGCGAATTCGCCCCCCTGGCCCGCATGGCACTGACGCTCTGCACGGTGAAGCCGCTGCTGGTGGAGGTGGACGACCCGGAGGCGAGCGACGCCGCCCGCGCCAACCGGCTGGAGGGGGCGCTGGATTACGAGGCGCTGGTGGCCGAGGGGTCGGCGGACTACGCCTGGGCGCTGCCGGGCGATGAGTGGGACGCGATCTCGCTGAACTACACCTCCGGCACCACCGGCCGTCCGAAGGGCGTGGTGTACCATCATCGCGGCGCGCAGCTGCTGGCCATCGGCAACATGCTCTCCGCCGGCATCGGCAAGCATCCGGTCTATCTCTGGACGCTGCCGATGTTCCACTGCAATGGCTGGTGCTTCCCCTGGTCCGTCACCGCCCAGGCCGGCACGCATGTCTGCCTGCGCGCCGTGCGCGGCAATGCGATGTGGGCGCTGATGGCCGCCGAAGGCGTGACACACATGTGCGGCGCGCCGATCGTCATGGCGACGCTGCTGGCCACCGCGGAGGCCGAGAAGAAGCCGCTGCCGCACCAGGTGCAGTTCGTCACCGCCGGCGCCCCGCCGCCGGAGGCCGTTCTGGGCGCGATGAAGGAAGCCGGCTTCGCCGTCTGCCATGTCTATGGCCTGACGGAATGCTACGGCCCCTCCGTGGTGAATGAATGGAACCATGCCTGGGATGCGAAGCCGGCGCCGGAACAGGCGGCGCTGATGGCGCGCCAGGGCGTGCGCTACATCGCGCTCGAGGGCCTGGCCGTGATGGACCCGGACAGCATGGCGCCGATCCCCGCCGATGGCACCGCCATGGGCGAGGTGATGATGCGCGGCAATGTCGTGATGAAGGGCTATCTGAAGGACCCGGCCGCGACGGAAAAGGCCTTCGCCGGCGGCTGGTTCCACACCGGCGACCTCGCCGTGACCTACCCCGATGGCTACATCCAGCTCAAGGACCGGTCCAAGGACATCATCATTTCGGGCGGGGAGAACATCTCCTCGATCGAGATCGAGGACGCGCTGTACAAGCACCCCGCCGTGGCGGTGGCCGCCGTGGTCGCCAGGCCGGATGAGAAATGGGGCGAGACGCCCTGCGCCTTCATCGAGCTGAAGCCGGGGGCGGAGGCAACGGCGGAAGACCTCGTCGCCTGGTGCAAGGGCCGGCTGGCCGGCTTCAAGGTGCCGCGCCACGTCGTCTTCGCCGAATTGCCGAAGACCAGCACGGGCAAGATCCAGAAGCACATCCTGCGCGCCCAGGCGCGGGAGGGTGCGGGCTGAACCGGCGGTGCGGCAAGCCCGGCGCGCGCCCGGCGCATGAGGGCTCGGAGCGCCTGCGAAACTTTGCTTGCGGTGCGGCAGCTTCCTCCCCATCATCCGCTCCAGTCGTCAACAACCGAAAGGAGGTGATCCAGTGTCTCATGGTATCAAGGCGGGCATCCGTTCCGCGGCCTGGATCATCGCCACCGCCAGCGCGGCGGCGAGTCACTAGGCTCAAGGCGGCAACGCCACAGGATCCATGCAAAAGGCCCCGGCGGAGCGATCCGCCGGGGTTTTTTCTTGCCCCCGCCCGGACCAGAGCCGGGAGGCTCATTGACAGCCGCGCCCGGGCGGCGTGACCATTCCCCCCGCCAATCAATCAGGGGGCTTCAATCAATGTCTTGGGCACGGGGCCTCGCGGCCGCGGCTTTCGCCGCTTGCGCGACCTTCTTCCAACCCACGCCGGCCGAAGCCGGCCCGACGCTGGATGCGATCCGCGCGCGCGGCCTGCTGGTCTGCGGCATCCACACCGGCGTCGCCGGCTTCGCGCTGCCGGACAGCCGCGGCGAATGGCAGGGCATGGATGTGGATCTCTGCCGCGGCGTCGCGGTGGCAATCTTCAACGACGCGTCGAAGGTGCGCTTCGTCCCGCTCTCCTCCTCCACCCGCTTCACCGCGCTGGGCTCGGGTGAGGTGGATGTGCTGTTCCGCACCTCCACCCAGACCATGCTGCGCGACACCACGCTCGGCCTGCGCCATGCCGTGACCTATTTCTACGACGGCCATGGCTTCATGGTGCGCGCCAATCTCGGCGTCTCCAAGGTGGCGGAGATGCGCGGCGCCACCATCTGCCTGATCCAGGGCACGACGAACGAGCAGGTGACGGCGGATTATTTCCGCTCCATCAACGTGCCCTTCAGCCCGGTGCTCTACGAGCGCACGGATCAGGCCAGCGCCGCGCTGCAGGCCGGCCGCTGCGACGCCTTCGGCACCGATGCCTCCCAGCTTGCCGGTGTGCGCTCCTCCATGCCGCGCCCGGCGGACTGGACCATCCTGGACGAGCGTTTCTCCAAGGAGCCCTACGGCGCCTATATCCGCCGCGGCGACGATGAGTGGTTCGACCTGGTCCGCTGGTACACCTATGCGGTGATCGAGGCCGAGGAACAGGGCGTGACGCGCGCGAATGCGGAGACGATGCGCCGCACCAGCGTGAACCCGAACACCCGCCGCCTGCTGGGCGTGACGCCGGAACTCGGCCAGTCCCTGAAGCTGGACCCGGCCTGGGCCTACAACGTCGTCCGCGCGCTGGGCAATTACGGCGAGATCTACGACCGGCATTTCGGCCCGAGCACCCCGGTGAACCTGCCGCGCGGCCCGAACCGGCTGTGGACCGGCGGCGGCCTGATCTACGCGCTGCCCTTGCGGTAGGAAGCTCACGCGCCGCGGGGCTCGCCGCAGCTGCGGCCGGCGCCATGCGGCGCCTCGGCCGCCCCCGGCGGCCGCCGTTGAACCCCCTCAGGGGCAGGGCGGTGCGGGCGGCGGGGTTCAGACCCCGCCGCCATCCACCACGAAATACTGCGCCGTCACCATCGCGCTGTCGTCGGCGGCCAGCCACAGCACCATCCGCGCGATGTCAGGCGGCATGACCTTCCGCTTCAGGCACTGCTTCTCCAGATGCCGTGCCACCGCTTCCGGCGCCGCCCACAGCGCTTCCTGCCGTTCCGTGAACACCCAGCCGGGCACCACCTCGTTCACGCGGATGCCATCCACGCCGAGATCCCGCGCGAGGCCCCGGGTCAGGCCGCGCACGGCGGATTTCGCCGCCGTGTAGGCCGGCATGCCGCCCTGCGCGCCCATCCAGCTGACGCTGCCCATGTTGATGATGGACCCCGCCCCGGCGGCGCGCATGCCTGGCGCCACAGCCTGGGCGCAGAAGAACATGTGGCGCAGGTTGGTCGCCATGCGTTCGTCCCAGTAATCCGGCTCCACCGTCTCCAGCCCGTGGCGGTCGTCGCGTGCGGCGTTGTTCACCAGCACCTGCACCGGGCCGAAGCGCGCCACGACATCGGCGATGGCGGCCCGCAGCGCGGCGATGTCGCGCAGGTCGCAGGCGACGAAGAACGCCCCGGTCTCCCCCGCCACCCGCTGGCCGCCGGCCTGGTCGAAATCCAGGAAGGCGGTTTGCGCGCCCTGCCGGGCGAACTGCGCCACCATCTCCGCGCCGATGCCGGAAGCCCCGCCGGTGATCAGCACCACCTTCCCCGCCAGGGACGGGTAGCCTGCAAAATCCATCACCGTCATCCCTGTTCGCGGGGCAGCAGCGGCTGCGGGTCGAGGAAGGTCTGATACCAGGACAGCGAGAAATGCAGGTGCGGTCCGGTGACGCGGCCGGTGGCGCCGATCAGCCCGATGCGCTCCCCCTGCGCCACCACCTGCCCTTCCCGCGCGAGGCGCTCGGACAGATGCGCATACAGCGTGTTCACCCCATGCCCGTGGTCCAGCACAAGCAGCTGCCCGAAGAAGTAGAAATCGCCGGACAGCGAAACCCGCCCGGGCAGCGCGGCGGCCACCGGCGTGCCGGTGGGCGCGGCCACGTCCAGCCCGTAATGCGGCTGGCGCGGCTGGCCGTTCAGGATTCGCTGGCTGCCATAGACGCCACTGATGCGGCCCCGCGCCGGCCAGGCCATCTCCGCCGTGAAGCCGGTGCCGGCGGCATCCAGGCCGCGCGCCGCCGCCAGCCGGGCGCGTTCGTCGGTGATGCGGCGCAGCGCCGCTTCCCCCGGCGTCACCATCGCCGGCGGCAGGCCGGCGATGCGCTGCACATCCCAATCCCGCTTCTCCACCGGCAGGCGCCGCGTCTCCCGCCGCCCCTCCGGGTGGGTAATGGACAGGCTGGCGCTGGCATCATGGTCGCGGCCGAAGCCCAGCGCGAAATGCCCCTGCGGCGCCACGCGCACGGCACGGCCATCCAGGGCCAGGCGCGTGCCCGGCGCCGCCTGGCCGCGCACCAGCGCGCCCTGCGCCGGCACCCCGCGCCAGGTGATGGCGAGGGCCGGCCGCGCCAGCAGCAGGGCGGGCGCGGCCAGCAGAAGGCGTCGACGCATCACAGCAGGCTCTCCTGCGCCGGGGCCTTCCGGCTGGCGCGGCCGCGCTTCGGCGCCTCGCCCTCCGCGGTCGCCGCCACCGCCGCATCGGCGAAGACGATGGACAGCTTCGCGCCGGGCGCCACCTGCGCGGCGCGGGTCAGCGCCTGGCCCTCGGCGTCGCGCACCAGGGCGAAGCCGCGGGCGAGCACGGATTGGTATGACCCGGCCTCCAGCCGCGCCGAAAGCCCGGCGAGTTTCGCCGCCTTCTCCCGCACCAGGCTGGCGAGTGGCGCAGCGGAGAAGGCGGCCAGGGCGCGGGCGCCCTGGGCGCGCTGCACCAGCCGGGCGAAGGCGGCACCCTGGCGGCCCTGCAGCAGCGCCAGCGCGCCGCGCCGGGCGGCGATGCCGGCGCGCGGGTGTGGCATGGGCAGCCGGGCCAGCGCCTCCCGCCGCCGATCGACGAAATGGCGCAGCGCGGGGGCCAGGCACTCCTCCGCCTCGTCCAGGCGGCGGCGGAGGTCCGTCAGGCGGGCGGGCACGTCCGGCAGGCGGCGTTCCAGCCGCAGCAGCACCGTCTCCGCCGCGCGCAACTGCCGCGTCATCGCGCCACGCAGCCGCGCCTCCCGCTGCGCCAGGTCGGCCAGCAGGTCGCTGCGCGCCGGCACCGCCAACTCCGCCGCGGCGGTCGGCGTCGGCGCCCGCTGGTCGGAGGCGAAGTCGATCAGCGTGGTGTCCGTCTCATGCCCCACGGCGGAGATCAGCGGGATGGCGGAAGCGGCGGCGGCGCGCACCACCACCTCCTCGTTGAAGGCCATCAGATCCTCCAGGCTGCCGCCGCCGCGCGCCACGATCAGCACATCGGGGCGGGGGATCGGCCCGCCCGGCCGCAGCGCGTTGAACCCGGCGATCGCCGCCGCGATCTTCTCCGCCGCCCCCTGCCCCTGCACCGGCACCGGCCACAGGATGACGTGGCGCGGGAAGCGCCGGGCGATGGTGGTGCGGATGTCCTGGATCACCGCCCCGGCCTCGCTGGAGACCACGCCGACCACCACCGGCAGGCGCGGCAGCGGGCGCTTCTTCGAGTCTTCGAACAGCCCCTCCGCCAGCAGCTTCTTCCGCAGCATCTCGATGCGGGCCAGCAGCGCGCCCGCGCCGGCGAATTCCAGCCGGTCGATGACAAGCTGGTATTTGGAGCGATCGGCATAGGTGGTGATCCGGCCGGTGGCGATCACCTCCACGCCATTCTCCGGCTGGATCGCCAGCCGCGGCACGGTGGTCTTCCAGATCACCGATTCGAGCTTGGCGTTCTCATCCTTCAGCGACAGGTACCAATGGCCGGACGGGTAGCGCTTCGCCTCGCACACCTCGCCGCGCACCCGCACCCGGCCGAAGGCACCTTCCAGCGTGCGGCGGACGGCGCCGGCGATCTCGGAGACCGCGTATTCGGGGACGTTGCCCAGGGGGGGGCTGGGCGGGGCGGCGGGCGTCGTGTCCATGCCCCGACCCTATGCTAAGGGGCCGCCAGCGCGAAGCCGGGCGGAGAGATCGTGATGCGGGTGCTGGTGGTGGGCGGCGGCGGCCGGGAACATGCGCTGTGCTGGGCCATCGCCCGCTCGCCGCGGCTGGAGGCGCTGTGGTGCGCCCCGGGCAACCCCGGCATCGAATCGGTGGCGGACTGCGTGCCGATCGGCACCGAGGATATTGCCGCCCTTGTCGCCTTCGCGCGCGAGAAGGCGGTGGCGTTGGTGGTGGCGGGGCCGGAGGCGCCGCTGACGCTGGGCCTCGCCGATGCCTGCGCCGCAGCCGGCATTGCCTGCTTCGGGCCTTCCGCCGCCGCCGCGCAGCTCGAAGGCAGCAAGGCCTTCTGCAAGCAGGTGGCGGATGCCGCCGGCGTGCCCACCGCCGGGTGGGCAAGGTTCGAGGACGCCGCCGCCGCACGCGCCCATGTGCGGGCGAAGGGCGCCCCCATCGTGGTGAAGGCCGATGGCCTGGCCGCCGGCAAGGGCGTGGTGGTGGCGACGACCCTGGCGGAGGCCGAGGCTGCCATCGCCGCCATCATGGAGGACCGCATCCATGGCAGCGCCGGCGCCGCCGTGGTGATCGAGGAATTTCTCGACGGCGAGGAGGTCTCCTTCTTCGCCCTGTGCGACGGGGCCGATGCGCTGGCCTTCGGCGCGGCGCAGGACCACAAGCGCGTCGGCGAGGGCGATACCGGCCCGAATACCGGCGGCATGGGCGCCTATTCCCCCGCTCCCGCCTTCACCGATGCCCTTCGGGACGAGGTGATGAACCGCTTCATCCGCCCGACGCTCGCGGAGCTGGCCCGCCGCGGCACGCCCTTCCGCGGCGTGCTCTTCGCCGGGCTGATGCTGACCGCCGCCGGCCCGAAGCTGATCGAGTACAACGTCCGCTTCGGCGATCCGGAATGCGAGACGCTGCTGCCCCTGCTGCGATCCGACCTGCTGCCCGTGCTCGCCGCCGCTGCCACCGGCAGCCTGGCCGGGGTAACGCTGGACTGGGCGGCCGCCCATAGCCTGGTGGTGATCCTGGCCGCCGAGGGCTATCCCGGCACGCCCCGCCGCGGCACCGCCATCCGGGGGCTGGAGGCGGCGGCCGCCATCCCTGGCGCGAGACTCTTCCACGCCGGCACCGGGCGGGACGCGGCGGGGACGATCCGCGCCCAGGGCGGCCGGGTGCTGGCGGTGCAGGCCCAGGGCGAAACCCTGGCCGCGGCGCGGGACGCCGCCTATGCGGCGGTGGCGGCGATCGACTGGCCGGAGGGCTTCTGCCGGCGCGACATCGGCTGGCGGGCGCTGCCGGAAACCGCTTGACCCCGCCCCTGGGGCCGCCCCCAGAAGCGGGGGCTCAACCCCGCAGGGACGAGACCGCCATGTGCGCCAGCACCGCCTTCCACAGCCCCGCCGAGGCCGCCCGGCAGATCGGGCTCTCGGCCAAGGCCCTACGCCTTTACGAACAGCGCGGGCTGGTGGCACCGCTGCGCGATGCCGCCGGCTGGCGCCACTATGGCCCGGTGCAGATGGCCAGGCTGAACCAGATCGCCATGCTGCGCCGGCTGGGCCTGAGCCTGGCCGGCATCGCCCGGGTGCTGGAAGGCGACAGCGCGACGCTGGCCGCTGCGCTGGCGGCGCACCAGGCCGGGCTGGAGGGGCGGATGCGCGACCTCGCCGGCCAGGCGGAACGGCTGCGTGGCCTGCGCGCGGGCCTCGCCGCCGGCGCGGCCACGCCGGCGGAGGCGCTGGCCGGGCTGGCGGCGCCCTGGATCGCGCTGGACCTGCCCTGGCCCTGGGGCGGGGAGCGGTTCGAACTGGCGGCGCCGCGGCCGCTGGTCTTCCTCACCGGGCCGCTCGGCAGCGGCAAGACGCGGCTGGGCCGGGCGCTGGCGGCGGCGGTGCCGGGCGGCGCCTTCCTAGCCCTGGACCGGCGGCTGCCGCCGGGGCTGGTGCCGGGGGATGCCGCCGCATCGCTGGCCTGGCTGGTGGAGGATGGCGCCACGCCCTGCCCGGCGCTGGAATGCCTGCTGGCGGCGCTGGCGGCGGAGGGGCCGCGCCTCTGGGTGGTGGACATGGTGGAGCAGGGGCTGGATGCGGCGACGCAACAGGCCCTGGTCGCGCATCTGCGCCGCCGCGGCCCGGCCGCGACGCCGCTGGTGCTGATGACCCGGTCCTGCGCCATCCTGGACCTGCCGGCGCTGGAGGAAGCGGAGGCGGTGCTGTTCTGCCCCGCCAGCCACGCCCCGCCCCTGCTGGTGCCCCCCTGCCCCGGCGCCCCGGGGCAGGAGGCGGTGGCAAGCTGCCTGGCCCCGCCCGAGGTGCGCGCCAGGACGGAGGGGATGGTCGCGGTGCTGCCGGGGCGGTGCTGATCCGGCAGGCTGCGGAACTTCGCTTCCGCAGCCGGCTCAGACCGGCTCGGGCCAGACGAAGCGCTGGCGTTCGAGGTAGGCCAGGCGCGCCGCCAGGTCGCCGGCGGCGCAGGCCATGACGGAGACGACGCCGATGCCGACATCGCGCGAGCCGGGGGCCGCGCTTTCCGGTGCCGGCTCGGCCTCGATGGCCAGGTCCAGCGGGCCGGTCGAAGGCGGCAGTTCCAGCGCCGCCACCGCCTGCGCCTCCGCCGCCAGTTCCAGCACCAGCGGCTCCCCCCCCGGCGCCGCCAGCGTCACCCGCTGCGCCCTGGCGGGCGCGCGCAGCATCAGGTGCAGGCGAACCAGCCCGTCCGACGCGGGGCCGCCCTCGGCCCCATCGGCCGCGGGCAGGTCCAGCCGCAGCACGGCGCGGCCCGGGCGGGTCCAGCAGCCCCAGGCTTCCGCCCGGTGCCAGCCTTCGCCCGCGCGCAGCAGATCGGCACGCGCCATGGCCGGCTCGGGCAGCGGGGCGGCGATCTCCGCCAGGCGGTGGACCACGCCCAGCGGCGCCGGCGGGGGCGTCGCCTCGGCGGCCGGTGCCCCCGCCAGAAGGTCCAGCAGCCCCGCCGCCACCTGCGGCCAGCTGCGCAGCCGCAGCCCGGCGCGCACCTTCGCCTCCTGCGCCTGGCGGAAGGCTGGGTCGAAGACCAGGCGCTCCACCGCCTCCAGGAAATCCGGCTCGCTCTGGTGGCGGAAATGCAGGGCGAGGCCCAACCCGGCCTCCTTCAGCCCGGTGTGGTCCGGCGCCAGCACCGCCTTGCCGTGCGACAGCGCCTCCGTCACCGGCAGGCCCCAGCCCTCGTGGAAGGAGTTGTACAGGGCGAACAGCGCGCCCTCATACAGCCCGCCCAGCGCCGAATCCGGCACATCCGACAGCAGCCGCACGCCGTCGCGCAGCGCCGGCGCGTTGCGCAGCAGGGCCAGGGCGGGGTCGGAGAGGTAGCCGGGCCGCCCCACCAGCACCAGCAGCGGCAGCTTCGCCGCGCCATGCCGGCGGATCAGCGCCAGCCAGGCATTCAGCACGAACAGGTGGTTCTTGCGGGATTCCAGCGTGCCGACGAACAGCGCATAGGGCCGCCCGGCCAGCGCCGCGGCGCCCGGATGCGGCCGCAGGGCCGGCGGCACCCGCACCGGCGCCGCATCCAGCCGCAGCACGGCGACCGGCGGCGCCGGCAGGCCGGGCAGATACTGGCCGCGCAGCCGTTCCAGATCAACCCTGGTGGAGTCCGACACCGCCAGCAGCAGGTCCGCATGCGCGCCGAGCCCGGCGAACCAGCGGGCGAATTCCGCCACCATTGCCGGGGCATTGTGTTCCGGCACCACCAGCGGCCCGCAATCATGCACCAGGGCGGCATAGCGCACGCCATGCCGCGCCTTGGCCACCCGCAGCGCCCGGTGGTAGTCGCCCAGCCACCAGGCGGAGCCGAGGTTCACCAGCCAGGCGCCCTGCGGGAAGGCCAGTTCCGGCGCCGCCGCCACGGAAGCCTGGGCCAGCCCCACCGCTTCCCGCCAGGCCGGCTCAAGCGGGTCCGCCCCGGCGCGGGCCAGGCTGGCCAGGCGCAGGAAGATCTCCCGCGGCAGGGCGCGCCAGCAGGCGGCTTCCGCGTCGAACACCGCCAGCAGCACGGTGGCGGCCGGCCCGCCCGGCCGCAGCGCCGGGCCGACGATCTCCATCTGCACCCGCTGGATGCCGGACGGCGCGCGGTTGGTGCCGAACCAGGACAGCAGGTCCGAAAGGTCGAACACCACGGACAGGTCGCCCAGCAGGGTCAGCCCGGTGGCGGCTTCCGCCGCCGCGCCGCCTTCCGCCAGCAGCGTTGCCACTTCCCGCCACGCCAGGTCGCTGTCCGGGCCGAGTTCCAGCGCGCGGGCATAGGCGGCGCGCGCCCCGGCACGGTCCCCGGCCCGCTTCAGCGCGTGGCCGATCTGCATCTGCACATCCGGGTCGTCCGGCATCCCGCGCTCGGCCTGCCGGTAGGAGGCCAGGGCCCCCAGCGGGTCGCCCTGTTCCTTCACGCAATGGCCGTGCTGGACCCAGATGCCCCAATCCTGCGGGTGCTGGGCCAGCCAGGCGGCGTAATGCTCGGCCGCGGCGCGCCAGTCCCGGGCATCGCGCCGGCGATCCGCCTCACCCAGCAACCCCGCCGCCTCGCCCTGCGCCCCGTCCATGCCGCAATCCCCTGGAAGCCGACCAGCCCCAGGGATAGCGCAAAGCGCCGCGCCTCACACCCGGCCGTAATTGTCCTCGATGCGGACGATGTCGTCCTCGCCCAGATAGGAGCCGGACTGCACCTCGATCAGCGTCAGCGGGATCATGCCCGGATTCTCCATCCGGTGGACGCAGCCCAGCGGCAGGTAGACGCTCTCATTCTCCCGCAGCAGGATGCGCTCCCCGTCGCGCTCGACGATCGCCGTACCGGCCACCACCACCCAATGCTCCGCCCGGTGGTAGTGCTTCTGCAGGCTCAGCTTGCCGCCCGGCCGCACGGTGATCTTCTTCACCTGGAACCGGGTGCCGAGCGCCACGCCCTCATAGGACCCCCAGGGGCGGTAGACGCGGCGGTGCTCCGTCGCCTCCTTCCGCCCGGCGGCCTTCAACTGCTCCACCATCTTCTTCACGTCCTGGGCGCGGTCCCGGTGGCAGGCCAGCACCGCGTCGTCCGTCACCACCAGCACCACGTCGTCCAGCCCGACCACGGCGGTCAGGATGCCTTCCGAGCGCACATAGCAGCGCCGGGCGCCCAGCAGCGCCGCCGGGCCCATGGTGGCATTGCCCGCCGCATCCTTGGGCGCGATGTCCCACAGCGAGGACCAGTTGCCGACATCGGACCAGCCCGGGTCGCAGGGCACCACGGCGGCCAGCGCCGTGCGCTCCATCACCGCGGTGTCGATGGAGACGGAGGGTGCGGCGGCGAAGCCGGCGCCGAGCCGGACGAAGCCGAGGTCGCGCGTGCCTTCCGCCACCGCGGCGCGGGACGCGGCCAGCACCTCCGGCGCATGGTTTGCCAGCTCCGCCACCAGGGTGGCGGCGGTGGCGACGAACATGCCGCTGTTCCACAGGTGCCGGCCGCCTTCCAGGAAGCGGGTGGCGGTGGCGGCGTCCGGCTTTTCCACGAACCGGGCGATCTGCAGGGCCCCTGCGACGCCGTCCAGCGCCGGCCCGGCCTCGATGTAGCCATAGCCGGTCTCCGCCACGGTGGGGCGGATGCCGAAGGTGCAGATCCGGCCGGTGGCCGCCGCCGCCGCCGCGGCCTCCAGCGCCCGGCGCAGGGCCGGCACATCCTGCACCGCGGCATCGGCGGCCATGATCCACAGCACGGCGCCGGGCGTTTCCTCCCCCACCAGCACGGCGGCGGCGGCGATGGCGGCGGCGGAATTGCGCGCCTCCGGCTCCAGCACGATGCGGGGGTCGCGGATGCCGGCCTCGCGCAGCTGTTCCGCCACCAGGAAGCGATGCGCCTCCCCGCACACGATCACGGGCGGCGCGAAGCCGGCGCCGCGGGCGCGATCGGCGGTTTCCTGCAGCATGGTGCCCTGGGAGACCAGCGGCCAGAACTGCTTCGGGTAGCCTTCCCGCGACAGCGGCCACAACCGGCTGCCGGTGCCGCCGCAGAGGATCACGGGCACGATCAGGCCACCGGCCTGATCCTCGGTGCGAGCCATCCTGGCGACCGGCACGGCGTCTTGGGGCATGGGGGCGGGACCTCATCGAGAGCGTCCGGGTATGTCCCGGTTGTTGGGAAAAAGAAAGGCGGCCGCGGGGTGGAACCGTGTCAGCCTGCGCGCCCAGGTTGCCGGGGCGCGGCGGGGCTGCATGGTTGACGTGGCGCGCGGCTGGCCGCTTAACCCTGGCGCAGCATGGCGCCCGGCCGCCCTTGTCGGGGTGGATGCCGGAGCCGGTCAGGAAAGGGTTGCCCGTGTCGAAGCCCCGCATCGCGATCGACGGCTACAACCTGGCGTTGGACCAGGGGACCGGGGTGGCGACCTATGCCCGCAACCTGTCGCACCGCCTCGGCGCCATGGGGGCGGAGGTTGGCGTGCTGTACGGCCAGCGCGGCTCCACCGGCACCGATGAATTGCTGCGGGAGGTGACGCTGTACGATGCGCGGCCGAAGCCGCCGCACTGGCTGAAGCGCGCCATCGACGACAGCATCCATGGCGTGAAGCTGTCCTTCGGCCAGGACGCCAAGCGGGTGCCGCTGACCGACCGGGTGATCCGCCGCGGGCTGGAGGCGCGCCTGCCCCATGCCGACACGCTGTGGAACATCCCGGAGCTGTTCCGCGCCGCGGTGCAGAGCTTCGGCCTGAAGAACAAGATGGGCCGCGTGCGCCTGCCCGATGCCCAGGATGTGATGCACTGGACCTACCCCCTGCCGCTGCGGGTGGAGGGCACGAAGAACATCTACACCATCCACGACCTGGTGCCGCTGCGCATGCCCTATGCGACGCTGGACGTGAAGCGCCGCTACCTCGGCACCTGCCGTGCCATCGCCGCCAGCGCCGACCACATCGTGACGGTCAGCGAAGCCTCGAAGCAGGACATCGTGAACCTGCTGGGCATCCCGGCGGAGAAGATCTCCAACACCTACCAATCCGTGGAAATCCCGGACCGCCTGGCGCGCAAGCCGGAAAACCTGGCGCGGGCCGAGGTGCAGGGCGCCTTCGGGCTGGAATGGGGCCAGTACTGGCTGTTCTTCGGCGCCATCGAGCCGAAGAAGAATGTCGGCCGGCTGATCGAGGCCTACCTCGCCTCCGGCAGCACCCTGCCGCTGGTGATCTGCGGCAAGCAGGCCTGGCAGATGCGCCAGGAGCTTGGCCTGATCTATGAGGACGACCAGCGCGTGATGGCCGACCCCGGCCCCTTCGACGGCGTGCAGGCGCTGACACGCAAGCTGCGCGACCGCGTCATCCTGCTGGACTACGCGCCCTTCCGCCTGCTGGTCAGCCTGGTGCGCGGCGCCCGCGCGCTGCTGTTCCCCTCCCTCTACGAAGGCTTCGGCCTGCCGGCGCTGGAGGCGATGCTGCTCGGCACCCCGGTGATGACCAGCAACACCTCCTCCCTTCCCGAGGTGGTGGGCGAGGCGGCCCTGACGGTCGACCCCTATGACACCCGCGCGATGGCGGAGGCGATCCAGGCGCTGGACGGCAATGCGGAGCTGCGGGCGGAGCTTTCGGCCCGCGGCCCGCGCCAGGCGGTGCTGTTCGACGCCGACCATTACGCGCAGCGCCTGGCGGCGATGTACGCCCGGATCGGCATCCGCCTGGAAGGCTGACGCCGCCTGGCCCGGGCCCGGCGCGGAGGAAGCGCGGACCCTCATCCAGCTTCTCGATGGGGCCCGCTCCGCAGCCGCTTCCGCCCCGACCTGGAAGCCCTACCGCACCAGGACCTCCGCCGCCTCCCGCGTCTTGCTCACCGCCCGGGCGGCCTGGGCAATGGCGGCGGAGATCCCGGCGATGTTGGCGGAGACGGTGGTCACGGCGGCTGACGCCGTGTGCATGCTGGCCGACATGCCGCGCGTGACCACGCTCTGCTCCTCGACCGCGGACGCCGTGGCGGTGACACTCTCGCGCACCGTGGTCACGGCGCTGCGGATCGCGCCGAGCGCCTCGGCGACGCTGGCGGAGGTGGCCTGGATGCCGTCGATCTCGGCAGAGATCTGCTGCGTCGCCTGCGCCGCCTGCACCGCCAGGTTCTTCACCTCGCTCGCCACCACGGCGAAGCCCTTCCCCGCCTCCCCGGCGCGCGCCGCCTCGATCGTCGCGTTCAGCGCCAGCAGGTTGATCTGGCTGGCGACGTCGCGGATCAGGCCGACGATGTTCGACATGGCCTGCGCCGCGCCGGCCAGCGATTCGGTGTTGCTGGCCACCGAGACGGTCTGCTCGAAGGCGGCATCGGTGGCGATGCGGGACTGTGCCATGCTGCGCGCGATCTCGCTGATCGAGGCGGCGAGCTGCTCGGCGCTGGCGGCCACCTGCTGCACGCCCTGCGCGGCCTCGTCGGCAGCGCCGGATGCGGACGCCGCCTCGGACGTGCTGCGGGCGATGCCGCTGTCCACTTCGGCGAAGTTGCGGTCGATCAGCGTCTTCAGGTCGGACAGCAGCCGCATCTGCGGCGAGATGTCGGTGGCGAACTTCACCACCTTGCAGGGCTTGCCCGTGGCATCGAGGATCGGGTTGTAGGCGCCCTCGATCCAGACCAGCTGCCCCGCCTTGCCGATGCGGCGGAACTGGCCGGACTGGAAGTCGCCGCGCCGCAGCTTCTCCCAGAAAAGACGGTAGTCGGCGCCATCGCGCTGCGCCGGCTCGACGAAGATGCCGTGCTGCCGGCCGCGCACCTCCGCCAGCGTGTAGCCCATCAGCTGCAGGAACTTCTCATTGGCCGTGAGGATGGTGCCGTCCAGCCCGAGTTCCACCACCGCCAGGTTCCGCCCGATGGCTGCGATCTGGCCGGCATAGTCGACATTCTGCAACCGCGCCTGTGCGTCCGCCCATTCGACCACGAAGCCGTCATGGCGGTCCTTCTCGACCAGTGGCGTCACCAGCAGGTCGAAGACCCGGCGGCCGACCCGGATCGTCGCGGCATGCGGCTTCTGCAGCGCCTTCAGCATGCCGCGCTGGTGCCGGGGGTCCTTGTGGAACACGTCGATGTTGCTGCCGACCAGGCGGGCGGCGCTGAAGCCCGGCAATTCCGCCTGCAGCTCCGCCTCCGCCTCCTGCATCAGCCGCCGCGCCGCCGCGTTCACGTAGCGGATCGTCAGGCTGGAATCCGCCACCATCACGCAGGTGCGCAGCGCCTCAAGCGCCGGGTAGGCTGGCGGCTTGCTCGGCCGAATCAGGGACATGAACATGGGGCATTCCGGCTTCCTGGTGCCCGCGACTAGTCTCACCCGATTGTGAACAATTTGCTGCGCGTCGACGGATGCGAATCTCTTGAAATGTTTGGCGGTATTGAGAACCAGGACGATTGCGACGGGGCGCAGGGCCTGCACGGCCGGCATCGGGGCCTGGTCGCACGGATCCGCCGCCGGCCATGGCGCCGGCGGCAGGTGGACCAGCGGGGCCGCGCCTCGTTCGGCGGGGCGCGCGCCCTACCGCACCAGGACCTCCGCCGCCTCCCGCGTCTGGGCCACGGCCTGCGCCGCCTCGCCGATCGCCGAGGAGATGCCGGCGATGTTGGCGGAGACGGTGGTCACGGCGGCCGACGCGGTGTGCATGCTGGCCGACATGCCGCGCGTGACCACGCTCTGCTCCTCGACCGCAGACGCCGTGGCGGTGACACTCTCGCGCACCGTGGTCACGGCGCTGCGGATCGCGCCGAGCGCCTCGGCGACGCTGGCGGAGGTGGCCTGGATGCCGTCGATCTCGGCGGAGATCTGCTGCGTCGCCTGCGCCGCCTGCACCGCCAGGTTCTTCACCTCGCTCGCCACCACGGCGAAGCCCTTCCCCGCCTCCCCGGCGCGCGCCGCCTCGATCGTCGCGTTCAGCGCCAGCAGGTTGATCTGGCTGGCGACATTGCGGATCAGGCCGACGATGTTCGACATGGCCTGCGCCGCGCCGGCCAGCGATTCGGTGTTGCTGGCCACCGAGACGGTCTGCTCGAAGGCGGCATCGGTGGCGATGCGGGACTGCGCCATGCTGCGCGCGATCTCGCTGATCGAGGCGGCGAGCTGCTCGGCGCTGGCGGCCACCTGCTGCACGCCCTGCGCAGCATCATCGGCGGCGCCGGATGCGGACGCCGCCTCGGACGTGCTGCGGGCCATGGCGTTGTCGATATCGGCGAAGTTGCGGTCGATCAGCGTCTTCAGGTCGGACAGCAGCCGCATCTGCGGCGAGATGTCGGTGGCGAACTTCACCACCTTGCAGGGCTTGCCCGTGGCATCGAGGATCGGGTTGTAGGCGCCCTCGATCCAGACCAGCTGCCCCGCCTTGCCGATGCGGCGGAACTGGCCGTACTGGAATTCGCCGCGCCGCAGCTTCTCCCAGAACCCCAGATACTCCGCGCTGTCATGCAAGGCCGGCTCGACGAAGATGGTATGGTTGCGGCCGCGCACCTCCTCCAGCGTGTAGCCCAGCGCCTTCAGGAAATTGACGTTGGCCGTGAGGATGGTGCCGTCCAGCCCGAGTTCCACCACCGCCTGGGATCGCCCGATGGCTGCGATCTGGCCGGCATAGTCGACATTCTGCAACCGCGCCTGTGCGTCCGCCCATTCGACCACGAAGCCGTCATGGCGGTCCTTCTCGATCAGTGGCGTCACCAGCAGGTCGAAGACCCGGCGGCCGACCCGGATCGTCGCGGCATGCGGCTTCTGCAGCGCCTTCAGCATGCCGCGCTGGTGCCGGGGGTCCTTGTGGAACACGTCGATGTTGCTGCCGACCAGGCAGGCGGCGCTGAACCCCGGCAATTCCGCCTGCAGCTCCGCCTCCGCCTCCTGCATCAGCCGCCGCGCCGCCGCGTTCACGTAGCGGATCGTCAGGCTGGAATCCGCCACCATCACGCAGGTGCGCAGTGCCTCAAGCGCCGGAGACTGCACCGACGGGCTCTGACGAATCAACGACATGAACATGAACAACTCCGGCTCGCATCGAAGCGCCGAAGGCTACTCACCAATTCGTGAAGGAAGTGCTGCGCCCGGGCCGGTGGGACCTGCGTCATGCGGGCGAGGTGGCGCCCGAGCCCAATCCTGCGGGGCGCCTGCCGCAGCGTTGCCGCCTCCCCCGGGCTTTCCGCGCCCTCCGCCACCGGCTGATGCACGGCCGCGGTCACGCGGCGCGCAGGAAGGCCACCCGCGCCGCGCCATGGTCCCGCGCCGCCACCTCCGCCCAGCCGGGCAGCGCCAGCGCCTCCTCCCGCCCCGTCTCCGCCACCAGCAGCGCCCCCGCCGCCAGCCAGCCCGCACCGGCCAGCGCGGCGACGGCGCGCGGCACCAGGTCCTTCCCATAGGGAGGGTCGAGGAACACCAGGCCGCAGGGCGCGGGCGCGGCGCGCGGGCGCAGCGCGTCGCCCGGCAGCACCAGGCAGCGCGGCTCCTCCCGCAGCGCCGCGATGTTCTGCCGAAGCACCGCCAGCGCCACGCGGTCCTGCTCGATGAAGCACGCCCGCGCCGCGCCGCGGGACAGCGCCTCCAGCCCCATGGCGCCGGTGCCGGCGAAGGCGTCCAGCACCAGCGCGCCCTCCACCGCTGCCCTTCCCGCCCAGGGGGCGTGCCACAGCATGTCGAAGACCGCCTGGCGGACCCGGTCGCTGGTGGGCCGCGTCGCCTCCCCCGGCGGGGCGGCGAGCCTACGCCCGCGGTGGAGTCCGGCGACCACGCGCAGCACGCGCCGGCCTCCGTGGCTCGGCGTTGCGGGCGCGCGGGATGTTGCCCGGGCGCGGCGGGCGCTTCGGCTTGATGGCCTCGGCCGGCGGGCTGCCGGCGCCCTCCGCCTGGGTGGCGGCTTCCGCCGCGGCCTTGGCGCCGGCTTCCGCCGCCGCATCGGCTTCCCGCCGCCGGCGCCGGGCCGGGGCCTCGCCGATGCCGAGCTGCTCGCGCATCACCTTCGGATGCACCTCCTCCACCGCGCCCTTGGGCAGGGTGCCGAGCTGGAAGGGGCCGTAGGCGGTGCGGATCAGCCTTGTGACCTGCAGGCCGAGATGCGCCATCACCCGGCGGATCTCGCGGTTCTTGCCCTCCTTCAGGCTGACGGTCAGCCAGGCGATGCCGCCCTGCCGGCTGTCCAGCCCGCATTCGATGGGGCCATAGGCGACGCCCTCGATGGTCAGGCCACGGGCCAGGGCAGCGAAGGCGCGTTCATCCACATGGCCGAAGACCCGCACGCGGTAGCGGCGCAGCCAGCCATTGCTCGGCAGTTCCAGCCGGCGGGCCAGGGCGCCGTCATTGGTCAGCAGCAGCAGCCCCTCGCTCGTCAGGTCCAGCCGGCCGATCGAGACCACGCGGCCGATCGCCGGCGGCAGGCGCTCGAACACCGTGGGGCGGCCTTGCGGGTCCTTGTGGGTGGTGACCACGCCATCCGGCTTGTGGTGCCGGAACAGCCGCGTGCGTTCCGCCGTCGCCACCGTCTTGCCGGCAACGGAGACCCGGTCGCCCGGCTTCACGAAGGTGGCGGGGCCTTCCACCTTCTTGCCGTTCAGCTTCACCACGCCATCGGCGATCAGCTTCTCCGCATCGCGGCGGGAGGCGATGCCGGCGCGAGCCAGGTATTTCGCGATGCGCTCGCCGCGCTCGGCCTCCTCCTCGGCGGCTTCGGGCGGCGGATCCTGGGGCTCATCGGTCATCGACGGGCCGCCTCGACGAAGGCGGCCAGGATATCCGGGTCGCGCGGGTCCACGGCATATTCCGGGTGCCATTGCACGCCCAGCGCAAAACGGTGGCCGGGCGCCTCGATGCCCTCCACCACCCCGTCCGGGGCGCGGGCATTGACCACGCCGGTCCCGGGCGTCGCCACCGCCTGGTGATGCGCCGAGTTCACCGCCATGTGGCGGCCGCCGACGATGCGCGCCAGCAGCGTGTCCGCGGCGATGGCCACGTCATGCCCCGGCTCGGTGCGCGGGTTCGGCTGTTCATGCGCCAGCGCGCCCGGCACCTCGTCCGGGATGTGCTGGATCAGCGTGCCGCCGAGGGCAACCGCCAGCAATTGCTGGCCGCCGCAGATGCCGAGCACCGGCATGTCCCGGTTCAGCGCGGCGCGGGTGGCCGCCAGTTCGAAATCGGTCCGCCCCGGCTTCAGCGTGACCTTCGGATGCGGCGCCCCGCCGCCCCACAGCGCCGGGTCCACGTCGAAGGCGCCGCCGGTCACCAGCAACCCGTCGATCGCGTCCAGATAGTCCACGGCGAGTTCGGGGTGATGCGGCAGCGCCACCGGCAGGCCACCGGCCGCGATGATGCTGGAGAAGTAATTCTGGCGGAGCGCGTACCAGGGCAGCTTGGACCAGCCGCCGGCCGGTTCCGCATCCAGGGTCACGCCGATGACCGGGCGTCTGTTCATGCGCGCGTCATAGCACGTCCGGCGCCGGCATCACGCGGCCGGCGGCGGATTTCGACAGGGGCCTCGACCGGCTGCGCGGGCCGGGGCATGCAGGGCGGATGACGCCGATGGAGATCGCCCTGCAGGAAGCCCGCGCCGCCGCCGCGCGGGGCGAGGTGCCGGTCGGCGCCGTGGTGACGGACGCTGCCGGCCAGGTGCTGGCGCGCGCCGGCAATGCGGTGGAGGCGCTGCGCGATGCCTCGGCCCATGCCGAGATGCTGGCGCTGCGCGCCGCCGCCGCCGCGGTGGGCGAGAAGGTGCTGCCCGGCGCGACCCTGTGGGTGACGCTGGAGCCCTGCGCCATGTGCGCCCAGGCCATCGCGCATTTCCGGGTGAAGCGCCTGGTCTTCGGCGCCTATGACCCGAAGGGCGGCGCGGTGGACCACGGCCCCCGCCTGTTCCACCAGGCCACCTGCCACCATGCGCCGGAAGTGGTGGGCGGGGTGCGGGAGAATGAGGCGGCGGCGCTGCTGCGGGGGTTCTTCGCGGGGCTGCGGTGAAAGGGGGCGACCTTGACGCGGCAAAGTGCACCGCGTAACGATCTTGTGACATTTACGATTCGTTCCGGATCGTCCGTCTTGGGTTGGGAGGGTCACGCCGGATGGTCGCCTGGACGGAACAGGATGCAGCGCTGTTGTCCGCGTCCTGGATCGGCGAGCGGATCCTGGTGGCCGCCTTCCACGGCACCGATGGGCTGGGCGTGGCGCCGCCAGGCACCCCCCGAGTCGAGACCGATGGCCTGCTGAGCCCCGCCGCCGAGGCGATCGAGCGGTTGCAGCCCGAGGCGCAGAGGGCGCTGTTCACGGCGCTCGGCCGACTTGGCCCGGATGCCCTGGACCGCCTGGCCGCCCTGCGCGCGGACTATGCCGCGCCGATCGTGGCGGCGCGCCGCGATGCCGCCGCACCGGCAATGGCCCTCGGCGCCGGCGATGCCTGGCGCCCGATGGCACTTGCCGGCGCCATCGTGGTGCTGTTGACCGTGGCGACAACGGAAGTGCGGGTTGCATGGGACAGCGCCGCCGGCCTCGTTGCCGCGGAGATCCACAAGCACCCCGGCGTGCCGGCCGAGGTCGCGGCCATCGTGGCGACCGTCGCAGGCGTTTTTGCCGGCACCCAGCGAGGCGGCACGGCGCCCACGGCCGAGCCGCCGGACATTCCACCGGCCGGCACGTCGCCCACGGCCGAGCCGCCGGTTGCAAAGACGCCCAACGGCAAGTCGCCCGCCGCCAAGGCACAGGGCGCAGCCGGCAGCGCCAAGGCCCTGCCGGCCCCGTCGCAGAACGGACCACCGCCCCGGACCCTGCCGCTCGACGACGCGCAGGCACTGCGCGCGGAAGTGGAGCGCCTGGCGGAGCGGGATGGCTGGCTGGACCCGGATCGCTGGAAGCAGGGCCGTCTGCCAAGGGCAAGCCACTACCCCGGCGCCGCCAGGTTCGATGATTCGGCGCTTCCCTCGACCCTCGGCCTCGGTCTGATGCGGGTCCAGGACAGCACGCACAACGCGCCACGCTTTCGTGTCGCGGCGCGGCTCGGCACACGGAAAATCCTGCTCCCGCGTGCGATTTCCAGGCTGCGGGCCACCTTGCACGACCAGTTCGGCCATGCGGTGAGCTTTCGCTCAGCCACCCCCGCGGTCGCGCTGGCAGGGTCCCTGCAGAGCGGCTCCTCCATCGCCGCGGAGACGGGTGGCGTCGGCGCCGTCGCCCTGCTTCTGGCCGATCCGGAGGGGCGGAACTTCTTCGCGCTGAGCGCCGGACACGTCTTCCTCGACCGCAACCGCACCGCCCTTCTGGGCCATGATGTGCATTCGCCGGCCCTGCCGGAGGACCCGAGAACCCGAATCGGTACGGTCGCTCACGTTTCCTTGTTCCCGACCCGCGAAGATCCCGCGCCGACCGGCGGAGACCTCGGACTCGTGAAGATCTCGGATTCCGGCTTCCTGCCGACGCCGGACAAGCGCCAGCTCTTCGATCAGAGAGTGTTCCGCCGCGCGTTCTATCCCTTCAACCCCGAGACGGTGTCGCAGGAACTGGCTGTGGTGAAGGCTTCCGCCGCCACCCCCTTCGCCCAGGCGACGCTGACAGCCATCGACGTCACCATCAAATACTTCTACCCGATGACACGGCAGATGTTTGCCGCCACGGGCCTGCAGGAAATCACCCTGGCCGACTCGGATGAAAAACAACCATTTCGTCTCGCACCGGGCGACAGTGGCGCATTAATTTGCGTGGATCACGAGGGCTACACGCCACTCGGCCTCATCGTGGCGGGGTCGGTTCTGGCGCCGACGCCACCCCCCGGCCATATAAGTGCAAGAATTGCCCGCGACCGAGTGGTAGGCTACGTGCAGACCTTCCACGAAAACATCCACCTTCAGGGCTTGGGGATCCACTAGATGGCCGCGTATCGAGACGCCCAGGCTGTCCGCGACCTCATCCTGCGGGAGGGCGACAGGCTGTTCGGGATGGAGCCAAGGGCCGTCGGCCTTTTCGTCATCGCGCAGGGCGATTTCGGCGTGAAGGTGACGCTGCCGAGGCCGGGGCGTGACCTGCCGAGAGAAGCGGCCGGTGTCCCGCTGCGGATCGATATCGAGGTTGTGCCGGCAGAGGCCCTCGGCGCGGCGGGCGGCAGCTGGTCCTCCTATCCGCCGGCCAAGCAGCGCCGCACCGGCTAAAGCAGCCGCCCAAGCCGCAGCGCCACCAGCACCCCGGCGACGGAGGCGGCGATCAGCGCCAGGGCCATGGCGAAGCCGCCCGGCTCCTCCACCCCCGGCACGCCGGTCACGTTCATGCCGAAGATCCCCGCCACCAGGCTCGCCGGCAGCATGGCCGCGGAGATCACCGACAGCACCAGCAAACGCCGGTTCGTCTCCTCTGCCGCGCGGGAGGCGGCGTGGTCCTGGGCAATGCGGCCGCGCTCCAGCACCGCGGCCAGGGTCCGCACCGCGGCCCGCGCGCGCCGGCCCTCGTGCAGCATCGGCCCGGCGAGCGACGCGAGGGATGGCGGCGCGTCCTCCTCCAACTCCTCCAGCGCCTCGACCAGCGGATCCAGCTGGCGCGACAGGCGCAGCGCTTCCCGCCGCACCGCCGCCAGGCGGTCGCGCGGCGGGTCGTCGCCGGGGCGCAGCAACTGATCCTCGATCCGTGCCATATGCTGCGCCAGGACCGCGATGCCCTGGGCGAAGGCGGAAATGGCGTGGTGCAGCGCGCGGCCCAGCGCCGCCTCCGCCGTCTCCACCACCGGTGCCTGCAGCGCGGCATGCACGCCGCGCAGCGGATGGCGCCGGGCGGTCACCAGCAGGCCGGGCCGCAGCGCGAAATGCAGCAGGCCCACCGCCGACGCCTCCCGATGCTCGGCATCGTAGTGGCTGTCCGGCAGGCAGCCGAACAGGGCACCATCGGCCGCCTCGATCCGCGTCGCCTCCTCGGTTTCCACCAGCGCCGCGCGGGCGGCCTCCGGCAAGGTGGGCAGGGCCAGGAGGAACTGGCGGGCCCTTGTGTCCACCAGGTCGAAATGCAGCCAAAGCGGCTGCCCGCCGGCCAGTACCCGCTGGCGAACCGTCTCCGCCTCCAGCTTCTCGGGCACCAGGCCCAGCCGCCAGGCGGCGATCAGCCCATGGCAGGGCGGCAGGCTGGGGATCATGTCGGGCATGGCACCTGCGGGGGAGGCTTCCCGGACCTTATAGCCCTCGTCGGGCGCGTGGTCAGGCCGCCTGGTACACGCCGGCGGCGCGCGGATCCCACCACCAAAGCGGTTCGGGCCCCACCATGACGCCGCCCTGGAAGCGCGGCGCCGGCCGGTGGCGGGCCTGGCCGGCCAGCACGGCATGGCCGCGCTCCGTCACCTGCCAGGGCGTCTCGCGGCTGATCAGCCGGCGCGGCCCGGTGGCCAGGCGCTGCGCCACCTCCTTCACGATCAGGTCGGTGACGTGGAACACCGGGTCCGCCCGGCGCAGCACCTGGAAGGCGGCTTCCAGCCCCGTCGCACCCTCCGCCACCGCGCGCAGCAGCCGGCGTTCGGTCAGCGCCAGGCCGTCGCTGCGCCAGGGCAGGTCCTGCAGGTGGCGGCGCATGGAAGCGGCCAGGTGCGGCAGCGGCAGGCTGCGCCGCGCCAGCCGGTCCAGCGCCGTCGGGTCCGGGCTGGCGAAGGCGGCCCAGGCCTCGGCCCCGGCCTGCAGCTGCAGCGCGGTCAGCGGCTCCGGCTGCAGCGCCGCCAGCGCCTCCACCGGCATTTCCGCGAAGGCCTGCCTGCCATCCGCCGGCATCAGGAACAGCCGGCCCTCCAGCGGCGCGCGGTCCGCCAGCAGGGACAGCACGCGGATCAGCACCGCCTGGTCCCACAGATCATGCTCGAACCACAGCAGCACGCGGTCGAACCGCGCCAGGCTGCCGAGCGCCATGTATTCCCGGCCCAGGCGCAGCCGCGCCTCCTGCGCATCCACCCCGGCATGCAGCGCGATGACGCGGGCGCGGCGGCCGAGATAGGCCATCAGCTCCCCATCATCCACCGCGCCGACGCAGACCGGGTCGGCGATGCCGTGATAGGGGCCGGTCCAGCCGGCTTCGGGCAGCAGGCGGCGCAGATCATCGCCGCAGCGGAGATGGGCCGTGGTCATCCCCCCGCATGCCATGTCCGGGGCGGATGGGCGAGCCCCGCCCGTCCGCCCCGCCCCTCACCCCGCGGCGCTGCTACAGGCGCAGCCCCAGGCGGCGGATCATCACGCCCTCTTCCTCATACTGCCGGCGGGCAAAGGCCGCGTAATCCGCCGGGTTCAGGTAGAAGGGCGCCATGTCGAAGCGGTCGAGGATGGCGATATGCGCCGGGTCGTACAGCGCTTCCTTGAAGGCGTCGTGCAGGATCCGCAGTCGCTCCGCCGGCATGCCCTTGGGCCCGGCCAGCCCGTAGGGCGAGGCGGAGACGATGTCGATGCCGCTCTCCCGCAGCGTCGGCACGTTGGGGAAGCGCTTGGCGCGTTCCGCCGTCCAGGTGGTCAGCAGCCGCATCCGGCCGGACAGCACGAGTTCGGACCAGCCGGAGCTGTCGGCGCTGGCCTGGATCTGCCCGCCAAGCAGCGCCTGGCTGTTCTCCGCCCAGCCGCGGAACGGCACATGCGTCCATTCGATGCCGCGCTGGCCGGCGATCTGTTCCATGGTGATGTGCAGCGAGGTGCCGACGCCCGGCGTGCCGTAGTTCACCTTGCCCGGATTGGCCTTGGCGTAGCTGAGGAATTCCTCCAGCGTCTTCCAGGGCGCATCGGCGGCAACGACGATGCCGAACAGGTAGCCGGTCAGGTGGATGACCCAGCTGTAGTCCTCCAGCGGGTTGAACAGCGCCCGCTGCGCCATCTGCGGGTGGCGGAACACGCTGATCGGCATCTGCCCCAGCACGTAGCCATCCGGCCGCTCCGCGGCCAGCGCCTGCGGGCCCAGCACGCCGCCGGCACCGGCCTTGTTCTCCACCACGATGGGCTGGCCCAGGCGGCGGCTGGCCTGTTCGCACAGCACGCGCATCTGGATGTCGGTGGTGCCGCCGGCGCCCCAGGGCACGATCATGCGGATCGGCCGGTTCGGGAAACGCTCCTGCGCCAGGGCCGGCGCAGCGATTGCCGCGGCGCCGAGGCCGAGCGCGGCACGGCGGCCGAGGGTGAGACGGTCGGGGTGATTGATCAAGGTACGGCCTCCCTGCCAGATGCCGGCCTTGGGGCCGGTCACGCCCTGATCTGGTATCGCGCCCCGCGCCGCGCCGCAATCGTCCCGGCGCGGCGCCGCATCGCCCCGGCCGGGCGCGGCGGCGACGATCGCGCTCAGTTCATGAAGACGCGGGCGGACAGCGCGGACTGGAAGATCAGGTTCAGCAGGTCGCGGGTGATCTGGAAGTTCTTCGGGTCCAGCCGCGGCAGCGCGATCAACTCGTCGCCCGGCGCCGGGCCTTCCTCCGGCTCCAGGATCAGCTCGCCGCTCGCCTTGCGGATCATCACCTGCGCCTCGCTGCCGCGCTCCGCCAGGCCGCCGGCGGCGCGGATGTAGTCCGGGATGCGCATGTTCGGGCGCCAGACCACGGCCTGCGGCACCGCCACCTCGCCGGAGACGAGCACCGTCTGCACCCGTTCCGGGATGACGACGACATCGCCATCCTCCAGCCGCACATTGGCGCAGCGGCCGCCGCGGTCCATCACCACCAGCCGGCCTTCCGGCCGGGTGCGGCGGGCGCGCTGGATGTAGGTGGCGACCAGCTGCGCCTCCGCCGCGCGGATCTCGGCGACGCCGGTGGTGGAGGAAACGGTGAGGAACAATTGGCGTTCCAGCCGGTCCATCGCCTCATTGATCACGCGCGTCTGCTGCGCGGCGACAGAGGGGCGCAGCAGGAAGACGCCCTGCGGGTTGGCCAGCTGCGGGTCCACCGCGACATAGTCCAGCAGGGTGCACAGCGTGGTGTCGCGGTCCGCGATCAGCACGGAGGGCCCGATGCGGCTGCCCTCGATGGAAACGCGGACGGTCGGCGCCGGCGCGTCGGTGATGAAGGTGACGGTGTCCTGGTCCAGCAATTGCAGCCGCGCCAGTTCGCGCACCGTGGCATAGCGCGCGAAGGGCTGGCCGTTGCGGGTGCCGCGCACCACGGCGTTGGTGGCCGATGGCAGCGGCGAGGCCAGGCGCAGCAGCTCGTCGCCCGCCATGGTCCGGCCGCTGACCTCGAACAGGAAGTTGTTGCGCACCGCGCCATCCGCCCCGACCATGGCGCCCTGCGGCGCAACCACCACCGTGTCACCTTCCTGCAAGGTGATGTTGGGCAGCTGGCCGGTCAGCAGGAAGCGGTACAGATCCACCCGCGCCACCGTGCGGCCGCCGCGGTTGATGGCGATGTCACGGTAGGAGCCGCGGCCGGGGTCCACCCCGCCGGCGCGCGTCAGGTAGTCCAGGATGCTGTCCGACCCGGCGCCGAGGTGGCGCCCCGGCAGGCGGACATAGCCGGCGACGAAGACGCCGACCTGGCTGGCGTTCAGCAGCACGGCATAGACCTGCACCTGCTGCGAGTAGACGCGGCGCACCTCCGCCTCCACCACCCGCTGCACGTCGCCGGCGCGGGTGCCGGCCATGCGGATCGGGCCGATCTGTGGCAGGAACAGATTGCCCTCCGGGTCCACCACGCCGACCACGGACGCCTCGACGAAGCCCCAGACGGTGACCGAAATGCGGTCGCCCGGGCGGATCACGTAGTTCGGGTTGGGCGTGTCCGTCGCGGAAGCCGCGGCGCGGGTGAACAGCGCCGCGCCGAACACCACCGTCGCCGGCCCGGCGACCCGCGCCGGATCGCCGATCGGCCCCACCGCGATCGGCCCGCCTTCCGCCGCCGTCGCCGATCCGGCGCGGGAGGTGGTGATCGGGTCGGTGTTGCCGAGCAGCGACGGCAGCGTGCCGACGCTCGGGCCGCGCGTCATCGCCGCCGGCACGCCGGGCGGCGCCACCTGCGCCTGTGCCAGGCCGGGGCCCAGCAGCGCCAGCAGCAGCAGCGCGCGGCCGGCCAGCCGGCGCAGCGCGAAGGGGGCGGAGGGACGGCATTGGGTCTGGAACATGTCGGGCAATCCGGAAGAGGGGCCGGCATGGTGCGGGCCGGCCAGAGGGCATGCTGGCGCGGGCTGCTGCGCCGCGCCAGCCGGTTGGCCGGGCCAGCGCCCGGCCGGCTGGGTTTCAGCTTGCGTGCTCGCGCGCCCCGGCCACCAGCAGCCAGCCCACGGCGTAGAGCACCGACAGCCCCACCAGCAGCGTGATCGTGTTGAAGAAGGCCTTGGGATAGGTGGCACGCTCCGCCAGGTTCGGCTCCACGACCCGCATCAGGAAGACCTGCTGGCGCTGCGCATCGGCCCGCGCCGCCTCCAGCGAGGCGATGGCCGAGGCATAGATGCGCTCGGCGAATTCCCGCTCCAGCTGCAGGCGCTCATAGCCCGAGATCTGCTGCGTCAGCGTCTCGGTGCCGCTGGTCCGGCGCGCGCGCTCCAGGCCGATCTGCGCCGACAGCGCCGCGATGCGGTTGTTCAGCACCTGGATCTGCGGATTGTCGCGCCGCATGAAGGCCTGCTTTTCCTGCAGCTCCGTCCGTGCCTCGGCCAGCGCCGCTTCCAGCCGCGCCACGGTCTGCACGGCGCTGCCGGCGGCGGCGGTGGGGTCCAGCGTCTGCTCGCGCTCGCGGAAGGCGGTCAGCGCCTCACGTGCCGCGAGGACGCGACGCTCGGCGATGGCCACCTCCTCCCGCCCGACGCGCAGCGTGTCGGCCGAGGTACGGGCGGAGAAGCGGTTCACCAGTTCCTCGGAAAGTCGGATCAGGCCCTGCGCGATCGCCAGCGAATCCTCCGGCCGGTAGGCCAGGACCTGCAGCGTGGCGATGCCGGTCTCGATCTCGTATTTCACGGCGACGCGGCGGCGGTAGTATTTCAGCAGCCGCTCGGCCGCCGGATCCTCGTAATGCAGGCGGGAAATCAGGTCGGCTTCCGGCCGGCGCCAGATCGCGGGCAGGTCGAGTTCGCGCTGCAGCCCGGTCACGGCATCCAGGCTGTCGATGAAGGACACCACGGCCTGCGCCTCCTCCGCGCCCGGGCGCATCGACCCGGCGGTGGCACCGAGGATGCTGGCAAGGCCCGCCCCGGCCCCGCCGCCGCCACTCGCGCCCGGACGGCCGCGCACCAGGATGCGCGCCTCGGTCTCGTACAGGTCGGCGGCGTAGAAGGTGTAGTAGCCGGCGCAAAGCAGCGTCGGCAGCAGCACCAGCAACGCATACCAGGCAAGCGGCGTGCGTGGCCGGAGCCGCGCCAGCAGCGCCTGGCGTGGCCGCCTGGCGCCGGGCCGCGATACCGGCTCGACGCCGGAGGCGGTCAGGGTTTCAGAGGGCTTTATAGGTGGCGACAGCTTCATCGACGTCCTCGAAGAAGGTCAGGCTGCCTTCATTCAGCACCGCAGCCGAGCGGCAGTACAGCTTCAGGTGTTCCGGCACATGGGTGACCAGAACCAGGGACCGGCCTCGGGTCTTCTCCGCCAGGATCTGTTGCGCCCGGTTGACGAAGCGCTGATCGCCCGTCGCGGTCACCTCGTCGATCAGGTAGCAGTCGAAGTCCACGGCAAAGGACAGCCCCAGCAGCAGCCGCCCCATCATGCCGACCGAGTAGGTCCGGACCGGCATGGCCATGTAGGGGCCGAGTTCGGCGAAATTCTCGACGAAGTCCAGCACCTTTTTGAAGGGCTGGTTGTAGATCCGCGCGATGAAGCGCGCATTGTCGGAGCCCGACATCGTGGTCTGCAACCCGACGCCGTGCGCCAGCGGCCAGGAGACGGACATGCGCCGCTCGATCCGGCCGGAGGAGGGGTGCTCCACCCCCGCCAGCATCCGCACCAGGGTGGATTTGCCGGCGCCGTTGCGGCCCAGGATGCCGATCGAATCGCCCGGGCGGATGATGCCGGAGACGTTGCGCAGCACATGCTTCTTGCCGCCGCCGCGGAGTTCGTAATGCTTGAAGACGCGGTCGAAGTAGATCATGGCGCGGCGTCAGAATTCGAGGCGCGAGCGCACGGCACGCACCGCAGCCAGGCCGAGCAGATTCACCCCAAGGACCCAGGCAAGCACGTAGGGAAAGTCGTAATAGGCCGGGATCAGGTCGCCGAACATGCCGTCGCGCACCATCTCATGCAGGTTGGCCTGCGGGTTCCAAAGCAGGGCCTCCCTGAATTCCTTCGGCATGCTGTGCAGGGAGAACAGCGCGCCGGAAAAGGGCAGGGAGATGTAGGTGTAGATGTGGACGAAGCGCTCCAGCATCTCCCACCGGGCGCAGCCGGCAGCCACCAGCAGCGACAGGCCGTTCGCGAAGGCGAACAGCAGCAACATCGAGCCGACCACCATCGGCACCGATTGCGGCGTGAAGCCGATCACCCACAGCGCACCGGCCAGGATCACCACCAGCACGCAGGTCACCGCGGACATCTCCAGCAGGTTGCGCGCCAGCAGGATGTCCAGCAGGCGGACCTGCCGGTGGTACATCAGGGAGGAATTCGCCTGAAAGGCCGCAGAAGCCCGGTTGATGATGGCGCGGAAGGCGAAATAGGGCGCGTAGCCGACGACCGCGTAGAGGAAGGGCGGCACCGGCCCGCCTTCCCGCGTGAAGGATTTCAGCGCGCCGATCCCGATCGCCAGGATCAGCGGCTCCAGGAACAGCCAGAGGAAGCCGAGCTCGCCGCGACCGAAGCGCGTCTGCAATTCGCGCAGCAGCAGGGCGTGGATCACCCGCCCCTGGACCTGGAAGCCCTCGATGGTCTGGGCAAGGCCGCTCTTGCGCTGCGGAAAGCCCTCCGGCAGGCCGTTGGTGCCGCCGGTGTAGGTGCTCATCGGATCCTCACGGGCGGCCGGCGCCGCCGCCGCGCAGCAGCGGGCGCGCCTCCGCCCAGCTGCCATCCGGCGTGGCGCAGACCAGGCGGGAGCGTTCGACCATGCCGGCGCCGACCAGCAATTCGCGGCATTCCCGGCCACTGGCGGCATTGTAGGCGCGCACCAGGCGCACCTGGGCGGTCTGCCCATCGGCCAGCGTCAGGCGCTCGGCCGCCCCGGGCCGGGCGCGCCCGGCAAAGGCCACCACCGGATCCGCCGGCACCGCCGGCGCCGACGCTGGCGCCGCGGCGGTGGGGCCGGCAAGCGAGCCCAGCCCCCGGGCGCAGCCGGACAGCGCCAGCATCCCCAGCAGCAGGGCCGTGACACCGCGGCGCACCGCGCCGCGGCCACCGGGCGTGCCCTGTTCGAGAGACGCGCCGAGGGACCCAGGGTTGGCAGCCCCGGAAACCCGATCGCGGAAGCGCGGAATGGTCCCGAAGGCCGGTGTGCGATGCATCATGGCGCGGCAGACTAGCCGAAGCCCGGCCCATAGGCAAAATGCAAAAGGAGACGCGGGCGCAGCTCTGTCAAAACCGCAAGGTGCCGGACATCTTCCTGAAGCCCACCGAGGATCGCACGCTGGCGCAACTCCATCTGACTTCCGCACAACTGGCCGCCTACCCGCATCTGCCCGCCTTCTGGCCCGATCGTGCGGTGCGCGCCGGCCATCCGGCCGATGCCCTGCCGCTCGGCGCGCCGGGGATGGCGGCGCTGCGCTACACCCCGGGGCCCTTCCGGCCGCCCCGCCTGGCCGGGCGCGCCGTGCCGGTGCTGCTGGTGCTGGGCCCGGGGCCGGACCCGATCGGCGCGGCCCTCGCCGCGCGCCCGCCACAGGACCCTGTCCCGGTGGCGCGTGCGATGCGGGCGGTGCGGCAGGGGCGCATCGGCGATGGCGCCGTGCCTGG
>NZ_JAAVNE010000037.1 GCF_012103215.1 Falsiroseomonas selenitidurans
ACGCGACGCCACTCGGCCATCGGCTATCTCAGCCCCGTGGCATTCGAGCGCTTGGCCGGTTCAGGCTAAACTCGGTGTCCATCGAACCGGCAGCAGGCCACGGCGATGCTGATCGATAACGCCGGATGGCACACCGCGAACGACCTGAGGGTGCCACCCAACATCACCCTCGTGCACCTGCCGCCCTACTCGCCCGAGCTGAACGCCATCGAGAAGGTCTGGCAATACTTGCGCGACCGCTACCTGTCGGGGCGGCTGTTCTCCGGCACGCGGGCGATCGTGGACGCCTGCTGCAACGCCTGGAACAACCTCATCGCCGAGACCGGCCGCATCCAATCTCTCGCCGATTTCGAGTGGGCACAACCGGTCAATACATAGTGCGCTTGGTATAAGGCCCGGGCGTCACTGCCGGCAGTCTAGCCCTTCGGCACGCCGCGGGGCCTGCCTGCTAAGGGCGAGGAACATGCCGTCCATTGGGTCGCCGCAGCGCCCCCGGCGCCTGTCAGGCCCGACCTGAAGCCCCATTGAAGCCCCGCACGTTTCTCACCGCAGCGGAGGGCCTGTCAGAGCGCCAAATTGTTGAGGTATTTCAATGGTGGGCGCTGTAGGGCTCGAACCTACGACCCGCTGATTAAGAGTCAGCTGCTCTACCAACTGAGCTAAGCGCCCGCACCGCGCTGCGGTGAGGCGGGCGATTTACGGGGTGGCGGCGGGTTTGTCCAGCCCGCACAGGGCGAAACCCTGCATCCCGGCCATGCCGAAGGGTCAGACCTGGCGCCTCAACTCTGGTCGCGCGGTGCCACCAGCTCCGTATCGCGGTGCACATGCGCCGACATCAGCAGCCCGAAGCCCACCATCGCCGTCAGCATCGCCGACCCGCCATGGCTGATCAGGGGCAGCGGCACGCCGCCCACCGGGATGGCGCCCGTCACCATGGCGATGTTCACGAAGACATACATGAAGAAGTTCGTCGCCAGCCCCACCGCCAGCAGCCGGCCGAACTGGTGCCGGCTGCGCAGCGCCACCAGAAAGCCGAAGGCGATCACCGTCGCCAGCAGGCCCAGCACGCTCAGCGCCCCCACCAGGCCGAATTCCTCGGCCAGCATGGTGAAGATGAAGTCGGTCTGCTTCTCCGGCAGGAAGTTCAGGTGGCCCTGCGTGCCCTGCAGGAAGCCCTTGCCCCACAACCCGCCCGACCCCAGCGCGATCTTCGACTGGATGATGTTGTAGCCCGCCCCTAGCGGGTCGCTTTCCGGATCCAGGAAGGTGGTGATACGCGCCCGCTGGTAGTCGTGCAGATGCTCATAGGCGATCGGCGCCGCCAGGCCGACGGCGCCGAGCACCAGGGCGAATTTCCAAAGCCGCACCCCGGCCGCGAAGAACACCGCGCCGCCCACCATCATGGTGATCAGCGCCGTGCCCAGGTTGGGCTGCTTCAGGATCAGCGCCGCCGGCAGCATGACGGCCAGGATGGGCGGAATCAGGAAGATCGGGTTGCCGATCCGCTCCCAGGACGCCTTGTGGAACCAGGAGGCCAGCGCCACCACCAGCAGGATCTTCATCAGTTCCGAGGGTTGCAGCTGCAGCCCCCCAACCTCGATCCAGCGCTGCGCGCCCTTGCCGATCTGGCCGTGGAACGCGACCAGCAGCAGCAATCCGATGCCGCCGGCATAGCCCACCCAGGCGAAGCGGGCGATCAGCCGGATGTCCACCAGCGCGATGGACAGCATCAGCACCAGGCCGAAGCCGAAGCGGATGGCATGCTTCCCGGCATAGGGCTCGGGCGCGCCACCGCCGGCGGAATACAGCGCGACATAGCCAACGCCGCCCACCGCACAGAGCAGCAGCACGAAGACCCAGGGGATCTGCCACAGCTTCTCCAGCACCCCGGTGCCGCGTTCGCGCAGCAGCAGGCGACGCTCGAATCTCATGGCCGGGCGCCGCCGGTCGGGCGCGGCGCTTCCGCCACCCGGGTCCCGAAGCCGCCCGGCCCCGGGCGCAAGTGCTGGAAGGCCTCGATCATCACCTCCCGCGCCAGCGGCGCCGCAGCGGCCGAGCCGCTGGAGCCGTGCTCGACGATGACCGAGACCGCGAAAACCGGATTCTCCATCGGTGCGAAGGCGACGAACAGCGCATGCGGCCGCCATTCCCGCGGCACCTGGTCCACCCGGTAGCCGCGCTCCCGCTGCTCGCGCGTCACGCGGCGGACCTGGGTGGTGCCGGTCTTGCCGGCCATGCTGCCGAGTTCCCCGGGCAGGCGGGCGACACGGGCGGTGCCGCCTTGCTCGTTCACCACCGCCCACATCGCCTCCCGCACCAGGCGCAGATCGCGTTCGGGGATGCCGAGGCTCGGCCAATCCTCCGCCCGCACGCCGCGCACCGGCCGGCCGCCGATGCCGCGCGTCAGATGCGGCTGCACCGCCCGCCCGGTGGCCAGGCGGGCCGTCATGGTGGCCAGTTGCAGCGGGGTCAGCTGGTAGAAGCCCTGGCCGATGCCATGCACCACCGTATCGCCCAGCGCCCATCCGCGGCCCTGCGCCTGGCGCCATTCGCGCGTCGGCATCAGGCCGTTGCGGATGCCCGGCAGCTCGATGTCCAGCGGCACGCCCAGCCCGAAGCGCCGGCCCATCGCCGCGATCCGGTCGATGCCCAGCCGCTTCGCCATCTCGTAGAAATAGACGTCGCAGGACAGCTTGATGGCCGTCCGCATGTCCAGCGAGCCATGCCCGCCGCGGTTCCAGCAATGGAAGCGGGATTCGCCCAGATCCATGTGGCCGGGGCAGAAGACGCGCTCCCCCGGCGCCACCACCTTCGCCTCCAGCGCCGCCAGCGCCACCACCATCTTGAAGGTGGAGCCGGGGGCATAGAGGCCGTTGGTGGCCTTGTTGATCAGCGGCGTCGCCCGGTTGCGCGTCCACTCCCGCCACTGGGCGGTGGAAACGCCGGAATTGAACAGGTTGGGGTCGAAGGAAGGCTGGGTGGCCATGGCCAGTACCTCCCCGTTCCGCGCATCCATCAGGACGACGGAGGTGCCTTCCTCGATCTTGCCGCGCAGCGACTTGGTCAGCGCGGCATCGACCGAAAGCTGCACGTCCTGGCCCTGCACGCCCTCCCGCCGGTCCAACTCGCGGATGATGCGGCCGACGGCGTTCACCTCCATCTGCACCGCGCCGGCGCGGCCGCGCAGCACCAGGTCGTGATGCCGCTCGATGCCGGAGCGGCCGACGCGGATGCCGGGCAACTCCAGCAGCGGGTCACCATCCATGTCACGCTCCGCCGGCGGCGCCACATAGCCGACGATATGCGCCAGGTGGTCGGCTTCCGGGTAGATGCGCGTGGTGCCGACATCGACGCTGATGCCCGGCAGGTCCGGCGCGTTCAGCTCGATGCGCGCCATCTCCTCCCAGGTCAGGAAGTCGCGCACCGTCACCGGCACGAAACGGCGGCGGCGGCGCACGTCGCGCTCGATGCGCGCGCGCTCGGCATCCGTCAGGGGCACGATCCGGCTGAAGGTCTCCAGCGTGGCGCCGACATCGGTAGTCTGTTCCGCCGTCAGCAGGGCGCGCCAGTTGAGCTGGTTGCCGGCGATGACCTGGCCGTTGCGGTCCAGCACCCGGCCGCGCGGCGGCGCCAGCAGGCGGGCCGAAAGGCGGTTTTCCTCGGCCAGCGTGGCATAGCGCTCGCCCTCATCCACCTGCAGCGTGTGCAGGCGGTGGGCGAGGAAGCCCAGCAGCCCCATCTGCCCGGCGCCCAGCACCAGGGCGCGGCGGCTGAAGATGCCGCGGACCCGCTCCTCCTCCCGCTGCTTGCGGCTCATCTTTTCCGGCCCTCAGGCGCCGGGCGCCGGCTCCGCCGGCTTGGCTTCGCGCCGGTGCATTGCTGCGCCTGGCGGGACTGTCGGTCTGGGCGCGGGCCGCCTTCGCGGCCTCGGCCCGCTGACGAGCGCGGGCCGCAGGTCGGCGCACCATTCCTTGGCGGCGGGCCGGCCAGAAAGCCCTCTCCCCCGCTTATGCGGGGTTGGACGCATGCGTCCAACGGTGGGTGGGGGGGACGCGCCAGAATCGACCCGACCCCACCGCCCTCGCCCGCCATGAAGGCCGTACCATCCATCATCACGTCGTCTCCTCCGCCCGCCGCATCACGCCGTGGATGCGGCTGAGGACGAAGGCGAAGGCGGGGTAGAGGCCGGCGGTCAGGCCGGCCTGGTGCAGCGCCGGGGCGATGCCGGGCGGGTTCCAGGCCATCAGCGCGGTCAGCACCCAGCCCAGCGCCGCGGTGCCGACGGCGAAGGCGCAGAAGGCCAGCCAGACGAACATGAAGCTCTGCCGCACCAGGAAGCGCCGCCAGGCCACCGCCACGCCATGCGCCACCAGCAGCGTCACCACCCCGGTGCCCAGCGCCGCCAGCGTCAGCAGGTCCTGCAGCAGCCCCAGCAGGAATACCGCCGGCGGCGGCATGGCGCCGGGGCGGAAGATGGACCAGAAGATCACGCAGGGCAGCGTCACCGCCGGCACCAGCGCCGGCACGCCGGAAGGCCCCGCCGCCAGCACCATCAGCAGCACCGTCCCGGTGGCCGGGAAGGCCGCGCGGGCCATGTCGTCCAGGCGGCGCAGCAGGCCGGGCGAGGGCTCCTTGCGTCCGACCATCGCGCCGGTTCCGGTTCTCAGCGGCGGGGGCGCGGCTCTGGCCGCGCCACCGCCTCCGGCGGCAGGATTCCGCCCAGCCCGAAATCGAACAGCCGCACCACGTCCAGCCGTTCCGTCCGCGCGAACAATTCCACCTCCGCCACCCCGCCCTCGGTCCAGCGTACCACGCCCACGGGCAGGCCGGCGGGAAAGGCGACGCCCTCGGCGCTGGTGACCACCCGTTCGCCTTCCGCCGGCCGCGTGCCTTCGGACCAATGCTGCAGCCGTGGCCGGGCGCCGTTGGTGCCCACCAGCATCGCTCGGACCCGGCTGCCTTCCAGCGTCACCGGGATGCGGCTGTTCATGTCGGTGGCCAGCAAGACGCGGGCGGACCGGCTGCCCACCTCCGTCACCCTGCCGGCGAAGCCCCGCTCATCGAGCGCGATCTGGCCGCGGCGCACCTGCATCTCCGGCGGGATGGACAGCAGCACGGCCCGGGCATAGACGCCGCCGCCATCGGCCACCACGCGGGCGGTGTAGAAGGCCGGCGCCCGTTCCGGCACGAATTCCAACTGCCGGCGCAGCATCGCATTCTCCGCCTCCAGCGAGAGGGCGGCGGCCTGCCAGCGGCGCAGACGCTCATTCTCCTCCCGCAGCCGGGCATTCTCCTCGCGCATCACCAGGATCTGTTGCAGATCCTCCAGCCCGTCGCGCACGGCGCGGGCCGGCTGGGCGAAGGCGGCGTAGAAGGGCGCCAGGGCATCGGCCAGGGCGATGCGCGCCCGTTCCGCCAGCAGCGCATCCGCCTTGCCCAGCAGCATGGTGCCGAAGGCGGCGGCGATGAGCACCGGCAGGGACAGCCGCGCCAGCGCCTGGCGAAGCGGAATGCTGAGACGGATCAAGCTGGCACGTCCCCTTCGTCTTGGCGGAACCGGCGCACGAACCCCCGGCAGCCGGCCGGGCCCCTCTCCCGCCGCCGCCTGCGCCCCGGCCTGCCGACCCCGGAATCAGGCGCGGCGACGACGGGGCGGGCTTCCCTCAATACATCGACGTCAGCACGTGGCGAAGCCGCTTCATTTCCTCAAGGGCGCGCCCGGTGCCGAGGGCGACGCAGGACAGGGCATCCTCTGCCACCACAACGGGCAGGCCGGTGGCTTCGCGCAGCACGCCGTCCAGCCGGTGCAGCAGCGCGCCGCCGCCGGTCAGGACGATTCCCTTGTCCACGATGTCCGCGGCCAGTTCCGGCGGCGTGTTCTCCAGCGCCACGCGCACCGCCTCGACGATCGCGATCACCGGCTCATACAGGCTTTCGGAGATCTGCCGCTGGCTGACCACCACTTCCCGCGGCACGCCGTTCATCAGGTCGCGGCCCTTCACCTCCGTCATCGGGCCTTCCTCGCCCTCCCACGGCGGCGCGGCGGCGCCGATCTCCATCTTGATCCGCTCCGCCGTGCTCTCGCCGATCAGCAGGTTATGGTTGCGCCGGATGTAGGAGATGATGGCCTCGTCCATCTTGTCCCCGCCGACGCGCACGGAGCGCGCATAGACGATGCCGCCCAGCGAGATCACCGCCACTTCCGTGGTGCCGCCGCCGATATCCACCACCATCGAGCCGGAAGGCTCCGTCACCGGCAGCCCGGCGCCGATCGCGGCGGCCATCGGCTCCTCGATCAGCAGCACCTTCCGCGCGCCCGCGGATTCCGCGGATTCCTGGATGGCGCGGCGTTCCACGGCGGTCGACCCCGAGGGGACACACACGATGATCATGGGCGAGGCGAAGGACCGCCGGTTGTGCACCTTGCGGATGAAATGCTTGATCATCTCCTCCGCCACCTCGAAATCCGCGATCACGCCGTCGCGCAGCGGGCGGATGGCGGCGATGTTGCCGGGGGTGCGGCCGAGCATCAGCTTCGCCTCCTCCCCCACCGCCAGGACCTGCTTCTTGCCGCGATGGTCGGAAATGGCGACGACGGAGGGCTCGTTCAGCACGATGCCCCGCCCCTTCACATAGACCAGCGTGTTCGCGGTGCCGAGGTCGATGGCCATGTCGGCCGAGAGGAAGCCGAACAGGCGGGAGAACATGCGAGGCGGGACCTTCCGATGGTCGAAGAAACGCCAGGCCGGCGGCACGTTGCGGCCAGGGGGCGGCCGCCACCGGGCGCTGCCCGGGGGATCGGCTCCCGCCCGGTGCTCACGGGTCCGCGGGGTGGCGCGAGGGGCCTCCGATAGCCCTCCCCCGGCTCCGGCTCAAGCCCCGATGCGGCCGGCGGGGCCGGCGGCGCACAAACTCTCGAAACTGGAATGGTGCGGCAGAACCCGGACGCTGCGTGGGCGTTACGGGTGCAGTGGATTGCATAGAAGGAGATTTCGGATGCGCAAGCTGTCCCTGCTGATCGTCCTCGCCGGCGGCCTCGCCGCCTGTGGCCAGACCACCGGCGATCGTGCCGTCTCCGGCGGCCTGCTGGGTGCGGGCGCCGGCGCGGCGATCGGCTCGCTGTCGGGCAGTGCCGGCACCGGCGCGCTGATCGGCGGCGCCGCGGGTGCCGCCGGTGGCGCGCTGACCAACCCCGGCACGGTGGATCTGGGCCGCCCCGCCTGGCGCTGAGCGCGCGTCGCAGACGGCACGGCCCCGGCCCGCCGGGGACCGTGCCGGCGGCGGTCGATTGACGGCACCGCGGCGGCCAGGGCAGCTTGCCCGCCCCGGAGCGGAGCAACGCGGTGCGTCACGCCATCCTGTGGGCCGGCCTGCTTTGCCTCGCCGGCTGCGCCGTGCCGGCGGGGCCGACCGCCGACATCGCGCCCGCGCCGGGCGATCGCGGCCTGGCGAAGGACGCGACTGAAGCCGCGGCGCGGGCCGCGAGCAGCCCCGAGCGTGCCCGGCTCGACTCCCTGCCCATGGCGCTGGGCCAGGTCCCCCGCATCTCGCTGGAGGAGGACCGCACGCCGAATGTGCTGAGCGGCGGCATCGCCGTCTATCGCGGTGGCGGCTTCGCCATCACCATCTACCTGTTCCGGCGCAGCGCGGAGCCGGTGCCGGCGGGGGCGGATTCCCTGCCCGTGCTGTCGGAGTTGATGGGCGCCAGCTCGGCGGCGCGCAGCCAGGCCGCCGGGGTGTTCGGGCCGCGGGAGAGCTCCCGGCTGGTGCGCATCCAGACGCGCCCGCCATGGCCCGTGGTGCTGTGCAGCCAGGACAGCTACCCCCGCGGCGACAGCGCCGTGCACGACTTCACCTGCGTCACCGCCCTGGAGGGCAGCCTGCTGAAGCTGCGCGCCACCTTCGGCACGCCGGCCGGCGAGCATGAAAGGGCGCAGCGGGCCATGGGCGGGATCCTGGCGCTGGTGCAGCGGCATCTCGCGGGGGTTCCCCCCATGCCGCCGGCCACCATCCGAAGCTGACCCGCCTTCAGCTTCGCCGCAGCATCCGCCGCAGCGCCGCGCGGCTGCTGGCCACCAGCGGTTCACCCTTCTGCCGCGGCTTGCGCCGCACCTGCAACCGCGCCCCATCCGGCGCCCGCAGCAATTGCAGCGTGCGGTCGTGATAGACGTCGAGCCCCGGCCGATGGCCGATGGAAATCAACGCGCTCCCGGCCAGTTCCTCGCGGAACAGGCGCATCATCTGGTCCTGGTTCTCCTCATCCAGCGCCGCCGTCGCCTCGTCCAGGAACACCCAGCGTGGCCGGTGCAACAGCAGGCGCGCAAAGGCCAGGCGCTGCTGTTCGCCCAGCGACAACACGCGGTCCCAACGCTCCTCCTCCTCCAGCCGCGCCACCAGATGGGGCAGGCCGCAGCGCTGCAGGGCGGCGACCTGCTCCGTCTCCGTGAAGTGCTGCGGGGCGGAGGGATAGGTCAGCGCGGCGCGCAGCATGCCGAGCGGCATGTAGGGCCGCTGCGGCATGAACTGCATCTGGTCGCGCGGCGGGATGCGGATCTGCCCGGCGCCCCAGGGCCACAGCCCGGCGATGGCGCGGAACAGGGTGGATTTGCCGGTGCCGCTCTCGCCGACGATCAGCACCTTCTCCGCGGCGCGGATTTCGGCATTGGCCCCCTGGATCACCACATTGCCGTCGGAATGCGCCACCTGCAGGTCGCGGAAGGCCAGCACGGCGGGCGTCTCGCCCGGTGGCGCCTCGACGATGTCGATGCGCGCCTCGCCGGCCATCGCTTCCGCGGTGTCGAAGGTGTCCTCCAGATCCACCACGCGCTCCACATGGCTGCGCCAATCGGCGAGGCGGGGGAAATTGTCCACGAACCAGGCCAGCGCCCGCGTCACCTCCAGGAAGGCGGAACTGATCTGCATCAGCACGCCGAGGGTGATGGCGCCGGCGAAATAGCGCGGGCTCGCCACCAGGATGGGGATGATGCTGGCCGCCATGCCATAGGCCGAGGTCAGCCACATCAGCGCCCGCTCCCGCCCGTACAGCGCCTTCATCACGGACACCACGCGGCCGAAGGCGGCCTGCAGGCCGCGCTCCTCGTCCGGCTCGCCGCGGATCAGGGCGATGCCCTCGCTGTTCTCGCGCATGCGGATCAGCGCGAAGCGGTGGTCGCTCTCGGCCTCGTTGCGACGGATGTTGATCGCCACCATCGGCCCGCCGATCAGCATGGTCAGGCCGGAGCCGATCATGGCGTAGAGCAGAGCGGCCCAGACCATGTAGCCCGGGATGTCGAATTCATCGGCGCCGAAGGACATGTGCAGCGGGCCGGAGAGCGACCACAGGATGCCGAGGAAGCTGACCAGGGTCAGGATCGAGCCGAGCAGCCCGATCGCCAGGTCCACCGCCATCGCCGTCGCCCAGCGGGTGTTCTCGCTGATCCGCTGGTCCGGGTTGTCCGCCGCGCCGGGCAGGAAGTTGAGCTGGTAGTGGCGCCCGCCTTCCAGCCAGCGCCGCTGCAGCCGGTGCACCAGCCAGCGCCGCCAGCCCAGCATCAGCGCCTGGCGCGCCCAGAGCTGCCCCACCGCCGCCACCATGGCCAGCACCAGCAGCAGGCCGAACATCCACATCTGGCCGTAGAAGGCCGGGGCGTTGCGGTTCTCCAGAGCGTTGAAGAAGTCCCGGTTCCACAGGTTGAAGCGCACCGTGACGCCGATCTGGAACAGGGTGAGGCCGACCACCGCCGCGGTCAGCAGCCAGGCCTGCCGGCGGTCGCCGGGCGAGGAATAGTAGCCGCGGGCCAGGCGCCAGAAGCGCCGCATCAGGCCCTCCTGCGGCGGCAGGTCGATGGCCGCAGGATTCGGGTCGGGCATGGCGGCTCAGCGTTGGCAGGGCGCCTCGGGCGCCGCCGCTGGGTTGGGGGGCTCGAAAGGGCGCAGCGCCTCCGCACCGCCGCCCGGCCGCCAGTCGAAGCGGTCCATCAAGCGATCCGCGGCCGGCCGGCTGCCGCCGTCGCCATGCGCGGCGGAAGGACCATCGGCGGCTCGGGCCTCGGCTGCGCCGCGTCAGAGCCGTTCAGGATCGCCGGAAGGCGCCGACCAGCAGGCTCAGCAGGAACAGAATGATGAAGATGCCGAACAGGATCTGGGCGATGCCGGCGGAGGCCGAGGCGATCCCGCCGAAGCCGAACAGCCCGGCCACCAGGGCGATGACGAGGAAGATCAGGGTCCAGTAGAGCATGGCAATCTCCGGCGAGTGTCTCCGCCGGGGTGAACGCAGGCCTGCCCTTTACGGTTCCGGCACGGCCGGATCGCCGCGGCGTTCAGACCGGGTCGAGGTGCACGCCGCGGGTCACCGCCTGGTAGGTGGCGATGGCCAGGGTGGTCGGCTCGAAGGGCTTGGTGATGATGAAGGCGGGCTCCAGATCCCGCCCGGTCAGCAGGCGCTCGGGATAGGCGGTGACGAAGATCACCGGCGCGCTGTGATGCTGCAGGATACGCGCGACGGCGGAGGTTCCGTCGCCCCCGGCGCCGAGATTCACATCCGCCAGCACCAGCGAAGGCCGTTCCGCCCCCGCGATCGCGACCGCCTCGTCTTCCGAGGCGGCGATGCCCACCACCTCATGCCCCGCGGCCTCGACCAGTTGCTGCAGATCGAGTGCGATGATCGGCTCATCCTCGATGATCAGCACGCGGGCGACCGCCCCGGCCCGCAGATGGCTGCGCGCCGCCTCCACATGCCGGGCGGCCTGGTCGGCGGGCAGGCCCAGCGCTGCCGCCGCCTGTTCCATCTCCAGCTCCTCCAGCGAGGTCAGCAGCAGCAGCATGCGCTGGGTGCGGTTCAGCCCGCTGACCGCCGCATCCTCCTCCGCCTGGATGGTGGCGATGCCACAGATGGCCGCATAGAGCGCCAGCCTTCCGCCGAGCGCGGGGTCCGTGATGCCGGCGGGCACGGCGATCTCGCCGCGCAGCGCCTGGCCCACCAGCGCATCGCCGCCGGCCTGGGAGCCGGTGAGCGCGCGGGCGAAGCGGCGCCCGTAAGGCAGCGCCCCGATCAGCGCCGCGCGATCGATCTCGATCATCGGCTTGTCATCTCCCAAATTCCGGCGCGCGCTGCCGCATGGCTCCGCATCTTGATATGCATGGGCGCGTGGACGAACAAGACAGCCTCGGCGCTTCGCGCGCCCTGATCGCGCAGTTGTTGCCGGATCTGCGCGCCGCCGCCCGCCTGCTGGCACCCTCGCGACCGGAAGCCGATGACCTGGTGCAGGAAACCGTGCTGCGCATGCTGCGCGGCCTTCCCGGCTTCGTGCCGCCGCCGGAGCTGGCGCATGACCCGCGGGCGGCGCTGCGCCCCTGGGCGCTGACCATCCTGCGCAACACCTTCCGCGAGGGCTGGCGCCGCGCCCGCCGCGAACGCGACGAGCGCGAGGCGAACCCGCCGGAGGCCGAGGCCAGCCTCGTCTCCGACCAGGAAAGCGCGCATGCGGTGCGCGATCTGGCCCGCGCCGTGGCCGGGCTGCCGCCCTCGATGCGGGAAGCGCTGATGCTGGTCGCCGCGCGCGGGCTGAGCCATGAGGCGGCGGCCGCGATCTGCGGCGTGCCGGTGGGCACCATGAAGGCCCGGCTGTCCCGCGCCCGGCGGGCGCTGGCGCAGGCTCTCGCCCCTGTGAACGGGTAACGGAAGCGCGATGCAACCTCCTCGGCGGGCCGTTCATTCAGTTGGCATAGGATGACGGAGCGTGACATGCCGAACCAGACGACGAGCGACGCGAAGGCCTTCCACGACCAGGTGATCGCCCTGCTGCCGCGGCTGCGGGTGCAGGCTCTGGCGCTGACCCGCAACCGCGCCGCCGCCGACGACCTGGTGCAGGATGCCGTGGCCAATGCGCTGGCGGCGCAGAACAGCTTCACCCCGGGCACCAATTTCGCCGCCTGGATGCATCGCATCCTGCGCAACCGCTTCATCAGCACCCTGCGCAAGCAGCGCGAGACGACGGATATCGAGGATGTGCCGGCGGGCGCCTTTGCCGTGGGCGCGACGCATGAGGACCGGCTGATACTCAAGGAGCTGGGCCAGGCGGTGAACCGCCTGCCGGCCGACCAGCGGGAAGCCCTGTTCATGGTGGTGCTGCAGGGCATGTCCTACGAGGATGTGGCGGAGGCGACGGGCTGCGCCGTGGGCACCGCGAAAAGCCGGGTCTTCCGCGCCCGCCGTCAGCTGCAGACCTGGCTGACGGGCGAGGAATCGAGCGAGGCGACGACGCCGGAGCAGCGGGCCGGCCAGGGTCGTGGCCAGGGCGCCCGCGGCGCCCTGCGCAACAGTGCGAAGCCGGAGGGGCGCGGGACGCTGCGCTCAGGGGTTGGCGAACACCATCTGCTGCCTTAAGTCGAAGTGGCCGGGTGTCGTGCCGGATATGGTTCGAGTACGGCGCCCGCATCGGCGATGGACATGGACAGCAGCGACAGCAGCAAGCCCGCGCCCCCCGGCAAGCCCCAGAAGCGCAAGGGCGGGCGCGCGGGCGAGGACGCCTTCGACCTGTGGCTGCAGCGCGGGCTGCACCAGCTCTACGACAATGTCGCCGCCGAGCCGATTCCGCCCGAATTGATGCGCCTGATCGAGGAAGACAGGACCCGGCGAGGCAAGTGAAAGCAAGCGCCCGGATGTCTCGCCGCGTGGCATGACCCCTTGATGCAGGACGGGTCCACGCGGCGCTGGAGACTGCCCCGGCCCCAGGCCAGCCTGCGTGGCCGGCTGATCTGCCTGCTGCTGATCGCCGCCTTCCCGGTGGTGGTCCTGGTGCTGGCCGGGGCCTATGCCGGCTACCGCGGGTCGCTTCGGCAGGCGGAACGCGACCTGGTTCTGGAGCGCGATCTGGTGGTGGCCTCGCTCTCCACGCGCATCGCCGCGGCGGATGGGGCCCTGCGCGGCGTGGCGGCCACCTGGCCGGAAGGCTGGACCGGCTGCGGCGACCGGCTGCGCGGGTTGACGCCCGTGGGCGTGGTGCTGGACGTGGAGTGCCCGGCACCGGCGGAAGGCTTGGCCGGCACGCCGGCGGCCATGGTCCGGCCCGCGCTGGACCCTGCCGGCCCTTCACTGATCCTGACGCAGGGCACCGGCACCATCGCCGTGCTGCGCGCCCTCCCCGGCGCCGGCCGCCTGCTGGTGGCCCGCGTCGCGCCGCCGCCATTGCCCGCCGGGCTGCTGGCCTGGCTGGTGGATGGCGAAGCGCGAAGCTGGCCGATCGGCCCGCAGACCGCCGACTACGGCCCCGCCCCGCCGCAGATCGCCGCCACCGGCGCCACGCGCATCACGCTGGGCGAGGTGCCGCTGGTGGCCGCGCGCGGCCGGCTTTCCGCCCAGGCCTTCCTGGTGGTGGCGCGGCCCGCCGCGCCCATGCGCGCCACGGCGATGATGATCGCGACCCAGCGGCTCGGCGAGGTGGGCGCGCTGCTCGGCCTTTCCATCCTGGCCGTGGTGCTCGGCGCCAACTACGCCGTGACCCGCCCCCTGTCGCAGCTTCGCCGCGCCGTGGCCGCCTGGCGCGGCGGCGGCGGCACCTTCGAGGTGCCGGGAGTCGACGGCATGCCGGACGAAATCCGTGAACTGGCCGAAAGCTTCCGCGCCGGCGCCACCGCGCTCGCGGCGCGGGAGCGCGACCTGCAGGCGGCGATCGAGCGGTCCGAGATCCTGGCGGCGGAGGTCCACCACCGGGTGAAGAACAACCTGCAGATCGTCAGCAGCCTGCTGGCCCTGCAGGCGCAGCGGGTGACGGATGGCCAGGCGCGGACGGAGTTCGAGGCGGCGCGCGACCGCATCGGCGCGCTCGCCACCCTGCACCGCCACATGTATGCGCATCACGACCCGGAAGCGATCGACCTCGGCGCCTTCATCGAGGAGCTGGGCGTGCAGCTTTTCGCCGCCATCGGCGACAAGCCCGGCCGGCGCATCGCGCTGGATGTCGCCGCGCCGGCGCTGCGCATCTCCTCCGACCAGGCGGTGCCGCTGGCGCTGATCATCACGGAAGCGGTGGCCGCCGCGCTGAAACAGGGTTTCCCGCCCGGCCATGGCGGCCGCATCCGCATCACCGTCACGGCGGATGAGCGCCGTGCCAGCCTGGCGATCGAGGATGACGGCGTGGTGCCGCGGCCGGACGACCAGCTGCGCGCCCTGCTGCTGCGCGGCCTGGCCCGGCAGCTCGGCGCCGAGTTGAAGCGGGAGGAGGCGGGGCTGGCGCTGGATTTCCCGCTGCGCGCCCCCACCCCCCGCCCGCCGCCTTCCGTCAGGCCGCCGTCGTCGAGGCCAGCGCGCCCTGATCCAGCCCGGCCGGGGCCGTCCGCGCCCGCTTGACCAGCAGCTTGTTCAGCGCGTGCACATAGGCCCGCGCGGAGGCGACGATGGTGTCCGTATCCGCCCCCTGCCCGTCCACCAGCTTGCCCTCCTCCTCCAGCCGCACGGTGACGCGGGCCTGGGCGTCGGTGCCGCCGGTGACGGATTGCACGGCATAGAGCTTCAGGTTGACCTCATGCGGGAAGGCGACCCGCAGCGCCGCGAAGGTGGCGTCCACGCCGCCATCGCCGCCGGCCACCCCTTCGCGCTGCTCGCCATCCACTTCCAGCGCGATGGAGGCGATGGGGCGGGTGTGCATGCCGGTGGAGACGGACAGGCCAACCAGCTTGATGCGGTCATTGGCGCGGACGACCTCGTCATCCACCAGCGCCACGATGTCCTCGTCGTAGACAACCTTCTTGCGGTCGGCCAAATCCTTGAAGCGCTTGAAGGCGTCGTTCATGGCGTTGTCGCCGACCTCGTAGCCCAGCGCCTTCAGCTTGTCCTTGAAGGCGGCGCGGCCGGAGTGCTTGCCCAGCACGAGGGAGGACTTCGTCCAGCCGACGCTCTCGGGGGTCATGATCTCGTAGGTCGAGGAATCCTTCAGCATGCCGTCCTGGTGGATGCCGGATTCATGGGCGAAGGCATTGCGGCCGACGATCGCCTTGTTGGGCTGCACGTCGAAGCCGGTGATGGTGGCCAGCAGGCGGGAAGTGCGCAGGATATGCTTCGTCTGCACGCCGTTGCTGACCGGGATCGCGTCATGGCGCGTGCGCAGCGCCATGGCGATCTCCTCCAGGCTCGCATTGCCGGCGCGCTCGCCGATGCCGTTGATGGTGCATTCCACCTGGCGCGCGCCGGCGCGGATGGCGGCGATGGTGTTCGCTACCGCCAGACCCAGGTCATTGTGGTTGTGGGTGGACAGCACCACGCGATCCGCCCCTGGCACCCTTTCGCGCACGGTCGAGAAAATGCGGAACATGTCCTCCGGCACCGCGTAGCCGACCGTGTCGGGGATGTTGATGGTGGTGGCGCCGGCCTTAATCGCGGCCTCGACGCAGCGGCAGAGGAAATCCATCTCCGTCCGCGTGCCGTCCTCGGCGGACCATTCCACGTCGTCGGTGGCGTTGCGCGCCATGGTGACGGAGGCGGTGACCAGGTCCAGCACCGTCTCCGGCTCCATCCGCAGCTTCACCCGCATGTGCAGCGGGCTGGTGGAGACGAAAGTGTGGATGCGGCCGCGCGCGGCATCCTTGATGGCTTCCGCCGCCTTCTGGATATCCGCCGGTGCCGTGCGCGCCAGGCCGCAGACCACCGGGCCATCCTTGGCGAAGCGGCGGGCGATGGATTGCACGCTTTCGAAGTCGCCGGGGCTGGCGATGGGGAAGCCGGCTTCCAGCACATCGGCGCCGAGCTCCGCCAGGGCCTCGGCCATGCGCAGCTTCTCCTCCAGATTCATGGAGAAGCCGGGGGATTGCTCGCCGTCACGCAGCGTGGTGTCGAAGACGATGACGCGGTCGGGGTCCATGACCCCGAAGGAGGGGTGGGTGATGGCCATGGGGGCGTTCCTTGCTTTCTGATTCGTCATGCCATGCGCGAGGGCAGACCTGCCCCCAGGGTCCCCTGAGCGATACCAGCCGTTACCAGCCGGAGCTTACGCCCAGGGGTGGCTAAGTCGAAGGAGAAGCAGCGCGCGCGGCAGCAGACCGGCCCGGAGGGCGGCGGTCAGCTCGATACGGGCAGCGCGGGGCGTCATGGCTGAGGCAACGCTAGCCGGGTGCGGCGCGGGGCGCAAGCGCTGGCGCAATGCGCGCGGGCTTGCCAGCATGGCGCCCTCCAAGGGGGAAACAAGCAGGATGGCGTTCAAGGTGGTGCTCGGCCGCAGGCTGCCGGAGGCCGGGATGGCGGTGTTCGCCGCGCGGCCGGAACTGGACCTGGTGGTGCTGGACAATCCCGCCCCGGCCCAATGGCACGCGGCGATTGCGGATGCGCACGGCACGCTGTGCTGGCTGGAGAAGATGGACCGCGCGGCGCTGGCCGCCGCGAAGCAGCTGCGCGTCGTCTCCCGCATCGGGGTCGGCTACGACACGGTGGATGTGCCGGCCTGTTCGGAGCGCGGCGTGGCGGTGATGGTGGCCAACGGGTCGAACGACCTCTCGGTGGCCGAGCACGCCATGATGCTGCTGCTGACGGTGGCGCGGCGGGCGGTGGATATCCACAACCATGTGGCCGGCGGCGGCTGGTGGCCGCCGGGCGGGCTGCGGATGGTGGACCTGGCCGGCAAGCGGGCCCTGGTGGTGGGCTATGGCCGCATCGGCACCCGCGTCGCGCAGTATCTGAAGGCCTTCCGCATGGATGTGGCGGTGCTGGACCCCGGCTTCTCCCCGCACCGCATCGCCGCCGACGGTTTTCGCCCTGCACGCGACCTGCATGCGGCGCTCGGCGAGGCGGATGTGGTGACGCTGCACTGCCCCCTCTCCCCCGCCACGCACCACCTGATGAACCCGGCCGCCTTCGCGGCGATGAAGCCCGGCGCCATCCTGGTGAACACCGCCCGCGGCCCGGTGGTGAGCCAGGAGGCGCTGGTCGCCGCGCTGCGCTCCGGCCACCTGATGGGCGCCGGCCTCGATGTGCTGGAGGTGGAGCCCGCCACCCCCGGCAACCCGCTGCTGACCCTGCCCAATGTGGTGATCAGCCCGCATTCGGCGGCGAGCACCGAGGAAGGCATGAACCGCATGGCCCGCATCTCCGCCCAGAACATCCTGGATGTGCTGGACGGGAAGGCCGATCCCGCGATGATGGTGAACCCGGAGATCCTGCAGGCGGGCTGAGCGTCACCCGCAGGCGAGGCTCTCCACCACCCCCTCCCGCACCACGCCGCCCACCCGGTCGGCCCGGAAATCCCGGGTGGCCGGCTGGTCCGGGGCCAGCAGGCGGATGCTGCGGATGCCGGGCATGGCAGCGAGCGCCGCGCGGACCGCTGCCTCCGGCCGGCCGATCAGGGCAGGCAGCGCGGCCGCATGGTCGGCGCAGCGCGCGCCGGCGGGGCCTTCGGACAGGGCGGGCGGCGGCAGGGCGCGGTCCGCGCTGGGCGGCGCGGGCTGCGGGTCGTTGGCGCAGCCGGCGGCCAGCAGCAGGCAGGCCAGGAGGGTGATTCTCATGCCGGCTTGTGTTCCTGCCACCAATGCCGCGCGATATCGGCGCGGCGCGTCACCCACACCTCGTCCCGGTGCTTCGCCACATGCGCCAGGAAGCGGCGCAGCGCGGCGGCGCGGCCGGGGCGGCCGACGATCCGGCAATGCAGCCCCACCGACATCATCTTCGGCTGCCCCGCCCGGCCTTCGGCCAGCAGCAGGTCGAAGGCATCGGTCAGGTGCCGCTCGAAGCCATCCGGCCCCGCAAAACCCGGCGGCACGGCGAACTTCATGTCGTTGTTGTCGAGCGTGTAGGGGATGACGAGGTGCGGCCGGCCCGCCGCCTGCACATAGTGCGGCAGGTCGTCGTCATAGGCGTCGCTGTCGTAGAGGAAGCCGCCATGGCGGGCGACCAGCGTGCGGGTGCGCGGGCTGATCCGCCCGGTGTACCAGCCGACCGGCGGCGTGCCCGTCAGGCGGGTGATGGTCTCGACGCAGCGGGCGATCTCGGCGGCTTCCGTCGCCTCGTCCATCCTGTGGTAGTCGATCCAGCGCCAGGCATGGCTGGCCACCTCATGCCCCGCGGCGGCGAAGGCGCGCGCGACGTCCGGGTTCAGCTCCAGCGCCCGGCCGACGCCATAGACGGTCAGCGGCAGGCCCTGTTCCGCGAACAGCCGCAGCACGCGCCACACGCCCGCCCGGGCGCCGTAGTCGAACTGGCTTTCCACCGTGCGGTTGCGCTCGCCGAGGATGGGCGAGCCGCCGGGGACTTCGTGCAGGTACAGCTCGCTGCCGGCATCGCCGTTCAGCACGGTATTCTCGCCGCCCTCCTCGTAGTTCAGCACGAAGGACAGGGCGAGCTTGGCGCCGCCCGGCCAGCGCGGGTCAGGCGGGTTGGCGCCGTAGCCGGCAAAGTCGCGGGGGTAGTCGGTGTCGGCGGCGAGCTTGGTCATGGGCGTAAAGTCGGCTGTGCAGCGCAGCATGGTCAAGGGGTTGTGGTGCGACGACGTGTGACGGGCAGCGCCACCTCGTTCCGGCGCAGCGCCGGGATGGTCCAGGGCGGGTCGTAGAACCAGGCGGTGGCGGGGCCCGCGGCCAGCCAGGCGGTATCGCCCAGCGCGGCGCGCAGCCGCGCCTGGGCATCGGCGACCGATTGCGGGCTGGTGCTGCCGGTGAAGCGCAGCACGGCATAGGTCTCGGCCGGGACTTCAACCACGCGCACCTGCGGGTCGTTCGGCACCGGCGGGTCGCGCAGCGCGGCGGGCAGGAAGAAGCGGATGCGGTGGCCAGCCGCGGTGGCGGATTGCGCGACGGGCGCGGTCATCGCGATCCGCACCGGCTCCTGCGCCACCGGCGCCGTCATGGCGATCCGCGCGCTGCCGCGATTGCCGCCAAAGATGTAGCCGGCGAGGAGGCGAAAACCCTGCTCGCGGCTGGCGGCCTCATCCGCCGCCACCTCCGTCTCCGCCGCCAGTCGGGGCGCGTATCGGCGGATCTCCAAGCCATTGGGCTGTGCCAGCAGTTCGAAGCGCGGCTCCTCGGTGCCGGACCTCACGCCCACCACCGAACAGGCGCCGAGAAGCAACGCCGAGGCGCCGGCGAGAAGACGGTTGCGCATGGGATGCTCCGGGCTGCGCCCGGCATGTGGCGCGACGCGCGCCTCACACAAGCGCGGCGAGGCTGGCGGCCGGGCTGGTCAGCGGCGGGCCGCGCCGGCAGAGCGCGGCGGCAGGGGCCATGCTGGCCTGGGCGAGGGCCACGCAATCCGCGCCCTCGGCGAAGGCCGCGTCGGCGGCGGCGGCCACCATCCGGGCATAGCCGGCCGCATCGCCGGCCCGGAAGGCGGCCCAGGCGCCGGGCACCAGGCGGGTTTCGCAGGCGGCGCCGAACAGCGCGGCGGTGGGCGCCAGCGTGGTCTCGACGGCGCAGAGCGCGACCACGCGGCCGCCGCCGCGCCGCGCCGCCTCGGCCAGGGCGGCATCGGCGCGCAGCAGGGGAATGGCGGCGCGGGCCTGGGCCAGGGCCGGGCCGAGGGTGGAGCAGGTGAGCAGGACGGCCTCGATGCCGGGGGCGGCGAGCGCCTCGACCGCTTCGGCGGTACGGACGGCGATGGCATCGGTCAGCCCGCCCAAGGCCTCCGCCTCGGCCAGCAGGTCGGCCCGCACGGCATGGGTCAGCGCCACACCCGGCGGGCAGGCGGCGTCGAAGAGGGCGATGTTGCTGGCCGCGGTGTGCAGGCAGGCGATGCGGCGGGTCATTTCGGCGGGATCTCCCGCATCAGCTCCATCGAATAGGGTCGGAAGCCGGCCTGGCGGTAGATGCGCTCGGCACGGTCATTGCCGCTGAGCACGCCGATCAGCAGGTCGCGGATGCCCGCCTGCCGGGCATGGTCCTCGGCCATGGCGAGCATGGCCCGGAAGGCGCCCTGCCCGCGCCAGGCCTCCTGCACGAAGGCGTCGGCGACATAGGCATGGCGGCGCCGATCGGCGCGGATATAGGCGGGCGCAGTTTCGTAGGTCAGGAAGAGATGGCCGATCACCGCCTCGCCCGCCGTGGTCACCAGCGCCAGCCCGCCGCTTTCCGCGACCCTCGCCAGAACCTCGTCCAGGGTTGCGGCGGCATCGGCGGCACCCGTCGCGCGGTTGCCGGCGATGGCATCCTCGAAGCGGTTCGCCGCCAGCACGTTCTGCAGCAGCACGGGCCGGTCGGCCTCCTCCGCCGGCCTGATGGCGAAGGAGGCCGCGGGCATCAGTTCTTCGCCTTGTCGACCAGCTGGTTGGTCTTGATCCAGGGCATCATGGCGCGCAGCTTCTCGCCCACTTCCTCGATCGGGTGTTCGGCCAGGCGGCGGCGGGTGGCCTTGAAGGAGGCCTGGTTCACCTTGTTCTCCAGCATCCAGTCGCGGGCGAACCTGCCGGACTGGATGTCGTTCAGCACGCGCTTCATCTCCTCCTTCGTGGCGGGGGTGATGATGCGCGGGCCGGTGACGTATTCGCCGTACTCGGCCGTGTTGCTGATCGAGTAGTTCATGTTGGCGATGCCGCCCTCATAGATCAGGTCGACGATCAGCTTCACCTCGTGCAGGCACTCGAAATACGCCATCTCGGGGGCGTAGCCGGCCTCGCACAGCGTCTCGAAGCCCGCCTTGATGAGCTCGACAAGGCCGCCGCAGAGCACCACCTGCTCGCCGAACAGGTCTGTCTCGCATTCCTCCTTGAAGGTCGTCTCGATCACGCCCGAGCGGCCGCCGCCGATCGCAGAGGCATAGGAGAGCGCGATCTCCAGCGCATTGCCCGAGGGGTTCTGGTGCACCGCCACCAGGCAGGGCACGCCGCCGCCCTTCTGGTATTCGCCGCGCACGGTGTGGCCGGGGCCCTTCGGCGCGATCATGAACACGTCGATGTCGGCGCGCGGGTCGAGCAGGTTGAAATGCACGTTCAGGCCATGCGCGAAGGCCAGCGCCGCGCCCGGCTTCATGTTGGCGTCCAGGTGGTCGCGGTACAGGTCGCCCTGCAGCTCGTCCGGGGTCAGCACCATGACCACATCGGCCCACTTCGCCGCGTCCGCAGGCGTCATCACCTTGAAGCCGGCGGCTTCCGCCTTCTTCCAGGAGCCGCCCTGGCGGGCGCCGATCACCACATCGGCCACGCCGCTGTCGCGCATGTTCTGGGCATGGGCGTGGCCCTGGCTGCCGAAGCCGATGACCGCGACCTTCTTCGCCTTGATCAGGTTCACATCCGCATCGCGGTCATAATACACACGCATCGTCGCAGCTTCCTTCGGTTGCCCCGGTTGGGGGCGTTAGTGCCCCGTATCGGGGCGGTGATGCACCACTTCGTGGATGAAACCAAGCTTGCGCGCCACCGGCGCGCTGAGCACGAAGGGGTAGAGGTCCGGCGTGCCCATGCAGCGGTTCATCGCGTTCATGGCAATGGTCAGCGGAGTCCAGGCCTGGAGGATCGCCTCCATGCCGGCGCGGTAGGGGCTGAAATCCAGCTCCGTCTCCAGCACGCCATGGCGGTCCAGCACCGGGCTGATGCTGAGGCCGAAGCTGGCCGCCATCTCCAGGCTGTCCACCATGTGCAGGTAATGGGCGAAGCATTCCGCCCAATCCTCATGCGGATGCGCCGCGGCATAGGCCGAGATGTGGTTGCCACGCCAGTCGTCATTCGGCGGCTTCGCATAATGCGCCTGGAGCGCCGCCGCGTAGTCCGTGCTTTCGTCGCCGAACAGGGCACGGAATTCCGCGGTGCGGCCGGCCTCCTGCACCAGCACGATGAAGTACCAATGCCCCACCTCGTGCCGCATATGGCCAAGCAGGGTGCGGAAGGGCTCGTTCAGCCGGGTGCGCCGCGCCTCGCGCTCCGCATCGTCGGCTTCGGCCAGGGCGATGGTGATGTGGCCGTCCTCATGCCCCGTCATGGTCGGCGGCTCGCCGTCCAGGTCGGCCAGGAAGGAAAACCGCAGCGCGCTGGCCTGGTGCGGCAGGCGCAGCCGGTCCAGCGTGTAGATCAACCGGCGCTTGGCCGCTTCCATCCGCCGCCACAGCGGCAGGTTCCCCGCCACCGAGAGATCCGGCACCACGGCGTTCAAGCGGCAGGCGGGGCAGAAATTTTCCGCCTCCGCCTCCGGCAGGAACCAGTTGCAGGCGTCCTCCGCCACGTTGAGGCAGGCCTTCCTCGGCTTGCCGTCCAGCATCGCCAAGCCATCCGGCGTGAAGGCGGAAAGCCGCCCGGCTTCCGGCAGGAAGCCGAGCGAGGATCCGCAGCGTTCACAGACGGTGTTTTCGAAGTGCAGCAGGTTGCCGCATTTCTGGCAGGCGAAAAGGCGCATGGCACGGGCTCCGGCGACGGTTCGCCCAGCGAACGGTAGTGGGGCCGGCAAGGTTTCAGACCGTGAGCGCGGACCTGCCCCGCACGATCGCCACCGCCCCCGTCCGGCTGACCTCGGCCAGGCCGATCGGCCGCATCAGGTCGCAGAAGGCGTCGATCTTCTCCGCCGTGCCGGTCATCTCGAAGACGAAGCTTTCCGTGGTGGCATCCACCACCCGGGCGCGGAAGGCATCCGCAAGGCGCAGCGCCTCCACCCGGTGGTCGCCCAGCCCCACCACCTTGATCAGCGCCAGTTCGCGCACGAGGTGCGGCCCGGCGAGCGAGAGGTCGGAGACCTTGTGCACCGGCACCAGCCGGTCGAGCTGCGCCTTGATCTGCTCGATCACCATCTCGGTGCCCGAGGTGACGATGGTGATGCGCGACAGGCGGCGGTCGGCATCGACCGGGGCCACCGTCAGGCTCTCGATGTTGTAGCCGCGGCCAGAGAACAGGCCGATGACGCGCGCGAGCACGCCGGCCTCGTTCTCCACCAGCACCGCAATGGTTGCGGAGCGAAACTGTCCCGGATCGTCAGCCATGGTTGTTCAGCACTTTGGGCAGGAGGAAAAGATCAGGCGGCGGCCGGCGGTTCAGACGAGGACCTTGCCCTCATCCGTGACGCCCGCGACGCCCCCTTCCTGCCCCGGGCCGAGGATCATCTCGTTGTGCGCAGCGCCCGAGGGGATCATCGGGAAGCAGTTCTCGTCCTTTGCCACGCAGATATCGGCGATGACCGGGCGGTCCGTGGCCAGCATTTCCCGGATCACGTCATCCAGCTGGCTTTCCTCCGTCGCCCGCAGGCCGACGCCGTGGAAGCTCTCGGCCAGCTTCACGAAATCCGGCAGCGCGGCGGAATAGCTTTCGGAGTAGCGGCCGCCATGCAGCAGCTCCTGCCACTGCCGCACCATGCCCATGTATTCGTTGTTCAGGATGAACACCTTCACCGGCAGGCGGTACTGGCACAGCGTCGCCATTTCCTGGATGTTCATCAGGATGCTGGCCTCGCCGGCGATGTCGATCACCAGCGCGTCGGGGTGGGCGATCTGCACGCCCATCGCCGCCGGCAGGCCGTAGCCCATGGTGCCGAGGCCGCCCGAGGTCATCCAGCGGTTCGGCTTTTCGAAGCCGAAATACTGGGCGGCCCACATCTGGTGCTGGCCGACCTCGGTCGTGATGTAGGTCTCCCGCCCCGATTCGCGGGTGATCTCGTACAGCCGCTTCACCGCATGCTGCGGCTTGATGATTTTTCCCTGCTGGACGTATTGGAGGCAATCCTTGGCCCGCCACAGGTCGATCTGGCGCCACCAGGCGGCCAGGGCCTCCCGCATCGGCGGCTGGCTGTCTTCCTTCCAGACCTGGATCATGGCCGCCAGGATCTGCCCGGCATCGCCGACGATCGGCACGTCCACCTTGACGTTCTTGTTGATCGAGGAGGGGTCGATATCGGCGTGGATCTTCTTCGCATTCGGCGCGAAGTGGGAAAGCTTGCCCGTCACCCGGTCGTCGAAGCGCGCGCCCATGTTCAGCATGACGTCGCAGCCATGCATCACGAGGTTCGCCTCGTAGGTGCCGTGCATGCCGAGCATGCCGAGGAATTGCGGATCCTGCGACGGGAAGGCACCCAGGCCCATCAGCGTGTTGGTCACCGGAAAGCCGGTGAGGTGCGCGAATTCGCCCAGCAGGCGCGACGCTTCCGGCCCGGAATTGATCACGCCGCCGCCGGCATAGATCACCGGCCGCTCCGCCTGCTTCAGCAGCGCCACCGCCTTGCGCACCTGGGCCATGTCGGGCGCCGTCACGGGGCGGTAGGAGCGATGCGGCTGGGTGGCCGGCGGCGCCTCCACGTAAGGGGCCTTGTTGATCAGGATGTCCTTCGGCAGGTCGATCACCACCGGGCCGGGGCGGCCGCTGCGGGCGACGTGGAAGGCCTCGTGCACCACGCGGGCCACGTCCTCGGACCGCTTGACCAGGTAGTTGTGCTTGGTGGCGGGCCGGGTGATGCCGGTGGTGTCGGCTTCCTGGAAGGCGTCGTTGCCGATCAGGTGGGTGGGCACCTGGCCGGTCAGGCAGACCAGCGGGATGCTGTCCATCAGCGCATCCAGCAGCCCGGTGACGGCATTGGTGGCGCCGGGGCCGGAGGTGACCAGCACGCAGCCCACCTTGCCGGTGGAGCGCGCATAGCCTTCCGCCGCATGCACCGCGGCCTGCTCGTGCCGCACCAGGATATGGCGGATGGCGTTCTGCTGGAAGATCGCGTCGTAGATCGGCAGCACGGCGCCGCCGGGATAGCCGAAGATGACCTCGACCCCCTGGTCCTTCAGCGCACGGAGTACGACCTCGGCGCCCGACATCGTCAGGGGCTGGGTCGCGGCGTGCGGGCTGGTTGCGGACATGGGGGTTGGGGCTTTCCTGCGGTCTGGCATTGGCCCGCAGCCAAGCGGCGGCGGGCAGCCCCAATTAGACCCCGTGCTGCGCCGCGTCAACGCCTTGATGAATAAACATCATCAAATCCACCAAAACACTTTCCGAAAGTTGCGAGAGACCATCAGCACGCGCATGGAAGCTATGCGAAAGGCTGTGAGGCGCCCCTTCGGGTGCCAGGGCGTGGTGCCGGAACCAGGTGGCCTGGCGCTTGGTGTACTGGCCGGTGTTGAGAATGGCGCGGGTGGAAGCCGCCTCCAGCGTCATCCGCCCCTGCAGATGCGCCAGCAGTTCCGGCACGCCATGCGCGCGCATCGCCGGCAAGGCGGGGTCGAGGCGCTGCGCCGCCAGGGCCCGCACCTCCTCCAGCGCCCCGGCGGCCAGCATGGCGTGCCAGCGCGTGACGATGGCGCTGCGCAGCGCGTCGCGCGGCGGGTCCAGCAGCAGGGCGGCGAAGCGCCAGGGGGCGGGGCCGGTGCCCGCTTCCGCCTGCCAGGCGCGCAGGCCGCGGCCGGTGCCGCTCACCACCTCCCAGGCCCGGGCAATGCGCTGGCTGTCGCTGGGGCGGAGGCTGGCGGCGGTCTCCGGGTCCAGCACCGCCAGGCGGCGGTGCAGCGCGGCCGGGCCTTCCTCGGCCAGCAGGCGCCGTGCCTCCGCCCGCGCCGCCTCCGGCACCGGCGGGATGGCGGACAGGCCCTGGGTGAGCGAGAGGAAGTACAGCCCGGTGCCGCCGCACAGGATCGGCACGCGCCCGGCCGCCCGCACCGCCTCCATCGCCGCCAGCGCCGCACCACGCCACCAGGCAACAGTGCCCGCCGCCGCCGGCGGGCGCAAGCCATAGAGAAGGTGCGGCACGCGCGCTTCCTCCTCCGGCGTCGGGCGGGCGGTGAGCACGCGCAGCCCGGCATAGACCTGCATGGAATCGGCGTTGATGACGGCCCCGCCCAGCCGTTCCGCCAGCGCCAGGGCCAGCGCGCTCTTGCCGCTGGCGGTGGGGCCGGCGACCAGGATCGCCGGTGGTTGCGCGGCCCTCATGCCGGTGGCACAGGGCGCGTGCCATGCCCCATATCCTGACCCTGGTCGCCGCCGCCGGCGCCCTCGACCCCGCCCTTCTCGCCCGCTGCCGTCAGGCGCTGGAGGCGCTGGGCGCCCGACCCGGCACGCCGGACTGGCTGGCGGAGGCCGAGGCGGTGGACCTGCCCTTCACCGATGCGCCGGCGGAGCTGGCCGCCGCCGCAGCCCGCACGGCGCTGGACGGCGCGCCGGTGGACGCCATCGCGGTACCGGCCGAAGGTCGCCGCAAGCGCCTGCTGGTCGCCGACATGGACAGCACCATCGTGACGTCGGAGACGCTGGACGAAATCGCGGCCTTCGCCGGGCTGAAGGACGAGATCGCGGCCATCACCCGCCGGTCCATGAACGGAGAGCTGGATTTCGCCCAGGCGCTGCACGCCCGCGTCGGCATGCTGGCAGGGCTCGACGTGGCGGCGCTGGAAGCCACCTGGCAGGCGACGGCGATGATGCCCGGCGCGGCCACGCTGGTGGCGACGATGCGCGCCCATGGCGCGGTGTGCTGCCTGGCCTCCGGCGGCTTCACCTTCTTCACCGGGCGGGTGGCGCAACGGCTCGGCTTCGACCACCACGTCTCCAACACCCTGCTGATCGAGGACGGCAAGCTGACCGGCAAGGTGGCGGAGCCGGTCTTCGACCGCAACGCCAAGCTCGCCACCCTGACGCGGCTGGCCACCGAGAACGCCCTGCCGATGGCGGCAACCCTGGCGGTGGGGGATGGCGCCAACGACCTCGACATGATCGGCGCGGCGGGCCTCGGCGTGGCCTTCCGCGCCAAGCCCATCGTGGCGACGGCGGCGCGTGCCCGGGTGGACCATGCGGATCTGCTGGCGCTGCTTTTCGCCCAGGGATACCGCCGGGCCGAATTCCGCGACTGAGCACCAGGCCCCTTCCCCCGCCGGGGGAAGGGGCGGCGTTGCTCAGCCCGGGTTGCCGCGCGGGGCGGCCAGGCGCAGCGGCACCCAGCGCTGGCCCTGCGGCCCCTCGATCAGCAGCAGCGCCGTGGCGCGGCCCTGGCGGCGCAGCGCTTCCAGGCGTTCCCGCACCTCGGCCGGGGCGGTCACCCGTTCCTGCTGCACTTCCACGATCACGTCGCCGGGGCGCAATTCGCGTTCCGCCGCCGGGCTGCCGGGGGAGACCTCGGTGATGACCACGCCCCGGGCTTCCGGCCGCAGGCTGAAGCGTTCCCGCGCCTCCGCCGTGATCGGGCCGACCTTCAGGCCGAGGCCGGCGAGTTCCAGCGTCTGCGGCCGGGCATCCGGCGCCGGCGTCGGGGTGCCGGCCTGCGCCTGCTCCGAGGGCAGTTCCGCCACGGTCACGTTCAGCGTCTGCTCCCGCCCGTCGCGCCAGACCACCACCGGCGCCTCGCGCCCCACCTGGGTGTCCGCCACGATGCGCGGCAGGTTGCGCATCTCCCGCACCTCCTGCCCGTTGAAGCGCAGGATGACGTCGCCGGCCTGGATGCCCGCGGCCGCCGCGGGCCCATCCTCCTGCGCTCGCGCCACCAGCGCGCCGCGCGCGCCGCCGGGCAGGGACAGGCTTTCCGCGATCTCGTCCGTCACCTGCTGGATGTTCACGCCCAGCCAGCCGCGCCGAACCCGGCCGACATCGCGCAGCTGGGCGGCGATGTTGCGGGCCAGGTTGGCGGGGATGGAGAAGCCGATGCCGATGGAGCCGCCGGAGGGCGAGTAGATGGCCGTGTTGATGCCGATGACCTCGCCCGCCAGGTTGAACAGCGGCCCGCCCGAATTGCCGCGGTTGATCGCGGCGTCGGTCTGGATGAAGTCGTCATAGAGCCCCTGGCGGATGTCCCGCCCGCGAGCGGAGACGATGCCGGCCGTCACCGAACCGCCCAGGCCGAAGGGGTTGCCGATGGCCAGCACCCAGTCGCCGACCAGCGCCGTGTCGCTGTCACCGAAGCTGACGGCCGGCAGCGGGCGTTCCGGGGTGACGCGCAGCACGGCGATGTCGGTGCGCGGGTCGGCGCCCACCAGCTCCGCCCGCAGGGTGGTGTTGTCCGACAGCACCACGTTGATCTCGTCCGCGCCCTCGATGACGTGGTTGTTCGTCACGATGATGCCGGAGGCATCGATGATGAAGCCGGAGCCGAGCGACTGGCCGCGCCGCGTCGGCGGCTGCGGCCGGTTCGGCTGGCCCTGGCCGCCGGGCGGGCGGTTGCGCTCCAGGAAGTCGCGGAAGAATTCCTCGAAGGGGCTGCCAGGCGGGGCCTGCGGCACGTCCGGCGCGCCGGGGCGCTGCTGGGCGCGGGCCTGGGCGGCCGCCTGGCTGGTCTGGATGTTGACCACGGCGGGCAGCAGGCGCTGCGCCAGCGGCGCGAAGGTGATCGGCGCCCCGGGCGGCGGGATCTGCGCCGAGGCGGGTAGCGGCGCGGCGAGCGGCGCGGCCAGCGCCGCGACCATCAGCAGGGGAGCAAAGCGCAATTGCGGCAACCTTCTTCGGATGGGACGGGCTTCAGCGACGCGGGACCGGCGACGATGATGCGCCGGAACGGCGGGTGATGGCGAAGCAGATTGGCATGCCGGGGGTGAAGCGGAAGTCCGCGCCGCATGACGAGCCTGTCACTCCCCCAGGATGCCGACGATGACCCAGGCCGCCGCCACCCCGATCGCCGCGGCGACGATCCCGCCGACCCGCAGCGCCTGGTCCGGCGCGGCGGCCAGCCGCGCCAGCACCTGCCGCATCGCGCCGGGGAAGCCAGCATAGCACAGGCCCTCCAGCGCCAGCACCACGGCCATGCCAGCCAGGACATGGCCGAGCTGCATGGCCCTTCAGGCCGTCACGGTGCGGCGGCCGGGGCCGGCGCGGCGGACGGCGCGGGGGTGACCGCCGGTGCCGGCATCTGCGGCACGGCCGGCTGGACAGCCGGCGCCGGGATCGGCGGCGCCGCAGGCGCCGCCTGCGGGGCGCTGCCGGGAGCCGTCCCGGTGACGGCCGGGCCACCCTGCGCGCCGGAGGTCGGCATGCTCTGGCGGAAGAAGCGGAAGAACTCGCTGTCCGGGGACAGCAGCAGCCGCGTCTCGCCTTCGCCGAAGGCTTCCCGGTAGGCCTGCATGGAGCGGTAGAACTGGAAGAACTCCGGATCCTGCTGGAAGGCGTCGGCGAAGATGCGGATCGCGTCCTGCTCGCCCTGACCGCGCAGGATGTCGGCCTGCGCCTGGGCCTCGGCCAGCAGCACGGTGCGCTCGCGGTCGGCGCCGGCGCGGATGCGGGTCGCTTCCTCCTGGCCCCGGGCGCGTTCCTCGGCGGCCACGCGCTGCCGTTCGGACTGCATCCGGGACAGGATGGCATCCGTGTTCTGCTCCGGCAGGTCGGCGCGGCGGATGCGCACATCCAGCACCTCGATGCCGAAGGCCTGCATCTCCTCGTTCACCAGGCGCCGGATCTCCCCCATGATCCGGGCGCGGTCGTTGGACAGCACGGACAGCAGCGGCTCGTTGCCCAGCACCCGCCGCACGGCGGAGGTGACGACGGAGTTGATGCGCGCCCGGATGCCGGCCTCGAAGGGCCCCACCGTCTGGTAGAAGCGCAGCGGGTTGGTGATGGAATAGCGGGTGAAGCTGTCCACGCTCAGCCGGCGCTGGTCGCCCAGGATGATCTCCTCGGCCGGCGCGTCGAAATCCAGCAGCCGGCGGTCGAAGGCGATGACCGACTGGATGAAGGGGATCTTGGCGTGCAGGCCCGGGTCGCGGATCACGCGGATCGGCTCGCCGAACTGGGTGATCAGCACCTGCTGGGTCTGGTGCACGGTGAACAGGGTGGACGCGGCGACGATGACCGCGATGCCGGCGGCGACGGCCAGCGCAATGAGCTTGTTCATCGGCCGGCCCCCTGCGGGCGCTGGCCCGGTGCCGTTGGCAGGTTGGGGTTGGCCTGCTGGGCCCGGCCCTGCGGCGCCGCGGCGCGGTTCATGTCACCCAGGTTGAGCAGCGGCACCAGGCCCTGCAGCCGGTCGTCGATCAGCAGCTTGGGGTTGCGGCGCAGCACTTCCTCCATGGTCTCCAGGTACATGCGGCGCACCGTCACGTCGCGCGCCGCCTGGTAGGCGGACAGCACGGACAGGAAGCGCTGGGCTTCGCCTCGGGCGCGGGAGATCTGGCTTTCACGGAAACCCTCGGCTTCCTGGACCAGGCGCTGCGATTCGCCGCGGGCGGCGGGGATGATGGCGTTGCGGTAGGACTCGGCCTCGTTCCGGGCGCGTTCCCGGTCGGCGCCGGCGCGCTGCACGTCGATGAAGGCGTCCACCACCCGGGCCGGCGGCTGCGCGTTCTGCAGCTGCACCTGGGTGATCTCCACCCCCGCCCGGTACTGGTCCATGATCCCCTGGGTGCCGGTCCGCACCGCCTGTTCGATCTGCGCGCGCGCCTCGGTCAGGGCGGGCTGGATGGCGGTGCGGCCGATCACCTCGCGCATCACGCTTTCCGCCGCGGATTTCACCGTGGCCTCGGCATTGCGGGTGTTGAACAGGAAGTCGCCGGCATCGCGGATGCGCCAGAAGACGGCGAAGTCGATGTCGATGATGTTCTCGTCGCCCGTCAGCATCAGGCTTTCCTCGAGCACGTCGCGCGAGGGGATGGGCCGGGCGGTGGGGCCGGCATCGGCCGAGGCCCGGAAGCCGACATCCACCCGGTTGATGCGGGTGACGCGCGGCGTGGTCACGCTCTCCACCGGCCAGGGCAGGTGGTAGTTCAGGCCGGGCTGGGTCGTCGCCGTATAGGCGCCGAAGCGCAGCACGATGCCCTGTTCGTCCGGCTGGACGCGGTAGATGCCGGAAGCCAGCCAGCCGCCGACCAGCAGCAGCGCCAGCAGGCCGATGCCTGCCCCGCCCATGCCGCGCGGCAGCATCCGCCGCACGGCGTCCTGCGCCTGGCGGATGACGTCATCGAGGTCGGGTCCGCGGCCCCCGCCGCCACCCTGGCCTCCGCCCGAAGGCGGCTGCGGCTGCCCCCACGGCCCGCCGGGCCTGGGATTGCCCCAGGGGCTGGGTCCGCCGCTGCTGTTCCACGCCATCGGGCTTTCGGCCTCCTCCACACACGATCGAAAATCCTGCCACGCCCGATCGCCCGAAGGGAGGGGTGCAGCGGGCGCGGCGACGGTCCATATGAGGGCCCGCCGGGCTGGGACGACCCGGCACGCTCTCGCCGGGCCGTCCAGGGCAGGTTTCCGCGTGCGTCATGGTGCACCACGAACCCCGGCCGGCCGCCGCGATATCGTATGGAACAGGGGGTTTTTCAAGCATGAGCGAGGGGCTGGAGCAGGCGGTTCGGGCCGCGCTGCGCGCGGTGCGCGACCCGGTCAGCGGCCGGGACGTGGTCAGCGCCGGCATGCTGGACGGGCTGGCGGTGAAGGGCGGCATGGTGCAGTTCGCCATCCAGGTGCCGCGGGAACGCGCGCGGGACAGCGAGCCGCTGCGTGCCGCCGCCGAACGCGCCGCCGCCGCCGTGCCCGGCGTGCTCTCGGCCACCGCCGTGCTGACGGCGCATCGCGGCGAGCCGGTGAAGGCCGCGGCGCCCGCCCACGCCCACGGCCATGGCGCCGCGCCAGGGCGGAAGGCGCCGGCCGGCCAGGGCGCCATGCTGCTGCCGGAGGTCGCTTCCATCGTCGCCGTCGCCTCCGGCAAGGGCGGCGTCGGCAAGTCCACCACCGCGGTCAACCTGGCGGTGGCGCTGGCGCTGCAGGGGCTGAAGGTGGGGCTGCTGGACGCCGACATCTTCGGCCCCTCCCTGCCGCAGATGCTGGGGACGCGGGAGCGGCCGCGCACCGAGGGCCAACGCATCATCCCGCTGTCCCGCTGGGGGCTGAAGGCGATGTCCATCGGCTTCCTGGTGGAGGAGGAGACGCCGATGATCTGGCGCGGCCCGATGGTGATGGGCGCGCTGGAACAGCTGATGGGCCAGGTGGAATGGGGGGCGCTCGACATCATGATCGTCGACATGCCGCCCGGCACCGGCGACGCCCAGCTGACGATGAGCCAGCGCGTGCCGCTGGCCGGCGCCGTCATCGTCTCCACCCCCCAGGACGTGGCGCTGATCGATGCCAGGCGCGGGGTGCGGATGTTCGAGAAGGTGGGCGTGCCGGTGCTCGGGCTGGTGGAGAACATGTCGTTCTTCTGCTGCCCGAATTGCGGCCACCGCAGCGATATCTTCGGCCATGGCGGCGCGCGGGCGGAAGCGGCGCGGCTGGGCGTGGAATTCCTGGGCGAATTGCCACTGAAGCTGGCGATCCGCGAACTGGCCGATGCCGGCACGCCGATCGTCGCCGCGCGGCCGGACAGCGAGGAAGCCGCCGCCTACCAGGCGATCGCAACCCGGCTGCGGGCGAAGCTGGCGGAAGGCGCGGCGGCCGGGCCGAGGATCGTCATGGAGTAGCGAGGAGCCCGTCCGTCTCCGCCGCCCAGGGCATGGCGGCGGCGGCGCCCGGGCGGGTGCAGGCCAGTGCGGCGGCGGCGGCCGCGCGGCGCATCGCATCGGCCATCGGCATCCCGCGCGCGAGGCCGGCCGCCAGCACGCCGCACCAGGTGTCACCGGCGCCGGTGGTGTCGATCGGCCGCACCGGGAAGGCAGGGGTCGTCGCCAGGCCAGCGGCCGTCGCGGCCTCGGCCCCTGCCGCGCCGCGCGTCACCGCCACATCGCAGCCGGCCGCCAGGCGCAGCGCCGCCGCATCCGGCGTGCAGCCCAGGCGCCGGGCAAGCACCACGGCCTCGTGCTCGTTCAGCACCAGCAGGTGCAGGGCCCGCAGCAGGTCGGCCGGCAGGTCGCCGGGCGGGGCCAGGTTCAGGATGCACCGGGTGAAGCGGGCGGCGGCACGCTGCACCAGCAGGGCGATCTCCGCCGCCGGGACCTCCATCTGCAGCAGCAGGATGGTGGCCGGCGTCAGCGCCGCATCCTCCACCTGCGCCGCCCGGGCCAGGGCGTTGGCGCCGGGGGCGACGGCGATCTGGTTGCGGCCCTCGGCATCGACGCAGATGCTGGCGCAGCCGGTGGGTGCCGCCACCTCCGCCAGCCGCGCCAGGTCGACCCCGGCCTCCCGCAGGGCCGCGGTCGCGGCCCCGGCCAGGCCGTCCCGCCCGACACAGCCGGCGAAGGCCACGGCCGCGCCGTCCCGCGCCGCGGCCACCGCCTGGTTGGCCCCCTTGCCGCCGGGGAATTGCGCGAAGCCCTTCCCCAGCACCGTCTCGCCCGGTGCCGGCAGGCGCGGGACGGAGAAGACGAGGTCCGCATTCACCGAGCCGAAGACCAGGATGCTCACAGCCCGGCAGTCCAGCGGCCGAGCAGGAAGCCGAACAGCACGGCGCCGCCGAGCAGCGCCACCACCTCGCCGAACAGGGCATGCGCCAGCGGCAGGCCGAGGGTCACCAGCACCACGAGCAGCGCCACCTTCCACCAGCGGCCGACCCAGGCCGGCGCGCCCGCACCTGGCTTGCCCGGGCGCCCCTTCACGGGCGCGCGCGGGCGGGCGGGCCGCTTTGCCGCCTGGCTAGGCGTCGTCGCCACGGCCCAGCACCTGCATCAATTCGCGCCATTCGCGCTTCGAGAGGCCGGACTCGGCCTGGCCCACCGCCTCCCCGGCCAGCATCCGCTGCACCAGGCCGAGCATCTGCGCCGAGAGCGTGACCGCGCCCAGCCGGTAGTCGCGGAAGGCGCCGGCGGCGATCGGCACCCAGGCCTCCACGCTCGCCATCATCGCCTCCGCATAGACGCGGATCTCGTACTGGGCGTGGGCATCGGCGCGCAGCGACAGGAAGTGGAACAGGTTGTGGAGGTCGGTCTTCCAGTACCACTGGGTATAGGCGTTCAGCGTCAGGTTCATGCGGCCGAGCTCGCGGGCCAGGCCCTGGCGGCCCGGGTCCAGCTTCTGGCCCTGTTCATCCTCGTTCAGCATCTCGACGTAATGGTCGTAGTTGCGGGTCGCATCCTCCCGCAGCAGGTCCAGCACCCGCGCGGCCTCGGCGCCCTCCAGCACCGCGCCGCGGCCCTGGCGGTTGACGGCGGATTGCGCCGAGAGCTGGTCCGGCGAGGGGATGTAGAATTCGCGGTCCAGGATCGAGTAGCGGGCGGAGTATTCGTTCACGTTTGCGGTGCGGTGGCGGATCCACTGCCGGGCGACGAAGATCGGCAGCTTCACGTGATACTTGATCTCGCACATCTCGAAGGGGGTCGAGTGGCGGTGCCGCATCAGGTAGCGGATCAGCCCGCGATCCTCGCTGACCGCGCGGGTGCCGCGGCCGTAGGAGACACGGGCGGCCTGCACGATGGCCGCATCGTCGCCCATGTAATCCACGACGCGGACGAAGCCATGGTCCAGCACCGGGGTGGCGGTGAACAGCATGTCTTCCAGTGCCGGCACGGTGGGCCGGCGTGTTTCGTGCCGGACGCCGCGGGCGGCCTCGATTTCCTGGGTCTGTTCTGCGGTCAGGGTCACCGGTCCGGCTTCTCCATGCTCGGCTGGCGGCGGGCCGCGCCGGGGCCTTGGGTCTCCATCGCAACGAGGCGGTCGTTGAGCAGGGCGATCAGGGCCATCGCGTCCTCCCACTCGAAGCGCCGCAGCGTCGTGGCGCCCGCTTCGCCGGTGGCCGGTGCCGCGGCCGCCTCGAAGCGGATGCCGAGACGCTGCTCCATCCAGGCGATATCCTCGGCCGCCGCCGCCATGGCCAGGTCCACCAGGGCTTCCGGCGGGGCGAAGGCCGGCCCCGGCAGCGATCCGAGAAGCTGCTGCAGGGTCCGGGCCCGCCCCGGATTGGCGCGGCCATCCGGGCGCAGGACGGGAACCGCCTCGTTGGCGGCCAACAGCATCCGCAGGGCGGTGTCGGACACGGCGACGTTGTGCCGCCTGACGTTCAGCGCGTCATAAAGGCCGGGCGGCGCTCCGCACATGCTCAGGAAAGTCGCCACACTGCATCCACGCACCAGGTGGCCGGGGTGGTAGCGCTGAAGCCGCACCTCGTCCACCGCGGGGTGCGCCTCGAAGCGGGCGAAGCGCCGGCGATAGGCGGGGCGCCGCATGGCCGGGCCGGCCAGCTCCGCCAGGGTGCGGCCGGCCTTGATCACCTGCTGGGTCGCACTGACGATGTAGGAGCGGGGATCGCGGACCATGCCCAGCACCACGATCCGGTCCACCAGCGGCCGCAGCAGCGCCAGCAGGCGGTCAACCTCCTCGTCCTCCAGCATGCCGATATCCTCCCCGCTGACGAGGAGGCCCGGCGCCGGGGCTTCGGCGATGAAGGCCAGCAGGGCCTGGCGGCACGCCTCGCCATAGGCTCGGGCGTCCTCGGGGTCGTGCAGGCCCGCCAGGCGATTGCCCAGGTCCAGGTGCGGGTTGTCGCTGACCATGGACCTGATGGCGCGGGAATGGTTGGCCGTTAAGGGGAAGTAGGCGAACCCGAAACGCGGCAGGCGTTGCCGCTGGGCGTGCAGCGTGGCCTGGATCGCGCTCGTGCCCGTCTTGTGCATGCCCACATGCAGAAACAGCGTGCGCAACCGACCCACTCCCCTGTCCCGCGACACCCCGCCCGGGCGGGGGCTCGGCCGCCGGTCTTCCCGAACGCTCCCTTTCGCCGGAAGGCGGCGCGCCCCGCAAGTGGCGGCATTGCGGCAGCCCCTGGATTTCGCGCGCCAAGGCGCCTACATAGGCTGCGTCGCCTCGGCGACTATGGTGATAAACGCGACCTGGAATAATCGTTGCGGACCCGGGGGCAGTGCCCGGCGCCTCCACCATTTCCTTCGGGAACCATGGGGGCGAAACAGCTTCGACGCGCGTGGTAAAGAGGTCGTTTTTGCCCGGCATTGTACCGCCGTTATCGGGCTAATCTCTAAGTGCGAACGACAATAGCCGCGAGGCTTACGCACTCGCTGCCTGAATAAGGTAAGCGCGGTTCGGGGGGCACCGGGCAACAGAAGCCCCCCACTTTCCGCTTGCACCTGCCTCTTCCTTGCGCTGCCTGGGCGGCTTATGGTCCCGGGTCAAAGGGATTGCATGCATGAGCGACGACGCCCGCCCGGCCGAAAGCCTGATTCCATATGAGCGATGGACCGACGACGCGCTGCGCGAGGTTGTCGCCCGGTCGCTGGAACTGGCGGCGACCACCGGCCTGCCGGGCGAACATCATTTCTACATCACCTTCCGCACCGACCACCCCGCCACCCGCGTGCCGGGCCACCTGAAGGCCCGCTACCCGCAGGAGATGACGGTGGTGCTGCAGCACCAGTACGAGGCGCTGGTGGTGGACCGCTCGGCGGGCTGCTTTTCGGTCCGCCTGCATTTCGGCGGCGTGCCCTCCACGCTCGTGGTGCCCTTCGCCGCGCTGACCGGCTTCGCCGATCCCGCCGTGCGCTACGGCCTGCGCTTCCAGCCGCTGATGGAGGCGGTGGCGCCGCCGGTGGCGGAAGAAGCCCCGCCGCCCGCCGCCGAGGTCGCGCCGCCGGAGGCCCCGGCCCAGGTCGTCAGCCTGGACGCCTTCCGGCGCCGCCCGGCAAGGGACTGACGGCGCGGGACCGGCCCGCCGTTGGCGCGGGGCGCCGGCTGCGCTACCACCCGGGGCGCACCGACCAACGCCCCGGCCGCCGCGGAGAATGGCAATGACCGCACCGCTCGACATCGATTCGCCCGTCATCGCGCCACAGCGGCCGGAGAGTTTCCGCTACAGCCCGATGTATCCGCTGGGGCCGGACCCGACGCCCTACCGCAAGCTGGACATTGCCGGCGTCAGCACCGCGACCTGCGACGGGCGCACCGTGCTCAAGGTCCGGCCGCAGGCGCTGGAGGAACTCGCCTTCGCCGCCTGCAAGGACGTCTCCCACCTGCTGCGCCCCGCGCACCTGGCCCAGCTGGCAAAGATCCTGCAGGACCCGGAGGCCAGCCCGAACGACCGCTTCGTGGCGCTGGACCTGCTGAAGAACGCCAATATCGCCGCCGGCGGCGTGCTGCCCATGTGCCAGGACACCGGCACCGCCATCGTCTTCGGCAAGAAGGGCCAGCGCGTCTGGGTCGAGGGCGATGAGGAGGAGGCGCTGAGCTACGGCGTCCACCGCACCTATACCGAGACCAACCTGCGCTATTCGCAGATGGCGCCGCTGACCATGTGGGACGAAGTGAACACCGGCAACAACCTGCCGGTGGAATTCACCATCCTGGCGCAGCCCGGCGAGCACCATGCCGACGAGATGCACCTGATGTTCGTGCTCAAGGGCGGCGGATCGGCGAACAAGACCTTTCTCTACCAGCAGACCCGCGCGGTGCTGAACAAGCCCAAGCTGCTGGCCTTCCTGGAAGACAAGATCAAGACGCTGGGGACCAGCGCCTGCCCGCCCTACCATCTGGCCATCGTCATCGGCGGCACCAGCGCGGAGGCCAACCTCAAGACGGTGAAGCTCGCCTCCACCAAATGGCTCGACACCCTGCCGACCGAGGGCAGCAGGGCTGGCCACGCCTTCCGCGACCTGGCCTTCGAGGCGGAGGTGCACAAGCTGACGCAGAACCTCGGCATCGGCGCGCAGTTCGGCGGCAAGTATTTTTGTCATGACGTGCGGGTGGTTCGCCTGCCACGGCATGGGGCCTCGCTGCCGATCGGCATCGGCGTGTCCTGCTCCGCGGACCGGCAGATCAAGGCGAAGATCACGCCGGAGGGCGTGTTCCTGGAACAGCTGGAGCATGAACCCGCCCGATACCTGCCGGAAGCGACGGACGAGATCCTCGGCGGCGAGGTGGTGAAGATCGACCTGAACCAGCCGATGGACGCGATCCGGGCCGAGCTGTCGAAGCACCCGGTGAAGACGCGCGTGTCCCTCACCGGCACCGTGGTCGTCGCCCGCGACATCGCCCACGCAAAGCTGCAGGAACGGCTGGATCGCGGCGAGGGCCTGCCCGACTACCTGAAGAACCACCCGGTCTACTACGCCGGCCCGGCCAAGACGCCAGAGGGCTACGCCACCGGCAGCTTCGGCCCGACCACCGCCGGGCGCATGGACAGCTATGTGGAGGCCTTCCAGAAGGCGGGCGGCAGCCTGGTGATGCTGGCCAAGGGCAACCGCAGCAAGGCGGTGCTGAAGGCCTGCCAGTCCCATGGCGGCTTCTACCTGGGTTCCGTCGGAGGCCCCGCCGCGCGGCTGGCGCAGGACTGCATCCGCAAGGTCGAGGTGCTGGAATACCCGGAGCTCGGCATGGAGGCCGTCTGGCGGATCGAAGTGGAGGATTTTCCGGCGTTCATCGTCGTCGATGACAAGGGGAACGACTTCTACGAAGGGCTGGAGTGATGCTGGAGCTTCGGCCGAATTGCGAATGCTGCGGACGCGACCTGCCGCCGGATTCGGCCGAGGCGCTGATCTGCTCCTTCGAATGCACCTGGTGCCGCGACTGTGCGGCCAACCGCCTGCCCGGCGGCCTCTGCCCGAATTGCGGCGGGAACCTGGTGCCACGTCCGATCCGCCCGGCGGGCAAGCTGGAGCGCTTTCCCGCCTCGACCACCCGCAAGCGCAGCGCCCTGCCCGCCTGCAGCTGAGACGGGGCACGGCGTCAGCGCCCCCTCACCCTGCCCTCTCCCCCCGTCGGGGGGAGAGGATTCAAGGTCAGCGCGGCCGGATTTCCACCGCCCGCACCTCCTCATCCGCCCGCGCCTGGAAGTGCAGCCCGGCCTTGCCGGCATTGACCGAGCGCAGCACGCCGACGCCGATGATCAGCGCCTCGTCCGAGGCCTGGCGCACCAGGGCTGCCAATTGCCGGGCGCGGTCGGCATCGTCCAGCGTCGCCCGCGCGCGCTGGATCAGCCCATCCATCGCCGCCGTCCCGGCGCCGGTGAAGTTCAGCGCGCCGAGCCCCGTCACCACCCCGCGGCGATGCAGCTGGGAGCCGATGAGGTAGGAGGTCTCGCCGGTCAGGGACCCGAAGACCGTCACGAAGACACCGTAGTCGCGCCGGTTGCGGCGCGGCAGGAAGGTGGCCTGCGGCACCACCTCCACCGTGGTGCGGATGCCGATCCGCGTCCAGGCGGCCGCGATCGCCTGGCAGATGCGCGGTGTCCGGTTCGGCGAGCAGAACAGGTTCAGCCCGAATCCCTGGCCCCAGCCGGCTTCCGCCAGCAGGGCACGGGCCGCGGCCAGGTCCGCCGCCGGCACGGGACGGTCGGCGATGGCGCCGAAGATGAAGGGCGGCACCGGCTGGTCCGTCGGATCGGCGAATCCCTCCAGGATCGTTCGGGAAATGCCTTCCCGGTTCAGGGCGAGCGACATGGCGCGGCGCACCCGCACATCCTTCATCGGGTTGCGGCCGCCGGCCTCGATGCCCGGCGCGTCGTCGCGCTCCACATCCGGATAGATGTTCACCGCATAGATCGAGGGGCCGGCGAACAGCGCGACGCGGGAATCGCCGGCGATCCGCCCGGCATCCTGCAGCGGCACGTTGTTGATGAAATCCACATCGCCCGCCAGCAGGGCGCCGACGCGGGCGGCATCATTGGGGATGGGGGTGAAGCTGACCGTGTCCCACGGCACGGCGCCGCCCCACCAATCCGCGTTGCGGCGCAGCACCAGCGGGTCGTTGGCGCGCCAGCTTTCCAGCTTGAAGGGACCGGTGCCGATCACCGCCTGGCCGGCATTGAAGGGCGGGTTGCCGAGGGAGGCCACCGAACGCGGCACGATGAAGATCTGCGTCAGATTGGTCGGCAGGATCGGCGTCGGCCCGCTGGTGCGGATGCGGAAGGTGAGGTCGTCCACGACCTCCACCCCCGTCACCCCGGCCAGGTAGATGGTGTAGGGGTTGGGGTTGCCCGGCACGTTCGGCACCCGGGCGAAGGAAGCCGCGACATCGGCCGAGGTCAGGGGCGTGCCGTCATGGAAGCGCACGCCGGGGCGCAGCTTGAATTCCCAGGTGGTGTCGTCAACCACGCGCCAGGATTCCGCCAGGCCCGGCCGCAGCGCCATGGCGGCGTCGCGCGTCACCAGCGTGTCGAAGATGTTCCGCAGCGCGCCGGTATTCGCCAGGTTCAGCAGCCAGTGCGGGTCCAGCGTGCTGGGCGGGGACTGGATGCCGATGCGGAGCGTCTGGGCCTCCGCCTGGCCGGCGGCAAGCCCCGCCGGCGCGGCGAGCAGCGAGAGACCCAGGGCAAGACGCGTGACGAAACCCATGCGGTGCGATCCTTCCGGCCGGCCCCCCGGCGGGGGCGATGCCGGCAGAGTGACACCCTCCGCCCCGCCGCGCACCGGGGTTTTCGCCGGCGCGGCGGGCGGGGGCGGCGCGCGGCCCTTCCTGCCGCGCGCCTGCTGGGATATGGCTTCCCCATCTCCAGCCACCTGACGGGACGCGAGACCTGCATGGCCCGAAGCCGCATATCCTCCGGCAGCCGCTTCGAAGACGAGATCGGCTATTCCCGCGCCGTGGTCGATGGCGACTGGATCTTCGTCTCCGGCACCACCGGCTACGACTACGCGACCATGCAGATCCAGCCTGGCGTGGTCGAGCAATGCGACCAGGCCTTCCGCAACATCGACACGGCGCTGCGCCAAGCCGGGGCGCGGCTGGAGGATGTGGTGCGGGCCACCTTCATCCTGCCGGACCGCGCCGATTGGCCGCCCTGCTGGCCGGTGGTGAAGAAGTGGCTGGGCCGCGGGCGGCCGGCGTCGACGATGTTCATCGCCGGCCTGCAGACGCCGGAGATGCGGATCGAGATCGAGGTCACGGCGCGGCTTCGCCGCCGCGAAGGGGACAAGTAGCCAGATGCGCTTCGCCGTCGACCGCCTGGACCACCTGGTCATCACCTGCACCGATGTGGAGACCAGCGCCAACTGGTACCAGCGCGTGCTCGGCATGGAACGCGAGACCTTCGGGGACCAGCAGCGCCGCACCGCGGTGAAGTTCGGCGGCCAGAAGATCAACCTGCGGCCACGCGGCGCGACCCAGGCGGAATGGTTCTCCTCCGTGGTGGCGGAGCCCGGGACGCAGGATCTGTGCTTCGTCGTCACCGTGGCGGCGGAGGATATCGCCGAGCATCTGCGCGGCTGCGGCGTGACGGTGGAGCTGGGGCCGGTGGCCAAGGCCGGCGCGCTGGGGCCGATCACCTCGGTCTATTGCCGCGACCCCGACGGCAATCTGATCGAGATCGCCACCTATGGCGACCGATTTCCCGAATAAGCACCCGTGATGGGCGGCGCGGCGCCGCCCACCCCATCTCGCCCTCCGAGGAGAGATGCATGACCCAGACCCGCACCGAGACCGACAGCCTCGGCACCATCGAGATCCCCGCCGACCGCCTGTGGGGGCCGCAGACGGAACGCGCCCGGCAGTTGTTCCGCATCGGGGCGGAGCGCTTCCCGCCCGGGCTGATCCGCGCCGTGGGCCTGCAGAAGCAGGCGGCGGCACAGGCGAATGAGCGCCTGGGCGAATTGCCCACCGCCATCGCGCAACCCATCGCGGCGGCGGCGGCCGAGGTCGCGGCCGGCCGGCACGACGCCGAATTCCCACTGCCGGTCTGGCAGACCGGCTCCGGCACCCAGACCAACATGAACGCCAACGAGGTGATCGCCAACCTCGCCAACCGGGCGCTCGGCCAGCCGCTGGGCGCCCGCCGCCCGGTCCATCCGAACGACCATGTGAATCGCGGCCAGTCCTCCAACGACAGCTTCCCCACCGTGATGCATGTGGCGGCGGCGGAGGCGGTGGTCGGGCGGCTGGTGCCGGCGCTGGAGACGCTGCACGCCAGCCTGGCGCGGCGCGCCGCCGAATGGGCCGGGCTGGTCAAGATCGGCCGCACCCACATGATGGATGCGGTGCCGGTGACGCTGGGGCAGGAAGCCGCCGCCTGGGCCCGCCAGGTGGAACTCGGCATCGCCCGGCTGCGGGATACGCTGCCGCGGCTGATGCCGCTGGCCCAGGGCGGCACGGCCGCCGGCACCGGGCTGAACACCCACCCCCGCTTCGCCGAAACCTTCGCCGGCATCATGGCCGACCTCACCGGCCTGCCCTTCACCGCCCACCCGAATCCCTTCGAGGGCATGGGCGCGCATGACGCGCTGGTGGAGCTTTCGGGCGTGCTGAACACCATCGCCGTGTCGCTGAACAAGATCGGCAATGACGTGCGGCTGCTGGGCAGCGGGCCGCGCGCCGGCCTGTCCGAACTGGTGATCCCGGCCGATGGCCTGTCCAGCAGCATCATGCCCGGCAAGACCAACCCGACGCAGTCCGAGGCGCTGACCATGGTGGCCGCCCAGGTGATGGGCAACCACGTCACGGTGACCATCGGCGGCGCGCAGGGGCATCTCGAACTCAACGTGTTCAAGCCCGTGATCATCCACAACGTCCTGCAATCCGCCGGGCTGCTGGCCGATGCGGCGGCAAGCTTCGCCGCCAACATGGTGGACAAGCTGGAGCCGAACCGGGCGAAGCTGGCGGACAACCTGGGCAAGTCGCTGATGCTGGTCACCGCGCTGAACCCGCGCATCGGCTACGACAAGGCCGTGGCCATCGCCAAGCTGGCCCTTGCCGAGGACATCACCCTGAAGGCCGCGGCCACGCGCCTCGGCCATGTCAGCGAGGCGGATTTCGACCGCTGGGTGCGGCCGGAGGACATGCTGGCGCCGGGCGGCACGCTGGAAGGCGGCGGCTGACCGGCCTGGCCGCATGAAGCACCTGCACAAGCGCTCCTTCCGCCTGGCCGGGCACCGCACCTCCGTGGCGCTGGAACCGGCCTTCTGGGCGGCGCTGGAGGCGCTGGCGCGGCAGGAGGCGTGCAGCCTGGCGGCGCTGGTCGCCCGGCTGGACGCGGCGCGCACCGACCCTTCCCTGCCGCTGGCCAGCGCGCTGCGGGTGCATGCGCTGCTGGCGCGGGGTGGGGCGGCGGGCTGAGCGGACCGCGGCGCTGGAGCCGTCTCACCGCGAGCGCAGACGGTGAAGCGGCTCCAGCTTCTTGTTTCGACGCATTTTCCGAATCGCCTTGCGAAGCCGCAAGGCTTGAACATGCTCTACACCACCGGCAGGCCCAGCCGTTCCGCCAGCACGGCCTGCGGGTTGCGCAGGAACCACAGGCGTTCATGCGCGGCGCAGAGTGTCTCCGCATGGCGGCGGCGGTCGCGGATCTGGGCGGCGGAATGGGCGATCGCCAATTCGCAGGCGGCCAGCAGGGCCCGCGCCACCTCCAGCTCCCCCTGGTCGCAGGCCTGGTGGAAGGCCAGCAGGATCTTGTCGGTCAGGCGGCGCGTGGGCCTCGGCCCCGACGCGGTCTCGATGCTGAAATCCATCCTGTCCCTCATGCTCCGATTGCCACGCCTGGCGTTCGGGGGAGGCGGCGGGATCGGATGCATCACAGGCGCGTGAATCGCTCCTCGTTTCCGGGCGCGCCAGCGCGCAGGCTATCCACGCCGGGCGCGCCAGCGCGCCCAGGGCGATGTCTGCGGCAGGCGGCGCGGTTCCTCCGCCGGGCCGGTCAGGCGCAGGCCGAGATCGGGCGAATCCGGCACCGCCGGCCGCGCCAGCACCTGCAGGTCCAGCGTCGCGCGCGGCAGGTCGATGCTGCCGGACAGGGTCGCGGTGGTGTCGCCCTCCGCCGCCATGCGCGCCGTCTCCAGAAGCAGCCGGCCAGATTGCAGGGCGGCCTCCACCTCCAGCCGCTCGAAGGCCGTGGCGCCGGACAGCAGGGCGGCGCGGATTGCGGCCTCGGCGGCCACCGCATCCGCCCCGGTGCTGGCGCTGGCGGCGCCGGCCAGGTCGAAGCCGGCCAGCACGCCATCCCGCAGGTCCAGCTGCAACCGGCCGGCCAACGAGGCCAGCAGGGCGGCGGGGGAAAAGCCCGTTGCCTCCAGCGCGAAGGCCAGGTCGCCGCGGGCGGCGGCGATGTCCACCGGCAGGTCGAAGGCGGGCTCCCCCAGCGTCGCGCCGGTCAGCCTGCCGGCCAGGGCCAGGCGCGGCGGCAGGCCCGGATCGGCCTCGGCCGTCAGGGTCGCCTGCAACTGGCCGCCGGCCAGCCGGGCGTGCAGCGCCTCCAGCCGCAGCCGCGCCTCGTTCAGCCGCAGCGTGGTGGCGGCTTCTTCCAGCGTCACCTCGCCGATGGTCACGCGGGCGGCTTCCAGCGCCAGTTCCGCATCCAGCCCCGCCAGCGCCCGCAGCCCGAGCGGTTCCCTGCTGCGCCAGCCGGGGAAGGGCAGCGGCAGGTGTTCCGCCGCGATGCGTCCGGACAGGCGCGGCCGGCCTTCCAGGTTCAATGCCAGCGCACCCCGCGCCCTCAGCGCGGCGGCCACCAGCTCGAAGCTTTCCGCCGCGATGCGCCGGGGGCTCAGGGCCAGCGTCGCGATCAGGGACAAGGAGCCCTCCCCGAGCCAGGTGCCGACCTCCGTCTGCAGGGCCTCGGAGATCAGGCGCGGGGCGCCAGGGTGGCGCAGGGTCAGCCCCAGCGTGCCTGTGCGGCGGGGCGCATCCAGCGTGCCATTGGCTTCCAGCCGCAACTCGCCCAGCTCGGCGCTGCCGCGCAACGCCAGCGCCTCCATCATCCCGCCGCCGGCCAGGCGCAGCGCCACCGCCTGGTCCGCCAGCGCCGTGCCGCCGGGCCAGATTCCGGGGAACAGCGCCGCGAGGCCGCGGGCGGAGGATCCGGTGGCCTCCAGGTTCAGATCCTGCAGCCGCAGCTGCGGCGCCACGCCCAGCACGCCGGAGACGGCGAGGTCGATGCCGGCCAGCCGGCCGGACAGACGGCGCAGAGTCAGCCGTCCGGCTTCCAGCGCGCCATCCAGCGCGGCGCGTTCCAGCACCGCCTCCCCCAGCCGCACGCGTTCCGCCGCCAGCCGAAGGTTGAGGTCCACGATGCCCAGGGCGCGGCCGGCGCGCACCGGGTCGAAGCCCTGCGGCAGCCAGCGCGCCAGGTCCAGCTCGTTCACCGACAACCCCAGGCCCAGCGCCGGGCGCGGGCCATGCCGCAGCACCCCGGCGCCGGAGATCTGCAGGGCGCCGAAGCTGGCGGCGAATTCCGGCATCGCCGCCTGGGCGTCCTCCAGCACCAGGCGCATCCGGCCCTCGCCCTGGCGCAGCAGCGTGGGGTCCAGCTCTGCCACCGGCAGGCCGAGCGCGGCGAAGGTGGTGCGCAGGTCGGGGCCGGCAAAGCGGGCGCCGAGCTCAAGCCGGGCGCCTGCCGTCGCCCCGGCCAGTTCCAGCTCCGTCTCCCCCGGCAGCAGCAGGGAGACATCGGACAGCGTCAGCCGGCCTTCCTCCAGGAAGGCGGCGCCGCGCAGACGGCGGAGCGTGACGCCGCGGAAGCTGCCGGCTTCCGCCGACAGGTCGATGGACACCGGCCAGGGCCGCGGCCCGGCGCCGCGCAGCGCCGCCACCCAGCCATCCAGGTCCAGCCGGCTGGCCACCAGCGCGATATCCAGCCGCGGCGCCGGCGCCAGGCGCAGCGCCACGGCCCCGCGGGCCGGGCTGCCGGCGATCTCGATCGCCAGCTCATCCGCCGCGATCAGCTCGGCCGAGGCGGAAAGCCGGCCGGCGGCGCGAAAGGCGCCGGCCGGGCTGGGCAGCATGGCGGAGAGGTCGGGTCCGCTGGCCTCCATCTGGCCTTCGAAGCCGGTGCCGGGGATCAGCACGCCGCGGACATTGCCCAGCACCTCCGGCAGCACCACCGCCATCTCGAAGGTGGCGATGCCGTCCCAGCCCGGGCGGCCGAGCGAGGCGGTGAACTGCGTGGCGCGGCCGGCCCAGGTGAAGCTGCCGGCGACTTCCAGCGATTGCGCCGGGCCGCCGGAGGACAGCCGGGCGGAGACGCCTTCCAGCGCCGCCTCCCCGATCCGCACCGTGCCGTCTTCCAGATTGGCGTCGAGCCGGGTGATCCAGGCCGGCGGGCGCAGCGCCAGCAGCCCGCCGGGCGGCCAGGGCAGGCGCAGATCGGCGCCGACCAGCGCGATCTCGCGCGGCGAGAGCCGGCCGCCGAGCAGCGCCGGCAGGTCGAGCCGCACGCGCAGCAGCCGGGCGGTGAAGCTGTATTCCTCACCCGGCTCGCCCACCGCCACGCCGCCGGCGCGCACCACCGGCTGCGGCAGCAGGGCGAGCTCTACCGGCCCGTCCAGCGTCACCCGGCGGCCGAGCTGCAGGCTCGCCAGCTCCGCCAGCCGGCCGCGCCAGGGTTCCCAATCAACGAAGCGCGGGCCGAACCAGAGGCCGGCGCCGATCACGACGAGCAGCAGCAGGAGCGCGGTGAGCAGGCGCTTCATGAAGCGGGGGGACTTCCCCAGCCGCCGCCGCCGGGGGTCTCCAGCGCCAGCACGTCACCCGGCTGAAGCATGGCACGGTCGCAGCCGGCCATGGGCTCGACGCGGCCATCGGCGCGCTCCACCCATTGCCGGCCCGGCGCGCCGGCGGCCCCGCCATGCAGGCCGTGCGGCGGCACCTGGCGGCGGGAGGCGACGATGACGGCCTCCATCGGCCGCAGGAAGCGGATGCGGCGGCGGCTGCCATCGCCGCCCGGCCATTGCCCGGCGCCGCCGGAGCCGCGGCGGATGGCGAATTCCTCGAGCCTCACGGGGTAGCGCAGTTCCAGCACTTCCGGGTCCGTCATGCGCGTGTTGGTCATGTGCGTCTGCACGGCGGCCGTGCCCGCAAAGCCGGGCCCGGCGCCGGTGCCGCCGCAGACGGTCTCGTAGTATTGGTAAAGCGCGTCCCCGAAAAGCAGGTTGTTCATGGTGGCCTGGGCCGAGGCGCAGGCCCCCAGCGCCGCGAGCAGCGCGTTGCAGGTCATCTGGCTGACCTCGGTATTGCCGGCCACCACCGCCGCGCCGGGACGGGGGGAGAGGAAGGTGCCCTCCGGCACGATGATCTCCAGCGGCACCAGGCAGCCATCGTTCAGCGGGATCTCCTCCCCCACCAGGCAGCGGAAGCAGTACAGCACCACGGCGCGGCAGACCGCGGCGGGGGCGTTGAAATTGTCCGGCCGCTGCGGCCCGGTCCCGGTAAAGTCGATGACGGCGCTGCGGGTTTCCCGGTTCACCCGCACCGCGACCTTCAGCGGCGTGCCGTCATCGATGGCGGTTTCGAAGGCGCCGTCCTGCAGGCGCTCCAGCACGCCGCGCACCGCGGCCTCGGCGTTGTCCATCACGTGGCGCATATAGGCGCGCACCGTCTCCAGCCCGAACTCCGCCACGGCGCGGCGCAACTCCTGCACGCCCTTCTCATTGGCGGCGACCTGGGCGGTGATGTCGGCGACGTTCACGTCCGGGCTGCGCGCCGGATAGCGGGCGCCGGTCAGCAGGGCGCGGAATGCCGCTTCGCGCATCCGGCCTTCGGAGACCAGCAGGAAATCGTCGATGACGACACCCTCCTCCTCCAGCGTCGCGGAGCCGGGGGGGGTGGAGCCGGGGGTCAGGCCGCCGATATCGGCGTGATGGCCGCGGGAGCCGACGAAGAACAGGATCTCCGTCCCCGCTTCATCGAAGACCGGGGTGATGACGGTGACGTCCGGCAGGTGGGTGCCGCCGTTGAACGGGTTGTTCAGGGCCACGACGTCGCCCGGCCGCAGCGTGGCGGCGCGGGAGCGGATGACGGTGCGCACGCTTTCGCCCATGGCGCCCAGATGCACCGGCACATGCGGCGCATTGGCCACCAGCCGTCCCTGCGCATCGAAGATGGCGCAGGAGAAATCGAGCCTTTCCTTGATGTTCACGGACAGGCTGGTGTTCTGCAGCACGGCACCGGTCTGTTCGGCGATGGACATGAACAGGTTGTTGAACAGCTCCAGCATCACAGGATCGACCCGATGGGCGTCCGCGACGCGCGCGGCTTCCCGCTGTTCGGTGCGGCGCAGGATCATGTGGTTGCGCGCGGTCAGCTCCGCGGTCCAGCCGGGCTCGATGACGATGGTGGCGATGGCCTCCCGGATCAGGGCGGGGCCGGCGATGCGGTCGCCGGCGCGAAGGGCCTCGCGGTCCAGCACCGGCGCCTTGCGCCGCGCGCCGGCGGCAAAGATCTCGACGGTGGCGAGGGGTTCGGGCGCTTCGCCGGCGGCGCGCGCGGGCAGCACGGCCTCCTGCACCTGCTCGCCCGGCGCCGTCACCTCCACCACGCAGGCCTCCACCACCACCGGGCGTTCCGGCGTGGCGAAGCCGAAGCGTTGGCGGTGCGCATTGGTGAAGGCTTCCAGCACCGCGGCATGGCTGCCGAAGGGCACGGGCAGGAAGCTGTCGGTGCCGGCGTAGCGCAGATGCAGGCGGTGCGCGGCGCGCAGCGCGGTGGCGGCGGCGCCCTGGCGCACCAGCTCCTCCCGCCCCGCCTGGTCCAGGGCGTCCAGGCGCCGGGCGAGGTCGTCCATGCCCTCCGCCGTCAGTGGCGCCTCCACCGCTGCCTCGCGGATCGCGCTCTGGTCGGCCAGCCCCATGCCATAGGCGGAGAGCACGCCGGCGAAGGGGTGCAGGAAGACCGTCTCCATGCCGAGCTCATCCGCCACCAGGCAGGCATGCTGCCCGCCGGCGCCGCCGAAGCATTGCAGCGCGTAGCGGGTGACGTCGTGGCCCTTCTGGATCGAGACCTGCTTGATGGCATTGGCCATGTTGGCAACGGCAACGCGGAGAAAACCCTCCGCCACCGCCTGCGGGTCCTGGGGCTGGCCGGTGGCGGCCTCGATCTCCGCTGCCAGCGCGGCGAACTTGTGCCGGACGATGTCGGCATCCAGCGGCGCATCTCCATCCGGGCCGAAGATGGCCGGGAACTGGCCGGGCTGGATCTTGCCGACCATGACATTCGCATCGGTCACGGTCAGCGGCCCGCCCCGGCGGTAGCAGGCCGGGCCCGGCACGGCGCCGGCGCTCTCCGGGCCGACGCGGAACCGCGCGCCATCGAATTTCAGGATGGAGCCACCGCCGGCCGCCACCGTGTTGATCGCCATCATCGGCGCGCGCATCCGCACGCCGGCCACCTGCGTCTCGAAGGCACGCTCGAATTCCCCGGCATAGAGCGCGACATCGGTGCTGGTGCCGCCCATGTCGAAGCCGATGATCTTCGCGAAGCCGGCCATGGCGGCGGTGCGCGCGGCGCCGACGATGCCGCCGGCAGGGCCGGAGAGGATGGCATCCTTGCCCTGGAAGCTGCGCGCTTCCGCCAGGCCGCCGGAGGATTGCATGAAGTAGAGTTTCACGGGCGGCTGGCCGGCCGGTTCACGGACGTCGCCTTCGCCCGCCTCCGGCCGGTCGGCACGCAGCTCGCCGGCCACCTGCTCCACATAGCGGCGCAGGATCGGCGAGAGATAGGCGTCCACCACGGTGGTATCCGCGCGCGGCACGATGCGCGGCAGCGGGCTGGCCTCATGGCTCAGGCTGATCTGGGTGAAGCCAGCCTGCCGCGCCAGGTCGCCCAGGCGGATCTCATGCGCCGGATGGGCCCAGGCATGCATGAGGGCGATGGCGACGGCGCGGATGCCGGCCTGATGCGCCGAGGCCAGCGCGACGCGCGCGGCGGCTTCGTCCAGGGGCTCGATCTCGGTGCCGTCCACGGCCATGCGGCCGCCGATCTCGGCGACCCGGTCCTGCAGCAGTTCGGGCAGCTTCACCTGCAGGTCGAACAGGCGGGGCCGCGCCTGGTTGCCGATGCGGGTCATATCCGCGAAACCGCGGTTGACCAGCAGCAGCACCCGCTCCCCCTTGCGTTCCAGCAGGGCGTTGGTGGCGACCGTGGTGCCCATCTTCACCGCCTCGATGGTCCCGGGCGGGATCGGTGCGTCGGGAGCCAGGCCGAGGCAGGCGCGGATGCCGGCGACCGCCGCATCGCGGTAGCGGCCGGGATTCTCGGACAGCAGCTTGTGCGTTGTCAGCCGCCCCGCGGGGTCGCGCGCGACGATGTCGGTGAAGGTGCCGCCGCGGTCGATCCAGAACTGCCAGCCGCCCATGCCCGCCATCCTCCTGCCATCCTGCCCATCCCATCCACGCGTCCGGGCCGCAAGGCCGGACGGGATGACAGCGTAACATTGACGATTTATCGACAAATCGTCAATGATGCCGCACCAGCCCAAGGATCGCCGCATGCCAGGCCGCACCGTCGCCGGACCCGTCGTTTCCTCCGCCCATCTCGCGGCCGGTGCCTCCCCCGCGCTGTCGGAGGTGGAGTTCGGACTGATCCTGGCCGGCCACGGCTTCCACCGCTGGATGGTGCGCTGCATGGCCGCCGCAGGGCGGCCCGGCATGTCGGTGACCGAGATCCTGATCCTGCACACCGTCCGCCACCGCGACCGGCCGAAGCGGCTGGCGGACATCCTTCTGGTGCTGGACATCGAGGATGCGCACATCGCCAGCTATGCCATCCGCAAGCTGGAGGAGGCCGGGCTGGTCGTCACCGGCCGCGCGGGGAAGGAGAAGCTGGTGGCGGCGACGGAGGCCGGCGCGGCGCTCTGCGCCGCCTATGCCGAGGTGCGGGAGCGCCTGCTGGCCCGGCCGCTGCGCGCCGCCGGGCCCGGGGAGGCACAGCTGTCCGCGGTGGCGGAGCTGCTGCGCGGCCTGTCCGGCTTCTACGACCAGGCGGCACGGGCGGCGGCGACCCTGTAGCCGGGGTGCCGCTTCATGCTACCAGGGGGGACCGGAAGACGGGCTGGGGCAGCAGTTGAGCATTTGGGGCAAATTGCTGGGCGGCGTCGCCGGCTTCGTCACCGGCGGGCCGCTGGGCGCGGTGATGGGCGCCGCGCTGGGCCATGCGGCGGACCAGGGGCCGGCCACGCGCATCGGGCCGGGGGCGGCGGACCTCGCCGCGCTGCTGGGCAACAAGGAAACCCTGTTCGCGATCTCCGTCATCGTGCTCTCGGCCAAGCTGGCCAAGGCGGATGGGCCGGTGCAGCGGGCGGAGATCGACGCCTTCAAGGCGATGTTCCGCATCCCGCCGCAGAATCTGCGCGAGGTCGGGCAGATGTTCGACGAGGCGCGGCGCGACACCGGCGGGTGGGAGCCCTTCGCCGACCGGCTGGGGGAGGCCTTCGCCGACAACCGCGCCATGCTGGAGGATGTGCTGGCGGCGCTGTTCTACATCGCCCGCGCCGATGGCCCGCTGACGATGGGGGAGCTGCGGCTGCTGCAGGGCGTGCACCAGCGCTTCGGCCTGGATGCCCCCGCCTGGGATCGCGCCAAGGGCGGCCAGGCCGGCCAGGGGGGGGCGGCGCAACGCCGCGTGGAGGAAATCGACGCCTATGCCGTGCTCGGCCTGCCGACCACCGCGACCGATGAGGAGGTGCGGCTGGCCTGGCGCAAGCTGATGCGGGAAAACCATCCGGACGGGCTGGCCGCGCGCGGCGTGCCGGCGGAGTTCGTCGACCGCGCCACCCGCAAGGTGGCCGAGATCAACGCCGCCTGGGACCGGATCAAGCGCCAGCGCGGGCTGTGATGGGCCTGCGCATCCGCGACCTGCCCAGCCCGAACCAGGACGACCGGCCGCTGCCGGTGGACATGCTGGTGCTGCACTACACCGGCATGCGCAGCGGGGCGGAAGCGATCGCCCGGCTGCGCGACCCCGCCGCCCGCGTCTCCAGCCATTATGTCGTGGAGGAGGATGGCGCGGTGTTCCGGCTGGTGCCGGAGGACCGCCGCGCCTGGCATGCCGGCCTTTCCCACTGGCGGGGGCATGAGTTGCTGAACGGGCGGTCGGTGGGCATCGAGATCGTCAATCCGGGGCATGAATTCGGCTACCGCCCCTTCCCGGCGCTGCAGATGGCCGCCGTCTGCGAGCTGTGCCTGGGCATCATCGCCCGGCACGGGATCGCGCCGCGGGATGTGGTGGCGCATTCGGACGTGGCGCCGGACCGCAAGCAGGATCCTGGGGAGTTGTTCGACTGGGAAGGGCTGGCGGCGAACGGCGTCGGCCTGTGGCCCGCCGGGACGCCAGTGCCGGCGCCGGATCAGGCGGGGGCGCCGGCGCTGCTGGCCCGCATCGGCTACCGCACCGACCTGCCCCTGCCGGTGCTGCTGCGCGCCTTCCAGCTTCATTGGTGGCCGCGGCGCATCGATGGCGTGGCGGATGCCGCCACGCTGGCGCGGCTGGCGGAGGTGGCGGCCGCCTGTGGCTGAGCGCGTTGCCGCCATCCTGGCGGCCAGCCCCGGCCACCGGGACGCTCTGCAGGCCCTGGCCCTGGCCGGCCCGCGCGGCGGCCTGCTGGCGGCGGGCTTCGTGCGCAACGCGGTGTGGGACGCACTGGCCGGCCGCGTGCCGGATGTGGCGGGGCTGGCGGATCTGGACGTGGTGCACCTGGACGGGGCCGCGCCGGATGCGGCTTGGCAGGCGGCGCTGCGCGCGGCGCGGGGGCTGCCCTGGCAGGTGTCGCATCAGGGCCGGATGGCGGCCCGGCATGGCCACGCACCCTACCCCGATCTGGCATCCGCCCTGCGCCGCTGGCCGGAAACCGCGACCGCCATCGGCGCGCGGCTGGCCGCGGGGCGCGTCGCGATCCTGGCCCCCTTCGGCGTGGCGGATCTGCTGGGCTTCGTGCTGCGCTGCCCGCCGGGCGGCGACCCGGCGGCGCTGCGGGCGCGCGCCGCGACAAAAGGCTGGCTGCGGCGCTGGCCCGGGATCCGCGTCATCCCGGATTGACCGCGGCAAATCCTGGCACCGCGGATTGACCGCGGCAATTCCCGGCGCCGCGGATTGACCGCGGCAATTCCCGGCGCCGCGGATTGACCGCGGCAATTCCCGGCGCCGCGGATTGACCGCGGCGACGCCAGGGGCGATGTCAGGCACGGCGCCGGGTGGCTGGGCGACCGCTGGCGGCGTGGCGACACGCTGCTGGAGGAAAGTCCGGGCTCCACGGGGATACGGTGCCGGCCAACGGCCGGCGGGGGTCAAACCCCAGGGAAAGTGCCACAGAGAGCAAACCGCCACGACGCCGACCCGCAAGGGCCGGCCTCGCGGTAAGGGTGAAAGGGTGCGGTAAGAGCGCACCGCGCTTCCGGCAACGGCGGCGGCAGGGCAAACCCCACCGGGAGCAAGGCCGAATAGGGGCGATCGGCAGAACCTGGCGCAAGCCAGGCGGATGCAGGGGCATTCCCGCCCCATCGCCCGGGTTGGCCGCGAGAAGCCTGCGGCGACGCAGGCTCCAGAGGAATGGTCGCCCACCATCTTCGGATGGGGACAGAACCCGGCTTACAGGCCACCCGGCGCCAGCTTTCCGGGGGTCTGCGGGCCTCATCCCGCCCCACTCAAGGAACAAAAAGCGAATACAGTGAAAGGCACGCGCTCACGCGCTGTTTTCTGTGGATCGCAAGCAGAAGCGGCCGCTAATAGACTGTTAAGGCGCGTTTTTGGCTTTCGCATCCCAGCTCCGCACCCTGTTTTTCGCTTGCTGGCCCGGATAATCCCGGGTATTCCCTGGTTATCCCGATCGGGGCCCGGCTCGGGGGGGCATTTGAGGGCTTCGAACAGGATGGTCGGGCGAGCCGGTGGGGGTCGGGGGGCCCCCGCCGGCCGCTGACCGGGGTGGCATCAGGGGATGGCGGCCACCCGGCCGCCCTTTGGGGGGCAGCAGCATCGCGCGATGACCCAATTCGTGGGCACGCATACTGGAAAGCTGGACCGCAAGGGCCGCATTTCCGTGCCCGCGCCCTTCCGCGCAGAGCTGGAGGCTGCCGCCACGAACCAGCTCGTCTTCCGTACCTCCCACACGCATCCCTGCATCGAGGCACGTTCGCGCCCGGTTTTCCAGAAGATCGTCGATGGCATCCAGGACCTGCCGCATTTTTCCGAGGAGCGCGAATTGCTGGAGGCGACCCTGATCTCCGGCAGCGAGATGCTGAAGCTCGACAGCGAAGGTCGGCTGGTGTTGCCCGAGGAGATGATCGCCGAATGCGAGCTGGGCGACCAGGTCGCCTTCCTCGGCAAGGGCGACAGGTTCGAGATCTGGAACGAAGCCGCCGCCCGCGCGCATATCGCGGACAGCAAGAAGCGCGTGCGCGAATTGCGTCTGACCGTGTCGGCATCAGGCGCCGGCGCATCGCCCCTCAACACGACTCCGCGGAGCGTGCCATGAGCGGCCATGTCCCCGTGATGCTGGAGGAAGTCCTGGCGGTTATGCGGCCGCGCGACGGCGCCATCTATCTCGACGCCACCTTCGGCGGTGGCGGCTATGCCGCCGCGATCCTGGCAGCGGCCGATTGCACCCTCTGGGCGCTGGACCGCGACCCGGATGCGATCGCGCGCGGCGCCGCGCTGGCGGCGCGGTATCCGGGGCGGTTGCATCTGCTGCAGACCCGCTTCGGCGACATGCTTGACAGCCTGGCCGCCCAGGGCATCGCACGGCTGGATGGCGTGGTGATGGACCTCGGCGTCTCCTCCTTCCAGCTGGACCAGGCGGAGCGCGGCTTCTCCTTCCGCGCCGACGGGCCGCTCGACATGCGCATGGACCGCGACGGGCCGACGGCGGCAGACCTCGTCAACACGCTGCCGGAACGCGAACTGGCCGACATCATCGCCGAATTCGGCGAGGAGCGGCACGCCCGCCGCGTCGCCCGCGCCATCCTGCGCGAAAGGGCGGTGGCACCGATCGCCACCACGGCGCGCCTGGCCGAGATCGTCCGCGGCGCGGTGCCGCGCGATCCCTCCGGCATCGACGGCGCCACGCGCTCCTTCCAGGCGCTGCGCATCGCGGTCAACGACGAACTCGGCGAGATCAGCCGCGGGCTGGAAGCGGCGCAGGCGCTGCTGGCGCCGGGCGGGCGGCTGGTGGTGGTGTCCTTCCACTCGCTGGAGGACCGGCTGGTGAAGCGCGCCATGGTGGCCGCCGCCGGCCGCGCCGGCACGGCCTCCCGCCACGATCCGGCGGCGCTCCGCCCGGCCGCGGCGCCGGATTTCGACCTGCTGACCCAGCGCGCCCAGCGCCCCGGGCCGGCCGAGACGACGGCCAACCCGCGGGCGCGCTCGGCGCGGCTGCGCGCCCTGGAACGCCGGCCCGGCACGTTGCAAGCGACCCCGACGACGCAGACCCCGACGACGCAGAGCCAGGGATTGCCGACATGATCCGCCCCTTCACGATCCTCTGCTTCTGCGCCTTCGCCGGCGCCGGTGCCTGGCTCTACCAGGTGAAGCACCAGGTCGCGACGCAGGACCGCGAACTGCGCAGCCTGTGGCGGCAGACCGAACAGGCGCGCGACCGCACCGCCATCCTGCGCGCCGAATGGGCCCTGCTGAACGAGCCGGAGCGGCTGCGCCAGGCGGCGCAGCGGCATCTGGCACTGACGCCGATGCAGCCGCAGCAATTCACCCGCCTGCCGGAGATGGAGCGCCGCCTGCCGCAGGCCATCGCCTTCGCCGGCCCGCCCAACCTGTTCGTGCCCGACCAGGGCCGTGCCGGCACCGCCCAGGTGATGCTGGCCGCCGCCCAGGTGACGGCCCCCGTCCCGGCCGACAACCCGGTGGCTGAGAGCCCGGCCGCCCCTGACCCGATGGTCGGGGTGGGCGAGCTGCCGCCGCCACCCCCTGCCGCGCCGCCCATGCTGCTGGCCGCCGTCCAGATGCCCCAGCCGGCCCGCGCCCCCGCCCGCGCCGCCCCGGCCGAGACGGTGCGCCGGGACGAGGCGCCGGCGCCGCAGGCCCTGGCCGCGACGCTCGCC
>NZ_JAAVNE010000038.1 GCF_012103215.1 Falsiroseomonas selenitidurans
GCGGCGACAGCCTGGGCCGGGGGAGGCGTCATCGCTGGCGGTGGAGCAGGCGTCAGCGCCTGGGGCGGCGGCGGGCTCGGCAGGTCCGGGGGCGGCGGCGTGCCGGCGGCCGGGGCCTCGGCCAATGGATCGGGCGCCGCATCGGCGGCGGCGGCATCCGGCGCGCCGGCCGGCGCCAGGGGGTCGGGCGCCACCGCGTCCAGGCTGCCACCGCCCCCGCCGGCCATGCCGCCGGACAGCCCCACCACCAGCCCGCCGCTGCCGGCCGGCATGCTCAGCGGCGCCGGGCGCAGCATCAGCAGGGCGAGGCCCGCATGCAGCGCCAGCGCCACGCCCCAGGCGGCGGGGTGGACGGCCCGAGGCTCCCTCACCATGGTCAGGGCGCCGCTTCGCCGATCAGGGACGCCCGCCCGAAGCCAGCGGCGGCGACGGCCGCCAGCACGCGCATCACCGTGCCGTATTCCTGGCCCCGGTCGGCGCGGACGAATACCGGGCGGTCCGGCGCGGCGGCGGCCAGGGGGGCGAGCGTCGCGGCCAGCGTCGCCGGATCGGCCTCCGCCTCCTCGATGTACAGGCGGCCCTGGCGGTCCAGCGTCAGCACCAGCGGCTCCGTCACCTGCGCCACCGGGGCCTGCGGCGCCCGCGGCAGGTCCACCGGCACGCCCACCATCATCATCGGCGCCGCCACCATGAAGACGATCAGCAGCACCAGCATGACGTCGACGAAGGGGGTGACGTTGATCTCGGACATCACGCCGTCCTCCTCGCCGTCGCCTTCCTCCAGATTGCCGAAGGCCATGCGCTATTCCGCCGCCATGCGGGCGCGGCTGGCGCCGGCCAGGCCCAGGCGGCGCGAAAGCCGTTCCGCCGCCCCCTGCGCCGCACCCCGCGCCTCGCCCAGCATGGCGGACAGGCGGTTGAAGGCGAGCGCCGCCGGGATCGCCGCGACCAGCCCGAGCGCCGTGGCGAACAGCGCCTCCGCGATGCCGGGGGCGACGGCGGCCAGGCTGGTGTTGCCGCTGCGGGCGATGGCGGTGAAGGCGTTCATGATGCCCCAGACCGTGCCGAACAGCCCGATGAAAGGGGCCGTCGCGGCGACGCTGGCCAGCAGCGGCAGGCCGCGCCGGGCGGCGGCGATGCGTTCCACCACGGCCAGCCGGGCGGCGCTGGCGATGTGGTGGCGGCGCTCCGCCGGCGGTTCGCCTGCCACCTCCCGCGCCGCGTGCTCGGCGGCGACCAGCACCTCGGCCCAGGCATTGTCGCGCGCGGGGGGGGAGCCATCCTCGGCGAAGCGGCGCAGCGCGCGGGCGTCCCGCGCCAGGCGGCGGAAGCGCAGCGCGCGGTCCAGCGCCATGGCCCAGACCGCGACGGAGGCGAAGACCAGCATCAGCATCACCGCGCGCACCACCCAGTCGGCCGCCAGGAACAGGCCGATGGGGGACAGGTCGTGCGCGGGCGGCAGGGCGGCGGGGTCCATGGCGCTACAGACCGAAGCGGATGCCGGCGCGGCTGGACGGGGCCAGGCGGTCGGCGCATTGCGCCACCTCCTCGCCGCCGATCCGGCAGGCCAGCACGTCGTTCACCAGCAGCCGGCCGATCCGCTCGCAGGGCAGGCCGGCGAGGTCGAACAGGCGGACGGCGGTGCGCCCGGCGCCGATCGGGGCGAGTTCCACCGCGGCGCGGCGGGCGATCTGGCCATCGGCGCCGAACACCACCAGGTCCAGGCGCAGGGTCGCGATGGCGGCAGCCCCCGGTGCGTCATTGGCCAGCACCATCCACACGCGGCAGCCCTCGGCGGCGCCGGCCACCGTCTCCAGCCGGTTCAACTCCAGCGGCAGGCTTGGCTGGGCCGCGGGCTGGGCTGCCGATTGGGCCCGGGCGGGGGGGGCGGCAAGCCATGCGGACGCCATCGCGCCCAGCGCGGCGGCGGCCAGCTTCGCGAAAGCCATGCGGGAAATCCCTTCTGTCCGGCGCATGCATGGCATATTTGCGAATGACTCGCAATCACATGGCTTCGCGCCGGGTCCGGGCGCGATCCATCGCCCGCTTCTGGCCGCGGCGCCGCGAAGCCGCTAGAAGCGCGGGTCCGGGCGTCCGGCCCGGCAAGCCGCGCGTGGCGACATGCCGCGCCGGCGCAGGAAACGCGCAGCAGGACCCGCCCGATGCCCCAGTACCGCAGCCGCACCACCACCCATGGCCGCAACATGGCCGGCGCGCGTGGGCTGTGGCGCGCCACCGGCATGAAGGATGGCGATTTCGGCAAGCCCATCATCGCCGTGGTCAACAGCTTCACGCAATTCGTCCCCGGCCATGTCCATCTGAAGGACCTCGGCCAGCTGGTGGCGCGCCAGATCGAGGCGGCCGGCGGCGTCGCCAAGGAATTCAACACCATCGCGGTGGATGACGGCATCGCCATGGGGCATGACGGCATGCTCTACAGCCTGCCGTCCCGCGACCTGATCGCCGACAGCGTGGAGTACATGGTCAACGCGCATTGCGCGGACGCCATGGTCTGCATCTCCAACTGCGACAAGATCACGCCGGGCATGCTGATGGCGGCGATGCGGCTGAACGTGCCGACCATCTTCGTCTCCGGCGGGCCGATGGAAGCCGGCAAGGTGGTGCATCGCGGCCAGAAGCGCAGCGTGGACCTGATCGACGCCATGATCGCCGCCGCCGACCCCACGGTGACGGATGCCGAGGTCGAGGTGATCGAACGCTCCGCCTGCCCGACCTGCGGGTCCTGCTCCGGCATGTTCACCGCCAATTCGATGAACTGCCTGACCGAGGCGCTGGGCCTGGCGCTGCCCGGCAACGGCACGGTGGTGGCCACCCATGCCGACCGCAAGCGGCTTTTCCTGGAGGCCGGGCGGCGGATCGTCGAGATCACGCGCCGGCACTACGAGACGGAGGATTTCGCCGTCCTGCCGCGCAACATCGCGACGCGCACGGCCTTCGAGAATGCGATGACGCTGGACATCGCCATGGGCGGGTCCACCAACACGGTGCTGCACCTGCTGGCCGCGGCGCATGAGGGCGGCGTCGATTTCACCATGACGGACATCGACCGCCTGTCGCGCCGCGTGCCGGTGCTGTGCAAGGTCGCCCCCTCCGTCGCCAATGTGCATGTCGAGGACGTGCACCGCGCCGGCGGCATCATGGGCATCCTGGGCGAGCTGGATCGGGCCGGGCTGATCGACACCTCGGTCAGCCGCGTCGACGCGCCGACGCTGGCGGAAGCCCTGGCGCAATGGGATGTGACGCGCACCGCCGATGACGGCGTGCTGGAATTCTTCAAGGCCGCGCCGGGCGGCGTGCCGACGCAGGTGGCCTTCAGCCAGGCCGAGCGCTGGGAGAGCCTGGACACGGACCGTGAGAAGGGCGTGATCCGGTCGCCCGACCATGCCTTCTCGGCCGATGGCGGGTTGGCGGTGCTGGCCGGCAACATCGCCGCCGAGGGCTGCATCGTGAAGACCGCCGGCGTCGATGCCTCCATCCTCACCTTCACCGGCCCGGCCCGCGTGTTCGAGAGCCAGGACGCGGCGGTGGACGGCATCCTCGGCGGCAAGGTGGTGGCCGGCGACGTGGTGGTGGTGCGCTACGAAGGGCCCCGCGGCGGGCCCGGCATGCAGGAGATGCTGTACCCGACCAGCTACCTGAAGTCGAAGGGGCTGGGAAAGGTCTGCGCCCTGGTCACCGATGGCCGCTTCTCCGGCGGTTCCTCCGGCCTGTCGATCGGCCATCTCTCGCCGGAAGCGGCGGAAGGCGGGCCGATCGGGCTGGTGGAGGATGGCGACATCATCGAGATCGACATCCCCGGCCGCCGGATCGAGCTGAAGGTGGAGGCGGCCGAGATGGCCCGCCGTCGCGCCGCGATGGAAGCGAAGGGGGAGGCCGCCTGGCAGCCCGCCAGCCCGCGCAAGCGCCAGGTCTCCACGGCGTTGCGCGCCTATGCGGCGATGGCGACCAGCGCCGCGCGGGGCGCGGTGCGGGACCTGTCGACGCTGCGGCGCGGCTGAGGCAGGGCCGGTCGGGCGGCAACGCCAGAAACCCCCTTCCCCGGCCGTGAAGGGGGGAAGGGGGCTGGGGTTCAGGCGGCCATCGCCTCGCGGCGGCCATCCTGTCGGTCGGGAGGATCGCGCCCGCCTCGTCCTTCCCCACAGGGAGCCGGGCGTGGCGGGCCGCGGATCAGCCGAAGACGGCGGCGGACTGGCGCATCTGGCTTTCGCGGATGATGCGCTCATGCCCGTCGCGGCTGTTCTTCACGCGGTATTCGCGGTCGGCCGCATCATTCGGCAATTGCCGCACGACGGTATAGGCGCCGGGGGGCGCGGAACCATCGTAGCGGCCGGGCACGAATTCGATGTGCTGGCCCACGGTGTAGCGATGCTTCGGCGGCATGGCGTCTCTCCTCGCGCTGGGGCGGGGGCTGCGCGCCCGTCAGCCGATCAGATCGAGGACGATCCGTCGGATCTCGTCCCGCGTCAGGCCGGAAACCAGGGGCTCCCGCGTCGCGGTGGGGCCGGAAGTCTGCTCCGGCAGCATGGACCCGTTGGTGTTGAGCTGGGTCGGGGCTCGGTCGTTCGAAATATGCACTGTGTCCTTTGCGCAGTCGCGGCGCTGCCGTGCTGCGGAGTCTGGTTGGAAGGCGCGGCGCCGCGGGCGGGCCGTGCCGGTTGCGCACCCGGCCTATCCGGGGGCGCTCGGCCGGCGGGGCGGATGCCCGCGCCGGTCAGGCGATGGGGACGGCCGAGGCCGTCCCGCTCGGTTCAGGCGCGCTTCAGGTTGCCGGCAGAGGTCTTGCCCTGCTGGCCGTGCTGCAGCTCATACTCCAGCTTGTCGCCTTCGCGCGGCTCCTGCAGGCCCGAGCGCTGGACGTCGGAGATGTGCAGGAACACGTCCTTGGAGCCATCTTCCGGCTGGATGAAGCCGTAGCCCTTGGTCGCGTTGAACCACTTGACGGTGCCGATCGGCATGTTGGAATCCGCTTCGTAACTAAAGACCGCTCCGCGACATTGCCAAGCGGATCAGGCTTTGAGGGGAAACGGACACCAGGCTCGGCGCTCGATCGGAGCAGGGAGAGCAGGCCGAACCAAACAAGGCTGACCGGCCTCATATGCGCCCCCCACCCCGGTTCTGCAACCCAAATCGGTGTTTTCTCGCGCCATCCGGGCAGCATGGGTGATTCCGTCGCGCCCGCGGATGGCCTAGTCTCGCGCCAGGCGCGAAGACGGGAAGGCCTGTGGTCATGATGCAGCGAGCCGCCGCCCCGGCGGAGCCCGTCACGGAGGAGCCGGCGCTGCGCCTGCCGCCCGGGCCGCGCTTTGCCGCCGTCGGCGCCGAATTCGTCCGCGGCGCCGGCCTCGCCTCCGGCATCGAGCCGCGGCTGGCCGAACGCTTGGCGCTGATCGCGGAGGAGGTGCTGGCCGCCGCGCCGCCGCAGGCCGGCCTGGTCGGGCTGGCGCTGCGCGACCGCCGCCACGCGGTGCGGCTGGACGTGGAATTCACCTCGACCGAACTCGACCTCGCCGGTCTGGATCAGAGCCGCGTGCGCGACCTGGAGGATGGCGAGGATGTCGGGCTCTACTTGGCGGCGCGGCTGGCGGACCGCCTGACCACCGAGCCCGCCCGGCGCGGCGGCCTGGTGCTCGGCTTCGAGTTGGCGCGCAGCTACCCGCCCGCCCCGTCGGCCAGCGTGCCGGAGGCGCTGGGCCCGCTGGCCGGTCTGCCGGTGGACCCGGATGACGCGACCCTGGCGCTGCTGGTGGATTGGGCCGAGGCGGTGGGCGAAGGCGGCCCCGCCTTCCGCACCGCGCCGCGGGTGCTGGACCAGCGCCGGGTGGGCGATTTGTTCGCCCGCGTGGCACTGGATGCGCGGCGGCGGCCGGTGGGCGGCATCTTCTGGCAGCCCTTCGGCCGGCGGCTGATGGCCTTGTCCGGCCCGGCCCTGCTGCTGCCCGAAGGCGATGCCCGGCAGGCCCTGGCGGCGGCGCTGCTGGAGGCGGCGCTGGCCGCCCTGGCGCGCGGCGCCACCCAGGGCCTGGTGGTGCTGGAGCCGGCGCAGGTCCTGCCGGGGGCCTTCGAGGTGGTGGGCCACCTGCCGGGCGCCGCTGGCGGCCAGCATCCGGTGCTGTTCCGCGCCATGGAGGAAGACCCCGGCGGCATCGCCTGGGTTTCGCCGGGGCTGTCCGCCTGGGTCACCGCCATGGTCCGGCGGCTCGGCCTCGGCCGGGATATCGAGGCGCCGCCGCCGCCGGCCCGGGCCCTGGGGGCCGCGATGGCGGCGGAGACCGACCGCGCCGCAGCGCGCGTCACGCTGCGGCCCCTGCTGGCCGCCGGCGATGCCGCCGCGGTGGCGGAGCGCAATGTCGCGCTGTTCCGCGGCCAGGGCTTCGCGCAGATCCGCGCCCTGCTCGACCTCGGCCAGCCGGGCCACGCCGCCTTTGCCGAGGGGCTGATGCGGGCCGGGCTGGCGCCGGCGGCGCTGATCCCGGACGCGGCGGGCGACCTGCTGCTGCTGGCCGACGGGGCATGAAGGCCTTCGCGCTGGAGCGACTGGTTCCGGCGCATGTGCGGGCCTTCGAGGCCTATGTGCCGGCGCCGCCGGACGACGTGCTGCTGCGCCGCTTCGGCGTGACGCATCTGCACCGGCTGAACAACAACGAGAATCCGCTGGGCCCGCCGCCGGCGGCGCGCGCGGTGCTGGCGCGCCGGGATGCGGGGGAGGCGGCGCTGTACCCGCAGGGCGATGGCTGGCACCTGCGCCGCACCCTGGCCCGGCATTTCGACCTGGAGCCGGAGCAGGTGATCCTCGGCAATGGCGCCAGCGAGGTCATCGCCTTCGTCATCAAGACCTTCTGCGAGCCGGGCGACAACATCCTGACCGCCGACCGCACCTTCGCCGTCTATGAATGGATGGCCAGCTTCTCCGGCATCGAGCCGCGCCTGGTGCCGCTGCTGGACCATGGCTTCGACGATGTGGGGATGCTGCGCGCGATCGAAGGCCGGACCCGCGTGGTGTTCCTGTGCAACCCGAACAACCCGACCGGCAGCTGGTGGGACCACGCGCGTCTGGCCCGCTTCCTGGCCGCGGTGGACGGCCGCGCCATCGTGGTGGTGGACGAGGCCTATGCCGAATTCGCCGAGGCGCCCGGCTTCCCGGACAGCTTCGCGCTGATGCGGCAGCACCCCAACCTGGTGGTGTTCCGCAGCTTCTCGAAGATGTGGGGGCTGGCGGGGCTGCGCATCGGCTGGATGGCGGCCAGCCCGCCGGTGGCGGCCATGGTCCGCAAGACCAGCATCAGCTACAGCGTGAACCTGCTGGCCCTGGAAGCGGCGCGGGCGACGGTGTGGGACCTGGCGCATATCGCGGCGACGCAGGCCCATTGCCGCGCCATGCGGGCCGGGCTGGCGGCGCTGGCCGGGCGGCTGGGGCTGGAGATGCTGGGCGGCATCGGCAATTTCGCCATGCTGCGCATGCCCATCCCGGACACGGTGGTGCATCGGCGGCTGATGGCGCGCGGCGTCATGGCCCGCGCCATGACCAGCTTCCGCTACGCCGGCTGGCTGCGCGTGTCCTTCGGCGACGCCGAAGCCATGGCGGCCTTCGCCGCGGCGCTGGAGGCGGTGCTGGCCGAAGGCTGAGCCGGGCCCAGAGCGATATGCGTTCAGATGGAAACATCTGAACGCAGCCTGCCTGGCGGCGCCGCGCCATCGGCGGCCTGCCATCCGGCGGCCCTGCCCGGCCCGGATGGCGCCTGACCCGGCCCGGCATCATCGCGGCAGACGCAGCAGCGCCGGGATGGCCGGCGCCAGGCACAGCGCGGCGAGGGCGAAGGCGCCGGCATAGCCCGCCACGCCCACCGCCAGCCCGCCCAGCAGCGGCCCGGCCAGGTAGCCCAGCTGCAGCGTCAGCATCATCAGGTTCAGGTTGGCGCCACGGCGCTCGGGCGGCGAATGCCGGTGCATCAGCGCGTTCAGCAGCGGCAGCGCGGCGCCGAAGCCGAGGCCGAACAGCAGCGACGCCGGCAGCAGCATCCAGCCCGGCAGCGGCAGCGCCAGCAGCGCCAGCGCCACCACCACCAGCAGCGTGCCCAGCGCCGCCAGCCGGCGCTGGTCCACCCGGTCGAAGAACCCGCCGGCCAGCAGCCGCAGGCCCATGATGGTGAAGGTCTGCAGGCCGAAGAACAGGCCGATGAGCGGCGCCGCGCCAAGCTCCAGGGCGCGCGGCTTCAGCAGGCTGAACAGCAGCGCATGCGCCAGGAAGGCGGCGCTGTTCACCGCCAGCAGCAGCCATACCGGCTGCCCCTGCGGCATGATCGCGGGCTCGGCCGGGGTGGCCGGTGCGGCGGGCGCGTGGCGGGCGATCAGCACGGCCAGCAGCAGGGCGGGCGCCTGCAGCGCGGCCATGGCGGCGTATTGTCCGCTGGCCTCGCCGCCGAAGGCCGGCAGCGTCGCCTCCATGATCGGCGGCAGCAGCGCGAAGGGCAGCAGGTCCGCCACCCCGAACAGCGAGAAGGCCTCGCCCGCCCGGCTCGGCGGCACCAGGGCGACGAAGGCGGTGATGATGCCGACCAGCGTCAGCACGAAGCCGAGCCCATGCCACAGCCGCAGCGCCAGGATCGCGGCGAAGCCATCGGCCAGGGCATAGAGCGGCAAGGCCACCAGCGTCACGGCGAAGCCGGCGACGATGCAGCGCCCGGCGGTCGCCGGGGTGATGCGGGCCGAGAGCGGCGGGATCAGCAGCAGCGCCACCAGGGTGAAGACGGCGATGCCCAGGCCGGCCTCGGCGGCCGAAAGGCCGCGGCCGCGCAGCCAGGGCTCCAGCCCGTAGAAGGCGGCCAGGTTGGCGAAGCCGAGCAGCGTCAGCACCAGCATCCCGGCAAAGCCCGGCGTCCACAGCCGGGCCGGTGGCCCATCCTCCGTCGTCTCCATGCCGGCCCCCGCGAAAGCGGCCTCCAGCATGGCGGGCGGCGGGGTGGAGGGCCAGGGGCGACGCCGGCGCCGGGCCTCGGCTTCAGCCGCGCCGGCGCAGCAGCCGCAGGCTGGCCAGGCCCAGGCCGAACAGCGCCAGGCCGGCGGGTTCCGGCACCGGGGTGCCCGGATCGCCGCCCGGGTCCTGGGGCAGGTCGAAGCGGATCGGCTGGCTGTGCATCTCGCCGCGCCCGGCATAGCGGGCGGCGAACAGGCTGCCCTCGATCGGCGTGGCGTTGCCCACCACGGCCAGCGGCGCCAGCACCGTGCCGCCCCATTGGCGCTGGAAGTCCAGGCTGGTGGCCTCGGTGAAGTTCCAGATGATGTCGCGCGCCAGGCTGGTGGCGTTCAGGAAATTCGCCTGGCCGGTGTAGCTGGCGCCGGTGACGTTGAAGATGGCGCCGTCGCGCCCGTTCAGGTTCACGCTGAAGGAGGCGAAGGAGGCAAGCTGCGCCGTGGTGAGGGCGAACACCGCCAGCCCCTCGCCGGCGCTGGCGGTGACCGGCACGTTGTTCGGGAAGCCGGGCGTCGCCGCGCCCGGCAGCAGGCTGTTGGCCTCCAGCGCCGCCAGTTGCGCGGAAAGGCCGGTCAGCGGTTCGACGAAGCTGGTGGTGAAGTCCGGCAGCGGGTTCGGCGCCGGCGCGTCCGGCCCGCCGCCGATGGACCGCCCGCCGCCGCCATTGGTGTTGACCAGGCCGGCCGCCGACCCGCCGATGGTGACGCCGCCGCCACTGTTGACGTTCAGCGGATTGCCGGCCGTGGCGCTGCCATAGACCGTCAGCGCCCGGAAGCCGGAGGCCGCGGCCGCGCCGGGATTGTTGAAGAAGGTGGCGCCGCCGGTCAGGTCGCCGCCGACCACGCTGCGGCCCTCGATGTCCGAATTGGTGGTGAGGTCCCCGGTGGTGACCACGTTGAACTGCCGCAGGATGTCGAAGGCGGAAAGCGGCCCGGCATTGGCGGGCGCCGCCAAGCCGACCAGGGCGGCGACGGCAAGGAGGGATCGGCGCAGCGGCATGATTGGGCGTCCTGTCTCACGGAATGGATCCTGGACAGGCTTTTGCAACATTGGTGCCGCGCCGGCATGTCCGGCGGAATCAGCAGCTTGAAGGAGATGGCGCGACGCCGGCAGCGGCCGCCGTCAGACCCGCCGACAGGTCACCCTCGGGCGGCTTCCTGCCCCATCGCCGGCTGCGGCCCGGGGTTCAGGCGCCAGATGGTGAAGCTGAGGAAGGTGGCGAAGCCCACCCACACCAGGTAGGGCGCCATCAGCCACGCGGCGAGCGGGGAGATCGGCGCGAACAGCAACACGCAGGCGAGGATGGCGGCAAACATCGCCAGCGCCTCCGCCGTGGCCCAGCCCAGCTTGCGCAGGCCGAAGAACACCCAGGACCAGCCGGCATTCAGCACCAGCTGCACCAGCCAGGCCAGCATGGGCAGGCCGAAGCCGTCCTGCCGCCACACCAGGAACCCGGCGGCCGCGATCATCAGGTACAGCAGCGACCAGGCGATCGGGAACAGCCAGTTAGGCGGGTTCCAGGTGGGTTTGCGCAGCGCCTCATACCACGGCCCCGGCCTGAACACCGCCCCGGTGGAGGCAGCGACAAAGCAGGCGGCGAGGCAGGCGAGGGCACCGAGGATCAGGGTCCAGTCCATCAACACCAGATGGGCCCTTCCGCCGCCGCTGTCCACCGCGCGCGGCCGCGGCGAAGATGGCGAGGGTCAGCCCCGCCGCCGGCGTCGCCCAGAGCCGGCGCCCGCCCTTGCCGAAGCCGGCCAGCCAGGCAGCCCGTCGCCGGCCGGGATGACGGGCTGCGTCGCCGCGGCGATCCGGTCCCGCGGCAGCAGCTGCGGCTTGCCGATGCGACCGCCCCGCCGCGCCAGGTCGCGCAGCGTCGGCCGCAGGCCGGAGGCAGCCGATTTCGCGCCCGGCCGCAGGCCCTTCCATGCGAGCCGGTCGATGCCGAGCGGCACGAACAGCGCCTGCCCGGCAAATCCGGCAGGGACTGGCCGCCGCCGCGGGCGATCAGCGCGCCGAGCAGCGTGGAGCCGCCATGGGTCCAGCGCGTGCCGGGCGGCCGGCGAGCCGGGCAGGGCGGGCCGTCGCCGGACTCATGCCGCCGGCCGCAGCGGCAGCATCACCGCGGTCAGCCATTCGGCCGGCGGCAGGCTGCGGCAGTCGTTCAGGTATTCCTCGCGCGCCGGCTGGTCCGCCGGTTCCTCGCCGCTGCCGGGCAGCCAGTCCCGGTACAGCCGGCGATAGGCCCGCTCCAGCTCCGCATAGGGGCCGCGGAAGACCAGCACGGCCAGGCGCGTGGGCGGCAGGGTGCGCAGGATGACGCCATCCGACGCCTCGACCCCCTCCGGCACCGTCATCGCCGCCTCGGCCCGCAGGGCATCGGCCGGGACGCTGCCGGGGTCGTCGTGGAACAGGCCGATCCAGCGCGTCGCCGGCCCCTCCAGACCGCGCGCCCGCGCCCAGGCGGCCAGAAGGTCGAAGCGCGTGCCGATGCCCATATAGGGGCCGCGATGGGCGAGGGTGGCCAGGCGCAGCGCCGGCTCATCCCGTATCGTGACCTCGTTCATCCAATCCTCCTCGTCGCCAGGTTCGGGCCGCGGCCGGCCGATGCCGCCGGCATCGCGATAGGCGGCGGGCGGCACCCCGTAGGCGGCGCGAAACGCCCGGGTGAAGGCGGCGGCGGAGCCATAGCCGCAGCGCCGCGCCACGGCGGCGATCGGCAGCCTCTCCCGCGCCAGCAGCCCGGCGGCGCGCGACAGGCGCTCCCGCGCCAGGGTCTCGGCGGGCGTCTCGCCGGTGATCTCGCGGTAGATGCGGTGGAAGTGGAAGGGGCTGAAGGCGGCGGCCGCGGCCAGATCCTCCAGCCCGGGATTGCGCGCCGGGTCGGCGGCGATCAGCGCGATGGCCCGGGCGATGCGCCTTGCGTAATCCTGCCGGGTGGGAAGCTTCAATGCCATGGCGGCCCCTCTGCCGGCGGCATCATGCACCGGACGCAGTTGATCCGCCTTGCGATCCTGCCGCGGCTTGCACCGGGCCGGGCGCGGGCTATGGTCCGGCCAGCATTCGCAGGATCCTCTTCATGTCCGAGAGCTTCGACCTCATCGTCATCGGCGCCGGCCCCGGCGGCTATGTCTGCGCGATCCGCGCGGCGCAGCTCGGCATGAAGGTGGCCTGCGTGGAGAAGCGCGCGACGCTGGGCGGCACCTGCCTGAATGTCGGCTGCATCCCGTCCAAGGCGCTGCTGCATTCCTCGGAGCATTTCGAGGAGACCAAGCACAAGCTGGCCGACCATGGCGTGATGGTCGAAGGCGTGACCTACGACCTTGCGCGCATGCAGGCCCGCAAGGGGGAGGTGGTCTCGGCCAACGTCAAGGGCGTGGAGTTCCTGTTCAAGAAGAACAAGGTCACCTGGCTGAAGGGCGCGGCCAGCATCCCCGCCCCCGGCCAGGTGAAGGTGGGCGAGACCACCTATGCGGCGAAGAACATCGTCATCGCCACCGGCAGCGAGAGCATGCCGCTGGCCGGGGTGGAGGTGGACGAGAAGCAGATCGTCACCTCCACCGGCGCGCTGGAGCTGGAGAAGGTGCCGGGCCACCTGGTGGTGATCGGCGGCGGCGTCATCGGGCTGGAACTCGGCAGCGTCTGGCGCCGGCTGGGCGCCGAGGTGACGGTGGTGGAATTCCTCGACCGCTTGGTGCCGAGCATGGATACGGAGCTGGGCAAGCAGTTCGAGCGCGTGCTGGCCAAGCAGGGCATCAAGTTCAAGCTGAAGTCGAAGGTGACCAGCGCGCAGAAGGCCGATGACGGCGTGACGCTGACCATCGAGCCCGCCGCCGGCGGGGCGGCGGAGACGCTGAAGGCCGATGTGGTGCTGCTGGCCATCGGCCGCCGCGCCTTCACCGAAGGCCTTGGCCTGAAGGAGATCGGCGTGGCGCAGGATGAGCGTGGCCGCGTCATCACCGATGCGCATTTCGCCACCAATATCCCGGGCATCTACGCCATCGGCGATGCCATCGCCGGCGCCATGCTGGCGCACAAGGCGGAGGAGGAGGGCGTCGCGGCGGCCGAGATCCTGGCCGGCCAGCATGGCCATGTGAACTACAACGCGATTCCGGGGGTGGTCTACACTTGGCCGGAAGTGGCCAGCATCGGCGAGACCGAGGAACAGCTGAAGGCGCGCGGCGTAGCCTACAATGTGGGCAAGTTCCCCTTCACGGCGAATGGCCGCGCCCGGGCCATGGGCGATGTCGATGGCTTCGTGAAGATCCTGGCCGACAAGACCACGGACCGCATCCTCGGCGCGCATATCCTCGGGGCCGATGCCGGCACCCTGATCGCCGAGATTGCCGTCGCCATGGAATTCGGCGCGAGCGCCGAGGATGTGGCCCGCACCAGCCATGCGCATCCCTCGCTGAACGAGGCGGTGAAGGAAGCCGCGCTGGCCGTGGGTGGCCGCGCCCTGCACATCTAGTGCCCCCAGGCGGCGGGCGCGCCCTCCGGCCGCTTGCGCCGCCCGTGCCGATACGGCCGCCGCGCGCCGCCGCCCGCGCGTTGGCGCCGGGCCCGCGCCTCCTGCCCCGGATGGCCGGCCGCCTTGGCCGCCAGGCAGCGGCAGCCTGATAAAATACCTGGGATCGAAGAAGGCGCTGCTGGGGCCGATCCTGCGGGCGATCGGGGCGGCGGCGGGGGAGGGGGCGGTGGTGGCCGACCTGTTCTCCGGCTCCGCCCGCGTTGCCCATGCCGTGAAGGCGGCCGGATGGCAGGTGCTGGCGAATGACGAGCTGCGCTTCGCCCAGGTGCTGGCGCGCGGCGTGGTGCAGGCGGATGCGGAAGCCTGGGGTGCGCGGGCGCGCCGGCTGCTGGCCGATTTCGCCGACCTGCCGCCGGCGCCCGGCTGGTTCACCGAGACCTATGCCGGCCAGGCCCGCTACCTGCACCCGGCCAATGCGGCACGCATCGAGGCGGTGCGGGAAGCGATCCGGCGGCTGGAGGCGGAGCCGGAGCTGGAGGCGGTGCTGCTCGCCGCCCTGCTGCAGGCGGCGGACCGGGTGGACAGCAGCCCCGGCCACCAGATGGCCTTCCTCCGCGCGCTGGCGCCGCGTGCGCTGAAGCCGCTGGCCCTGCGGCTGCCCGACCTGCTGCCTCGCCCGGCTTCCGGCCCCTGCCTGGCGCTGGGGGAGGATGCGGTGGCGCTGGCCGCGGCCATCGAGTGCGACGTGGCCTATCTCGACCCGCCCTACGACCAGCACGCCTACCTGGCGAACTACCATCTGTGGGAGACGCTGGTGCGCTGGGATCGGCCGGAGGTCTATGGCCGGGCCTGCAAGCGCACCGATTGCCGCACCCGGCGCAGCCCCTTCAACCGCCGCGCCGCCATCGGCCCCGCCTTCGCCACGCTGGTCGCCGCGCTGCGGGCCCCGACGCTGGTGGTGTCCTTCGGCGCGGAGGGTTTTCTCGGGCGGGCGGAGCTGGAGCGGATGCTGGCCGGCCGCGGCTACCTGCATGTGCTGGAGGTGCCGCATCGCCGCTATGCCGGCACACGGCTGGGCATCCACAATGGCCGGGGCGAAAAGGTGGGGCGGCCCGGCCCCGCGGCGACGGTGGAGCGGCTCTATGTCGCCAGCGACCGGCTGCTGGACCTGCCGGCGGACCAGCCCTGGTGCCGGGTGCCCTGAAGCCCGGCGCGCTGCCCGGAAATGGCCGCTTTCCGGCCGTTGCAGCCGCCCCCGGGGAAGGCCATCTGCCGGATCATGATGGAATATCGCCCCTCGCTCCGCCGGAAATGCGCGGGCTGGTCGCTCATCGCGCTGGCGCCGGTCGGCGGCCTGCTGCCGGTGCTGCCAGGGGCGGTGTTCTTCGCGCTCGGCCTGTTCGTGCTGCGCCACCAGTATCTGTGGGCGCATCGGGGCCTGGGATGGGCTGCCTCCCGCTGGCCGACCACGGTGGAGAAGGTGGAGGCGATGGAAGTCCGCATGATCCAGCGCGCGGATCGAACCGGACAGCGCCTGCGGCGGCTGTTCCGCCTGGGTTGATCGGCTGGTGCTGAAGCAATTGTCACCGCCCCGGGCCTGACGATGCGGCAACCGGGGCAACCCGGTTGCGCCTGAGACGTTTCCTGGACCCCAACGATCAATCCAGGAGACGCGCGATGAACCGACGCAGCCTTTTTCTTGCCGGCGCCATGCTGGTTACGGCCCTGCCGCTCGCGGCGCAGACCGGTTCCCCCCCCACCAGCCGCCCGACCACCGTGCTCGACCTGCTGAGCAGCACCGGCATCGGCTCCAACACCTTCGTGGAGCGCGCGACGGTGGGCAACAACTTCGAAATCCAGTCCAGCCGGATCCTGCTGGAAAACAGCACCCACCCGCAGATCCGGGAACTGGCGCAGGAGATCATCGCCACCCACACCGCCATGTCGGCCGAGTTGCGCTCCCTGCCCGAGGCGACGACGCGCCAGCCGGCGGCGAGCAACGACGTGATGACCGCCAAGCTGGCGCGCCTGCGCGCCTTCGAGGGCGATGAGCTCAACCGCTGGTACGTGCAGATGCAGGTGGAGGAGAACCGGGAGGCCGCGACCTACTTCCAGTCCTACGCCGAGAATGGCGAGGTGGCGGCGTTGAAGAGCTTCGCCGCCAAGTACCTGCCGAGGCTGCGCGCCCACCTGGCACGTGCCGAGGCCCTGCAGGCGCCCCGCGCCGAGTAGTCTCGGGGGAACTCCCTCGCCGGACCCTCTCCCCCGGTGGGGGAGAGGGCTTCGGGCGAGCCTACATCTCGGCGTAGCTGCCGTTGCGCCAGACATAGAAGACGTAGTCCGGCACCGTCACATCGCCCTTGCGGTCGAAGCTGATGTCGCCGAGCACGCTGGCCCAGGGGCCGCCCGACTTCAGCAGCGCCGCGATGCGCCGCGGGTCGGTGCCGCCGGCCCGGGCCGCCGCCGCCGCCCAAATCTGCATGGCGGCGTAGGTGTAAAGGACATAGCCCTCGGGATCGATGTTCTTCGCCCGGAAGCGCTGCACCACCTGGGCGGCCGTCGGGCGCTTGCGCGGGTCGCTGCTGAAGGTCATCAGCGTGCCCTCGCCGGCGGCGCCGGTGATCTGCCAGAACTCGTTCGTCACCAGCGCGTCGCCGCCGATGAGCGTCAGGTTCATCCCCTGCTCCTTGGCCTGGCGCAGGATCAGCCCGCTTTCGGTGTGGTAGCCGCCGACATAGACCACGCCGATATTCGCCTGCTGGAGGCGGGAGACGATGGCCGAATAGTCGCGCTCGCCCGGCGTGTAGGCGGAGAACAGCGCCTCCTGCACCCCGGCCGCGTTCAGCGACTTCTTCGTCTCCTCCGCCAGGCCGCGGCCATAGGCGGAATTGTCGTGCAGGATGGCGATGCGCCGGTCCTTCATGGTCTGCGCGATGTAGCGCCCGGCCACCAGGCCCTGCTGGTCATCCCGGCCGCAGACGCGGAAGGTGTTCCAGTCGCCATTGTCGGTGTAGGCGGGGTTGGTGGAAGCCGGGCTGATCTGCAGCACGCCTTCCTCGCCATAGACCTTGCTGGCCGGGATCGAGCTGCCGGAGCAGAAATGGCCGGCCACCAGCGCGACGCGGCGGGAGGCCAGCTGGTTCGCCACCGAGACCGCCTGGCGCGGGTCGCAGGCATCGTCGCCGACTTCCAGCGCCAGCTGCCGGCCCAGCACGCCGCCGGCGGCATTGAGGTCGGTGATCGCCTGTTCGGCGCCGGCGCGCATCTGGCCGCCGAAGGCCGCGTACTGGCCGGTCATCGGCCCGGCGGTGGCGATGCGGATCGGGCCGGAGCCCTGCGCCATGGCACCGCGGTTGAGCAGCGCCGGCACGGCCAAGGCGCCGCCCAGCATGGTCCTGCGTTTCAGCATCCCAGTCACTCCCTGTTGCAACGCCGGGCACGGGCATTGCCGCCCCATGCGATGCCGAAAGGGTAGGCGGAAGCGGGTGAATTTGGCCAGCGCCGTCGATGACCGGCGGGGGATGATCAGCCCAGCCGGCCGGGCTCGATCGCGTCGATCGCCTGCGCCATCGCCACGTCGCGCGCGGACAGGCCACCGGCATCATGCGTGGTCAGCAGGATTTCCACCCGGTTCCAGACATTCGACCATTCCGGGTGGTGGTCCATCCGCTCCGCCAGCAGGGCGATTCGGGCCATGAAGCCCCAGGCGGCGGAGAAATCGGCGAAGCGGAAGCGCCGCCGGATCGCATCCCGGCCCTCCACCGCTTGCCACAGCGGCAGCAGGCTCGGCAGTTCGGCCCGCGCGGCCTCGTCCAGCGGTCGGATCACGGTGCTTCCCCCTGTGCGTCACACGGCCGGCCCTTGACGGGATCGTGCCACACGTGAAGGAGACACCGGATGACCCGGTTCAACCACCCCCCCGCGATCGAGGATATCGTGGAGATGGCCGAGCAGGCCTTTTCCGCCATCCCGAAGGAGCTGCGCGACCTTGTTCGCGGCGCCGCCATCCTGGTGGAGGAGGTGGCGGATGAGGCCACCGCCGCCGAGCTTGGCTTCGAGAGCCCCTGGGCGCTGACCGGCCTGTACCGCGGCACGCCGATGACCCGCCGCAGCGTGATGGACGCCCCGGGCGAGCCCGACACCATCACCCTGTACCGCGAGCCCATCCTGCTGGAATGGGTGGAGACCGGGGAGGATCTGTTCCGCCTGGTCCGCAACGTGCTGATCCACGAGATCGCGCATCATTTCGGCTTCTCGGACGACGACATCGACCGGCTGGAAGGCGAGGAGGATTGATGGCGACCGCCCGGGCCGCTCAGCCGGGCAGGGTCACCACGATGGCGCCGCGATCCGTGGCGACGACCGTGTGTTCATACTGCACCACGGGGGCGGCGGGCGCGCTGTACAGCGTCCATCCGTCACCCGCCTCCTCGGCCCACTGGCCGCCCCGGGACAGGAAGGGCTCCACGGTCAGCACCAGGCCCTTGCCGATCCGCCGGCGGTCGCCCTGGGTCGGCCAGGTTGCGATTTCCGTCGGTTCCTCGTGCAGCGACCGGCCCACGCCATGGCTGGCCAGGTTGCGGATCAGCGTGTAGCCGCGCGCGGCGGCGAAGCGCCCGATGGCCGCCCCGATGCCCGCCAGCGTCCTGCCGCTGCGGACCTCGCCGATGCCGATGCCGATGGCGCGCCGCCCGTCGCGGCACAGACGGTCCAGCGCCGGGGCCACGGGGGGCACCCGGAAGCTCGCGCCGGTATCCGCGAAATAGCCCTGCTTCGAGGCCGAGACGTCGATGTTCACCAGGTCGCCCTGCCGGATCACCCGGTCGCCCGGGATGCCATGGGCGATCTCCTCATTGACGCTGATGCAGGTCGCGCCCGGAAAACCATAGAGGGCCCGCGGCGCGGAGACCGCGCCCTCGCGCTCCAGCAGCGCCTGGCCGATCGCATCCAGTTCTCGCGTCGTCATGCCCGGCTCGATGGCGCGGGCCATGGCGTGCATCGTGTTGGCGACGATCCGGCCGATATCCTTCAGCCCATCCAACTCGTCCTGCTTGGTGATCGTCATCCGGCGTCTTTCGCGTGGGGGGCGTGGCGGGCGGCGATGGGCGCCGGGGGAATCCCGCCTCGCGCGGCAGTGCCGCGCGCCGCTTCGCGGGCGGAAGAAGAAGACGGAACCGCGCCGTGCGCGGAGCCGCATCCCTCCGGGGGATTCCGCCCTCGCGCGTCAGCGCCGCGCGCCGCTTCGCGGGCGGGCGGGATGGGCCCGGCAGGACTCGAACCTGCAACCAAGCCGTTATGAGCGGCCCGCTCTGACCATTGAGCTACGGGCCCGGCCCGCCCCCTGCATGGCAAGTGCGCCGCCGTCACGCAAGCCCGGCGAGCACCTTGGCCGAGGCGCCGCTGATCGCGCCCAGCTTCTCGCCCTTCGCCACCCGGTCCTGCGTCGCCAGCCCGCGTTCCTGGGTGGCGATGGCGCGCCGCGCCTCCTCCTCCGCCTCGCCGGGCGGCAGGATCAGCACGCCGCTTTCATCCGCCAGCACCGCATCGCCCGGCATCACCACCACGCCGCCGATGGAGACCGGCACGTTCATCCGCCCGCCCAGATCGTAGATGCGCGTGGTGATCGGCGCCAGGCCGCGGCACCACAGCGGGAAGTCGGAGGCCTCCACCTCCTCCACATCGGTGCAGGCGCCATCGACGATACCGGCCTTGGCGCCGGCCGCCTTGGCCGCGACGGTCACGCCGCCGCCCCAGCAGGCATGGCGGTCATCGCCCAGCCGGTCCACCACCAGCACGTCGCCCGGCCGCAGCAGGCCGAGCGCATGGTGCAGCAGCGTCGAATCGGCGCCCGGGATCTGCACCGTCACCGCCGTGCCGGCCACGCGCCGGCGCAGCAGCCCCTGCACCTTGCGGTCCACGAAGCCCCAGTGGCGCCAATGGCCGACCGTCGCCGTCTCGGCCTTCTCAAGCAGCGCCACCACCTCGGCACTGATCTGGGCGGGCATCGGCTCGACGACATAGCGCGGAGGCATGGGGTGTTCCTTCTCAATCCGGGCCGCCAGCATGACGCAGCCGGCGGCCCTGCCAAGCCGGGGGGCGCTATTCCGCCAGGAAGGCGCGGATCGGCGCCGCCACCTGGGCCATGCCGACCACGCCATTGAGGTGGCCGAGGGGCCCCGTCACCTCCACCAGCTCCGCCGGCCGGCCCAGCCGCCGCAGCGCGGCCACCATCTCCCGGTTGTAGTCCAGCATGAAGACCCGGTCGGTGGGGGAGGCGACGACCAGCCAGCGCGCCCGGCTGCGCCCGAGCGCTGCTTCCGTGCTGGCGTATTCGTTCAGATACAGCTGGTTGGCGCGCGTCAGGTACAGGAAGTGGTTGGCATCGGAGACCCGCGCCCGGGCCATCGCCGCGGCATCCAGCGCGGCCTCGGCCTCGAACCGGTCGGCCAGCCGCCGCGCCGGGTCCTGGCCTTCCGCCAACCGGCGGCCGAAGCGCGCCAGGCTGGGGCGGTCCTGCGCCTGCACGGTGACGATCTTCAGCGCCTCCGCCAGGCCGCGCAGCGGCGGCTCCCGCCCCTGGGCGTAGTAGTCGCCCTCCCGCCAGTTCGGGTCCATGCGGATCGGCGCTTCCCAGATGTCGAGCCAGGCGAGCATCCAGGGGTCCACCTCGCCGCTGCCGATCACCGGCATCACGCGGTCGATCATCTCCGGATAGGCGGCGGCCCATTCGATGGCCTGAAGCGCGCCCATGGAGGCACCGGTGACCAGCGCCAGGCGCTTCACGCCCAGGCTGTCCAGCAGGCGCTTCTGCACCTCGATGAAGTCGCGCATGGAGACCACCGGGAAATCCGTGCCCCAGGGCCGGCCGGTGGCGGGGTTCACGGAGGCCGGGCCGGTGGTGACGGTGCGGTTGTCGCGCACGTTCAGGTTCACCAGCGTGTCGGAGGAGATGACGAAGAAGCGGTTGGTGTCGATCGCCCGGCCCGGGCCGATGATGGCGTCCCAGTAACCCACCGGCTGGTCGGCCGCGTAGCGGCCGAAGGCGTGGCTGGTGCCGGAGAAGAAATGCGCCACCAGCACGGCATTGTCGCCCGCCGCGTTCAGCGTGCCGGCGGTCTGGTAGCCGATGCGGAGGTTGTCGATGGTTCCACCGTTGCGGGTGGTGTGGCTCGGCGCCTCGAACACCCTTTTCTCGACGATCTCCGTCGCGGCGGGTGCCGGCTGGGCGTGGGAGGCAGGGGCCGCCTGCCAGAAGGCAGCGGCGGCAAGGGCAAGCAGCAGCAGACGCATCGGACCTCATCTCCCCAGGTGTCTTCTTGCCCGCAGGTTGATCCCCGGAGCGGGCGCCGCGCAAGCGTCATGGCAAGACACCTGCCCCCCGGTCGCGCCCGCCGCCGGGTCGCGCTAGGATGGGCGCCGCAACCGCGATCCAGGGTCTCCCACCGCCATGAACCTCGCCAAGATCCCCACCGGCAAGGCGCCGCCGCACGACGTCAACGTGGTGGTGGAAATCCCCCAGGGCAGCCAGGTGAAGTACGAGCTGGACAAGGACAGCGGCGCGGTGGTGGTGGACCGATTCCTGTTCACCCCGATGGCCTACCCCGCCGCCTATGGCTTCATCCCCGGCACGCTGGCCGATGACGGCGACCCGGCGGATGTGCTGGTGCTGACCCCCGCCCCGGTGGTGCCGGGCTGCGTCATCCGGGCGCGGCCCATCGGCGTGCTGCACATGGAGGACGAGGCCGGTTCGGACGAGAAGCTGGTCTGCGTGCCGCACGACAAGGTGCACCCGATGTTCTCCGGCATCACCAGCGCCGAGGAACTGCCGCAGATCACCCGCGCCTCCATCGAGCACTTCTTCGCCACCTACAAGGACCTCGAATCCGACAAATGGGTGAAGGTCCGCGGCTGGGGCTCGGCCAGCGAGGCGGCGGACATCATCATCGCCTCCATGGAAGCCTACCGGAAGGCCGGCGAGGGCGAGGCGGCGGAGTAGCCCGCCCGCCCTTCCGGCCAACTTTTTCTCGGCCCCTGCACGGGCGGCGTGGACAGCGCTGCGGCCGCCCGGCAAGCTTTGGACCGCCCGCGCAGCGGGGCAGGTCCGCTGCGGCTCCCTCCGCGCCCCCGCCCCCGGACAAGGGCTGCACCCCGGACATCGGGGCACCAAACAAGGGGGAGTTCGTCGCTTGATGACGCTCGCATTGTTGCTGATCATCGTCCTGGGCACGTTATCCATCGCCTATGGCGTGATCACGGCGAAGGAGGTGCTGGCCCGGGACGCCGGCACCGACCGCATGCAGGAAATCGCCAAGGCGATCCAGGAAGGCGCCAATGCCTATCTGAAGCGCCAATACATCACCATTTCCATCGTCGGCGTGGTGTTGTTCTTCGTCATCCTGGCGGCCTTCGGCTTCGGCGGCCATGCCTTCGCCGTGGCGATCGGCTTCCTGATCGGCGCCGTGCTGTCGGGGGCCGCGGGCTTCATCGGCATGAACGTCTCGGTCCGCGCCAATGTGCGCACCGCCCAGGCGGCGACGCAGTCGCTGGCGGCGGGGCTGGACGTGGCCTTCAAGTCCGGCGCCATCACGGGGATGCTGGTGGCCGGCCTGGCGCTGCTCGGCGTCGCCACCTATTTCCTGATCCTGGTGCCGATCGGCGGCCTGGCGGCGAACAGCCGGCTCGTGATCGATGCGCTGGTGGCGCTGGGCTTCGGCGCCTCGCTCATCTCGATCTTCGCCCGCCTTGGCGGCGGCATCTTCACCAAGGGCGCCGATGTCGGCGGCGACATGGTGGGGAAGGTCGAGGCCGGCATCCCCGAGGATGACCCCCGCAACCCCGCCACCATCGCGGACAATGTGGGCGACAATGTCGGCGACTGCGCCGGCATGGCGGCCGACCTGTTCGAGACCTATGCCGTGACCATGGTGGCGACGATGGTGCTGGCCGCCATCTCCTTCACCGAGGAAGCCCGCATCGCCGGCATGCTGTTCCCGCTGGCCATCGGCGCGGTCTGCGTCGTGACCTCCATCGTCGGCACCTATTTCGTGAAGCTGCCGGCCAGCAACAACATCATGGGCGCGATGTATCGCGGCTTCATCGTCACCGGCGCGCTGTCGCTCGCGGTGCTGCTGCCGCTCTGCTACCTGGTCTTCGGCACCGGCACGGTGACGGCCGGTGGCCACAGCTTCGGCGCCTTCAGCCTGTTCCTCTGCGGTGCGGTGGGCCTGGCGGTGACGGCGGCCATCGTGGTGGTGACGGAATACTACACCGGCACGGATTTCCGCCCGGTGCGCTCCATCGCGGAAGCCTCGCAGACCGGGCACGGCACCAACGTGATCCGCGGCCTGGCCGTGTCCATGGAATCGACCGCGCTGCCGGCGCTGATCATCATCGCCGGCGTGCTGTCCTCCTACGGCCTGGCGGGCCTCTATGGGATCGCCATTGCGACGACGACGATGCTCGCACTCGCCGGCATGGTGGTGGCGCTCGATGCCTTCGGGCCGGTGACCGACAATGCCGGCGGCATCGCGGAGATGGCCGGCCTGCCGAAGGAGGTGCGCGTCTCCACCGATGCGCTGGACGCCGTGGGCAACACCACCAAGGCGGTGACCAAGGGCTATGCCATCGGCTCCGCCGGCCTCGGCGCGCTGGTGCTGTTCGCGGCCTATACGCAGGACCTGAACCACTTCATCGCCAATCCGGAGGTCTACCCGTATTTCGCCGGGATCGGCGTGATGACCTTCAGCCTGTCCGACCCCTATGTGGTGGTCGGCCTGCTGTTCGGTGGCCTGCTGCCCTATCTGTTCGGCGGCATGTCCATGACCGCCGTCGGCCGTGCGGCAACGGCGGTGGTGGAGGAGGTGCGCCGCCAGTTCCGCGAGCATCCGGGCATCATGACCGGCGCGGAGAAGCCGGATTACGGCCGCGCGGTGGACATGCTGACCAAGGCGGCGATCAAGGAGATGATCATCCCCTCGCTGCTGCCGGTGCTCTCCCCGATCGTGGTCTTCGGCGTGATCCTGGCGATCGGCGGCAAGGCGGCGGCGTTCAGCGCGCTGGGTGCCATGCTGCTCGGCGTCATCGTCACCGGCTTCTTCGTGGCGGTCTCCATGACCACCGGCGGCGGCGCCTGGGACAATGCCAAGAAGTACATCGAGGAAGGCCATTTCGGCGGCAAGGGGTCCGAGGCGCACAAGGCGGCGGTCACCGGTGACACGGTGGGCGACCCCTACAAGGACACCTCCGGCCCCGCGGTGAACCCGATGATCAAGATCACCAACATCGTGGCGCTGCTGCTGCTGGCGATCCTGGCGCATAGCTGAGGGCGCTCGGCGCCTGTCCCGGGCCGGCGGAGCGATCCGCCGGCCCTTTTTCTTGGATCCCGCGATGCGGTCGCCCGACCGCCACGGGCATCGTCCGGACCCTCCAGCTGACCGAGGAGCAACCCGAAGCCGAGCGACGCCTGGCGGAAGCCGGCGTGCCTGCGGGGCCGGGCGAGATCTTCTCCGCCGGCCTGCGCGCCCTGGCCGAGGAGGCCACGCGCGAGCGCATCATCCGCGAACAGATCGCCCCCTTGCCGAGGCCATGATGCGGGACCCGTCGGATGCGATCCCTGCCGGGCAGGTCTTTCGCGAATTGCGCGAACGCCTCCGCGCAGGCTGAAGCGCAGACGTGGCCTGTCTCGAATTCACCTGGGCCGCACGCCAGGGCCTGTTGGCGTTGCAGGCACAGATCGTCGCGGAGGGCGGCGAGGCCCGCGCGGCAGCCGATCTCGACCGCCTGCTACCGAACGCACGACGTTCCGGCCTGCGCCCGAAGGGCCGAGCGCGCGCCGCGGCCAGTGCCGCGAAGCGAAGGGCCGCGCAGGCGGCCCGCCGGGCGTGTGAGGGACACGAAGGTGAGACCTTCGTGTGGTGCTGGCGCTCTTCCCTGAGGCGGGGCGGCCATGCGGGCCGAACGGCAAGCGAGGCCTGGCCTTCGAGCGGCGGGTGGTGATGGTCTACCGCCTGCGTGGCGACAGCCTGCGCATCCTGCGCGTGCCCTATGGCGGCCGCGGCCTGCCCTGGTAGGGCGCCTCAGCGCCCGCGAAACACCGGCTTCCGCTTCTCGACGAAAGCCCGCGCCGCCTCCCGGAAATCCTCCGTGTACGGGAAGGTCCGGCTGGCCGCGTACTGCTCCGCGCTGATCGGCAGGGCGCCGCGCAGCTCCTGCAGCGCCCGCTTGTGGAAGCGGTTGGCCAGCGGCGCGCCCTGGGCGATGCGCCGGGCCATGGCCAGCGCCTCCTCCTGCACCGCCTCATCCGGCACGAGGCGGGACAGCAGGCCCTTTTCATAGGCTTCCGCGCCGGTGAAGACGCGGCCTTCCACCAGCATCTCCATCGCCACGCCATAGCCCACCGACTGCAGGATCGGGTCCAGCTCGTCATAGGCGTAGAAGATGTTCAGGTTGCGCGCCGGGATGCCGATGCGCGTGGCCGGGCCACCCACCCGGAAATCCGCCATCGTCGCCAGGCCGGCGCCACCGCCCATGGTCCAGCCGCGGCAGGCGGCGACCACGGGGTGGCGGCAGGCCCGCAGGGATTGGAAGCTGCGGCCGATCTCCGCCGCATACACCGCCTCCCGCTCCGGCGTGCCGCGCTCGGTCGCGAAGGCGGCGATGTCGGCGCCGGCGCAGAAGGCCTCCTCCCCGGCGCCGCGCAGCACCACGCACCCGAGGGCGTCATCGGCGGAGCACGCCTCCATCGCCTCCGCCAGGGCGATCCACATGGGCAGGTCCATCGCGTTGCGCTTGGCCGGGCGATCGATGGTGAGGATGGCGATGGCGCCGTCGCGCTCATGCCGGATCAGGGGGTGTGGCATGGCACCAGCCTATCCGCGCCGCCGCCATCCCGCCAGATGGCCGAACCCGCCCGGCCGTCGCGCAACCGCCGCCCCGCCCGGCCGTTCTGACCCCGACCGAGAAGGGATCTCCAAGCCATGACGCAGACACGCACCGACCAGGCCGCCCGCGACAAGGTGTGGGAACTGATCCGCGACATCGAGGTGGCGACGCTCGTCACGGTGGATGCCGAGGGCCATCTGCGCGGCCGGCCGATGCGTGCGGTGGAAACCGAGCAGTTCGACGGCACGCTGTGGTTCTTCACCGCCGCCGGCTCGCCCAAGGTGGAGGAGATCCGCCAGGATGAGCGGGTGCTGCTGGCCTATGCCGAGCCGTCCGACCAGAACTACGTGTCGATCTCCGGCACCGCCCGGGTGGTGCGGGACGCGGCGCAGCAGAAGGCGATGTGGTCCGAACCGCTGCGCGCCTGGTTCCCCGGCGGCCCGGAGGACCCCAAGGCGGCGTTGTTGAAGGTGCAGGTGGAAGGCGCCGAGTACTGGGACGCCCCTTCCTCCACCCTGCTGCACGCCTATGGCTATGTGAAGGCGCGCCTGGGCGGGGAGGCGCCGGAGGCCGGGGAGAACGACAAGGTGGCCTTCAAGCGCCCGGCTTGAGTCCGGACAGCTCGGCCACCAGCGCCCCGACCGAGGCGCTGTCCAGCCCGCCACGGCCGGAGGCGACCAGCGCCTCCAGCATCTGAGCCGTCAGCGCCGTGGCGGGGGCGAACACCGCGTGGTCACGCATGGCGGTTGCCGACAGGCGGAGGTCCTTGCGCATCAGCTCCGCCCGGAAGCCCGGCGCGAACTGCCCGGCCAGCATCCGCGTCGCGTGGTTTTCCATGACGAAGCTGGCGGCGCTGCCGCCGCGCAGCGCCTGGCGCATCTTCTCCCCGTCCAGCCCGGCCTTGGCGCCCAGCGCCAGGGCCTCCGCCACCGCCAGCATGGTGGTCGCGACGATCAGCTGGTTGGCCGATTTGCAGACCTGCCCTGATCCGGCCGGGCCCAGATGCGTCAGGGTCCGGCCCATGGCCCGGAAGCAGGGCTCGGCGCGGGCGAAGGCCTCGGCGTCGCCGCCCACCATGCAGGTCAGCGTGCCCTCCAGCGCGCCCTTCGGGCCGCCGGAGACCGGGCTGTCCAGCAGGATGGCGCCGGTTTCCGCGGCCAGGCGGGCGGCGAAGCCGGCGGCGGCGGCGGCGGCGATGGTGGAGAAATCCACCACCACCGTCCCCGGCGCAACGCCCCTGGCCACGCCATCGGGGCCGAACAGCACCGCCTCCACATCCGGCGTGTCCGGCAGGCAGAGCGCCACGAAGGCCGCGCCGCGCGCCGCTTCCGCCGGCGTTGCCGCCCAGCGCGCGCCGGAAGCCTCCAGCGCCGCGGCCTTGCCCCGGCTGCGGTTGTTCACCGCCAGCGCATAGCCCGCCTTGGCGAGGTTGGCGGCCATGGCGGCGCCCATCACGCCGAGGCCGATGAAGGCGGCGGGGGCCGGCGGCTGGATGCTGTCGGTCATGCTGTTTCCCTGTTCAGGCGCGGCGCATGGCGGCGCGGATATTGTCCAGCAGCGTGTCCATGTCGCGCTGGAAGCCGGAGCCGTCGGCATAGCCATCGGCTTCCCCGGTCTGTTCCATGAAGCGCTGCCAGCCGGGCGTCGCCATGCCGCGGCGGAAGCGGTCGTGCAGGTATCCCACCATCGCCGGCGGCATCCCGGCCGGGCCGACCCAGCCCTTCATGTTGTCCGCCACCAGATCGATCCCCAGCTCCCGCAGCGTCGGCACCTGTGGGTAGGCCGGCATCCGCTGGGCCGAGGCGCAGGCCAGCGGCACGATATCGCCCGAGGCCGCCAGGCCGCGCAGCTCGTCGGAGGCCTGCACCACCAGATCCACCTGCCCCGCCAGCAGCGCCTGCTGCTGCGGCCCGCCGCCGGTATAGGGCACGTGCAGCAGCTCCGTCCCCGTCGCCCGGCCGAGCATGATGAAGATGGAATGCGACAGCGTGCCGACGCCGGAGGAGCCATGCGTCACCGCCTCCGGCCGCGCCTTCGCCGCCTCGATCACCTGCTGCATGCTGGTGAAGCGGCCGCCCTTGCCGCGGGCGCAGATGAAATGCGCGTTGCGGGTCAGGCGGATGACCGCGGTGAAGGACCGCTTGGGGTCGTAGGGCAGGTCGCGATGCGCGGGCAGGGAGGTGCTCTCGGAGCCGCCCGCGATCAGCAGCGTGTGGCCATCCGGCGCCGCGCGGCTGACGAATTCGGCGGCGATGGCGCCGCCTGCGCCGGGTCGGTTCACCACCACCAGCGGCTGCGGGAACAGCGGTGCCGCGGCTTCGGCGATGGTCCGCGCGATGATGTCGGACCCGCCGCCCGGGGCGAAGCCGACGATGAGCTGGATGGGGCGGCTCGGCTGCCAGCCGGGCTGCGCGCGTGCGGTGCCGACGAAGGGCAGGGCGAGGGTGGCGGCCAGCAGGCCACGGCGGCTCAGCGTCATGGAAACTCTCCCGGTTGCGGCCGTCTGCGCGGCCTCTGCCGGCAGCATGCCGACGCGCCCCGCCCCGGGCAACCGGTTCAGCTTTCGTCGTCGGGGATGTTGAGCTGGATGCCGCAGGCCTTGCAATGCACCGCATCCGTATCATGCCGGCCGAGGCCGCAGCTCGGGCAACGGAAGCGCACCTTCACCGGCCGGAACAGCGCCTGCGCCAGGCGCAGGAACAGCGTCACGCCGCACAGCATGATGAAGACGGTCAGCAGCCGGCCCCAGCTGCCCTCCAGCGTGATGTCGCCGAAGCCGGTCGTGGTCAGCGCGGTGACGGTGAAATACAGCGCATCCGCCCAGTTCGCGATTTCCGGGTTGCGGGCGTATTGCGTGGCGTGGACGATGCCGGTCATCACCGCGATGAAGACGACGAGGTCGGCGGCGGCGATCGGCGCATCCGGGTTCACCCGGAACAGCCTCAGGTCGCGCCGCAACTGCGCCAGGAGCCGGGCGGAACGCAGCAGCCGCAGCGTGCGCAGGCTGCGCAGGAATCCCCAGCCGGGCGCGAAGGGCGCCAGCAGGAAGGCCAGGACGGCCAGGATGTCGGCGATGCCCGCGGGGTGGGTGGCATCCTTCCAGGGGGTCGGGCTGGCGCGCAGCCGCAGCACCAGCTCGGCGCCGAGCACCAGGCCGAAGCCGAAATCCACCAGCCGCAGCGTCGGGCCCTGCGGCAGGAAGCTTTCCGCGATCACCCAGGCGAGCGCCGCCAGATCCAGCGCCAGCAGGCCGTAGCCGGCGCCGAGCCCGACCCGCCCGGCGACCCGGTCGAAGGGCCCCAGCCGCTCGCCCATGCCTCAGCGGGTCGGCTTCGGCGGCGTCACGCCATAGTCGTAGAAGCCGCGGCCGGTCTTGCGGCCCAGCCAGCCGGCCTCGACATACTTCGTCAGCAGCGGGCTCGGGCGGTATTTCGGGTCGCCCATGCCCTCCTGCAGCACGCGCAGCACGGCGAGGCAGGTATCGAGGCCGATATAGTCCGCCAATTCCAGCGGCCCCATCGGGTGGTTGCAGCCCAGCTTCATGCCGGAATCGATGGAGACGACATCGCCCACCCCCTCATGCAGGGCGAAGCAGGCCTCGTTGATCATCGGCAGCAGGATGCGGTTGACGATGAAGGCCGGGTAGTCGGCGGCATAGGCCACCGTCTTGCCCATTCTTTCCGCCAGCGCCGCCACCGCCTGCACGGTGGCGTCATCGGTCGCCAACCCCCTGATGACCTCGACCAGCTTCATCAGCGGGACGGGGTTGAAGAAATGCATGCCGACGAAGGCGCCCGGCCGGTCGGTCGCCGCCGCCAGACGGGTGATCGGGATGGAGGAGGTGTTGGAGGCGATCAGCGCGCCGGCCTTCAGATGCGGCGTCAGCGTGGCGAAGATGCGGTTCTTGATGTCCTCGCGCTCGGTCGCGGCCTCGATCACCAGGTCGCAAGCGCCGAAGGCGGCATAGTCCGTGCTGGTGGCGATGCGGGCCAGCGCCGCGTCGCGGTCGGCCTGGGTCAGCGTGCCCTTGGACACCTGGCGGTCCATGTTCTTCGCCAGCGTCGCCAGGCCCTTGTCGAGCGCGGCCTGCGCCACGTCCAGCATCACCACGGCGAGCCCCGCCTGGGAGGCGACATGGGCGATGCCGTTGCCCATCTGCCCGGCGCCGATCACGCCGAGAGTCTCGATCCCCGCCATCACGCTGTCTCCGCCTGAAAAACCGCAACGGCGCGTTGGAGCATGGGCCGGCCGCGCGGGTCGACCACATGCGCCGGAAGCATTTGCGTCAGATGCATGTGCATCCGGCGCCACGCGGCGCCTACTTCTTGTCGAGCGCCGCTTCCAGTTCCGGGATGATCTTGAACACATCGCCGACCAGGCCGTAATCGGCCACCTGGAAGATCGGCGCCTCCTCGTCCTTGTTGATGGCGACGATCACCTTGCTGTCCTTCATGCCGGCCAGGTGCTGGATGGCACCAGAGATGCCGAAGGCCATGTAGAGTTCCGGCGCCACGATCTTGCCGGTCTGGCCCACCTGCATGTCGTTCGGCGCATAGCCCGCATCGACGGCGGCGCGGGAGGCACCGATGGCCGCCCCCAGCCGGTCCGCGATGCCGTCCAGGATCTTGAAATTGTCGGCCGAGCCCATGGCGCGGCCGCCGGAGATGACGATTCGCGCCGCGGTCAGTTCCGGCCGCTCCAGCTTCGCGATCTCGGCGCCGACGAAGATGGAGACGCCCGGATCGGCGGCGGCGGCGGCGGGCTCGATCGCCGCGGCGCCACCCTCGGCCGGCACCGGGTCGAAGCTGGCGGCGCGCACGGTCAGCACCTTCTTCGCATCCGCCGTCTTCACCGTGGCCAGCGCGTTGCCGGCATAGATGAAGCGGCGGAAGGTGTCGGGGCCCTCCACGCCGGCGACGTCCGAGATGATCTGCACATCGAGCAGGGCGGCAACCCGCGGCATCACGTTCTTGCCGGCCGCGCTGCCCGGTGCCAACAGGTGGTCATAGGCGGGTGCCAGGCTGACCAGCAGCGCCGCCACCGGCTCCGCCAGCCCCTGGGCCGTGGGGCCGCCCTCGGCCACCAGCACCTTGGCCACGCCCGGCAGCCGGGCGGCGGCGGCGGCATCGGCCTCCGCCAGCACCAGCACATGCACATCCCCACCCAGCAGCTGCGCCGCGGCAACCGCGCTGCGCGTGGGCTGGGAGACGGTTTCGCCGCGATCGGCGAGAACGAGCACGGCCATGGTCAGATCACCTTCGCTTCGTTGCGCAGCTTGTCCACCAGTTCCGCCACGCTGCCCACCTTCTTGCCGGCGCTGCGCTTCGGCGGCTCCTCCACCTTCAGCACGGTCAGGCGCGGGCTGGCATCGATGCCGAGATCGGCCGGCTTCACCGTCTCGATCGGCTTCTTCCGCGCCTTCATGATGTTGGGCAGCGAGGCGTAGCGCGGCTCGTTCAGGCGCAGATCGGCGGTGACGATGGCCGGCAGGGTGAGGGAGACGGTCTCAAGGCCGCCATCGACCTCCCGCGTCACCTTCGCGCTGCCATCGGCGATCTCCACCTTGCTGGCGAAGGTGCCCTGGCCCCAGCCGAGCAGCGCGGCCAGCATCTGGCCGGTGGCGTTCATGTCGTCGTCGATCGCCTGCTTGCCCATGATGACGAGCTGCGGCGATTCCTTGTCCACCAGCGCCTTCAGGATCTTGGCGACGGCGAGCGGTTCCACCACCCCGTCCACCTCGACCAGCACGCCGCGATCGGCGCCCATGGCCAGCGCGGTGCGGATCTGTTCCTGCGCCGCGGTCGGGCCGACGGAGATGGCGATGATTTCGGTGGCCGCGCCCTTTTCCTTCAGGCGGACGGCTTCCTCCACCGCGATCTCGTCGAAGGGGTTCATCGACATCTTGACGTTGGCCGTTTCGACCCCCGTCCCATCCGCCTTCACGCGGACCTTCACATTGTAGTCGACCACCCGCTTCACGGGGACGAGGATTTTCATTCGGTGCCGGGTCCCTGGTCGTCGCGCGGCGCGCCAGACGGGCGCCGGGCGCATTTCGCGTCTGCGAAACAAGCTGCCAAAACGGCGCCGACCATAAGGCCGGCCTTCAATCGCGGCAAGCCGGCCTGCTCCGCCGAACACCACGTGGCAGGCTGGCGGGCCGGCTCAACCGCGTGACATCAGCAGCAGCAGGAACAGCACCAGGGTCAGGCCCTGCAGGGCCACGCGCCAGCGCATCAGCCGGTTGGACCGGGCGCCGCCGGCGCTTTCGCTGCGTGCCAGGCCCAGCATGCCCGCGAACATCACACCGAGGGTTGCCAGCATCGAAACGCCCACCAGGGCCATCAGGAAGGTCTGCATGACGGCAATGTGGCATGTCCGGCCACCGGGGCAAGCCGCCGCGCGCGCGGCCTCGACGCCGTGCGCCGTCCCGAGATCAACGCCGTGCCCCGTCCCGAGATCAACGCCGTGCCCCGTCCCGAAATCAACGCCGTGCCCCGGCGATCGCGACCGCGCCGACCAGCACGGCCGCGACGCACATCAGGAACCCCGCGCCATAGCCGCCGGTCACGCCGATCAGCACGGAAAAGGCCGGCGGCGCCACCAGCATCGTGATGCCGAAGGCGAAAGACAGGGCGGCGGTGGCGCCGCCGACCTGGCCGGGCGGGGCCAGCCGCGCGGCCTCGGCCAGCATCACGCCGTTCCAGCCGACCGCCGTGGCGCCCATCAGGATGCCGGCGCCCGCCACCAGCGCCCCCGGCCAGTCCGGCCCGGCGAGCGCCAGCGCCAGCCCGGCCGCCGCCGCGCCCAGGCCGCAGGCGACCATCACGCGGGAAGCGCCAAGCCGGTCCGCCAGCAGCGCCCAGCCGATGCGGCCCACCACGCCCGCCGCCTGCGCCAGCGCCAGCCGCAACCCGGCCTCGGCCAGGGGGGTGCCCAGCGAGGCCACCTGGAAGGCCACGAAGAAGGTGGAGAAGCAGAACTGCGCAATGCCATAGCCGCAGGCCATCACCGTCAGCCGCGCCAGCGCCCCATTGCTGCGCAGCATTCCCACATTGGCCGCCGATTCGCGCAGCACCGCCAGCAGCCCCGCCCCGGCACCGGGCCGGTCGCGCTCCGTATCCAGCCCGGCACGCAGTGGCTGGATGGCGATCGCCACCAGGAAGGCGATGCTCGCCATGGCCAGGATGCTGACCCGCCAGCCCGCCAGCAGGGCGAGGGCCGGCGCCAGGGCGGCGACGAACATCGCCCCCAGCGGCACGCCCGCCTGCTTCAGGCTGAACACCAGCGCCCGGCGCCGCGCCGGGGTATGGGCGGCGATCAGGTGGCTGCCGCCCGGCGTCACCGGCCCATGCCCCATGCCGGCCACCAGGGCGGAGGCCACCAGCGCCACCGGGTGGCCGAAGGCCGCCAGGGCGATGCCGCAGCCCACCGTCACCATCGCCACCTGCAGCATGCGCACGCCACCCCAGCGGCGGATCAGCGGGCCGGTCAGCGGCCCGGTCACCAGCGCGCCGGCATAGACCAGCGCGGTGTGCAGCCCGGCCAGGCTGGCCGGCACGCCGGTTTCCGCCGCCATGGCGGGCGCCAGCACGGGAACCGTCAGGAAGGCGCCCATCCCGGCCAGGTGCGCCGCCATGAGGGCCAGCATGATGAGCGGGAGGGAGGGGGAGGGCTGGATCACCACCGCATCCTCCGCCCGGATGCGCTGCACCGCAACATCCCCCGGTCACGCCGGAGGCATCCGCGCCGGCCCGTGTGCAACGGCGGCAGGTTCAAGGGTTGACCCGGTGCGGAGGACACGGTTCTACCCAGGGCATGCGCGCATTCCTCCGTCTCCTGCCGCTTCTTGGCCTGCTGCTGGCCGCACCGGCCCTTGGCCAGTCCCCCGCCACCACGCCCGCCCAGGCAAGCCCCGGCCCGGCTGCGGCGGCGGATCTGGAACGGCTGCTGGCGACGCTGCGCGACGACGCCGCGCGCGCCGCCCTGCTGCGCAACCTGGAGGCGCTGGTCGCCGCCCAGCGCGGCACCGCCCCCCCGACCGGGCCGGCGGCCGGCGCGCCCGCCGCAACGGCCCCCACCGCCGCGGCCGCCACCCCGGCCGCCCCCGCCCCGGCGGCGGAGCCCGCCCTGCTGGCGCCGAACACGCTCGGCGCGCAGTTGCTCATGGGTGCTTCCCAGCGCCTGCAGGGCATCTCGGAAAGCCTGGTGGCGGCGGCGGAAGCGGCGACGGACCTGCCCTCGCTGGCGCGCTGGGCGTCCGACTTCGCGCGCGACCCGGTGACGCAGACGCGGGTCGTCGATGCCGCCTGGAAGCTGGCGCTGCTGTTCAGCGCCGGGCTGCTGGCGGAGATGCTGGCCCGCCGCCTGCTGCGCCGCTTCTCCGACCGGCTGGACCGCATGGCGCCGCAGGATGGCGATGCCTGGACGCGGATGCGCCGCGTGCCGCTGGTGGTGGGCCGTTTCCTGCTGGACCTGGTGCCGCTGGCCGCCTTCGCCGTCATTTCCTACGGCATGATCGGCGCCGTGCGGCCGCTGCCCACCACCGAGCTGGTGCTGCTGACGGCGAACAACGCCTACATCGCGCTGCGCGTGGTGATGGCGATCTCCCGCATGGTGTTCTCCCCGGCCTCCGCCCATCTGCGCCTCGTGCCCTGCCTGGACGAGACGGCGGCCTATGTCACCATCTGGGTCCGGCGCATCGCCGCCGTCGGCATCCTCGGCTATGCGGTGGCGGAAGCCGGTCTGCTGTTCGGCCTGCCCTGGGCCGCCTATGACGCCATCCTGCGGTTTTCCGCGCTGGTCGTCTCGCTGCTGCTGATCATCGTCATCCTGCAGAACCGCCAGGCCATGGCGGATCTGCTGCGCGCGCCCGACCTGAAGGCGGGGGAGCAGCCGGACCGCATGCGCCGGACGCTGCGCAGCCTGCGCAACCGCATCGCCGACCTCTGGCACCTGCTGGCCATCCTGTGGCTGATGGCATTGTGGGGGGTCTGGGCGCTGGAGGTGCGCGACGGCTTCGAGCGCCTGATGCGCGTCTCGCTCGCCACGCTGCTGATCCTGGGCCTGGCCAAGCTGGTGGACGAGCTGCTGCGCCGTGCCATCTCCGGCGGCTTCCGGATCGGGCCGGACATGGCGCGCCGCTACCCGGGGCTGGAGGCGCGGGCCAACCGCTACCTGCCGGTGCTGAAGGGCATCGTCAGCGCGCTGGTGATGGTGATCGCCCTGCTGTTCCTGCTGGAAACCTGGGGGATGGAGGCCTTCGCCTGGTTCCGTCGCGGCCAGCTCGGCGCCATGCTGCTCTCCTCCCTCGTCTCCGTCGGGCTGACCCTGGTGGTCGCGCTGACGGTGTGGGAGGTGGCGAACGCCGCCATCGCCCGCTACCTGGCGCGGCTGTCGCGCGATGCGCAGGCGGCGCGCAGCGCCCGGGTGCGCACCCTGCTGCCGATGCTGCGCACCATCCTCTCCGGCGCCATCATCGTCTTCGTGGCGCTGAACGTTCTGACCGAGATCGGCGTCAACGTCGCGCCCCTGATCGCCGGCGCCGGCGTCATCGGCCTGGCCATCGGCTTCGGCTCCCAGACCCTGGTGCGGGACGTCATCACCGGCATCTTCCTGCTCTTCGAGGATGCCGTCGCGGTGGGCGACGTGGTGGCGGTGGGCGGGCTTTCCGGCGTGGTGGAACAGCTTTCCATCCGCTCCATCCGCCTGCGCGCGCTGGATGGCAGCATCCACATCGTGCCGTTCAGCGCGGTGACGACGGTGACCAACATGACCCGCGACTTCTCCATGGCGGTGCTCGACGTCTCCGTCGCCTATGGCGAGGACACCGACCGCGTGGTGGGCGTGATGAAGGAGGTTGCGGCGGAAATCCGGTCCGATCCGAAATTCGCGCCGCTGGTGCGGGACGAGCTGGAGGTGATGGGCGTGGAGCGGCTGGCGGATTCCGGCGTGGTGATCCGCGCCCGCATCAAGGGCGAGCCGATGGCGCGCTGGAGCCTGAGCCGCGAATTCAACCGCCGCATCAAGCAGCGCTTCGACAAGCTGGGCATCGAGATCCCCTACCCGCACCAGAAGCTGGTCTTCGAGCGCACCGAGGGGCGCGGCGGGGCGGAGGACTTCCCTCCGCTGGCCGAAGGCGCTAAGCCTGGGACGTGACGACCTTCCGGATCCTCACGGGCCGAATTACCGGCCCGGCCGCCTGACCCGATCCCCCCATGCCGGGGGAAGGGTGCCTGTGCGGCCGGGTGCCTTGACGGTTCTTCGCCACCCGATCCGGAGCTTCCCCCGATGGCCTTCTACGATCCCGAGCCGCTCTGCGCGGCGCGCTTCACCGTCACCGCCGACGCCTTCCCAGGCCTGCTGCCCCGGCTGCTGGAACCCTTCGCCAAGCGCGACCTGATCCCCGACCTGGTGCGCGCGACGCGCGAGGGCGATGCGATGCGCGCGGAGGTGGCGCTGCACGCCATGCCGCTGTGCATGGTGCACCTGGTGGCGGGCAATCTCGGCCAGATCGTCGGCGTGCGGCGGGTGGAGGCGATGGAGGGAAGGGTGGTGCGCAAGGGGCTGGAACTGGCCACGGCGGCGTGACCGAACGGGGCGATTGCAGCCGGCCGATTGAACCCGGGCCTGGCTGAAACGATATGGAGGGAACCATGATGTACCTCCTCGCCCTGCTGTTCCCGCCGCTGGCCATCCTGTTCTCCGGCCGGCCCTTCCAGGCCGTGTTCAACGGCATCCTCTGGGTCGGCGGCCTGACCTTCATCCTGCTGCCCTTCGTCGCCGGCCAGGCCGCCTGGGGCATCGCCGTGATCTGGGCGCTCGCCGTGGTGCACGGCCGCCGCAGCGAGGAGCGCGACCGCCGCCTGGTCGAGGAAGCGGTGCGCCGGCGGGGGTAGCCTCCCGCTACATGAACCCCACCGGGTCCACATCCACCTGGACCCGCACGGAAGGCGGCAGCGTCACCCGCGCCAGCCAGTCGCGGATCAGCGGCTGAACCGGCACCTCCTTCCGCGCCTTCAGCAGCAGCCGCCGGCGGTGGCGGCCGCGCAGCAGGGCCAGCGGGGCGGGGGCCGGGCCCAGCACCTCCACGCCTTCGGCGCGTGGCGCGGCCAGGCCCAGGTCGCGGGCGGCGCGGTCGGCCTCCCGCTCATCCTCCGAACTCACCACCAGCGCCGCCAGTCGGCCGAAGGGCGGCCAGTGGCCGGGGCGCCGGCCGGCGGCCTCGGCGGCCATGAAGGCCTCCAGGTCGCCGGAGACCAGCGCCTGCATCACCGGATGGTCCGGGTTGAAGGTCTGCAGCAGCACCAGGCCAGGCGCCTCCGCCCGCCCGGCGCGGCCGGCCACCTGGTGCAGCACCTGCAGCGTGCGTTCCGCCGCCCGCAGGTCGCCACCCGCCAGGCCGAGGTCCGCATCCACCACCCCCACCAGCGTCAGCCCGGGGAAATGCCAGCCCTTGGCGACGATCTGCGTGCCGATGATGAGGTCCACCTGCCGGTCCGAGATCATCGCCGCCGCCGCCGCGGCCGCCGCCGGGCCGGGGATGGTGTCGCTGGCCATGACGATGCGCCTGGCGTCGGGGAACAGCAGCGTGGCTTCCTCCACCACCCGTTCCACGCCCGGCCCCACCGGCGTCAGCGTGCCGGGTGCCTGGCATTCCGGGCAGGTGGGGGGGATCGGCTCGGCATGGCCGCAATGGTGGCATTGCAGGCGCTTCTGGGCGCGGTGCTCCACCAGCCAGGCGGTGCAGTTCGGGCAGCGCATGCGGTGGCCGCAGGCGCGGCACAGCGTGAGCGGCGCATAGCCGCGGCGGTTGAGGAACAGCATCGCCTGTTCCCCCCGCGCCAGCGTCTGCCCGATCGCCGCCACCAGCGGCGGCGCCAGGAACCGCCCGCGCTCGGGCGGCGACTTCCGCAAATCCAGCGCCTGCACCCGCGCCATGCCGGCCGCCCCGTGGCGTTCCGGCAGGTCCAGATGCCGGTAGCGGCCGGATTCCACGTTGTTCAGCGTCTCCAGCGAGGGCGTGGCGGACACCAGCACGATGCTGGCCTGCGCCAGACGGGCGCGCACCACCGCCATGTCGCGGGCGTGATAGACCACGCCTTCCTCCTGCTTGAAGGCGGTCTCGTGTTCCTCGTCCACCACCACCAGGCCGAGGTCGGGGAAGGGCAGGAACAGGGCGGAGCGGGCGCCGACCAGCACCGGCACCTCGCCCTCCGCCACTGCCCGCCAGGTTTTTGCCCGCGTCTTCGCGCCAAGTTCCGAATGCCACAGGGCGGGGTCAACGCCGAAGCGGCGGCGGAATCGTTCCAGCCATTGCGCGGACAGCGCGATCTCCGGCAGCAGCACCAGCGCCTGGCGGCCCTGTGCCAGGCACTCCGCCACGGCATCCAGGTAGACCTCCGTCTTGCCGGAGCCGGTGACGCCGGTCAGCAGGGTGACGGAAAAATCCCGCGCCGCCACCTGCGCCCGCAGCGCCGCCACCGCCGCCGCCTGTTCCGCCCCCAGCGCGGGTCCGGGCAGGGAAAGGTCGGGCGGGGCGAAGGCCGGGCCGCGTGGCAGCAGCGCCGGCAGCAGCAGCCCGGCATCGGCCATGCCGCGGAGGACGGCGGGCGAGACGCCGGCTTCCTGCGCCAGTTCGGCCCCCGCCCGCACCTGGCCGGCGGCCAGGGCCGCCAGCACGCGCGCCCGGCCGGGGGTGAGGCGGGCGGGCGGTGGCCCCGGGGCGGCCTGCCAGCCGGCATGCGCGGCCGGCGGTTCCAGCCCGCCGGGGCTGCTCATCGCCATGCGCAGCACCGCGCCGGGCGGGCTGAGTGTATAGGCGGCGACCCAGGCGATGAATCGGCGCAGGGTTTCGGTCATCGGCGGCGCGTCCAGCACCTGTTGCACGTCGCGCAGCCGGGAAGCCGGCAGCGCCGCATCCGTCGCCCCGTCCCAGGCCACGCCCACCAGCTGCCGCCCGCCCAGCGGCACCACCACGAAATCGCCCGGCGCCACCTGCAACCCCGGCGGGATGCCGTAGTCATAGGCGCCCGCGGCCAGGGGCAGGGGCAGCAGCACACGGATTCGTGGCCTGGAAGCCACGCCCGGCAGTTGGTTCGGTGGCGACGACTTCCACCCGGGCGGGTGCATGCTCTATGCTCCGAGACGAACGAAACCGAAACAAGTTTACGCGGGACGCAGCGCGCCACCCTTACCACCGCGCCTGCCGCACCCGAGGGAATTGAGGCCGATGAAATTCTTCGTGGACACCGCCGATGTGGCAGAGATCCGGTCCCTGGCCGAAACCGGTCTGGTTGATGGTGTCACCACCAACCCCAGCCTGATCGCGAAATCCGGGCGCAAGATGGCGGATGTGATCGCCGAGATCTGCGCCCTGACCTCGGGGCCGGTGAGCGCGGAGGTCACCGCCACCGATTTCGCGGGCATGCTGGCCGAGGGCAAGTACCTGCGCGACATCGCCGCCAACGTCGCCGTGAAGGTGCCGCTGACGGAAGCCGGGCTGCGCACCTGCCGCGCCCTGGCGAATGAGGGCACGCCGGTCAATGTCACGCTCTGCTTCTCCGCCGCCCAGGCGCTGCTGGCGGCCAAGGCGGGGGCGGCCTTCATCTCCCCCTTCGTCGGCCGGCTGGACGACATCGCCACCGACGGCATGGGGCTGATCGCGGACATCGTGCAGATCTACCGCAACTACCCGGCGCTGAAGACGGAGGTGCTGGTGGCCTCCGTCCGGCATCCGATCCACCTGGTTGAATCCGCCAAGCTCGGCGCGCATGTGGCGACGCTGCCGCCGGCGGTGATCCGCCAGCTGCTGAAGCACCCGCTGACCGATAGCGGCCTTGCCGCCTTCCTCGCCGACTGGGCCAAGACGGGGCAAAGCATCCTGTGAGACGCAGCGCCGCCTCCATCCCCGGCCCGGCTGCAGATCCGATGGCCGCGGAGGTCGCGGCGTATCTGCTTGAGAATCCCGATTTCCTGGCGCGTCGGCCGGAGATCTATCGCGCCCTGGCCCCGCCACGGCGGGTGCATGGGGAAAACCTGGCGGACCACATGGTCGCCATGGTCGCCGCCGAGCGCGCCAGGACCAGGGCGCTGGAGGCGGAGGTGCAGGCGGCGATCGACGATGGCCGCGCCGGCGCCACGCTGGTGATGCGGGTGCGGCTGGCCGTGCTGGCCCTGATGCGCTCGCGCGACGTGGTGGAAACCGTCACCCAGGAATGGCCGGCGCTGCTGCGGGTGGAAAGCTGCGCCCTGCTGGCGGAGCCGGCGCCCGCCAGCGGCGGGCCGCAGACCGCGCTGGCTTTCGGCTTCCGCCGCGCCGGCATCCTGCCGCTGCCCGTCGGCTCTGTCACCCGCCTGGTCGGCCGCGGCCGGGACGCCCGGGTGCGGGCGGAGGTGACGGAGGCGGCGTTGCTGCATGCGGAAGCGGCGGCGCTGGTGACGCGCGATGCGCTGGTGCGGGTGCCCCTGTGGTGCGGCACGCCCTGCCTGCTGGCGCTGGGGGCGCGGGAAGCCGCGGCCCTGCCGATCCGCCAGGCCGCCACCACCCTGGCCTTCCTCGGCCGCGCCGTGGCCGCCGCGCTGACGCGCTGAGATGACGGCCAGCGAGGCCCTGGCGGATTGGCTGGCGATGCTGGCCGGTGAACGCCGGTCCAGCCCGCACACGCTGGAGGCCTATGGCGCCGATCTGGCGCTGTTTCTCGGCTTCCTGACGCGGCATCTGGGTGAGGCGCCGGACCTGGACGCGCTGGGCGCGCTGCGGCCGGCGGATCTGCGCGCCTTCCTGGCGCAGCGCGCGGCGGAAGGCGACGGCAATGCGACGCGGGCGCGGCGGCTGGCCGCCCTGCGCAGCTTCCTGCGCCACCTGGCGCGCCGGCATGGGCTTCCGGTGGACATGCTGGCCGGGCTGCGCGGCCCGCGGGCGCCGAAGCCGGTGCCCCGCGCGCTGACGGTGGCCGAGGCGAGGGAGGTCGCCTCCGGGATCGGCGCGGTGCACGACCCCGACCGGGCGGAGCAGCCGCGGATGCAGGCGGCGCGCGACGTGGCGCTGTTCACCCTGCTGTATGGCTGCGGCCTGCGTATCGCGGAGGCGCTGGCGCTGGATGTGCGCGACGCGCCACGCCCGGGCGGGGAGGGGGCGCTGCGGGTGGTGGGCAAGGGCTCGAAGCAGCGGCTGGTGCCGGTGCTGCCGGCGGTGCGCCAGGCGATGGGCGCCTGGCTTACGGAACACCCGGACCCGCAGCCGGACTCGCCCCTGTTCCTGGGCGCCCGCGGCGGGCGGCTGGACCCGGCGGTGGCGCAGCGCTCGGTGCGGCACTGGCGGCGGCTGGCCGGCCTGCCGGAACACGCGACACCGCACGCGCTGCGGCATTCCTTCGCCACGCATCTGCTGGGCGCCGGTGGCGACCTGCGGGCGATCCAGGACCTGCTCGGCCATGCCAGCCTGTCCACCACGCAGCGCTATACGCGGGTGGAGGCGGGGGCGCTGCTGGAGACATGGCGTCGCGCGCATCCGCGCGCGGATTGAGGGCGCGCATCCGCGCGCGGATTGAGGGCGCGCATCCGCGCGCGGATTGAGGGCGCGCATCCGCGCGCGGATTGAGAGCAGCAAAGCCGCCCGCCGGCAGTCCGGCGAGCCAAGGCCGCGGAGGGGCCGCCCGGCGCCTGAGGGCAGCAACGCCGCCCGCCGGCAGTCCGGCGAGCCAAGGCCCCGGAGGGGCCGCCCGGCGCCTGAGGGCAGCAAAGCCGCCCGCCGGCAGTCCGGCGAGCCAAGGCTCCGGAGGGGCCGCCCGGCGCCTGAGGGCGGAAAAATCCCCCCTCAATCCACCTTCATGCCGGTGGCCTGCACCACTTCCCGCCACCGTGTGGAGGCGCGGGCGACCCAGGCCTCGGCGGCGGCGCCGTCGCCGGCTTCCGGCGTCACGGCCCAGTTGGCCAGCCGCGCCCGGGCTGCGGGGTCGGCGAAGACCGCCGCCACCAGCCGCGCCGCCGCCGCCCGCGCCGGCTCCGGGATCGCGCGCGGGGCCATCAGCAGGTAGGCGAAGCGGATGTCGAAGCCGGCATGGCCCTGTTCCGCCACGGTCGCGACATCCGGCAGCATGGCGATGCGCTGCGGCCCGCTGATCGCCAGCGCCCGCAGCCGGCCATCCTTGACGAAATCCGCGCCGCCCGAGATGGCGATGAAGCCGGCCTGCACGCGGCCGGCCAGCAATTCCGTCACCGCCTGGGCGTTGCCGCGGAAGGGCACGTGTTCCAGCTGCCCCGGCCGCAGGCCAAGCGAATGGCCCAGATGCTCCATCGCCAGATGCCCGGGTGAGCCATAGCCGGCCGAGGCATAGAGCAGCGGCTGCCGCCGCGCCGCGGCGAGGAATTCTGCCAGCGTGCCGATGCCGGAGGTGGGATGCACCAGCAGCACCACCGGGTAGGTGCCGGCCACCGCCACCGGGCGCAGCGCCGCCGGGTCGAAGCCGAGATTGCCGTAGACGAAGGGGTTCACGGTGAAGCTGCTGTCGATCGCCAGCAGCAGGGTGCGTCCGTTCGGTTCGGCCCGCGCGGTGATGGCGGCAGCGATATTGCCATTGGCACCCGGGCGGTTGTCCACGATCGCGTTGCCCAGCCCGTGCCGCGGGGCGGCCTCCGCCAGCAGCCGGGCGATGCCGTCCAGCGCGGCGCCGGGCGGGAAGGCGGCGATGATGCGCAGCGGGTCGCCGGGCTGTGCCAGGGCAGGCGCGGCCAGGCTGGCGAGGCCGGCGGCAAGCGCGGTTCTCCGGGTAATCTGCATGGCTCATGCCTCCCAAGTTTGGTTGTTGGTGCCTATGCTGGCGGCTGGGGAACGGGGGAACAAGGCCGATGACCGTGCGCAACGTGCTGTTCATCATGTGCGACCAGCTGCGCTGGGACCATCTGGGCTGCGCGGGCCACCCCTTCCTGAAGACGCCGAACCTGGATGCGCTGGCCGCGCGCGGCGTGCGCTTCGCGCAATCCTACGTGCAATCCGGCATCTGCGGGCCTTCCCGCATGTCCTACTACACCGGCCGCTACGTCTCGACGCATGGCGCGACGCATAACCGCGTGCCGCTCTCGGTGGGGGAGGTGACGCTGGGCTGGCATTTGTCCGAGTCCGGCCGGACGCTCGCCCTGGCGGGGAAGACCCATGTGCTGCCCGATGCCCACGGCATGAAGCGCCTGCAGCTGGATGGGCAGGACGACCTGGCGGCGCTGCTGCGCGAAGGCTGGTTCACCCTGGTGGACCGGCATGACGGCCACCATGCGGAGACCGACAGCGCCTATGCCCATTGGCTGCGCGCGCAAGGCTATGACAGCCAGGATCCCTGGACCGACTACGTCATCGCGGTGGAGGACGAGGCCGGGCAGATCCACGATGGCTGGAAGATGCGCAACGCCCGCCTGCCCGCCCGGGTGCGGGACGAGCACAGCGAGACGGCCTACACCACGGACCAGGGCATCCGCTTCATGGAACAGCAGGGCGAAACGCCCTGGGTGCTGCATCTGTCCTATGTGAAGCCGCACTGGCCCTACATCGCCCCCGCCCCCTGGCATGCGATGTACACGCCCGAGCAATGCCTGCCCGTCTCCCGCCACCCCGCCGAGCGCGGGCCGGACATCCACCCGCTGTTCCGCGAATGGCAGAAGGAGGAGGTGAGCGAGAACTTCCAGAACGATGCCTGCATCGAGACCGTCCGCCCGGCCTATCAGGGACTGATCAGCCAGCTCGACCACCATCTTGGCCGGGTCTGGGCGGCGCTGGAGCGGCTGGGGCGGTGGCAGGACACGCTGGTGGTGTTCTGCTCGGACCACGGGGACTACCTGGGCGACCATTGGCTGGGGGAGAAGGAGCTGTTCCACGACTGCGTGCAGCGCGTGCCGATGATCGTGGTGGACCCCTCCGCCGCGGCGGAGGCCACGCGCGGCACGGTCGATGACCGCTTCGTGGAGGCGATCGACCTGGTGCCCACCTTCCTCGATGCCCTGGCGCTGGACCCGGCGCCGCATCTGCTGGAGGGGCGATCCCTGCTGGGTCTCACCCGCGGCACGGCTGTGGGTTGGCGCGACGCGGTGGTGTCCGAGCTGGACTGGACCTTCCGCGGCGCCCGCCGCCGGCTGGGCGAGCCCACCGGCCAGCACCACGCCTGGATGCTGCGCGACAGCCGCTGGAAATACATCCACTGGACCAGCGGCTACCGCCCGCAGCTGTTCGACCTGGCGGCGGACCCGCAGGAGTTCTTCGACCTCGGCGCCGATCCGGCGCTGGAGGGGGTGCGGCAGCAGATGCGGGAAAGGCTGCTGGCCTGGTTCACCGGCCTGAAGCGCCGCACCACCCTGACCTGGGCGGAGGCGGAGCTGCGCACGGACAGCCACAAGCGCGCGGGGGTGTTACTCGGCGAGTGGTAGGCGCCGCGGTCTGCACCGGCACCGGCACCTGCACCGGCACCTGCACCCGGCCCCGGCGGCCCGCGCGCGTTGACGGCGGGCGGGCCGCGCTGGCGGTCCCTACGCCACCACCTCATGCCCCACGGGGTGGTAGCCGCGGCCATACCAGATCAGCGCGCGGCCCGGCAGGCCCTGTCGGATGGCCAGGATCTCCGCGAAGAAGACACTGTGCGTGCCCTTCTCCAGCACCTCCGCGATGCGGCAGTCGAAGGACACGGCCGCATCCTCCAGCACCGGGGCGCCGGTGGCCATGGTGGACCAGTTGCCATGGGTGAAGCGGGCCTCCCCCGTCAGGCCGCCGACGCCGGAGAAGGCCTCCGAGATCGGCCGCTGCCCGGCGGCCAGCGTGTTCACGCAGATCACGCCATTCGCCTTGAACACCGGATTGCCGGAGGAGGTGCGGTTCAGGCAGACCAGCAGCGTGGGCGGGTCGTCCGTCACGCTGCAGACGGCGCTGGCCGTCACCCCGGCGCGGCCGCCCGGACCGGCGGAGGTGACGATGTTCACGGCGGCGCCGAGGCGCGCCATGGCATCGCGGAATTCGGCGCGGCTGACGGTCATGGGCTGATCCTGCATCTCTCGCGCAAGATGGGTGGTGACGCGGCGCTTGGGAAGCCGGTCCGCGCTTCAGCAGGGCTCCAGCCGGATCGCTTCCACCCGCGCATCCACCGCCGCGCCGGTATCCTCCGTGTCGGTGGCGATCGCCACTTCCCGCAGCGGCGGCACCGGGGCGTCGCCGAAGGCGCGGCGCCAATCGGCCGCCAGATCCACCCTTTCCTCCTGCCACACGCCGCGTGGCGTGCCGGCCGGGCGCAGCACGCGCAGGCGGCTGATCGCCGGCGCCCAGGGGCTGGGCTGGAAGCCGGGCCGGGCCTCGCCGCCCCAGACATAGGACAGCACGCTGCGCGGCAGCACGTGGTCGCCGGCGGCCGCCTGGGCCAGGCCATGCTGGGCGCGGGCGGCGAAGCCCGCGGCCGGGCCGAAGCCGGTGAAGCCCACCGCCACCGCCAGGGCCCGGTCGTCGCCGCCACGGCGGGCGAGGTCGGTGGCCGGCGGCCCGGCATCGACGCGCCAGCGCCAGGCCAGGCAGGTCGCCTGGCCCTGCACAGGCCGGTAGAGGAAGGCCGCCTGGCCGCGCCCCTGCACGCGTACGCCGTCGCCCGGCGTTGCCGTGAAGGCCGGCGGCGCGATGCCCTGCCACAGCACCTTGCGCCAGCCCAGCCGTTCCAGCTCCGGCGCCGTGCGGCCGGGGGCGATGGCGGCCGCCAGCAGGGGCGCCAGGGCCAGCAGCAGCAGGATGCGAAGGGCAGGCCGGCGGCGGGCAGGGGGCGGGTCGGGGCGCATGGCCGAAGGCTCGGGCATCCAATGGCCGGCGCACAAGACAAATATTACCAAAAAATGAACCGACCGCGCGATGATCGGCTTGGCTCAATCCTCCAGCCGCGCCGCCATCCAATCCTCCCGGGTGATCCGGTACCAGAGATGCGGGTTCAACCGGTGGTCCGCCGGCAGGCGCGGATGGGTGAATTCCCCCTGCCGCGCCAGGCCCAGCTTCTCCATCAGCCGCCAGGAGGGTTCATTGGCCGGCGGGGTGAAGGCGACGATGCGGTCGAGGCCCAGCGGCCCGAAGCCATAGGCCAGCGCCAGCCGCGCCGCCTCCTCGGCCAGGCCCTGGCGCTGCTGCGCCGCGGCGATACGCCAGCCGATCTCGACCGCGGGGGTGAAGGGCGCCTGCCAGGGGATGTGCATCAGCCCGACCACGCCGGCCAGCGATGCGTCCGGCGTCTCCACCACCCAGAATCCCCAGCCATGCTGGGTGAAATGCCCGTCCAGCCGGCGCGCCCAGGCATCGCTGGTGGCGCGGTCCATCACCTCCGGGAAGTGGCGCATCACGGCGGGGTCGCCGTTCAGCGCGTGCAGTGGCGCCAGGTCGTCCGGCAGGCGCCAGGGGCGCAGCGTCACCCGCGGCCCGTGCAACGTCACCATCCCCGCCATCGCCCTGCCTCCGCCTTCGGATCGGCGGCTGTAGCATGGCTTCGCCCCCTTCGCGCGGGCGGCAACAGGGGTTAGGTAGGGCGCACGAAGGAGAGAAGCATGAACGCCCCCACCGTCGATGCGCTCGCCGCCACCGTGCCGGATGGTGCGCTGGTCGCCCTGCCGCCCGACAATTCGCTGCCCTCCCTGGCGCTGGCCCGGGCGCTGGTGCGGCGTGGCGCGAAGCGGCTGCGGCTGCTCGGCGTGCCGGTGTCGGGCTTCGCGACGGACCTGCTGATCGGCGCCGGCTGCGTGGCGGAGGTGGAGACCAGCGCCGTCTCCCTCGGTGAGGCCGGCTTCGCGCCGCGCTTCACCGCCGCGCTGAAGGCCGGCACCATCAAGGTGCGCGATGCCACCTGCCCGGCGATCCATTCCATGCTGCAGGCGACAGAGAAGGGCATTCCCTTCATGCCGCTGCGCGGGATCATCGGCAGCGACATTTTGCGCAATCGCCCGGACTGGCGCGTTGTTCCGAACCCCATGGGTGATGGCGTCCCCGACCCCATCGTGCTGCTGCCGGCGCTGTCCCCCGACGTGGCGCTGATCCATGGCGCGATGGCGGATGAGGCCGGCAATGTCTGGCTCGGCCGGCGCCGCGAATGCGCCACCCTCGCGCATGCCAGCAAGCGCGTGCTGGCGACGGTGGAACGCCTGGTCGCGGGCGACATGCTGGAGGATGAGCGCCTGGCGCCCGGCTGCATCAGCGGCACCTATATCGAGGCGGTGGCGGTGGCCGAGCGCGGCGCCTGGCCCGTGGCGCTGCTGGACGAATATCCCTTCGATGCCGCGCATCTTTCCGAGTATGCCCGGCTGGCGAAGACCGAGGCGGGGTTTGCCGAATATCTGGACCGCTACGTCCTCGCCCCGCGCGCGCAGGCTGCCGAATGACCATCAAGCTCGAAGAACGCCTGGCCGCCACGCTGGCGCGGCTGATCCTGGACCCGGCGGCGCCGCCGGCGCGGCACATCGCGGTGGGGGCGGCGAGCCCGATGCCGGCGGCGGCCTGCTGGCTGGTGAAGAAGCAGGGGCACCCGATCCGCCTTTCCCTGCTGCACAAGCGCAGCGGCAATCCCTTCTCCGAAGGCTCCCGCGAATTGTTCGACCTGACGGGGCAGGGGCGGATCGACCTGTTCTTCCTCGGCGGCGGGCAGATCGACGGGCAGGCCAACCTCAACCTGGTCGGCACCGGCGAATGGCCGGGCGGCTCGGCGCAGGGCGGCGTGCGCTTCCCTGGCAGCTTCGGCAGCGCCTTCATGTATTTCATGACGCCGCGCACCATCCTGTTCCGCGAGGAGCATTCGCCCCGCGTGCTGGTGCCGCAGGTGGACAACATCTCCGCCCCCGGCGTCTCCGCTCCCGGCGTGTTCCGCCGCGGCACGGCGCAGGCGCTGGTCACCGGCAGATGCGTGTTTGCGTTCCATCCGGATCGCGCGCGCTTTTCGCTGGCCAGCCTGCATCCGGGCGAGACGGTCGAGAGCATCCGCGCCGCCACCGGCTTCGACTTCGACGTGGCGGAGGAGGTGCCGCAGACGCCGGACCCCACCGAGGCCGAGCTCGCGCTGCTGCGCGGGCCGGTCTGCGACGAGATGCTGGAAACCTATCCGGAGTTCTGTGCCCGCGTGTTCGACAGGAAACTGGCCGCATGACCGATGCGCTTCCCATGACCCAGGGCAAGGGCCTGGCCCTGTCCCCCGGCGCGCTCGCCGGCCTCAAGGTCATCGACCTCACCCGCGTCCTCGGCGGCCCCTACTGCACCATGATCCTCTCCGACCACGGGGCCGAGGTGGTGAAGATCGAGCCGCCGCAGGGCGACGAGGTGCGCGACTGGGGCCCGCCCTTCGTGGAGGGCTCCGCCAGCTACTTCATCGGCGTGAACCGCAACAAGCGGTCGCTGGCGCTCGACCTCGGCAAGCCGGAGGGGCGGGAGGTGCTGATGCGCCTGCTGGAAGGCGCCGACGTGCTGATCGAGAACTACAAGCCCGGCGCCATGGAGAAATGGGGCATGGGCTATGCGGATGTCCTGTCCAAGCGCTTCCCTGGCCTGGTGCATTGCCGCGTCTCCGGCTTCGGCGCGGATGGCCCCCTGGGCGCGCTGCCGGGCTATGACGCGGTGATCCAGGCCATGGTCGGCCTGATGTCGATCAACGGCAACGAGACCACCGGCCCGCTGCGCATGGGCACGCCGATCGTCGACCTCGCCACCGGCCTCTATTCCGCCATCGCCATCCTGATGGCGCTGCAGGAGCGCACGCGCAGCGGCCAGGGCCAGTTTCTCGACATGAGCCTGCATGATTGCGGCATGGCGCTGCTGCATCCGCAGGCCGCCAATTACTTCCTGAACGACAAGCGCCCCAAGGCCACGGGCAACCCGCACCCAAACATCTCGCCCTATTCCAAGTATCGGACCAAGACCTGCGAGATCTTCCTGGCGGTGGGCAACGACCCCACCTTCCGCAAGGTCTGCAGGTTCCTGTCCCTGGACAGCCTGCCGGATGATGTGCGCTTCAGGACCAATGGCGATCGCCTGAACAACCGCGACACGCTGACGGAAATACTGGAAGCGCGGCTGGCGGCGGAGGATGGGCACGACCTCTGCGACCGCCTGCTGAAGGCCGGCGTGCCCGCCGGGCCGGTGATGCATGTGGACGAGGCGATGAATGCGCCCCATACCGCACATCGCCAGATGGTGACGGAGCTTGGCAGCTACCGGGGCCTGGGCACGCCGATCAAGATGAGCCGGACGCCGGGCGGCACACGCGCCGCCCCGCCCCGCTTCAATGAGCACGGTGACGACATCCTCGCCCGCCACGGTTTCACGGCGGAGGAGGTTGCTGAGTTGAAATCGAAGGGGATTGTGGTGGCGGCACGCCGGACATGAGCATGAGCAAGGACCCGCCGCGCAGCCTGCGCGCCATCGAGCAGCCGGCCGAGATCGAGCGCCTTCTGGGCCTCTGGGCCGCTGCCTTCGAGGAGAAGTCGATCCCCGCCCGCGCCCGGCCGCGGCTGCGCCCCGCGGCCACCGGCCGCAAGGCCGGGTGCACGCTGTGGCAGGCCAAGGTCGCCGGGCTCGACATGCATATCTGCCTGGAGGAGGTGACCAGCGATCGCTGGCGGCTCGACCACGGCACCCAGGGGGCGCTGGCGCTGCGCGACGGCGCGCCGGTGCTGCTGCGGCAATGGTATGTGAAGCGCGCCCCGGCCGATGCCTCGCTCTCCGCCGCCGAGATCGCCCAGGTGACGGAGGAGCCTCCCTTCTACGTCACCCCCGGCGTGCATCGCGGCGCCCCCTCCGAACGCCGGCTGTACCAGCTGGTGGCGGACCTGACCGCAACGCCGGAGGAGATCCGCGCCCAGACCGGCGAGGCCATCGCCCGGCAGACGGCGGCGACGGAGAAGTTCGGCTTCGTCTGACCACGCCCGGAAGCCCTCTCCCCCCCCCCAGGGGAGAGGGTTGGGAGAGGGTTGGGTGAGGGGCGCGCCGAAATCCGGCGCCAAGGCCCGTCGCGCGGCAGACCCGCGCAACCACCGGATGGCGCCGCCCCGGCCCCGCCGCCTATCCAGGCGGCATGACCCAGCCGATGACGCCCCGCTCCTGGCTCCTGCTCCTTGCCCTTTCAGTGGTCTGGGGCGGGTCCTTCTTCTTCATGGCGGTGGCGCTGCGGGGGTTTCCGCCCTTCAGCATCGTGCTCGGCCGCGTGGCGCTGGCCGCCCTGGTGCTGGCCGCCGCCTGCCGGTTGCTGCGCCTGGCGCTGCCCGCGACACGCGCCGGCTGGCTGGCCTGCGCCGGGATGGGGCTGCTGAACAATGCCATCCCCTTCACCCTGATCGTGCTGGGCCAGCGCTTCATCCCCTCCGGCCTCGCCGCCGTGGTGAATGCCGCGACGCCCGTCTTCGCCGTGCTGGCCGCGCATGCCCTGACGACGGATGAGAAGCTGACGCCGCTTCGCCTGGCCGGCGCGCTGCTGGGCCTGGCCGGCGTCGCCATCCTGGCCGGCCCCGCCGCCTTCGGCCTGGCCGGGGTGGGGGAGGCGCTGGGCATCGCGCTGTGCCTGGGCGCCTGCCTGTCCTACGGCCTTTCGGGGGTGTGGTCGCGCCGGGTTCGGGCGGCGGGGCTGGCGCCGCTGCCGGCGGCCGCCGGGCAATGCATCGCCTCCTCGCTGATGATGCTGCCGCTGGTGCTGGCCTTCGACCGGCCCTGGACCCTGCCGGTGCCGCCGGCGGAGGCGGTGGCGGCGCTGCTGGCGCTCGGGCTGCTGGCCACCGCGCTCGCCTATGCGCTGTTCTACGCCCTGCTGGCCGCGGCAGGCGCCACCAACACCATGCTGGTGACGCTGCTGGTGCCCGTCACCGCCCTGCTGCTGGGCCATCTGGTGCTGGGGGAGGTGCTGGCCCTGCGGCACCTGGCGGGGATGGCGGTGATCGGCCTGGGGCTGCTGGCGATCGATGGGCGCCTGCCGCGAAAGGCCGGCGCGGTCTTCACCCGCCGTTGAGCTTTTCCTGCCAGGATGGGGCCTTACCAGGATGGTCCCGATGGAGATCGTCAACGGCTATCCCTGCCGCGACTGCGCCGATGTGGCGCGGGCGAAGCGGAACATCGACCCGGCCAAGCCGGAACAAGGTGCCGCGCCGAAGCCGGAACCCGCCTGGGTGGCCGCCGCCGCCGCAGCCGGCGTGCCGCAAAGGCTGCTCGACCTCTACGCCTGAGCGGCCAAGGCCGGGGCGGCCATGCGGGAGGCAGGCCCTCAGGGCCAGCGGAAATCCCGCGCCATCGCCTGCTGGGCGGGGGTTTCCGCCGCATGCGGCAGGTAATGGGCGCGAACATAGTCCAGCGCATCGCCCTCCACCCCCGCGGCGCGGGCCAGGCAGGCCATGAACAGGCCGGTGCGCCCCACCCCGGCGCGGCAGCCGACATGCAGCGGCCGGTCGGGTTCCGCCTGCAATTGCCGCAGCGCCGCCCCCACCGCCTGGCGCAGCGCCACCGGGTCCGGCAGGCCGAAATCCGCGGTCGGCAGTTGCACATCCGCCAGCCAGGCCTTCTCCGCCGCCATCTCCAGGCACACGCCGAAGGCGCCCTCGGGGAGGGAATCGAAGGGCCCGCCGGTGACCGTCACCGCCCGGCCCGCCACCACCAGCGGCAGATGCCCGCGAATGGTCATTCCTGCGGCTTCAGGCTGCGCAGATAGGCCACCAGGTCCGAAAGCTCCGCCGGCGTCATGGCGCGATAGGCCCAGAAGGCCATGGGCGGGGCCAGCGGCCGGTCATTGGCGGAGATGCCCTGGGTGATGGCGCGGATGATCTGCGCATCGGTCCAGCCACCCAGCCCGTTGGCATGCGGCGTCAGGTTGCGGGCGACCGAGACGCCCCAGGGGCCGCGGAACTCCATGCCGCCGGCACCGAGGCGGGTGTGGTCGTTCTGCCCGGTGGGCAGCATCGGCGTGTGGCATTCCATGCAATGCGCCACCGCATTGGCCAGGTATTCGCCACGCGCCACGGGGTTGTTCGCCGGTTCCGGCACGCTGGTCACCGGGGGGCCCCAGGCGGGCGGCAGGGTGATGCGGTAGACGCTGCGCTCCACCGGGTTGCGCACCGGCGGCACGGTGCGGAGAAAGGCGACGATCGCCGCCAGGTCGCGATCGGACAGGCCGCGATACAGCGCCATGGGCATGGGCGGGCCGATCAGGCTGCCATCGGGGCGGATGCCCTCGCGGATCGCGCGGGCCAGCTGCGCATCGGTCCAGCGGCCGATGCCGGTTTCCGGGTCCGGCGTGATGTTGGGGGCGACGGCGCGGAAGGGCGGCTCGTCGAACACCGTGCCACCGGCCAGGGTGCGGCCGGCCACCGGCCCCTGCGGGCCCATCGGCGTGTGGCAATTGCCGCAGGCGCCCGTCACCTCGACGAGGTGCCGCCCGCGTTCCAGCAGCGCCGCGTCCTGCGCGCGCGCCGGCGGGGCGCAAACGATTGCCACGACCAGTGCGGCACACGCCGCTTTCAGCCAGACCGACATGAAGCGCATCCCCTCCAAGGCGGTAAACCCTGCCTCCGGAACGGAATGCCGGCAAGACTACCTTTCCACGCGGACACCCTGCCAGAAGGCGATGTGGCCGCGGATCTTCGCGGCATCCGGCTTGGGATCGGGATAATACCAGGCGGCCGCGGCGTTCACCTGCCCTGACACCACGACATCGTGATAGCGCGCCGTGCCCTTCCAGCCGCAGACCGTGGTGCGGTCGGAGGGCTTCAGGTGTTCGGGCTTCACCGCCTCCGGCGGGAAATAGACATTGCCCTCGACCAGCTCGAACCGGTCGCTCTCGGCGATCACCGCGCCGTTCCAGATCGCCCGCGCCATCATCCTGCCCCCATGCTGCCGGTCTGAGGTGGCGGCGCCGGGGCGGGCGTCAAGCCGCGGGCGGCTCCGGCACCGGCTCCATCAGCGACTCCGCTTCCTTCTTCAGGCTGATGTAGGAGCGCAGGGAAAACGGCAGCATGCCGAGATAGATCAGCCCGCCCGCCGCCAGCGCCGCCCAGGGCTCCGCCACCAGCAGCGCCACATACAGCCCAGCGCCCAGCAGCACCGGCAGCACCGCGGCGCGCGGGATGCGGAAATTCTTGAACGACCAGGTGGGCAGGGTGGAGACCATCAGCACGCCCACGGCCACCAGCACCGTGCCCACCAGCACCGGGTGGCGGATGGCCGCCCCGGTGCCGATCCAGCCCCATTCGGAAAAGGCCAGCGCGCCGAACAGCGGGAACAGCGCGCAGCCGGCCCCGGCCGGGGCGGGGACGCCGGTGAAGAAATTATACGCATAGGCCGGCTTCGGCGCCGGGCCGATATCCAGCGAGGCGTTGAAGCGGGCCAGCCGCAAGGCGGAGCAAACGGCGAACAGCAGGCAGGGCACGAAGCCCAGCGGCCCCATGGTCTGCATCGACCACAGATACAGCACCATGGCCGGCGCCACGCCGAAGGACAGGAAATCCGCCAGGCTGTCAAATTCCGCGCCGAAGCGCGACGTCGCCTTCAGGAGCCGCGCCAGCCGCCCGTCCAGCCCGTCGATCACCGCGGCCGCGACGATCAAGGCGGCGGCCAGGGCGAAGCGACCCTCGATGGCGGCGCGGATCGCCACCAGTCCGGCGCAGAGGCCGAGCATGGTCAGGATGTTCGGGATCAGCCGGTTGAAGGACAGGCCCTCGAAGCGCGGCCGGGTGCGCGGGCGGAAGCGCCGGCGCAGCCGCCGCAGCGGGTTCGGCGGGCGATCCGGCGCCTCGCTCATGCGGTGGCGGCCATGGGCAGCAGCTCCGCCACCACCGTCTCGCCGCCGATCATGGTCTGGCCGAGCACGGCCAGCGGGCGCGAGCCTTCCGGCAGGTAGACATCGGTGCGGCTGCCGAAGCGGATGATGCCGAAGCGCTCGCCAGCCTGCACCTGGTCGCCCTCGCGCACATGGCAAAGGATGCGGCGCGCGATGAGGCCGGCGATCTGCACCACGGCGATGCTGCGCCCGTCCGGCATGCGGATGGCCAGCGCGTTGCGCTCATTGTCCAGGCTCGCCTTGTCCAGGCTGGCGTTGAGGAAGGCGCCGTGGCGATAGGCGATGCGGGTGACCACGCCTTCCACCGGCATGCGGTTCACATGCACGTCCAGCACGGACAGGAAGATGCAGATGCGGTAGCGCGGCGCATCGCCGAGGCCCAGCTCCGGCGGCGGCACGGCAGGGCCTGCCAGCACCACGCGGCCATCGGCAGGGGCCAGCACCACCTGGCCGCGCGGTGGCGGCACCCGTTCCGGATCGCGGAAGAAATACAGGCAGAACAGGGTGAAGACCGCCCCGATCCAGAACAGCCAGTCGCCGAGCAGCAGCCCGCCGATGACCGCGACGGCGGCGCCGCCATAGATGAACGGCTTGCCCGCCGGATGCGGCTTGGCGACGACGAGACGGATGGAGGAGAGCAGGCTCATGGGGGCGCTTATGGTGTGTTCATCCTTCGCCGGCAACATGCATCCATGGACAGCATCCCGCACGGACCGTTCCTGGTCTCTCAACACGGCGCGCTCACGCCGGTTCGTCGGCCGGCCCTGCGCTTCGCCTGGCGTGGGCGAGGCTGCGAGGCCACCTTCTCGGAGGGCCAGCTCAGCCTCGCCGCGCAGGCGGGGGCGGTGCCCTACACGGCGGAGCATCCGGCGGCGCGCCCGGCGGCCTTCGCGGCGCTGGGGCGCATGCCCAGGGAATTGCCGGCGGGCTGGCGGTTGCGGCTGCTGCCGGACCATCGGGTGCAACTGGAATCCGCGGTGCCGCTGGCGGGTGCGCCCACCGCCACGGAGCTGGTGCGGGAGATGGTGCGCTTCGCCCTGGCACTGGACCCCTATCTGGACCGGCTGGAATCCGCGGGCGTGGCCGGCGGCGCGGGGATGGTGAAGACCTGACCGGGGAAGATCAGGTTCGGGTTGCGGATCTGGTCCCGGTTGGCTTCGAAGATCACGGTGTAGCGGATGCCGCGGCCATAGGCGGCGCGCGCCAGGCGCCACAGATTATTCCCGGGCTGCACCACGATCCGTCCATCCGGCAGGGTGGCGGAGGGGATCGGGTCGCGCTGGAAGGGCAGCTCGATCCGCGCCGCCACGGCGCCATCGGCGGCGATCTGGTCCAGCCGCAGCCGGTGCCGCCCGATCGAGACGACCTCCTGCGGCGCCATGGTCCAGCGGCCTTCCGCATTGGCGGCAACCTCCCCGGCGGGGCGGTCGTTCACATAGATGCGGATGGAGGCGCCGGGCGGGGCGGTGCCGGCGAAGCGGATGCCGCCCGACTGGTCGTAATCGACCACCTGCAGCCCCAATGGCCCGCCAGGCCCGGGCGCGGAGCCCTGCAGCACGCGCGGCGCTTCGTCTTCCGGCAGCAGCACCACCAGCGGGCGGGACGGCGTGGCGGGCGGTGCGGCGCGCGGCGGGGCCTGGGCGAGGGCACGCTGTAACGCCTCGGCCCGGGCCAGCGCCTCAGCGCGGGCCGCGGCTTCGCGGCGTGCCTCGGCCTCGGCCTGGGCGAGGGCTTGCGCCCGGCGCCCGGCTTCGGCGCGGGCGGCATCGGGGTGACGGCGCGTGACAACACGCTGACCGTGGCCGGGGAGTCTGCGCCGCCGGTGCCGCAGGACAATTGCCGCGTGCGGTAGGGCGG
>NZ_JAAVNE010000039.1 GCF_012103215.1 Falsiroseomonas selenitidurans
CCGCCAGAACTCGACCTGCACCTGATCCTCGACAACTACGCCGCCCACAAGACCGAGGCCGTGAAGCGATGGCTCGCCCGCCATCCTCGCTTCCATGTCCATTTCACGCCCACCAGCGCGTCCTGGATCAACGCCGTCGAGGGCCTATTCGCCACGCTGACCAAGCGGCGGCTGAAGCGCGGCGTCTTCCGCTCCGTCATCGAACTGAACCAGGCCATCCGCGCCTATCTCGACGCCCACAACGCCGACCCGAAGCCCTTCCGCTGGACCGCACCTGCCGACACCATCATCAGCAAGCACCAGCGCGGGAAACGTCTGCTGGAATCACTCCACTAGTGCATTTTCAAGCCTTGCCGCTTCGCAAGGCGACACGGAAAATGCGTCAAGACAATAAGCCGGAGCCGTTTCACCGTTTTTGCTTGCGGTGAAACGACTTTAGCCCGGGTTGTTCACGCGCACTGGCCCATGCCGTGCTGGAGCACTATGCGTTCAGATGAATCAAGGCTCATTTCCTTCGTCCTTGACAGCAAGAGCCTCGCGGATCTTCGCCGCCAACTGTTCCCGCCTGTAGGGCTTGCTAAGCAACTTGACGCCCTTGTCCAATCGTCCGTTATGGACAATGGAATTCTCCGTATAGCCGGACGTGAACAGGACTTTCAGGTTTGGCCTGCCCCGTCGCGCCGCTTCCGCAAGGTCTCGTCCCCCCATGCCCCCGGGCATCACGACATCGGTGAAAAGCAGATCGATTTCGTGGGTCTGGCGCAGGATCTCAAGGGCCGCGGCGCCGGTCGATGCCTGCATGACCCTGTATCCCAGCAACTGAAGCTGCGCGATGACATGCGCACGAACCGCGGCATCATCCTCGACGACCAGAATGGTCTCAGTACCACCCGTCACCCGAGGCCCGGCACGGCGTGTCACGATTCTCTCTTGCTGCGCAAGGGAGCGCGGGAAATAGATCTTGATGGCGGTTCCTTCCCCCAATTCGGAGTAGATCCGGATATGGCCGCCGGACTGCTTGACGAAGCCGAAGACCATGCTCAGCCCGAGGCCTGAACCCTTGCCCGCCTCCTTTGTGGTGAAAAAAGGCTCGAAGACACGGCCCACAATTTCCGGCGGGATTCCGTGGCCGGTATCGGTGACGACAATCACCACATATTGTCCAGGCTTGACATCCGGCTCCAGGGAAACATAGTCCTCGTCAAGCAGGGCATTCGCCATCTCGATGGTCAGATTACCGCCTTCGGGCATGGCGTCTCGGGCATTCACGGCAAGGTTGAGGATGGCCGACTCAAGTTGCACCGCATCCGCCTCGATATTCCACAAGCCGCCGCTGCCGGCGATCTTGATATCGATGCTTTCGGGCAGGGTCCGCCGCAACATGTCCGCCATGCCCTGGATCAGCATCGCAACATCAAGGACCCTGGGTTCGAGTGTCTGTCTTCGAGAAAAGGCGAGCAGGCGATTGGTCAATTCAGCTGCCCGTTCGGCTGCATCAAGAGACATCCTGGCCAGTTTCTGCAAATGGGGCAACCCGCCCAGATCCTCTTCAAGTGCCTCCATGTTGCCAAGAATGATGGTGAGCAGGTTGTTGAAGTCGTGCGCAACACCGCCTGTGAGTTGACCAACCGTCTCCATTTTCTGCGATTGGCGAAACCTGTCCTCGAGCAATTTCTGTTCCGTAATATCGGTCATCGCTCCGAGGACACGACGCACCTTTCCCTGGTTGTCGTGCAGGGCGAAGGCATGATCCGAGACCGTCGCCCAGCTGCCATCGGCACGTCGAAAGCGATACTGCTCACGCAGGACCTTGTCCCTGCCCGCCATCAGGCGCTCGAGCGCTGCATCGACGCGCGCCGCGTCGCCGGGGTGGATGTGCTTGCGCCAAACCGTCGGCACTGATCCGGAGGGGTCCGTCGCATGACCGAAAATCTCGCTTAACCCCTCGCTCCACCACAGCCGGCCGCTTGCCACGTCCAAATCCCATATGGCACTGCCTGCCGCCTTGGTTACCAGACGGAAGCGCTCCTCATTCGCCCGTAGCAGCCGTTCCGTCTGCTTCCGGGCGGTGATATCCCGCTCGACAGCGATCCAATGGGTGAACCAGCCGGAATCGTCCGCCAGCGGCACGATATCCAGTTCCAGCCAGAATTCCTCGCCCGACCTGGTGTAATTGATGAGCTCGGCGCGAACCGGTTGCCATTCCTCCAGGGCTTTTCGGATCCGGTCCAGTTCGCTTCGCTCTGTTTTCGGCCCCTGCAGGATTCGCGGGGTCTGACCAATGACCTCCTCGCGTGAAAACCCGGTCCGCCGTTCGAAGGCATCGTTGACATAAACGATTTTCGGAGAATCCGGCGCGTCGATCGGCTCGGCCTCGGTGATCAGCAGGATATCGTTCAGCCGCGCGACGGCCGCCTCGAGAAGCCGGAGTTGCGAGTCTCGGGCGCGCTGTTTCGTCACATCATGAAAATACACCGCCAAACCCGCCGGGGTGGGATCGACACTGATCTCGAACCAGGCTTCCAGCCGCGGGTTATATTCCTCAAAGCGAACCAACCGGTTCTCGCACAGCGCCAGTTCAAACTGCCGCTTCATGTTCTTCGCGGCATCAGGAAACGCCTCCCAGGCGACGCGTCCAAGCAGATCGCCCCGCCCTTTCTGCAGAAGCAGCTCGGCCTTGCTGTTGACGAAGGTGAATCGCCATTTGTCATCCAGCAGATAGAAGGCATCGGTCATGCCTTCCAATGTCCGGTGCAGCCGGACCGACAATGCCGCCGCCTCGTCCCTCACCGCCATCAGATCGGTGACATCCTGAAAAGCGCCTTCAGCGGCGACGATCTCCCCAGCCTCGTTGCGCATCGGTTCGCCGAGCACATGCACCCATAACAGGCGCCCCTTCGCGGTTTCGATCTGAAGGGTCTCATCAAAAGGGCACCCTTCCGTTGCGCAGGCCCTGAATTGCGCGCGAAGACCTTCGCGGTGCTCCGGGATGAAATAGGTGATCGCCTGGTCCAGCGTAGGTTGGGTTCCTTCGGGCTCGTCATGGATTCGCGCCGTCTCACCCGACCATTCGAGGCGGCTCGTGGCGATATCGTAGCGCCAGCCGCCGATCTTCCCGATCTTGCCGACCAGTTTCACGAGCCTCGCCTGGCGCAACAGCTCCTGCTCGGCCTCATTCCGTGCCAGTTCGGCCTGCCGGAGATCCGTAATGTCCTGCACCGTACCGGTCGTGAACAGGGGCTCGCCCCCCTCATTCGTCAGGATTTCGGCGCGTTCCACCACCCACTTGACCTTTCCTGCCGGCGTGACAATCCGGTGCTCGAAGAGGAAAGGGCCGCCGCGTGCGAGCCAGTCTTCACGCGCCTTCAGGAAATCCCGCCGATCATCCGGATGGATCAGGTTGAAGAACGCTTCCTCCGTTCCTTGAAAATCCTCACGGCCGATCTCGAATATGGAGAAGACCATCTCGCTCCAGGTGAGCAGGTTCTGGACGAGATCCACTTCCCAGCTGCCGAGCTTCCCGACCTGTTGCGCGCGCACCAGCTGCTGTTTCGCGTCGCGCTCGGAGAGACTGTGCCGATCGATCATTGCGATCATCCTGTGCGACGCTCAGCCCGGGATTGTTAAAATGGCACCATTGGTCGAATTTCAAGATGACTGGTTAACCGAAAAGGCGCAGAGGTGGATGGATGGCGGCTGGCGATGGCGCGGCAACGCGGAGATCACGCCAACACGGTCCGACGATTGCAGCGCACCTCGCGCGACGTCGCACGCCTGGGTCGCGAAATCCGGCCGTCAATCAGCGCCTTTCAGCCGCCTCTCGCGCGCCAGCAACCGGAAGCGTGTCATCTGCGCCGCGATTGAGTGAAGCGCATTGTGTGAAGTGGACGCAAGCCGGCGCGGGTCCATGAACCGCGGCCGGCCAAGACAACGATCAAATCCTGGACCGGAGGTCTCGCGCTTGCGGCTGTTCGGCCGCGGATTTAGCCTGCGGCGCCGGAAGCAGCCGCGTGCTGCGGCCGTGCCCGCCGCGCTTGGCGCTTCCCCGCCGCGGCGAAGGCTGGCCGCGCGAGAACCTGCCCGATCGGCGCATACGGCTGGCCATGAATGCGCCATGGTGGCGCCCTCCTGCGCGAACCCTCGCCGGGGCCGCCTGCCCGCATCCCCAGGCCGCGGGCCGGCGTCAGGCACCAACCCCGCACCGACATCGCCATGACCGAGGCAGGTTAGCCCCGCGCGATCACCGCAATGGGCCCGCCGCCTTCCGGCCCCTGATGCTCCGCGCCGCCGGAGACGAACAGGTCGGTGCGGCCGACCGCCGCCGCGATCACGCCGCCGACCAGCGCGCGGGCGTGGCGCGTGGCGTTGATGTCGCTGTCATCCGCCATGATGTGCCGCCGGCCGCGGATCAGCCCGGTGGGGGAAGGCTCCGCCTTGGCCAGCACCGCGACCAGCCGCGCCGTCTCCGCCAGCTGGCCGCCGCCGGGATCCAGCCCGGCGCCGCGCAGCGCCTGCTGCACGGCGGGCAGCGCGATAGCGTCCGGCATCACCGCGTGGGCGATGCGCAGGTCACCGCCCCAGCCGGGCGCCTGGCCCATCACCACCACCTCGTTGCGCAGCAGCTCCACGCCGGCGGAACAACTGGCGCGGGCGGAGAACAGCGACCAGTCGGCGCCGACCACGGCGTCCGACAGCGCCGCCTCCGGCACCTCCCCCAGCGCCAGCGCCACGCCGAGGGCCGAGGCGCCGCGTGACAGGGCCATGGAGTGGTAGGTGTCCTCCGTCGCCACCGTGGCGCCGCGGGCGCGCGCGGCGGCGATGCGCGCGCTGGTCAGCAGCGGGCATTTCACCTGCACATAGTGCACGTCCGCGGCGTTCTCGATTCCGGCCTGCGCCATGGCGGCACGCACCGCCACGGCGGTGGCGTGGATCTGCGCCATGCGGCCCAGCGCCTCCGGCACGAAATCCGCGGTGAAGGCGGTGCCCAGCGCCAGCGCGCCGCCCGGCGTCGCCGCCTCCGCCTCCTCCACCGCGAACACCAGCAGATGCGGCGAGAGACCGCCTTCGGTGCCGCCGGACATCACCATGGCGATGCGCGCGGCCACCGCCTCCGCCGTCAGGCCGAGGCGCGGCGCCAGCATGTGGCACAATGCCTCCACCGCATAGGCGCGGGTGAAGTCGTTGACGCAGCCATTGCCCTCAGTCTTGCCGAGGATGGCGACGATGTCCGACGCCCGCACCACCCCGGCATCGATCAGCGCGGCCACCGCGGCGGCATCGCCGGGATGGCGGGTGGGAACCAGAAAGACGCTGGCGCGGCGTGGCATCAATTGCCGGCGGGCTTCATCGACATGGCGTAGGTTTCCTCGTCGTTCCGCGCGATGACCTCCACATTGCGGCGCGACGCCCAGATGTTCACCTGGTGGTGCAGCGGGATGATGGCGTGGTCGGCCATGGCGACGCGCGTCGCCTGGCGGTACAGCTCCTCCCGCGCCGGAACGTCGATGGTGGTCAGGGCGCGTTCCAGCAGCGCGTCGAAGGCCGGGTTCGCGTAGAGGGAGCGGTTGGAGGTGCCGCGGCCGCGTTCGCGGTTCGGCGTCGCGATCAGCCCGACCATGGGGCTGTCCGGCTCGCCGGTGCCGGTGCCCCAGCCCGACAGGCCGATGGGGAATTCGTTGCGGGCGGAGCGGCTGAAATAGACGTTGGAGGGCATCGCCTGCACATCGGCACGGACGCCGATGCGCGCCCACATCTGCGCCACCGCCTGGATGATCTGCTCGTCATTCACGTAGCGGTTGTTGGGGCCGGCCAGCAGCACGCGGAAGCCGTTGGGGAAGCCGGCGTCCCGCAGCAATTGCTGGGCGCGGGCGGGGTTGAAGGGCGCGGGCTTCAGCGTCGGGTCGTGGCCCATCACGCCTTCGGCCAGGAACTGGCCGGAGGGCGAGGCGTGGCCGCCCATCACCCGGCTGACAATGGCATCTCGGTTGATGGCGATGGAGAGCGCTTCCCGCACCCGGTTGTCGCGCAGCGGGCTGCGGGCCAGCTTCTCCCCGTTCGGGCCGGTGACGCCGGGCGGCTCGTCATGCGCGTGGTTGAGATAGAGGTAGATGTTGCGCAGCGCGGCGCGGCTGGCGATGCGGATGTTCGGGTCGTTCTTCAGCGTGTCCACGTCGCGCGTCGAGACCGCGTCGATCGCCTGCACGTCGCCGGCGCGCAAGGCGGCGATGCGGGAGGCATCATTGGCGATGACGCGGTAGTTCACCCGCGCCCAGGGCTGCGCCGGCCCCCACCAGGCGGGGTTGCGCTGCATCACCGCTTCCGTGCCCGGGGTGTAGGAGACCAGGCGATAGGGGCCGGTGCCGATGGCGGCGCGGCCATTGTTGAAATCCGCCGTGTCGATATCCGTGCCGAACTGCCGGCTGATGATGGAGATGCCGCTCATCCAGTTGGGCACCAGCGGGTTCGGCGCGGCGGTGTGCATGCGGATCGTATGCGAATCCACCACCTCCAGCCGCTGCACCTGGCGGGTGTAGATGGTGAAGCTGCCGGGGCTGTTCCGCACATTCGGCACGCGCGCGAAGGTGGAGACGACATCCTCCGCCGTGAAGGGCGTGCCGTCATGCCAGGTGACGCCCTGCCGCAGCTTGAACTCCCACACGGTGGGGCTGACGGAGGTCCAGCTTTCGGCCAGGCCCGGGCGCAGCCGGAAATCCTCATCCGTGCCCACCAGCCGGTCGAAGATGTGCTTGTTCAGCGCGTTGTTGGGCGTGAGGGTATGGTAGTGCGGATCCATCGAGGTGAAGGCCCCGCCGACGCCGATGCTCAGCGTCTGCGCGGAAGCGCCCGCCGTCGCGACGAAGGCCAGGCAGGTGGCGGCCAGCAGGGTCTTGCGCATGGGTCTCTCCCCGGACATGCTTCTGCGGCGCATCGTATTGTTCGCACAATCCGGCCGCAACCGCCTTGTCATGCAACCGGGGAAAGCCGCACCGATGGATTTGCTCGTCACCGATGCAGTCATCGTCACCCAGGATGCAGAGCGCACGATTCTTGATCGTGGCGCGATCGCCATCCGCGGCGACCGCATTGCCGATATCGGGCCGACCGGGCGGCTGGAAGCCGCGCATCCGGACCTGCCCCGCCTGGCCGGTCGGGGCAAGGCGGTGCTCCCGGGCTTCGTCAATGCCCATACGCATACGATCCTGACGGTGCTGCGGGCGACGGTGGAGGATTGGTCCGGCAACGCCGTCTACGGCTACATGTCCCCGGTCTCCTATACCATGACGCCGCATGAGCGCGCGGTGATGGGCATGCTCGGCATCGTCGAGGGCATCCGCTCCGGCACCACCACCTTCGTGGATCCGTTCCGGCACGTGCCGGATTATGCGGACGCCATGGCCTCGCTGCGCGTGCGCCTGGTGCTGAGCGAGAACTGCGCGGATGTGAACACGCTGAAGATCCGCCATGGCGACTGGTCGCAGGACCCTGCCTTCGGCGAGGGGTTTCTCGAACGCACGCGCGCGGGCATCGCACGCTTCCACAACACGCATGAAGGCCGCCTGCAGATCCAGATCGCCGCCCATGCGACGGACAATTGCACGCCGGACTACCTGGAGAAGCTCACGGACCTCGCGCGCCAGCACAACATGCCGCGCACCATCCACCTGGCGCAGTCGGTGGAGGAGGTGCGGGTGATCCGCGAGAAATACGGCTGCACGCCGGCGGAGTACCTGGCGCGGCATGGCTGGGCGGCGCCCGATGTGGTCGGCGCGCACTGGACCTACCTGACGGAGCGCGACATCGCGCTGCTGGGCGAGCGCGGCATGCAGATGGTGCACTGCCCGGCCAACGGGTCCCGCCGCGGGCCGCATCCGGTGCTGGCGAAATCCATCCGCCGCGCCGGCATCAACATCTGCTTCGGCACCGACAACATGACGGAGGACATGTTCCACGCCATGAAGATCGGCCTGATCGTGCATCGCGGCGCGGAGAACAGCCAGGGCACGGAGCCGCAGCCGGAGGACATCTTCGACAGCTGCAACCGCAACGGCGCGCGCAGCATCGGCCGGCTGGACGACATCGGCAGCCTCGAGGTGGGGAAGAAGGCCGACCTCACCCTGCTCAACCTCAACACCCCGGCGCTGCGACCAATCACCAACCTGATCGGCAACATCGTGCATTACGGCCATCCCGGCACGGTGGAATCGGTGATGGTGGATGGCGAATTCGTGCTGCGCGACGGCAAGCTTCTGGTGGCGGATGAGATGGCGCTGCTGGAGGAAGCGCAGGCGGTGACCAAGGCCGTCTGGGCGCGGATGCTGGCCAACAACCCGGACCTGCCGCCGCCGCGCAAGCTCACCTGGCTGGATGCGTGAGGCCGCTTCCATGAAGAAGATGCACCTCGTCGCCTACATGAAGACCGGGCCGAGTGCGAGCTACCCCGGCGGCTGGCGCCACCCCACGGCCACGCTGCACGATCTGTTCGAACCCAGCCGCTACGAACACATCGCCCGCGTGCTGGAATCCGCCTGCTTCGATGCCTGCTTCTTCGCCGATGGGCTCGGCCTGCCGGACAATTACCGCAACCACTTCGCCGATTACGCGGGGCGGGGCGGGCAGACCAGCATGCTGGACCCGATGGTGGTGCTGCCGCTGATGGCGCGCGTGACCTCCCGCCTCGGCCTTGGCGCCACGCTCTCCACCACCTTCCACAACCCCTACAACCTGGCCCGCGCGCTGGGCTCGCTCGACCTGCTCAGCAAGGGGCGCGTTGCCTGGAACGTGGTGACCACGGCCCGGGAGTTCGAGGCGCAGAATTGCGGCCCCGACTCCCTGCCGCCGAAGGACACGCGCTACGATCGCGCCGACGAGATCCTGGAAGCCTGCTGCGCGCTGTGGGATGGCTGGGACGCGGATGCCCTGGTGCTGGACAAGGCCAGCGGCGTCTTCGCCGACGCCACCAAGATCCGCTATGCGAATTACGTCGGGCAGCATGTTTCCTCCCGCGGGCCGCTGTCCATTCCGCGGTCGCCGCAGGGGCGGCCGGTCATCATGCAGGCGGGGTCTTCCGAACGCGGACGCAGCTTCGCGGCGCGCTGGGCGGAGATGATCTTCTGCTCGCCCGCCACCAAGGCCAATGCGATCGCCTACCGGTCGGATATCCGCGGCCGCATGGCCGCGATCGGGCGCGATCCGGATGAATGCGCCGTGCTGCCGACGCTGCAGCTGGTGCTGGGGGAGACGCCGGCGATCGCGCAGGAGAAGGCGGCGCTGTACGAATCGCTGGCCGATCCCGAGCTGGTGCTGGCCGCCAGTTCCTGGGCCGTCGCCGCCGATCTCAGCCTGCTGGAGACACCGGAGGCGATCGAGGGCCAGGGTGGCAACCAGGGTGTCCAGGGGCATCGGGACCGCATGATGCAGGTGGCGAAGGCCAAGGGCATCAGCTTCGCCGAGGCGGTGCGCCGCCCGCGCGACCTGACCGCCGGCACGCCGGCGATGATCGCCGACATCATGGAGGATTGGTACCGCTCCGGCGCCTGCGACGGCTTCATCCTGCCGCCCACCACCTTCCCCACCAGCTTCGAGGAGGTGGCGACGATGCTGGTGCCGGAATTGCAGCGCCGCGGCCTGTTCCGCACCGCCTATGCCGGCGCTACCCTGCGGGAGAATCTGCGCCAGCCGGGATGAGGACACACCGATGCACTACCGCAACATGGGCCGCCATGGCCTGCGTGTCTCGCCGCTGTGCCTCGGCGCCATGATGTTCGGCGGCGCGACGGATGAGGCCACCAGCCGCCGCATCATCGACACGGCGCGCGGCCAGGGCATCAACTTCATCGACACGGCGGATGCCTACAACAATGGCGCCTCGGAGGAGGTGGTGGGCCGCGCCATCGCCGCCGACCGCGCCTGGTGGGTGCTGGCGACGAAGCTGGCCAACCCGGTGATGCCGGGGCCCAACGGCGGCGGGCTGTCGCGCCTGCACATCATGCTGGCGGTGGAGGCCAGCCTGAGGCGGCTGGCGGTCGATTGCATCGATATCCTGTATTGGCACAAGGAAGACCACGGCACGCCGCTGGCGGAATCCGTGCAGGCGATAGCGGACCTGGTGCGCGCCGGGAAGATCCGCCATTTCGGCGTCTCCAACCACCGCGCCTGGCGCGTGGCGGAAATCTGCCGGCTGTGCGACCTGGCGGGCATCGACCGGCCGGTGGTCAGCCAGCCGCTCTACAACGCGCTGAACCGGATGGTGGAGGTGGAGCACCTGCCGGCCTGCGCCGAGCTTGGCCTGGGCGTGTTTCCCTATTCGCCGCTGGCGCGCGGCGTGCTGACCGGCAAGTACAAGCCGGACACAGCCCCGCCCGAGGGCACGCGCGCGGCGCGGCAGGACAAGCGGATGATGGAGACGGAGTGGCGGCCGGAAAGCTTGCGCATCGCCGAACGCCTGGCGGCCCACGCCGCCACGCGTGGCATCTCCGCCGGGCAGTTCGCGCTGGCCTGGGTGCTGCACAACCGCCTCGTCACCGGCGCCATCGTCGGCCCGCGGACCGAGGCGCATTGGGCGGATTATGTCGGCGCGCTGGACTACGCATTTTCGGGTGAGGACGAGGCGCTGGTCGATGCGCTGGTCGCGCCCGGGCATCCCTCCACGCCCGGCTACAACGACCCGGCCTATCCGCTGGAAGGCCGCGTACCGCGGTAGCGCCTAGAGCGATATGCGTTCAGATGAAATCCTCTGAACGCACTTTTTGCTCTAGATTCAATGGCTTCTAGAGCACGAGCTACGTTCGAGTGAACGCAGAGTGCTCTAGCGCCGGCGCCAGCGCTGCGTCAGCCTTTCCACCAGCCCGCCGCTGGCCAGTTGCAGCAGCTTCACCGAGCAGGTGACGGCCAGGATGGTCACCGCCATGGCGGCGGCAGCGCTGGCCTGCCCGGCCTCATCCATGTGCACCACCGCGACCGAGGCCGGCTTGGTGTCCGGGCCATAGAGGAAGATCACGGCGGAGACCGTCGTCATCACATTGACGAAGGCGTAGACGGCGATGTCGAGGATCGCCGGCAGGCAGATCGGCACGGTCACCCGGCCGAAGGTCACCACCGCCGGCACCTTCAGCGAGGCGCCCACCGCCTCGAACTCCGGGTCCAGCTGGCGGATGGCGGTGGCGGCGGTCAAGTGCATCACCGTGTAGAAATGCACCATCCCGTTCAGCACCAGGATGGCCAGCGTGCCGTAGAGGAAGCCGAACGGGTTGGCCGGGTGGTTGAAGAACAGGATGAAGGCAAGCCCCAGCACCAGCCCCGGCACCGCCAGCGGCAGGCCGGCGATGAAGCGCACCGCATGGCCCAGCTTGCCGCCCGGCGCCCCGCGTTCCAGCAGCCAGGCGGTGGTGAAGACCAGCGCCGTGCCGCAGACCGCCGCCGCCAGCGCGATGCGCACGGAGGTCCACAGGGCCGACCAGCCGGCGGTGTCGAAGCGGTCGAAATCGTAATTGTTCAGCGTCAGCGTCAGGTTGTAGGGCCAGAACGTCACCAGTGAGCCCCAGATGGCCACGCCGACGATGCCGACCAGCGCGGTGGAAACCAGCAGGCAGAGGGCCAGCAGCGGCAGGTCGCGGGCGCGGCGCGGCTTCGGCACATAGGGCACGGCGCGGCCGGAAAGCGTGCCGGCGCGCTGGCCATCGGCCCAGCGGTCAAGCAGGAAGGCGCCGATCGCCGGCAGCAGCAGCACCAGGCCGACCACGGCCCCCATGTTGAAGTTCTGCAGCCCGACCACCTGCTTGTAGACATCCGTGGCCAGCACCGGGAACTGCCCGCCGATCACCTTCGGGATGCCGAAATCCGTCACCACCAGGGTGAAGACGACGACGCTGGCGGAGACCAGCCCGTAGCGTGCCACCGGCAGGGTGACGGTGGCGAAGATGCGGGCGCGGCCGGCCTTCAGCACCTCCGCCGCCTCGTACAGCCGCGCATCGGCGGTGGACAGCGCCACGGCCAGGATCAGCGCGGCATGCGGAAAGCAGTAGAAGACCTGCGCGGCGACGATGCCCGCCGGGCCGTAGATGCTTTCACCGAACAGCAGCACACGCAGCATGCCCTGGTTGCCGAACAGGTAGATCAGCGCCAGCGCCGGCAGCAGCGAAGGCGCCAGCACCGGCAGCAGCATCACCGCGCGGAAGATCCCCTTGCCGGGGATGCAGGACCGCGTCAGCGCGTAGGCGAAGCCGAAGGCCAGCGGCACGACGATGATCGTGGTCAGCGCCGCGGTCCAAAGGCTGTTCCAGGCGGCGATGCGCAGGCTCGGCGTCGCCACATAGGCGACGAAGTTGGCGAGGCCGACGAAATGGCCATCGGCATCCTCGAAGGCCCGCAGCAGCAGCGTACCGAGCGGCAGCACCAGCCCCAGCAGCAGCACCGCCAGCGCCAGCAGCAGGCCGAGCCGCAGCAACCGCTGTTCCAGCGGCACCTGCACCCGGACGGGCAGAGCGAGGTCAGACATCCTGCGGGAAGACCAGCAGGCGGTCCTCGGGCAGCGCCGCCATCACGTCGCTGCCCACGGCCGGCACCAGGGAGGGATGCACATCCGCCTCCAGCCGCAGCCGGCCGGCTTCCAGCGAGACGCGGCAGATCGGGCCGAGGAACTCGACATGCGTGACCTGCGCCACGAAATGCCCCGGCAGCGCCTGCGCCTGCGGTCCCAGGCGCACATCCTCCGGCCGGATATAGGTGCTGACCTGGGTGCCGAAGAGCAGGCCGCGCGTGGCCGGGCAGGGCAGCACCAGGCCCTCCGCCCGCAGCATCCCCGGCGTGGCGTCCACCACCGCGTCGAAATGGCTGCTGCGGCCGACGAAGCCGGCGACGAAGGCGGTGGCCGGGTGGCGGTAGATCGCCTCCGGCGTGCCGATCTGCTCGATCCTGCCGCGGGACATGACGACGACCCGGTCGGAGACGCCCATCGCCTCCTCCTGGTCATGCGTCACCATCACGGTGGTCACGCCGAGCCGGCGCTGCAGGGCGCGGATTTCCTGGCGCAGATGCAGGCGGACAATGGCGTCCAGCGCCGAAAGCGGCTCGTCCAGCAGCAGCAGGCCGGGTTCGTTGGCCAGGGCGCGGGCCAGTGCCACGCGCTGCTGCTGGCCGCCGGAAAGCTGCGCGGGGTACTTCGTCGCCTGGTCGGCCAGACCCACCAGGGTCAGCAGTTCCGCGACGCGCTGCTGGCGGCGGCTGCGCGGCCAGGCCTTGCCGCGCAGGCCGTAGGCGATGTTCTCGGAGACATTGAGGTTCGGGAACAGCGCATAGGATTGGAAGACGATACCGAAATCCCGCGCGCTGGGCGGCAGGCCGGTGATGTCCCGCCCATCCTGCACGATGCGCCCGCTGGTCGCCGGGTCCAGCCCGGCGATGGCGCGCAGCAGCGTGGTCTTGCCGCAGCCGGAAGGGCCGAGGAAGGAAACGAATTCCCCGGCGCCCACCGTCAGGCTGGCCCGCTCCAGCGCCCGGAAGGTGCCAAAGCTCTTGGAGACCTGGTCCACCACCAGGTAGGGCGCAGGCGCCGCCGCAAGGGCGGCGCCGGGCGCTTCGGCCAGCCCGGCGCTCATCTCAGTTCCGCGGCGCCGACTTGGCGTCGAAGCGGCTGGACCATTCGCGCAGGATGGCGTCGCGGCGCAGCGCCACGTCGCGGAAGTTCTGGCTGACCAGGCGCTGCTCGAACTCGGCCGGGTAGTTCTGCACCGCCGGCTGCACGCCCGGCAGGGCGACCAGCGCGTAGTAGCGGCCATAGAGCTCCATCGCCTGGCGGCTGACGGCGAAGTCGGCCAGGCGCTTGGCGGCTTCGGCGTTGCGGCCGCCCCGGATCAGGGCGGTGGCTTCCAGGTCGAAGCCGACGCCGTCGGTCGGCACGATGATCTCGATCGGCGCGCCCTGGTTGCGGAGCGTCACCGCGCGCATGTCGAAGGAGATGCCCATGCCGTATTCGCCGCGGGCGGCGTTGTTGCAGGGGGCGCTGCCGCTGTGGGTGTAGACCTGCATGTTCTCATGCAGCTGGGTCATGTAGGTCCAGGCCGCGTCATTGCCCTGCGCGCCGAGCCAGCCGGCGACGGTGAGGAAGCCGGTGCCGGAGGAGGCCGGGTTCGGCATCACGATCTGGCCGCGATAGGCCGGCTTCAGCAGGTCGGCCCAGGTGCTCGGCCGCGGCAGGTTACGCTGCTGCGCCACCACCGTGTTGAAGCAGATGGCGGAGACGAAGGCGTCCATGCCCGTCCAGGTCATCGGGCTGCGGTCGGAGCGGAAGTTCGAGCGCAGCGCCTCGGCGCCCCGCGGCGTGTAGGGCTCCAGCATGTCCTGCGCTTCCATCTGAAGCAGCGAGAAGACCGAGAGGCCCCACACGATGTCGGCGCGCGGGTTCTGGCGCTCGGCGATCAGGCGGGCGGTGATGATGCCGGTGGAGTCGCGCACCCAGGCGATCTCGATCGACGGCACCGCGGCCTCGGCGGCGCGCTTGAAGGGGGCAAGCTGCTCATTCTCCAGCGCCGTGTAGACCGTCAGCCGGGTGCGCTGCTGCGCCTCGGCCGCGGGGGCGGCGATGGCGCAGCTCAGCGCGAAGGCGGCGGCGGGAAGGGTGCGACGGAACATGCGGCGTTTCTCCTGGCGGGACTTCGCCGGTTGATGGCGCAGCCGGAATGGGCCGTCACGTTACCTTTTGATGGCGCTGCCCGCTGGCCCCTTGGCGCCGCGCCCGGCCGCTACAGCGCCGCCAGTTCCTCGGCCAGCCAGGGGCGGGCCGAGAGGGCGCGGCGCAGGTAGTGGTCCCAGCGCAGCGCCAGCACCTTCTCGGACAGCAGGAAGCGCTTCGCCTCCGCCGCCGTCGCGTCATCCACCTGGCGCAGCGGCCGGCCGCAGGCCGCCGCCATGGCCCCGAGCTGGATGCGGCAGGCCTCGTCCAGCATGATGGCGCAATGCACCGCCTCGCGCACGCTGCGGCCGACCACCAGCGTGCCGTGGTTCACCAGCAGCAGCGCGCGGCGAGAACCGAGCGCCCGGGCCAGTTCCACGCCGGTCTCCTCCGTGTCGACGATGCCGCCATACGCCGCATGCAGCGCGCAGTCGCCGTGGAACATCAGCGCGGACTGGAACAGCGGCAGCAGGTCGCAGCCGGTCGCGCCCAGCATCACGGAGGCCGGGCTGTGGGTGTGGATGACGCAGCCGATATCGGGCCGCGCGCGGTACAGCCCGGTGTGGATGACCAGGGAGGGGTTGATCCGGCCGGGGCCGGCGAGGACGCGCAGGGCCATGTCGGCATTGTGCAGATCCGCCGCGCGCACCTCCTCGAAGCCCTGGCCGTAGCCGTGGCACCAGAAATTGTCGGCGCCGGGGGCGCGGGCGGTCAGGTGCCCGGCGATGCCGGCATTCTGGCCGTGGAGGTCGAGGATGTGGTAGGCGGCCAGCACGTCCCGCTTCAACTCATCCATGCGTCACCTCCGGGATCAGGTTCGCGCCCTCGGCGATGCGCAGGCAGGCGGCCTGGTGCGTCGCCTCCCCCCGCACGGCGCGCAGTTCCGGCGCCATGGTGCTGCATGCCGGTGCGGCCACCGGGCAGCGGCTGGCGAAATGGCAGCCGGGCGGCAGGGCGATGGGCGAGGGAATCTCGCCTTCCAGCACATGCCGGCGCAGCACCGCCTCCGGGTCCGCCGGCAAATGCGCGGACATCAGCGCCTGCGAATAGGGGTGCGCCGGCTGCGCGAAGACCTGCGCCGCCGGCGCGTATTCCACCACGCCGCCGAGATACAGCACCATGATGCGGTCGGAGATCAGCTTCACCGTGCCGAGGTCGTGGCTGATGAACATCATCGCCGCCCCGGTTTCCGCCTTCAGCGTCGCGAGCAGGTCCAGGATGCCGGCGCGCACCGACAGGTCGAGCGAGCTTGTCGGCTCGTCCAGCACGATCAGCTTCGGCCGCGTGGCGATGGCGCGGGCGATGCACACACGTTGAAGCTGGCCGCCGGACAGTTCCGCCGGGAAGCGCGTCAGCAATTCCGGCGTCAGCCGCACGCGCTGCGCCAGGTCCTCCGCCGCGTCACGCCGCTCGGCGCGGGAAAGCTTCGTGTGCAGCAGCAGCGGCTCGGCGATCAGCGCGCCGATGCGGATGCGCGGGTTCAGCGCGCTCCACGGGTCCTGGAACACCATCTGCATCTCGGCGCGCAGCCTGCGGCAGGCGGATTCCGGCAGATGGGTGATGTCCTGGCCCTGGAAGCGGACGCGGCCGGCGGTGGGCTTCAGCAGGCGGATGACGGCACGCCCGATGGTGGATTTGCCGGACCCGCTTTCCCCCACCACGCCCAGCGTCTCGCCCGGGTTGATGGAGAAGGACACGCCGTTGACGGCATGCACGATGCGGCCGCCCTGCGCCGGGAAGTGCTTCCGCAGATCCTCCACCTGCAGCACGGGCGTCATGCCGCCACCCGGTGGCAGCGCGCGACATGCCCCTGCCCCAGCGCCACGTCCGGCGGCGGCTGCGCGCAATCCGCGCCGGCCCGCGGGCAGCGGTCGCGATAGGCGCAGCCCTCCGGCAGGCGGAACAGGTTGGGCGGCGGGCCGCCCACGGTGCGCGCGGCGCCGAGTTGCAGCCGTTCCGGCGTCGCGCCGATCAGGTTGGCGGTGTAGGGGTGCGACGGGCTGGCGAAGACGCGGCGCACCGGCCCGCTTTCCACGATGGCGCCGGCATACATCACCGCCATCGCGTCGCAGTAATGCGCCACCACGCCCAGGTCGTGGGTGATGACCATGGCGCCGATGCCGGTGCGCCGCACCAGGTCGCGCAGCAGGTCCAGGATCTGCGCCTGCACCGTCACGTCCAGCCCCGTGGTCGGTTCGTCCGCGATCAGCAGCCGCGGTTCGTTCATCAGCGCCAGCGCGATCAGCACGCGCTGCGCCATGCCGCCCGAAAGCTCATGCGGCCAGGCGGCCATGCGCCGCGCCGGGTCCGGAATGCCGAGCGAGGCCAGCATCTCCACCGCGCGGTCCCGCGCCGCGCGCTCGCTCACCTGGCGATGCGCCCGATGGATGCGGATGAGCTGGTTGCCGATGCGGGTCAGCGGATCGAGCGAGGATTTCGGGCTCTGCACCACCAGCGCGATGTCGCGGCCGCGCAGCGCGTTCACCTGCGCCTCGGGCATCGCCAGCAGATCCTGGCCCTGGAACAGCGCGCGGCCGCCGACGACACGGGCCGGCGGGCGCAGCAGGCCCATGATGGAGGTGGCGGTCAGCGACTTGCCGGCGCCGGTCTCCCCCACCAGGCCGAGGACCTGCCCGGCCTCCAGCGTGAAGGAGACGCCATTGAGCGCACGCGCGACGCGGATCTGGTTGTCCAGGTCGCGCGAGATGAAGTGGGTGTGCAGGTCTTCGACCGATAGAAGCGTCACCGTGCGGCCGCCTTGCGGATCATCGCGTCGCCGCCTTCCGGCGGGGGTCGAGCATGTCCTGCATCCCGTCGCCCAGCATGTTCAGCCCCAGCACCATCAGGATCAGCGCCAGGCCCGGGAAGATGCCGACCCACCATTGGCCGGTGACGAGATACTCCGCACCCTGGCGGATCATGGCGCCCCATTCCGGCGTCGGCGGCTGGATGCCGACCCCGAGGAAGGCCAGCGTCGCGGAAATCCGCACGGCCCAGGCCGCGCGCACCGCGGTCTGCGCCATGGCGCCCTGGATGGCGTTGGGCAGGATGTGCACGAACAGGATGCGCCAGGTGGGATTGCCGGCGGCGACGGCGGATTCCACGAAGGTGGAGCCGCGCAGCGCGATCACCTCCGCCCGCACCACGCGGGCGAAGACCGGACTGTCCAGGAAGCCGATCACCAGCACCACGTTCAGCAGCGAAGGCCCGGCGGCGGCCACCACGGCGAGTGCCAGGATGATGGAGGGAAACACGCGCAGCGCGTCGAAGCCGCGCATCATGATCTCGTCCGGCCAGCCGCCGCGATAGCCGGTGTAGAGGCCAAGCGGCACGCCCGCCAGCAGCCCCACCAGCACCGCCGGGATGGCGATGCCGAAGGCCCAGCCGGCGCCGGCGATGACGCGGGACAGCACATCCATGCCGTTGCCATCGGTGCCGAAGGGATGCGCCCCGCCCGGCGGCGCCAGCACGTTGCGCGGCTGCGCCAGCACCGGGTCGTAGGGCGTGAGCCAGGGGGCGAGGATCGCCATCAGCGCGAAGCCCAGCAGGATGGCCGCGCCGATCGCCAGCGTCGGGCTGCGCCGGGTGATGCCGGCGATGCGCAGCGCCCAGCGCGGCGGGGCGGCGACGGTGGCGCTCATGGTGCCGCCCCGGCGCGTGGCTCGGTCAGCAGGACGAAGACGTCCACCACCAGGAACACCAGCACGGAGAACAGCGCCAGCACCAGCACATAGCCCTGCACCACGGCGAAATCCCCGGCAATGATGGCCGACAGCCCGTATTGCCCGAGCCCGCCCCAGGCGAAGACGTATTCGATGAGCGAGGTGGTGCCGACCAGCCCGGTGATCTCCGTGCCGATGAAGGTCACCACCGGCGTCATGCTGTTGCGCAGGGCCATGGCGCGGATCTGCCGGTCGGGCAGCCCCTGCGCGCGGGCGTAGCGGATGTAGTCCGAGGCCAGCACCTCCAGCGCGATCGCCCGCGTCTGCTTGATGATCGGCGCGGCGGCGATGATGGCCACGCACAGCACGGGCAGGACCAGCTGGGCGAAGGCGGACCCGGCCGCCTCCCAATCCGCCGCCAGCAGCCCGTCGATCAGGTAGCTGCCGGTGACGCGGTCCGGCGGCGTCAGGAACAGGTCGATCCGCCCCATGCCCGGCGGCGCCCAGCCCAGCAGGTAGAAGAAGACGAAGAGCATGATGAGGCCGAGCCAGTAGGTCGGCACGGAAAACCCGAGCAGCGACAGGAAGCGGGTGACCTGGTCGAAGCCGCCATCCGGGCGGAAGGCGGCGCGCAGCCCGGCAGGGATGCCGATGCCGGCGCCGATCAGCACGCCCCAGAACAGCAGTTCGATCGTCGCCGGCGCACGGTCCAGGATCTCCTCCAGCACCGGCCGGTTGCTGAGCCAGCTCTGGCCCAGATCGCCCTGCAGGACGCGGCCGAAATAGACGCCGAACTGCACCCAGACCGGCTGGTCCAGCGCCAGGGAGGCGCGGACCAGGGCGATTTCCTCGGTCGTCGCGGTGGGGCCGGCCAGCAGCCCCACCGGGTCGCTGCCGCTGATGCGCACCAGCAGGAAGGTGAACAGCAGGATCACCGCCAGCAGCGGCACCACCAGAGCCAGGCGCCGGCCGAGCAGCCCGGCCATCAGCCCACCTTCAGGTCGTACCAGCGCTCATGGTCGTCCGGATGCGGGCACCAGCCGGAGATGTTGGGCGCCATCGCCTCCCACACGCTGGGGTAGACGGTGACGATCCAGGGCGCCTCCTCCATCCACAGCGCCTGCGCCTGGCGCATCAGCTCGTTGCGCCGCGGCACGTCCAGGCTCTGCCGCGCCTCGTCGATCAGCGCATCCATGCGCGGGTCGGCGAAGCGGGCGCGGTTGGAAACGCCACGCGAATGCGCCAGCAGGTAGGTGGTGTAGACCGGGTCCAGCACGATGGGCCCGTCCTCAAAGGCGAACATCGGCATGTCCTGCCGCGCCGGGGCGCCGCGCGCGCGCATGTCGCTGTCGCTGATGCGCACCGCGCGCGCCTTCACGCCGATGGCCTGCAGCTGCGAGGCCACCTGGATGGACAGCGCCTCCTCCCAGTTGAAGATCTGGCTGTAGAAGATCTCCAGCTCCTGGCTGAAGTCGAAATTCGCCTGCGCCAGCAGCGCCTTGGCCTTCGCCGGGTCGTGGTCGTAGCTGAAGGCGCTGGGGTCGTAGCCGGCGACGATGGGCGGGATGATGGACCGCGCCTGCTCGGCCAGGCCGAAATAGACGCCCTGGATCAGCGCCTGCTTGTCCACCGCGTAGTTCAGCGCCTGCCGCACCAGCTTGTTGTCGAAGGGCTTGAAGCGCAGGTTCATGCGGATGGAGGAGATGGTACGGCCGAAGCTGTCCTGCGCCTTCACCCTTCGGTCGGACCGCAGCTCCGCCACCTGCTGCAGCAGCGGCCGGTGGATCCACTGAACCTGGCCGCTGCGCAGCAGCGTGATGCGGGACGCGGCGGAGGGCACGGCACGGAAGATCACGCGGTTGAAATGCGGTTCCTCCCGGAAGTAGTTCGGGTTCGCCACGAAGATCGCCTGCTCGCCGGCGCGCAGCGTCTCCAGGTGATAGGCGCCGAAGCCGGCGGTGTGGCTTTCCATCCACTTCAGGCCCCAGGGGTCCTCGGCGGTGGCGTGCTTCTTCACCTCCGTGCTGTCGTAGATGCCGGGCACATACAGCGTCAGCGCGGAAAGCAGGATCAGGCTGGGGGCGGAGAGCGTGAACACCACCTCGTAGCGCGATTGCGCCTTCACGGCGGTGACGTTGGCGACATTGGCGATGAAATTGCCGGTGCGGCGCTGGGCGAAGGACTTGGCCCAGCTCCATTCCACATCGGCGGCCGTCAGCTCGTTGCCATAGGGGCTCTTCACGCCCTGGCGCAGCTTGAATACCCAGCTCTTGCCATCGGCGGAGCTGGTCCAGCTTTCCGCCAGATGGCCCTCGATCACGTCCGGGTTCAGGTAGGGGCGGCCGTTGCGCAGGGTGCGGCCGTAGCGGGTGAGCCCCTCATAGACCTGCACCACCACTTCCTGCGTGCCGGGGCGCAGCGCGTCACCGTCGAAGCCCTCCGGCGCGCCGGGGGCGGCCAGCAGCAGCGTGCGGCCGCCACGCTGGGCCAGCACCGCGGGGGCGCCGAGGGACGATCCGGCGGCGAGCGCCGCGGTGCCGAGCAGGAGGTCGCGCCGTTCGATGGTCATGACATTGTGGTCCCTTCTTCGCCCCGGGCGCATTGACACCGCTCCCGCCGAAGATTTCAAGTCTGGGATGCAACTGCGCTGGCAGGCGCATCTCAGCCAGAGGGGCCCCTTCATGCACGACCTCGTCATCCGCGGCGGCACCATCGTGGACGGCACCGGCCAGCCCGCCTTCACCGGCGACCTGGCGATCGATGGCGACCGCATTGCCCAGGTCGGCGGCAAGGCCGGGCCGGGGCGGCGGGAGGTGCAGGCCGAGGGAAGGCTGGTGACGCCGGGCTGGGTGGACGTCCACACCCACTACGATGGCCAGGCCACCTGGGACCCGGTGCTGGCGCCCTCCGTCTGGCACGGCGCCACCACGGTGCTGTTCGGCAATTGCGGCGTCGGCTTCGCGCCGGTCCGCCAGCGCGACCACAAGGCGCTGATCGATCTGATGGAAGGGGTGGAGGACATCCCCGGCATCACCCTGACCGAGGGGCTGAAGTGGAACTGGGAAAGCTTCCCGGAATACCTGGACGTGCTCGGCTCCATGCCGCGCACCATCGATGTCGGCGCCCAGATCGCCCACCACCCGCTGCGCGTCTATGTGATGGGCGAGCGCGGGCTGAACCGCCAGGCCGCCACGGCGGAGGACATGGAGGCGATGGCGACGCTGACGGAGCAGGCGCTGCGCGCCGGCGCCTTCGGCTTCACCACCTCCCGCACCGACCAGCACAAGACGCCGACCGGCGATCTGGTGCCCGGCCGCTATGCGGAGGAGAAGGAATTGCTGGCCATCGGCCGCGCCATGGGCCGCGCCGGCCGCGGCACCTTCGGCATGCTGTCAGATTTCGAGGATGAGACAGCCGATTTCCGCTGGATGCGGGAATTCGCCGCGCTCTCCGGCCGCCCGGTGTGGTTCCTGCTGACCGACCGCAACTACGACCCGAAGCGCTGGCGCCGGCTGATGGCGGGCGTCGTGGCGGCGCGGGCGGAAGGCCTGCCGCTGTCCGCGCAGGTGGCCTCCCGCCCCGTCGGGCTGATCCTCGGCCTCACCACCTCGCTGAACCCTTTTGCCCTGCGCGAGGGCTTCCATGAACTGGCGAACCTGCCGCCGGCGGAACAACTGACGAAGCTTCGGGAGCCGGCGGTTCGGGCAAAAATCCTGGCGGAGGAGGCCTCGGCGCGGCTGCTGCATGTGGTGCCGCCGCTGTCGCGGCAGATCGCCACGCGCTGGGACAACATGTTCGCCCTCGGCGACCCGCCGGACTACGAGCCGCCGCCGGAACGCTCCATCGCCGCGCTGGCCGCGAAGGCCGGGCAGGATCCGGTTGCCTTCTGCTACGACTACCTGACCGGCGGCGATGGCGGGCGGATGCTGTATTTCCCCGTGGTCAACTACGTCGGCGGCGACCTGTCCGTGGTGCGGGAGATGATGGTCCATCCGCACACGGTGAACGGGCTGTCCGATGGCGGCGCGCATTGCGGCGTGATCTGCGACGCCTCCATGCCGACCTTCATGCTGACCCATTGGGTGCGCGACCGCGCGCGCGGGGACCGCGTGCCGCTGGAATTCGCCGTGCAGCGGCAGACCAGCGAGACGGCGGATTTCTTCGGCATGACCGATCGCGGCCGGCTGCAGGTGGGCAAGAAGGCCGATGTGAACGTCATCGACCTCGCCGCCCTGCGCCTGCACCACCCGGAGATGATCTACGACCTGCCCGCCGGCGGCCGCCGGCTGGTGCAGCGCGTCGATGGCTACGACATGACCATCGTCTCCGGCCAGCCGATCATGGAGAAGGGGCAGGAGACCGGCGCACGGCCGGGGCGGCTGGTGCGCGGCTGAGGCCGATTCACCGCAGCAGCGGCCGGATCACCCCCGCCAGGCGCAGCGCCCAGGATTCGATGCCGGCCGGGCTGCCCAGCAGGTCCTGCCGCACCTCGATCAGCGCGGCGGGGATGCCGCGCGCATCGCCATGCACGGGCACGGTGAAATCCATCTCGGGCTCGATGCGGTAGGGCTCGTTGTCACCCACCGTCAGCGCCGGGTCGGCGCGCAGCCCGGCGATCAGCGCGGCGCCGAAATCCGTCGCCGCGCCGTACAGCACGCCGGCCTGCCAGGGCCGCGCCGCGCCCAGGAACACCGGGGTGAAGCTGTGCACGCCCAGCAGCCAGCGCCGCCCCGGCAGCATCGCCGCCACCTGCTGCTGGAAGGGGGTGAAGAAAAGCGCCTCGCGTTCCGCCGCCGCCGCCGCCGGCAACGCCTGGTTGCCCGGGATGTCGGTGGCCTCGCTGCGGGCGGGGATGCTGCTGGGCACGCCCGGCGGGCGGTTGCAGTCGATCAGCAGGCGCGAATAGCCGGACAGCACCAGCGGCGCGTCCAGCAGCGCCGCCAGCCGCCCGGCCAGCGCCGCGGCGCCGATGTCCCAGGCGATGTGGCGCTGCAATGCCGCCGGTGGCAGCCCCAGCGCGTGGTAGCGGGCGGGGATGTGGTTGCTGGCGTGTTCGCACACCAGCAGCAGCGGCGCGGCGCCGCCAGGATTCACCAGGCTGGCGGCCGGCGGATCCGGTTCAGCCCGTGATTTCATCCGTCACCACCTCGAAGCCGGCCAGGGTGCAGGGACCGAAGGTGGTGGCGATGGCGACGTCCGTCGCATCCCGCCCGCGCGCCATCAGGATGCGGCCGATGCGCGGGGTGTTGTTGCGCGCATCGAAGGTGTGCCAGGCGCCGTCCAGATACACCTCGAACCAGGCGGCGAAATCCATCGGGCCATAGGGCGGCGGCATGCCGATATCGCCGAGGTAGCCGGTGCAGTAGCGGGCCGGGATGTTCACGCAGCGGCACAGGGTCACCGCCAGATGCGCGAAGTCGCGGCAGACGCCCACCTTCTCCCGGTGCGCGTCGGCGGCGCTGCGGGTGGCGCTGGCCTGCATGTAGTCGAAGGTGATGTGGTTGTGCGCGAAGTCGCAGATCGCCTGCACCCGGTCCCAGCCGGTGGGGCCCTGGCCGAACCTGGCCCAGGCGAAATCGGCCAGCTTGTCGGTGTCGCAGTAGCGGCTGCCCAGCAGGTAGACCAGCGCCTCGTCCGGCAGCGCCTCCACCGGGTGCTGCCGCGCCGCGCGGTGCACCGGGTCCGTGGCGCCGGAATCCTGCACCTCGAAGCGGGTGTGGATCGCCAGCCGCCCGGCGGGGGCGACGATGCGCGTGCAGGTATTGCCGAAGCCGTCCAGATAATCCCGCGACGGCACCGGCGGGTCGAAGCGCAGCGCGTGCGGGCCCAGCAGATCCGGCAGGCGGGAGGGGTGCGGGGAGATCATCAGCAGCATCGGGGTCGGCTGGGGGCAGTCGTAGGTGATCTGGCAGCCGGCGCGGATGCGCATGCTGGACTCCTTTCCAATGGTCGCGGACGGAACACCGTCAACGGAATGATGTGGCCAGGGTTGCACATCCGGCGTCCCGGCGCGCGCCTGGTGTCGGCAGGCCCGGTGCGCCGATCAAGAGGTTGACAATGAAGGCTTGCTACCGAGCGCCGACATGACCCTCAACCAGCCTACCCTTGGTAGACAGAGCGCCGGCCACGCGCCACCATTGCGCGACATCATGCCGAGCACGACGCGCCGCCGCTTCCCCGCTTCCGGCCCACCCGACCCGCGCGGCCCGGTGCAACGGGACGCCTTGCGGCTGGTGCAGGCAGCGGGGCAGCGCCCGCAGCGCATCGGCTTCCTGCTGATCCCCGGCTTCGCCATGCTGGCCTATGCCTGTGCCATGGAACCGCTGCGCGGCGCCAACGACCTGGCGGAGACCGAGTTGTACCACTGGGTGCATGTCTCCCCGGACGGGCTGCCGGTGCGCGCTTCCAATGGCGTGTCCATCGTCGCCGACCAGGGCATCGACCAGCCGGGCCAGGTGGATTGGCTGTTCGTCTGCGCCGGCGGCAACCCGGCCGCCTTCGACGACCCCGCGACCCTCGCCTGGCTGCGCGCCCAGGCGGCGCGCGGCATCCGGCTCGGCGGCGTCTCCGGCGGCCCCTATATCCTGGCGCGCGCCGGGCTGCTGGAGGGACACCGCTGCACGGCGCATTGGGAATACATTCCCGCAATGACGGAGCGCTTCCCCAACCTGCTGCTGACGCGGTCGCTGTACGAGGTGGACCGCGACCGCTGCACCGCCTCCGGCGGCACCGCCGCGCTCGACATGATGCTGGCGCTGATCGAGGTGCAGCATGGCCGGCCGCTGTCCCGCGCCGTGGCCGACTGGTTCCTGCACACCAGGCAGCGCGCCGGCGACGAACCGCAGCGCATGGGCCTGCGCGAGCGCTACGACACCGGCCATGCCAGCCTGCTGGCGGTGCTGGAACGGATGGAACAGGCCATCGAGGACCCGCTGCCGCGGGAGGCCCTGGCCCGCCTCGCCGGGCTTTCGGTGCGGCAGCTGGAACGCATCTTCCGCAGCCATCTGGGCCGCACCATCGGCGCCCACTACCTGGGCCTGCGGCTGGACCATGCGCGCCGCCTGCTGCAGCAGACGCCGCTCTCGGTGCTGGAGGTGGCGATGGCCTGCGGCTTCGTCAGCGCGGCGCATTTCTCCCGCGCCTATGCCGCGCGCTTCAGCCGTTCCCCCCGCCAGGACCGGGCGGGCGTGCCCAGGAAGCTCAGCGCTGACCGTCCCAGCGGCTGATCTCCGCCTGCGCCAGGCCGCCGACGCGGGCATGCGGGCGGCCACCGGTGGTCATCGCCAGGGCGAACAGGATCTCCTCCGGCCGCGGCGCATCCGGCACCACGGCGGTGATGCCGTCGAAATGGCTGCGCACATAGGCGGCGTTGCGGTGGTGGATGGGCAGGTCCAGCAGCGCGCCCATGGGCCCCACCTTGGTCATCGACGGCACGATGGACAGCGCCTGCCCCAGCAGCCCGCGCATCGCGTAGCCGCCCGCCACATGCCACAGCGCGCCGTGCTCCAACTCCCCGGCCGCGCCCACCAGGCCGCCCTTGCCATAGGCCTCGATCCGCGCCGGATCGCCGCCCAGCCCGGCCAGCAGCTTTTCCGCCACCATCAGGCCGATGGGCTTCATCGCCTCCATCATCCACATCAAGTCGGGCTCGTAGCGCCCGGCGAAGGGGTTGCGGAGGATGACGGCGCACCAGCCCTTCAGCACCGGCGTGGCCAGCTTCGGGCCGCCATCATGGCGCACCTCCTCCACGCAGAGCACGGTCTTGCGGATGTCGAGGCTATCGGTCACGGCGATGTCTCCAGGGCAAGCGGGTGGCCGACGAGGCGGTGGCGCCCGGCCAGCCGCAGGGCAGCGGCACGGATCAGGCCCCGCGCGCGGAAATCCTCGGCACGAAGGGCGCCTTCGGCCAGCGCCGCGTCGATCTCGGCGGCCGAGAGGGGGCCGACCGCAACCGTCACCGGCCGGGTGCCCAGGTCGCTGTCCGGGTCCAGGGCCTCGGCCGGCCGGCGGGCAATGGCGGGGCTCGGCACATCCACGGCATTGGCGACCAGCGTCGCCGCCGCATCCGCCGTCGCGGCATCGGCGGCCAGCACGGTCACGGCGTCCGCAATGCCGAGCGAGAAGGACCGGCCATGCCGGCCGGAGGTCGCGATGCCGCCCACGCCGTCCGCCTGGCGCAGCAGGACCCCGCCATCGAAGCCGCCCGCCGGCCCCTGCGCCAGGCCGATGCGCAGGCCCTCCCCGGGCAGGATCGCGATGTCGCCGCCATCATTGACGAAGGCGCGGTCGAGCCCCGGTGCCGCGGCGCGCATCGCCGCCAGCAGCGCATCCGCCACCGCGCCAGCCACCGCTGCCATCGGCGTGACGAAGATCCCGAGCGCGCCGAAGGGCCGGCAGGCGGCCTGCATGCGCCGCGCGACGGCGCCCAGCGGCAGGGCGCCGACCGGCCGGCGCAGCAGCGGCAATTCGGCCGCGAGGCCGGGCAGGATGGCGGGGAAGGCCGCGATGGCCGCCTCCTCCGCCGCCCGCACCGCGCCGGGCGGCCCCCAGGCGCGCAGCACCACGTCGATCGGTCCCTGCTGCAGGTGCAGCCGCCCGCCTTCCAGCCGCTGCACGACCGGCGGCGCGTACACCGGTCAGCCGTTCGGGAAGGGCCAGGGATTGGCCGGGCGCCAATCCTCCACCCGCAGCGAAGGCCCCAGGCCGCGCAGCAGGTCCTGCACCGGCACGATCTCCGCCATGTGTCCGCCGAGCCGTTGATACAGCGCGCGCGGCAGGGTGAACTCGATGGGCGCCACCAGGGCCGGCGTCGGCACATAGCCGAAGGCGCGCTTCGGCAGCCGCAGCACATCGGCCATGATGGTGATGCCGCCGCCCGGCCAAAGATACACGGGCGCGCCGCCCATGGTCACCCGCGTCTCCCCCGCCGCCACGCTGCGCGTCAGCAGCACCGGGTTTTCCGTCACCCCGGCGCGCAGCGACCCGCCGGCGCCGGCCATGAACACCACGCTGCACAGCGAAGGCTCGCAATTCTCGCCGATCCGCGCCACGACGCGGGCGACGGCTTCGGGCATCGCCGCCGGCACCGGGCGCAGCGCCGCATCCAGCACGCACCACAGCGCATCCTCCCCGGTGGTGGAGGTCAGCAGCAGGCGCAGGCCGGGCCAGGCGGTCTTCGGGTCAATGGATTCGATAATGGCCAGCGGATCGGTGATGTCCGTGCCGCCCCAGCCGAGCCCGGGATTGGCCACCTGGAAATACCGCCCGGGCGTGGAGCGCCGGCCGCGCACGCGGATGCCGGCGGGGCGCATGCCCAGCACCTTGCCGGCCTGGTGTTCGGACAGCACGCCGGTGATGTGGTCGTCCACCACGATCACCTCATCCGCATGGCCCAGCCATTGCTGCGCGAAGATGCCCACGGTGGCGCTGCCGCAGCCGACGCGCATGCGCTCCTCCGGCCGTCCATCCACCACCGGCGCCTGGCCGGCCTGCACCCGCACCGCATGGCCGCCATCGATGGTGAGGTCCACCGCCTCGCCCTCGCACAGCGTCAGCAGCGCCTCGCAGGTGGTGGTGCCCTCGCGCTTGGAGCCGCCGGTGAGGTGCCGGACCCCGCCGAGGGAGAGCATCTGGCTGCCATATTCGGCGGTGGTCACATGCCCCACCTGTTCGCCCTTCAGGCGCACCGGCGCGGCTTCCGGGCCGAGGTGGCGGTCCGTGTCGATCTTCACCTTCACGCCGCAATAGCTGAAGATCCCCTCCGTCACGATGGTGACGGTATCCACCCCGGCATGCTCGGCGCCGACGATGAAGGGCGCCGGCTTGTAGTCCGGATAGGTGGTGCCGGCGCCGATGCCGGTGACGAAGGCGCGCGCGGGATCGAGGATCTGCCCGTCCCAGCCGCCTTCCGCGAAGGCCACCACCGGCCCGCCCGTCTCCACCGCGCGCGCCAGGGTTAGGGCCGGGTCCGTGCGCACCAGGTGCCCGCCCTCATTGGCGTAGCGGGCGCAGGCGCCGGCCCGGCCGGGGCGGATGCGGCACAGCACCGGGCAGGCGTCGCAGCGCAGCACGCCGGCATCGCCTTCCGCCGCGCCGAATTTCAGGGACCGTGCGGCCAGGTCGCTCATCGCAGCGCCTCCCACAGCCGATGCGGCAGCACCGGCACCTCGTGCAGCGTCACCCCGGTGGCGTGGCGGATGGCGGAGAGGATCGCCGGCGCGGTCGGCACCAGGGCGGGCTCGCCCACGCCCTTGGCACCATAGGGGCCTTCCGGCTCCGGGTCCTCCACCAGCCTCACCACGATCTCCGGCACGTCGCCGGCGGTGGGGATCAGGTAGTCGTGCAGGTTCTCGGTGCGGCCGGGCAGGAATTCCTCCATCAGCGCCAGGCCGAGGCCCTGGGCGATGCCGCCATGGATCTGGCCGAGCACCAGGGTCGGGTTCACGGCACGGCCGACATCCTGCGCCGCCACGATCCGCCGCACCTTCACCGTGCCCAGCGCCCGATCCACCGCCACCAGCGCGATCTGCGCGGCAAAGCCGTAGGTGGCATAGGGCGTGCCCTGGCCGTTCTCGTCGAGCGCCGTGGTCGGCGGGTCGTAGCGCCCTTCCGCTTCCAGGTCCGCATCCAGCGTCGCCAGGTCGATGACGCGCGCGGCGCCGACGCTGAGCCGCGTGCCCTCCAGCGCCAGCGCCGCATCCTCCCCGGCATTGGCCAGGGCCAGGATGCGCCGCCGCAGCGCCAGCCCCGTCTCCATCGCCGCGCGGCCACTCACGAAGGTCTGGCGGGAGGCGCTGGTCTTGCCGGCATCATGGGTCAGCGCCGTGTCGCCTAGCACGAAGCGGAACTGGTCAAGCGGAAGGCCCAGCGCATCGGCGCAGATCTGCGCGAGCACGGTGGTGCTGCCCTGGCCGATATCGACGGCGCCGTTGAACAGCGTCAGCCTGCCGTCGCGCCCCAGCACCAGCTTCATGCGGGAGGGGTTGGACATGCTGGTATTGCCACAGCCATACCACATGCAGGCAATGCCGGCGCCGAGCCTGAGGCGCGGCGCATCGGCGTTATGCGCGGCAACTTCCGCCAGCATCGCCTCCCAATCCGGCTTCAGCGCATCCAGGCATGCCGGCAGCCCGGCGGAGGCGTGCAGCACCTGGCCGGAATGGGTGGTGTCGCCGCGGCCGATGGCGTTGCGGCGGCGGATCTCCCAGCGATCCAGGCCCAGCTTCGCGGCCAGGTCGTCCACCAGCGATTCGGTGGCCAGGGCCGCCTGCGGCACGCCGAAGCCACGGAAGGCGCCGGCCGGGGTGTCGTTGGTGTAGATGGCGCGCGCACGGTTGCGCAGATGCGGGATGCGGTAGGGGCCGCCGGCGTGGACCGGCACGCGGTTGGCCACCGTGGTGCCCCAGCTGGCATAGGCGCCGGTGTTGAAATCCGCCTCGAAGGCGTAGCTGGTGAAGTGCCCTTCCGCATCCGCCGCCATCCGCGCGGTGATCGCCGCCGGGTGCCGCTTGGTGGTGCTGGCCATGCTCTCGGCGCGGGAATAGGTGATGCGCACCGGCCGGCCGAGGCGCCGCGCCGCCACTGCCAGCAGCGGCTGGATGGAGGCATCCAGCTTGCCGCCGAAGCCGCCGCCACAGGCGCTGGGGCGGATCCGCACCAGTTCCTCCGCCACGCCAAGCACCCGTGCGGTTTCCTCGCGGTCCATGTAGGGGGCCTGGGTGCAGGCGAAGACCTCCATGCCCGCCCCGTCCGGCGCCGGCACGGCGTAGCCGGCTTCCGGCTCGATATAGGCGTGCTCGACGAAGCCGGTGCGGAAATGGGTCTCGGCGGTGACCGCCGCCGGCGGCGCTTCCGTGCCGCGATTCAGCCTTCCCTCGATCAGCAGATTGCCCGGGGCGTGCGGGTGCAGTTGCGGCGCATCCGGCGCGCGGGCGGCTGCCGTGCCCTGCAGCGCCGGCAGGGGCTCCCACGCCACCGGCAGGTCGGCATCGCGCAGCGCGGCCAGGGCTGCGCGGCTGCCGACCAGGGCCAGCACCGCCTCGCCCCGGAAGCGCACATGCGCCTCCGCCAGTACCGGCTGGTCCTTCAGATGGGGCATGATGCCGAAGGCGTTGCTGCCCGGCACATCGGCGGCGGACAGGATCGCGGCGAGCCCCAGGCGCTGCCGCGCCGCCTCCAGGTCGCCGAGCGTGAAGCGCGCATGGGCGTGCGGGGAGCGCATAATGCGCAGCCACAGCGCGCCTTCCGGCGCTTCATCCGCGCCGAAGCGCTCCGTCCCGTCCAGCTTCGCCGCGCCATCCAGCCGGGCGATGGGCGCGCCCACCGCGGCCCCGGCCGGCGGCATTTCGCCGGCCGGCAGCAGGCCGCGCGAGGCCGCCTGCACCGCGTCCAGGATCTTCACATAGCCGGTGCAGCGGCACAGCACGCCGCCCAGCGCATCCTGCACCGCGGCACGGTCCGGCGCCGGGTCGCGCAGCAGCAGGTCGGTCGCCGCCATCAGCATGCCGGGGGAACAGATGCCGCATTGCGCCGCGCCATGCGCCAGGAAGGCGGCACGCAGCCGCGCCAGCAGCGCGCCCACCGCGCCATCCCGCGCCTCCACCGTCGCGATCTCCGCCCCCGCCGCCTGGGCGCTGGGCACCAGGCAGGCGCAGGCCTGGGCGCCGTCGATCAGCACCGTGCAGGCGCCGCAATCGCCGGCGTTGCAGCCTTCCTTCGTGCCGGTCAGGCCCAGCCCTTCCCGCAGCGTGTCGGACAGCGGCGCCATCGGGTCCACGCGGAAGCGGCGCGGCGCGCCGTTCAGGATGCAGGCGATCTCCATCATGGCGTGGGCATCCCGGCCAGCAGGTCGCGCAGCAGCACCAGCGCGGCATCGCGGCGATAGGCGGCGCTGGCGCGGATGTCGTCGATCGGCGCCAGGCCATCCAGATGCGCGGCCTGCGGCACCTGCGCGGCTTCGGCCAGCGTCACGCCGCGCAGTGCGGCTTCCAGCGCGGGCAGGCGCTGCGCCACGGCGGAACAGGCACCCAGCGCCAGCCGCGCGGTCCTGATGCGCCCCTGCCCGTCCAGCGCCACCACGCCGGCGGCCATGGCGATGGAGATCACCAAATAGCGCCGCGCGCCGAGCTTGCGGAAGCCGCCCTGGGCGCCATCCAGCCGCGGCACCTGCACCGCCACCAGCAATTCGTCCCGCCGCAGCGCCGTGGCACGATAGCCGGTGAGGAAATGTGCCAGGGGCAGGATGCGCCGCCCCTCGGCCGAGGCCAGTTCCACCTTCGCCGCCAGGGCCAGCAGGTTCGGAATGCCGTCCCCGGCGGGGGAGGCGGTGACCAGGTTGCCGGCCAGCGTGCCGCGATTCTGCACCTGTGCGCCGCCGACTTCCCGCGCCGCCTGGCACAGCCCGTCGAACAGCGGCGGCAGGCCGGCGCGCAGCAGGCCGGACCAGGTGACCAGGCAGCCGATGCGCCATCCGGTCTCCGTCGTCTCCACCCGGTTCAGGCCCGGGATGGCGCTGATATCCAGCACGTCCTGGCGCGGCGGGTCGCCCCAGGCCGCGCGGGCGGTGCGGGCGGGGATGATATCCGTGCCGCCGGCCAGCACCGCCACATCCGCGCCCGCGCGGATGGCCAGCGCCTGGTCCAGCGAGGCGGGGCGGTGATAGGCGCTCATCCCCACAGCGCCTTCGCCTGGTCCGCGGTATAGTAGCCGCGCCGCACGTCGCGTTCGACCAGCGCTGGGTCGCGCGCGCGCGGGTCGCCATAGCCGCCGCCGCCCGGCGTCATCACCTCCACCCGGTCGCCGGCGCGCAGATGCAGCCCCTGGTCCTTCGACAGGTGCAGCGGGATGGTGGTGGTGCCGCCACGGTGCAGCTTCACGACATTCTTGGCGCCCTCGCCGCCGCCCAGCACCCCGGGCGGGCCGAAGCGGCCATGGTCCATCACGAAGCTCGCCTTCGCCTCGCCGCGCAGCAGTTCCACCTCGTAATGCACGCCGAAGCCGCCGCGCTGCGCCCCGGCGCCGCCGGAGCCTTCATGGATGGCAAAACGCCTGAACAGGACAGGGAAATACTGCTCCATGACCTCCACGGGCGCGGTCTTGCTGATGCCGATGGTGGAGCAGCCATTGGTCAGCCCATCGGCTTCCGCCGTGCCGCCATAGCCGCCGCCGGTGATCTGATACATCACGTAGCCGGCGCCCCGCGCCGGGTCGAAGCCACCGAGCGCGAAATTGCCGGAGGTGCCGGCGGGTGCCGCCCAGACCTCCGCCGGCAGCGCCTCCGCGATGGCGAGGAACACCGCCTCCGCAATCCGCTGCGAGACTTCCGCCGCGCAGCCGGAGACCGGGCGCGGGTAGCGCGCATCGAGAAAAGTGCCCTCCGGCCGGATCACGCGCAGGGGTGCAAAAGTGCCGGCATTGATCGGCACCTCCGGGAAGATGTGCTTCATCGCCAGGTAGACGGCGGAACAGGTGGTGGCCCAGACGGAGTTCATCGGCCCCTGGCAGGGCGGCGAACTGTCCGAAAGGTCGAAGACCAGCTCATCCCCCTGCCGCGTGACGGTCAGCGCGATGCGCAGCGGCGCATCCACCACGCCATCCGAATCGACGAAGCTCTCCGCCGTGTAGACACCCGCCGGGATGCGGCGGATCTCGGCGCGCATGCGCTCCGCCGCGCGGTCGCGGATGCCGGCGATGGCGTCGCGCAGCGTCGCCAGGCCATGGCGGGCCACCATCTCCCCCAGCCGCTGTTCTCCCACCAGCAGCGCCGCGGCCTGCGCCTTGATGTCGCCGATGCGCTGGTCCGCCACCCGGATGTTGGACTGGATGATGGACAGGATCTCGCGGTCCAGCACGCCGCGCTTGAACAGCTTCACGGGCGGCAGGCGCAGGCCTTCCTGCTCCACCTCCGTCGCATGGGCCGAAAACCCGCCGGGCACCATGCCGCCGATATCGGGCCAGTGGCCGGTGTTCTGCAGCCAGCAGAACAATGTGCCGTCCACGAAGAAGGGCCGGCAGAAGCGCACATCCATCAGATGCGTGCCGCCCAGATAGGGGTCGTTGACGATGTAGATATCGCCCGGCTCCGGCGCCGCCACTGCGCCCTCGCCGATCAGCCGCACCAGATGCGCCGCGGAATGCGCCATGGTGCCGACGAAGACGGGCAGGCCCAACTCCCCCTGCGCGATCAGCGCGCCATCCTCCGCGGCATAGATCCCGTCCGAGCGATCGTCGGCTTCCGCGATCACCGGGGAGAAGGCGGCGCGGGAGAAGGTGATGTCCATCTCGTTGCAGACCTGCTGCAACCCGGCCTGGATCACCGCCAGGGTCAGCGCGTCGATCATGGCTGCACCGTGATGCGGAGGTTGCCGATGGCATCGACCACGGCCTCGGAGCGCGGCTCCAGCACCGTCGTCGCATCCGCCTGCTGGATGATGGCAGGGCCGGCGATGCGCGCGCCTTCCACCAGCCGCTCGCGCTGCCACACCGCGGCGCGATGCCAGGCGCCTTCGGCATAGAGGTCGCGCTCACCGACCAGCGCCTGCCCGTCGCGCGCCGCCGGATCCAGCAGCGCCGACAGGTCCAGCTGCCGGCGCCGGCCGATGACGGTGGTCGCCAGATTCACCAGCACGGCGCGGATTTCCGGCAGATGCACCTGGAACCGGGCGAAATAGGCGGCCTCGAAGGCCGCCTGGATCTCGGCGCGCGCCATGTCGGCGCGCGGCAGCGCCACGCGGATCAGATGCGTCTGGCCACGGAACTGCATCTCCGCGACATGCTGCACCTCCACCCGCTCCACCTCCGCCGCATCGGCCAGCACCAGCGCCGTGGCGCGGTCGCGCTGCGCCGTCAGCGTCTCCGTGATCTCCTCGGCGGCGATGTCGTCCAGCCCGCGGTTCAGCGTGTTCACCGCATCCTGGCGCAGATCCGCCACCAGGCAGCCCAGCGCATTGGTCAGGCCCGGCCGGGCTGGCACAAGCACCATCGGGATGCCGATCTCCCGCGCCAGCGCCACCGCATGCAGCGGCCCGGCGCCGCCGAAGGCGAACAGGCAGAAATCGCGCGGATCATGCCCGCGGGAGAGGGAGACCATGCGGATCGCGCCCGTCATGTGCACATTCGCCAGCCGCAGCACCGCCTCCGCCGCCGCTTCCACCGTGATGCCCAGCGGCGTGGCGAGGCTCTCGGCAAAGGCGTCGCGCAGGTGCTGCAGCGGCACCGGCGCCGCCACCGCCAGCAGCCGCGCCGGGTCCAGCCGGCCGAGCACCAGGTTGGCATCCGTGATGGTCGGCCGCGTGCCGCCGCGGCCGAAGCCGATCGGCCCCGGCAGGCTGCCCGCGCTTTCCGGCCCGACCCGGATCATCCCCGCCGCATCCAGCCCGGCGATGGAGCCGCCGCCGGCGCCCACCGTGCGCACATCCACCATCGGCAGGTGGATCGGCAGCCCATAGGCGATGGACAGCTCCGCCGAGACCTCCGGCACCCCGCCCGCGATCAGCGCCACATCGGTGGAGGTGCCGCCCATGTCGTAGGTGATGGCATTCGCCAGCCCGCTTTGGGCGAGCGTCGCGGCGGCGGCCATCACGCCCGAAGCCGGGCCGGACATCACCGTCTTCGCCGCATCCTTCGCGACGAGCCGCGCCGCCACGGTGCCGCCATTGCCGTTCATCACCAGCAGGTCGCGCCGGTGCCCCTGCGCCGCCAGCTGGTCCTGCAGGCGCGTGATGTAGCGGTCCAGCACCGGCTGCACCGCGGCGTTCACCGCGGCCGTGGTGCCGCGCTCGTATTCGCGGAATTCCGAGAGCAGTTCATGGCCGAGCGTGACATAGGCGTTGGGCCAGAGGGCGCGCGCGATCTCCCCGGCGCGGCGTTCATGCGCGGGGTTGGCGTAGGCGTGCAGGAAATGCACCACCAGCGCCTCCACCCCCTCCGCCAGCAGCGCACGCACCGCGCGGGCCACCGCTTCCTCGTCCAGCGGCGTCACCACGCCGCCGCGCGCATCCATGCGTTCCGCCACTTCGCGCCGCCATTCGCGCGGCACCAGCGGCTCGAACCCGCCCTTCAGCCCATAGGGGTGCGGGCGGGTGCGGCGGCCGAGTTCCAGCACATCGCGGAAGCCGGCGGTGGTGATGAGGCCCACCTTCGCCAGCTTGCGTTCCAGCACCGCATTGGTGGTGGCGGTGGTGCCGTGGATGATGAGGTCGAGCGCCGCCGGCGTGCTGCCCGCCGCGGCGATCGCCGCCAGCACGCCATCCGCCTGGTTCGCCGTGGTGGTCGGCACCTTCGCGAGGCGCACGCGCCCCGAGGCGTCCTGCAGCAGAAGGTCGGTGAAGGTGCCGCCGACATCGATGCCGGCCGTGACGCGCGCCATGGCCTGCTACACCGTCAGATAGGTGGTGCGGATGGCCTCGTCCGCTTCCAGCGCTTCCATGCTGCCGGCGAAGCGGATGCTGCCACGCTCGATGACATAGGCGCGGTCGGCGACGGCGGCGGCGAAGTCCAGGCTCTGTTCGGACAGCAGCACCGCGATGCCTTCTGCCTTCATGCGCAGCACGGCTTCCGCCATCAGTTCCACGATCACCGGCGCCAGGCCTTCCGAAGGCTCGTCCAGCAGCACCGCGTCCGGGTTGCCCATCAGCGTGCGGGCGATGGTCAGCATCTGCTGTTCCCCGCCCGACATTGCCGCGGCGCTGCGGCCGCGCATCTCCGCCAGGTTGGGGAAAATTTCGTACAGGCGTTCCGGTGTCCAGGGCGGCCGGCCGCCACGCGCGGCGCGTCGCCCGACCTCCAGATTCTCCGCCACCGTCAGGTCGGTGAAGATGCGCCGGTCCTCCGGCACATAGCCCAGGCCCGCGCGGGCGATGCGGTAGGGCGCCCAGTTGGCGATCTCCGCGCCGGCGAAGCGGATGCGGCCGCCGCGCACCGGCAGCAGCCCCATGATGGCCTTCAGCGTGGTGGATTTGCCGGCACCGTTGCGCCCCATCAGCGCCGCCACCGCGCCGCGTTCGAGCGTGAGGTCGACGCCGAACAGTACCTCCGCCGGGCCATAGCCCGCGGTGATTCCTGAAACCTCCAGCACCGGGTCAGCCATGCGCCGCGCGCCTCGCCCGCAGCGCCGCCCGGTGGCCGGACTGCCCGAGATAGACGCGCTGCACCTCGGCGTTCGCGCGCACCTGCTCGGGCGGGCCCTCCGCGATCACCTCGCCCCGCACCAGCACCAGGATCCGGTCGGCATGGGCGAAGACGGCATCCATGTCGTGTTCCGTGAACAGCACGCCGATGCCCTGGCCGCGGGCGATGTTCGCCACCAGTTGCATCAGCCCGGCGCGTTCCCGCGGCGCCATGCCGGCTGTGGGCTCGTCCATCAGCAGCAGGCGCGGCGAGGCAGCGAGCGCGATGGCCAACTCCACGCGCTTCACATCGCCATAGGCCAGCTCGCCGATCGGGCGCTCGGCCTCCGCCGCCATGCCGACGCGGTCCAGCAGCGCCAGCGCCTGGTTGCGGTACAGCGCTTCCGCCCGCGCCACCACCTCCCGCGTCCGGCCGTGATGCGCGATCAGCGCCATCTGCACATTGCCCAGCACGGTCATGGACAGGAAGGTCTGCGCCACCTGGAAGGTGCGGCCGACGCCCAGCCGGCAGACCGCGCGCGGCGGCTGGCCGGTGATGTCGGCCCCGGCCAGCAGCACGCGCCCGGAATCCGGTGCCAGCTGGCCGCCCACCATGTTGAAGGTGGTGGATTTGCCGGCGCCGTTCGGGCCGATGATCGCCAGCATCTCGCCTTCCGCCAGGGCAAAGGACACATCCTTCGCCGCCACCACGCCACCGAAGGCCTTGTTCAGCCGCTCCGCCGCCAGCAGCGTCATGCGCGCCCCCTGAGCGCGCCATAGGCGCCGCCGAGCCCGCGCGGAAACACCAGCACCAGCGCGATGATGGAAGCGCCCAGGAAGAACCGCCAATGGTCGGTCAGCGGCATGAAGAAGTCCTTGATCGCATGGAAGGCCGCAGCCCCCGCCACGGCGCCCATCACCGTCTGGATGCCGCCCAGCAGGATCATCGCCAGGAAATCGACCGAAAGCGGAATCGCCAGCAGGGTCGGGTCGATGGAGCCCTTGGAGAAGGCATAGAGCCCGCCCGCCAGCCCTGCCGCGCCGCCGGCCAGCGTGAAGGCCAGCCAGCGATGCGTGCGCGCATCGATGCCGATGGCGTTCGCCCGCGCCTCCGAATCCCGTGCCGCCCGCAGCGTGGCGCCGAAGGGCGCATAGACCACGTGCCGCAGCGCCCAGATGCCCAGGATGCAGCAGGCCGCGACCAGGTAGTGGAACACGGCGCGGGAGCGCGCCCAGTCGGAGGGCCAGACGCCGACCACGCCATTGTCGCCGCCCGTCACCTCCACCCATTGGAAGCAGACCGCATAGGCGATCTGCGCGAAGGCGAGGGTCAGCATCGCCAGGTAGATGCCGGTCAGCCGCACCACGAAGAAGCCGAACAGCGCCGCGAAGGCGGCGCCCGCCACCGGCGCGGCCAGCAGCGCCGGCTCCATCGGCAGGCCCGCCTTCGTCACCAGCAGCCCCGCCGCATAGGCCCCCAGCCCGAAATAGGCGGCATGGCCGAAGGAGACGATGCCGCCATTGCCGACGAGGAAATTCAGCGAAAAGGCCGCCAGCGCGAAGATCAGGATCTCCGTCGCCACCTTCACCGCATAGCCGTCGCCCAGCACCGGCACCGCCAGCATGGCGGCGATGGCAAGCCCGGCGATCGCCTTCTCCCACGCCCCGAAGCGCGGCGTGGCAAGAATGCCCTCCGGCAGCGCGGCGCGACCGGCGGCGGTCTCCGGCCGGCCGAGCAGCCCCCAGGGCTTCACCACCAGCACCGCGGCCATCAGCAGGAACACCAGCACCAGCGTGATCTTCGGGAAGATCAGCACGCCGAAGGCGTTCAACTGCCCGATCAGCACCGCCGCCAGGAAGGCCCCGGGCACCGAGCCCATGCCGCCGATGACGGTGACGACGAAGGCTTCCGTGATGATCGACAGGTCCATCTGCGAGGAAACGGCCACGCGCGGAATCTGCAGCGCGCCGCCCAGCCCCGCCAGGAAGGCGCCGAGGAACAGCGTGCCGGTGAACAGCAGCGCCTGGTTGACGCCGAGCGCGCCCACCATCTCCCGGTCCCGCGTCGCGGCGCGGATCAGGATGCCGAAGCGCGTCCGGTGCATCAGCAGCCACAGCAGGCCGAGCACCGCCGGCCCGACGCCGATCAGCAGCAATTCATAGGCCGGGAAGCGCTGGCCGAGGATCTCCACCCCATGCCGCAGGCCGGGCGCGCGCGGCCCGGAAATCTCCACCGGCCCCCAGATCCACAGCACCGCGTCCTGCACCATCAGCACCACGCCGAAGGTGGCCAGAAGCTGGAACAACTCCGGCACCTTGTAGAGCCGGCGCAGCAGCAGCAATTCCATCAGCACGCCCAGCCCGCCGACGACAAGGGCGGAGGCGATGACGCCGGTGAAGAACAGCAGCGGCGAGCGGTCGAACTCGAACAGCCAGGGCACCAGCGTCACCGCCACATAGGCGCCCAGCATGTAGAAGCTGCCATGCGCGAAGTTGACGATGCGGGTGACACCGAAGACCAGTGTCAGGCCGGAGGCGATGACGAACAGCGACGACGCGCTGGCCAGCCCCGACAGGGACTGGACCAGCAGAAACCCGAGATCCATGCGGCGCGGTCAGCGCCCCGGGCGCGCGGCGCGCACCTCGGCCTCGGGGAACAGGAAGTCGGCGCCATCGGCGTAGCGGGCGTTGCGCATGGTGCCGGTGCGGCCGCGCAGCACGGTCTCCCCCACCCAGGTGCCCATGGTGCTCTGCTGGTCGATGCCGCGCATCAGCACGGAGCCGACGATGGTGTCCGTCCGCAGGCCCGGGAAGGCATCCACCAGCGCCTCGGTCTCCGTCGTGCCGGCCTTGTTCAGCAGCGCGGCCACCACCTGCGCGGTGACATAGCCCAGCACGCTGCCCTTGCGCGGCGTGTCGTTGAACCGGGCGCGGTAGGCGGCGACGAAGGCCTTGTGCGCCGGCGCCTCCACCTGCTCCCACGGATAGCCGGTGACGATCCAGCCATCCGGGCACTCATCGCCCAGCGGGATCATGTATTCCGGCTCCCCGGTCAGCAGGGAGAGCACGGTGCGGCGCTCGAACAGGCCGCGGGTGTTGCCCTCGCGCACGAAGGCGGTCAGGTCGGCGCCGAACAGCACGTTGAAGATGCCGTCCGGCCGCGCCTGCGCCAGCGCGCCCACCGTGGCCCCGGCATCGACGCGGCCGAGCGCCGGATACTGCTCCGCCACGATCTCCGCCCCCGGGATGGTGCCGCCGATCAGCTTCTTGAAGTTGGCGGCGGCGGACTGGCCGTATTCGTAGTTCGGCGCGACGATCGCCCAGCGCTTCGCCGTCTTGCCGCGCGCCGCTTCCACCACCATGCGCGTCTGCATGTAGGTGGAAGGCCGCAGGCGGAAGGTGTAGCGGTTGCCCTGGCCCATGGTCAGCGCATCGGTCAGCGGCTCCGTCGCCAGGAACAGCTTCTTCCGCTGGTTGGCGAAATCCGCCACCGCCAGCCCGACATTGGACAGGAAGGTGCCGGCCAGGAAGGCACAACCTTCGCGCGTCAGCAGATCCTCCGCCACCCGCACGGCGTCGCCGGGGGTGGAGCCGTCGTCGCGGAAGACGAATTCCAGCGGCCGCCCGCCCATCACGCCGCCGGCCTGGTTGATGCCGTCCACCGCCAGCTGGATGGCGTTGCGGTAAGGCACGGAGAAGGCCGCCATGCGGCTGTAGGAGTTCAGCTCCCCCACCTTGATCGGCGCGCCCTGCGCCGGTGCCAGGCCGGGCCGCAGCCCGGCGGCCAGGCCCGCACCCGCGGCAAGCGCGGCGCGGCGGGAAAGGGTGAATGCAGCCATGGCAAAGGCCCCCAGATCGCTTGTCCGCGCGTATCCTTGCCCGCGCGCGGGCCGCGGTCCAGCGGCTTTCCGCGCCGGCGCGCAGTTGACGCTGCCGCCGCGGCCGGATGATCCTTTCGCGGCTGAACACAGGAGACGCCCGATGTCCCGCATGTTGCGATTCACCTTCGTCGATGCCGGGGTCTCCGGCCGGGTTGAACTGCATGAAGCCCTGGCCGCCCGCACGGTGGACGCCATCTGGGGCGCACTCGCCACGCCGGTGCGCCAGCTTTCCTTCCACGCCATGTTCGCCGGGCCGGAGATCATGATCGGCCTGCCGCCGGAGAACCAGAATTTCGACCCGCGCAGCCTGCCGTCGGAAAACCAGACCGTGATCCCGACGCCGGGCGACGTGCTGTGGTTCTACCAGGCGCCGAACATGATGAAGGGCCTGGCCGACGAGTTCTGGGAGATCGGCATGTTCTACGGCGATGGCGGCCGCGTCTTCGGCCCGCTGGGCTGGACGCCGGTGACCATGTTCGGCCGCATGCTGCCCGAGGACCTTCCCGCCTTTGCCAAGGAATGCGCCGGCATCCGGCTGACCGGCGCGAAGATGCTGGAGATCCGGCGGGAGGGCTGAGCGGCGGCTACTTCCGCTCCACCACCTCCACCACCTGGTCGCCGGCATAGAGCGGCATCCAGGGGCGGCGGATGGAGCCGACCCAGGCCTGGGCGGCCGGGCAGGTGATGGTCTCCACCACCTGGCCGGTCATGTCGATCATCCGGCCCATCACCTCGCCGGCCACCATGTCCTGGCCGGGTTCCACCAGGCAGTCCCAGTAGCCGCCCTGGCTGCACTTCACATGCACGGCGTTGCCGCCGTAGCGGATATCCTCGGCCACCGGCGGCGTGCCGGGGATCATCCCCAGCGCCTGCGCCGTGCCGGTCAGCGCGGTCCTGAAATTGTCCAGGTCCAGAGCCCGCACCCGGGCGCCGCCGCCCGATTCCACGATCAGCGCCGCCTTGTCGTGCCGGCGGGTGACGTTGGTGAGGAAGGTGCCCTCCATCCAATCCTCCGTCGCGCCCCATTGGTAGCGGCTGCCCACCTGGGCCGAGAGCGCCTTGGAAGCGAGCTGCGCCGGGGAGGACCCCTTGGCGTCGTGGATGACGTAGAAGGCGGTGATGGTGAGTTCGCCGCCGCTGTGCAGGTCCAGCACCGCGTCGCCGCCCTGCTCGCCGGCCAGCGCCAGCAGCCGGTCCGCCAACTGCTCGCCGACGCTGCCCCTGGGGTTGCCAGGGAAGATGCGGTTCAGGTTGGTGCCGTCCTGCGGGATCAGCCGGCTGTGCATCCGCTGGCCCAGCGGGTTGGCCACCATCAGCGCGGCGATGCTGCCCTTGAAGGTCTTCAGGTCCAGCGCGCGAAGGAAGCGCGCCGCGGCGATCGGCCCGACATTCTCGCCGCCATGGATCAGGCACTGGATGTACAGCCGCGGCCCCGGCACCGCGCCGCGCGCCAGCATCACGGGCGAGAGCAGCGGGCCGATCGGGTCGCTGGTCAGCGCGATGGTGCCGGTGGCCAGCTCGCCCGGGGCGGCCTCGGCGGTGCCGAATTTCATCAGGGCATCTCCTGCAGGAAGCAGGGTTGGTAGCAGGTCAGCGGCCCATCGCGAACCACCAGTGGATGGCCCGGTGTTCCAGCGCCACGAAGCCGCGATTCAGCGCATAGCCCAGGCCGGCCAGCAGCAGCACCGTCGCATACATCTCCGGCGCCCTTCCGGCGAACTGCATCAGCACCAGGTAGCTGCCCACCCCCTGCTCGCCGGCGATCATCTCCGCCACCACCGTCACCACCAGCGCGAGCCCCAGCGCCACGCGCAGCCCGGCAAGGGTGTAGGGCAGGCAGGACGGCAGCACGATGCAGGCCGCGCGGCGCCAGGGGCCGATCCCGAAGGTGCGGCCCATCGCCAGCGCCTCCGCCTCCACAGCGCGCACGCCCTGCATGGTGTTGGTCAGCACCGGGAAGAACACGGTCAGCGCCACCACGGTGATCTTCATCGGATCATCGAGGCCGAGGAACAACACCAGCGGCGGGATCACCGCGGGGATGGGGATGGGCCGCACCGCCTCCACCACCAGCCCGAACAGCCGCGCCGTCAGCGGCACCAGGGCGAAAGCCAGCCCCACCGCCACCCCCGCTGCGCCGCCAGCCAGCAGCCCCGCGGCCATGCGGTACAGGGAACCGCCGACGCGCGCCGGCAGCTCCCCCGTCACGCTGTCCTGCCACAGGGCCCGCAGCACCTCCGTCACCGGCGGCCAGTTCGGGCTGTCCACCCAGCCGAAGCGCGCGGAGGCTTCCCAGAGCGCGAGCAGGCCGAGCACCAGCCAGGTGCCGGAGGTGGGCGCGCGCATCAGACGCGCGCGGTGCGGTGGATCAGCCCGGCGCTGGCCGGGTAGCTGCCGGTCAGGCCGTAGCGCTGCATCGTCGCCACCAGCGTATCCAGCTCCGCCGGCGTCACGCCCTTCGGATAGGCCGGCAGCGCCGTCCGCTGCAGGCGCGCCAGCGGAACGCGGGAGAAGGCGGCGATGAGTTCGAGCAGCGCCGGCTGGCCGGCCCGTGCATTCACCCAGTCCACACCCTTGTGCAGCGCGCGGGCGAAGCGGTCGAACAGCTCGGCATTCGCCGCCAGGTCCTCGGCCATCGCCACGTATTGCGCGTTGGTGCCGCCCGGCGCCGTCTCGCTGATCGGCCAGCCGATGCGCTCCAGCCTGTCGCCATGCGTCTCCAGCGCCGCGGCGACGAAGGGCTCGGAGAAGATGGCGGCATCGACGCGGCCGCCGGCCAGCGCATCGGCCATCTGCGGGAAGGGCACCTCCACGGTGCTGACGCGGCGCCAGTCGCCGCCGGTCTTTTCCACCCAGGCCATGCCGCGCAGCCAGACGATGTTGTTGCGTGTGTTCGACGCCAGGCGCTTGCCCTCAAGGTCCTTGCCCGTGGCGATGCCGGAGCCCTTGCGCACCAGCAGCGCCAGGATGTCCGGCGGGCTGTCCTTGCCGACGCTGGCGCCGGAGACGAAGCGGAAGGGCAGGCCCTCGCGCACGCCGAGCATGATGGACACGACGTTGGAGAACACCACGCGGAACTGCCCGGCCACCAGGCCCGGCAGGCCGGTGGCGCCGCCGGCGGTGGTGGAGGTGTCGATCTCGATCCCCTCCGCCGCGAAGTAGCCTTCGCGGATGGCAGCATGCAGTGGCGCCACATCCAGCACGGGGATCACGCTGACCCGCATTTTCGTCGGCGCCTGCGCGTGAAGCGCGGGGGCGGCCAGGGCTGCCGGAAGCGCCAGGGTGGCACGGCGGGTGATGTTCATGAAAAGCCTCCTTATGGGTTGCGGTTCTGCCAATGCAGCGCCCGGCGTTCGAGGGCTGCGACTATCCCGTTCAGGACCAGACCCAGCACAGCCAGGATCACCAGCCAGGCGTACATCTGCCGGATCAGGAAACTCCGCTGCATGTCGAGGATCAGGAAGCCGAGCCCGCCCTCCCCGGCCAGCATCTCCGCCAGCACCGCCAGCACCAGGGCCAGGCCCAGGCTGATGCGCATGCCGGCCAGCACGAAGGGCAGTGCGGCGGGCAGCACCAGGTGGCGCAGCGTGTGCGCGCTGCCCCAGCCATGCGTGCGCGCCGCATCCAGCATCACCCGGTCCACCCCGCGCACGCCCTGCAGCGTGTTCAGCAGCACGGGAAAGATCACCACCAGCGCAACGGAGGTGACCTTCATGGTGAAGCCGATGCCGAGGAACAGCATCAGCGGTGGCACCAGGGCCGATTTCGGCACCGGCCGCACCAGCTCCACCAGCGGCTCGAACAGCCGGAAGGCGGCGGGCCACCAGCCCATGGCGGTGCCGAGCAGCACGCCGATCAGCGACCCGATGGCAAACCCGGCGAACACCAGCTGCAGCGTCGCCAGCAGCGGGTCCACGAAGGCGCCGCTGGCCAGCAGATCCCACAGCGTGGCGCCGATGACGGATGGCGGCGGCAGCAGCACGCGACGGATCAACCCCGCCTGCACCGCCCATTCCAGCCCCGCCAGCAACAGCGCCAGCACGGCCACGCCCGGCAGGACGGCGCGCACCCGGTCACCCCACATGGCGCGTCATCAGCCGCTCCAGCAGCGCATGGCGCAGTTCGAGGAAACGCGGCAATTCGCGCGTGGCCACGGGGTCGCGCGGGCGGTCGATGCCGACCTCGATCACCTGCGCCACCGTGGTCGGGCGCGGCGTCAGCACGGCGATGCGGTCCGCCAGCGTGATCGCCTCCTCCACGTCATGCGTCACCAGCAGCACGGTCAGCTTCCGCCGCGCGCAGATCTCCAGCACCAGCGCGTGCAGGTCCAGCCGCGTCAGCGCATCCACCGCGCTGAACGGCTCGTCCATCAGCAGCAGGGCGGGCTCCGCCGCCAGGGCACGGGCGATCGCCACGCGCTGCTGCATGCCGCCCGACAGCTGCCAGGGATAGTGGTCGCCGAAGCCGGCCAGGCCCACCTGCGCCAGCGGCGCTTCCGCCGCCGCGCGCGCCGCCCGGCGGCCGATGCGGTGTTCCAGCGCGAAGGCCACATTGTCCCGCACGCTGCGCCAGGGCAGCAGCGAGCGGCTGTATTGCTGGAACACATAGACCGCTTCCGGCGGCGGCGCCGTGATCGGCCGGCCGAGCACGCGGACCACGCCCTCCGTCGGCGGCAGAAGCCCGGCCGCCATCTGCAGCAGCGTGGATTTGCCGCAGCCGGAGGGGCCGAGCACCGCCATGAACTCGCCCGCCCGCACCTCGAGCGAGACGCGCTCCATCACCCGCGCCGGCGGGCCGCCGCGGGTCGGGAACGCCTTGCTCACCGCGTCCAACTCCAGAAGCATCCGCTTCCCTTTCCGTTGGCCGTGCGGCGTTTCGCGGACAGGGTCGTTGCCCCGTCCTTCCCCGTCAGAACAGTTCGAAATACTCGCGGTGTTCCCAGGCCGAGACCTCGGCCTCGAAGCGGGCGATCTCGGCGCGCTTCAGCCGCGCGAAATAATCGATGAAGACGTCGCCGAAGGCCGCGCGTGCCGCCTCGCTTTCCTCCAGCGCCGCCAAGGCCTCCGCCAGGCTGCGCGGCAGCAGCGGCGCCGCCGTCTCATAGGGCGTGTCGGCCGGCGGGCCGGGGTCGCGTTGCGCCGCCAAGCCCTCCAGCCCGTAGGCGAGCTGCGAGGCGAGATAGAAATACGGGTTCGCCGCCGGTTCCCCCACCCGGTTCTCCAGCCGCGTCGCGGCATCGCCGGGTGCCCCCAGCGCGCGCACCATCACGCCGCGATTGTCGATGCCCCAGATGGCGCGGTCCGGCGCCAGGGAATGGCTGCGGTAGCGGCGATAGCCGTTGATGGTGGGCGTGGAGAAGGCGGCCGCCGCGGGCGCATGGTGCAGCAGCCCACCGAGGAAATGCCGCGCCGTCTGCGACAGCAGCGTGCCATCCCCGATGAAGGCGTTGCGCCCATCCTTCACCAGCGACTGGTGCAGGTGCCAGCCGGAGGACATCACGTTGGGGATGCGCGGGCGGCACATGAAGGTGGCGTGGTAGCCATGCCGCCGTGCCACCTGCTTCACCGCGCTGCGGAACAGCACCATGGCATCGGCGCTGGCCAGCCCGGCCTGCGGGCCGAAGGTGAATTCGACCTGGCTCGGCCCGTACTCCACCTCCATCGAGCGCAGCGGCAGGCCCAGCGCCTGGATCTCGCGGCGCAGGATTTCCAGCACCGGGTCGAGCTGGTCGTAGCGCAGCTCCGTCAGGTAGTTGTAGCCCAGCGTCAGCAGCGCGACATCCGGCGGCGTGCCGGGCTGGCCGGCATCCTCCGGCGCCAGCTTCGGGTCGGTGAGGCGGAACAGGTGGAACTCCACCTCCAGCCCCGTGACGTAGTCGAAGCCCTGCGATGCGGCGCGTGAAACCTGCTGGCGCAGCAGGTGGCGCGTATCCAGCGGCACCGGTCGGCCATCCGGGAAGAAGGCGTCGCAGAGGATCCAGCCGGTATGCGGCGCCCAGGGCAGGATGCGGAAGGTGGCGGGGTCGGGGATCAGCAGCGCGTCCGCCGCGCCCTCCATCGCCTTCTCGCCCATCGCCCCGCCGGCGGACCAAACCGGAAAGACCGTGCGGTGGGAGGTGTCCTTCAGCAGCAGCGTGGTGGTCATCGCCACGCCATTGGCCAGCGCGCCGGCGGCCTCGCCGGCCATGATGGTCTTGCCGCGCAGGATGCCGTGCTGGTCGGGGAAGGCCAGGCGCAGCACGCCGAGGCCCGCCGCGTCGATCTGCCGCAGCACCTCCGCGTGCAGCCCGGGCTGCTCCAGCCCGTGCTTTTGAACAAAACTCATTCGGCGGCGAGTGCCGGCGGTGCCCAGGGGGCGGCGCCGCGGCGGCGGGCCACGGCCTCGCGCCAGCGCGCCTGCCATTCGGCACTCGGCGCCATGGTGTCGATGGTGGCGGGGCCGACGATGCCGGTCGCGGCGGCATCCTGCATCAGCGCCGGCAGCCGGCCTTCCTCCATCGCCGCCATGGCGCGCATCAGCAGGCGGCGGTTGGCGGCGATCGCCTTGTCGCTGCTCGCCAGATTCTCCCGCGTCCGGTCCTGGATGGCACCCTGCGATTCGACGGCCCACTGGTCGTGGACGTTGATGTCCTCGCCCATGCCCGTATAGGTCGCGCTGGCCTGTTCCTCGGGGTCGAAGCCGTAGTCGTTGTGGGCGCCCAGCTTCGGCAGGTAGTCCGGCAGGCTGTAGGATTCCAGCCGCTGCGCGCGCATCTGCGCGCGGTCCACGGGCTTGGCGAAGCTGGTGAAGATCGCCACCCAGTAGGTGCGCGTGTCGTCCACCGGCAGGTGCCACTGCGTAATGGTCATCTCCGCGCTCATCGGGATGACGAAGGCCTGGGGGAAGACCAGGTTGGTGACGCGCACATGAGTCGTCGCCTCGTTGATGGTGCGCAGCGCGGTGACGCGCAGGCCGTAATCGGTGGTTTCCACCTCGATCCGCGGCCGGGCATATTCGCGCAGCACATAGGTCATCGGCAGGTCGGAGCCGTCGGAGGTGGCGCGGAACTGCTTGCCATAGGCATCCGCCGCGTCGCCATCCTCGAAGAAGCGGTGCAGGAAGCTCGCATGGGCGGGGTCGATGCCCACCTCCAGCGCCTGCAGCCAGTTGCAGGCGATCAGGCCCTTGAAGGCGAAGGTGTGGCTGTCCGGCGCGGTGAAGCAGTCCAGCGCCGGAAAGGGCGGCGCCTCACCCTCGCCCAGGAAGGCGAAGATCACGCCGCTGCGCAGCACCACCGGGTAGGATCGCTGGCGGATGCGGGTGCAGAGCGTGCTGCCCTCCGGCTCCGCCGGCGTGTCCAGGCATTTTCCCTGCACGTCGAACAGCCAGCCATGGAAGGGGCAGCGCAGCCCGCCATCCTCCAGCCGCCCGAAGGCCAGGTCGGCGTTGCGGTGCGGGCAGTCGCGGTCGAGCAGGCCGAGCCGCCCGGCCTCATCCCGGAACAGCACGAAATCCTGGCCCAGCGCGCGCACGGCACGCACCGGGCGCGGACCCTCCAGCTCATCCGCCAGGGCGATCGGCTGCCAGTAGCGGCGCAGCACGCGGCCGCCCGGCGTCGCGGGGCCGACCCGGGTCAGGCGTTCATTCTGCTCGGCGGGGATCATCGGCAGGCGCTTGTCGGGCAGGAGATCATGGCGGCGGCGGCTCCGGCGGCACTGTTCGCAGTAGTGTTCACTGACCGAACATCTGTGCGATAGACTAGCCAAAGCCACGCGGCGCCGACAAGCCGCCATTGCGGGAATGAGAAAGATGCCGCGCCTGAACGCCGGGGACGCGACGCGACGAGAGGCCGCCGGCCATGGGCCGGACTTCCTGGAAGCCCTGGCCCGCGGCCTCGCCGTGCTGCAGGCCTTCGGGCCGGAGCGGCGGCAGATGACCCTGGCGGAGGCCGCCCGCGCCGTGGACCTGCCCCGCGCGACGGTGCGCCGCGCGCTGCACACGCTGGTCACGCTGGGGCACCTGGAGAGCGACGGCCGGCTGTTCCGGCTGACGCCGCGCGTGCTGCGCCTGGCCGCCGGGTATCTCGGCGCCAATGGCCTGTCCAGCATCCTGCAGCCGCGCTGCGAACAGCTCAGCGCCCAGTTCGGCGCGCCCTGTTCCGCCGCCGTGCTGGACGGGCCGGAGATCGTCTTCATCGCCTATGGCCAGCCGGCGCGGCTGCTGAACCTGACGACGATGGTCGGCCTGCGCCTGCCCGCCTTCTGCACGGCGCTCGGCCGCGTGCTGCTGGCCGGGCTGCCGGAGGCGGAGATGGAGGCGCTGCTGCAACGCCACCCGCCGCACGCCGTGACCGCGCAGACCGAGCTCGACCCGCTGCGCATCCGCCGCCGCATCGCCAGGGCGCGCAGCGAGGGCTTCGCGCTGGTGGACCAGGAGGCCGAGCAGGGCTTCCGTTCCCTCGCCGTGCCGCTGCGCCGGCACGATGGCCGCGTCGTCGCCGCGCTGAACATCGGCATGCACAGTGAACGCGGCACGGCCGCGGCGCTGCGCGAGGCGGTGCTGCCGACACTGCGGGCGCAGGCCGCGGACCTCGCCTGCCAGTTCCTGTAGGGTCGTTGCGCCGCGCGCGCCGCGCGGGTTAGCATTCGCACACTCGTTCGGTCTTCGAACATCGGCCCAGGGAACCAGCATGCGCATCGCGGTGATCGGCAACGGCATCGTCGGCACCGCCACCGCCGCCTGGCTGCAGCGCGATGGCCACCAGGTGACCTTCGTCGACCCGCTGGGCCCGGCGGAGGCGACCTCCTTCGGCAATGCCGGCTCCCTCTCGCCTTCCGCCTGCCTGCCGGTCGGCATGCCCGGCATGTGGAAGAAGGTGCCGGGCTGGCTGCTGGATCCGCTCGGCCCGCTGGCCGTGCGCTGGTGGTATGCGCCGGTCGTCGCGCCCTGGCTGGCGCGCTTCCTGCAGCATTCCTCGCGCGACGAGGTGGTGCGCATCGCCACCGCGCTGCGCGGTCTGCTGGCGCCGATCTTCGATTGCTACGAGCCGCTGCTGCAGCGCGCCAATGCCAGCGGGCTGATGCGCCGCTCCGGCTGTCTCTATGTCTATTCGGGGCCGGAGGCCGCGCGGCAATGGGCCTGGGGCATGAACCTCCGCCGCTCCCTCGGCGTCGAGATGCGCGACGTGGCCGAAGATGAACTCGTCGCGCTGGAGCCAGACCTGAAGGGCCGCTTCCGCTTCGGCATCCTGGCGCCGGAGAATGGCAGCACGCTCGACCCCGCGGCGATGACGCGCGCATTGTTCGAGCAATGCGAACGCGATGGCGCGCAGGTGCACCGCGCCCGCGTCACCGGCTTCCGCATCAAGGGCGGATCCGTCCATGCGCTGGAACTGGATGGCGGCGTGACGCTGGAGACGGAGGGCGTGGTGCTGGCCGGCGGCGCCTGGTCGGCGAAACTTGCAGGCCAGCTCGGCCCGCGCATCCCGCTGGAGACGCAGCGCGGCTACCATGTGACGGTCGGCAGCAACAACCTGGCGCTGCGCCACACGGTGATGGCGGTGGAACACAACCTGATGGTGAACCCGATGCGCATGGGCCTGCGCCTGGCAGGCTCCGTCGAATTCGCGGGCCTCGGCGCCGCGCCGGATTTCCGCCGCGCAGCGGTGCTGCTGGCGCGCGGGAAGGAGATGTTCCCGCATCTCGATACCAGCGTCACCAGCGAATGGATGGGCCACCGCCCCTGCCTGCCGGACAGCCTGCCGGTCATCGGCCGCGCACCGCGGGTGGACAATGCCTGGTTCGCCTTCGGCCATGGCCATGTCGGCATGTGCGGCGCCGCCAGCACCGGGCGGGAGGTGGCGCATCTGGTCGCCGGCCGCGACCCGGAGATCGAGCTCGCCCCCTTCGCCCCGACCCGCTGGGCGGCGTGATGGGCTTCGACGTTGCGATCGACCTCGGCGGCGATTTCTCCGACCTCGCCGCCTTCGCGCCGGGCGAGGCGCCGATCCTGCTGAAGCGCCCGGCCGATCCGGGGGCGACGCTGCCGCAGGCGGTGGCGGCGCTGCTGGCGGCGGCCGGCCTGCCCCGGCACCGCGTTGCCCGGCTTCGCCTGGCCACCACCCTGGCGACCAACGCCCTGCTCGCCGGCACGGCGAGCCCGGTGGCACTGCTGGCCACGGAGGGCTTCTGCGACATCCCCGACCTCGGCCGCCAGTCCAAGGCGGACCCCGACGAGGCGAACCCGCCGCCACCGACGCCGCTCTGGCTTTCCCCGCCGGCCTGGCGCTTCGGCCTGGCCGGGCGGATCGATGCGCGGGGCGCGGCGGTGGCGCCGGTGGGGCCGCTGCCGGCCGGGCTGCTCGCCCTGCCGCCCGGCACGCCGGTGGCCATCTGCCTGCTGTTCGCACCGCTGAACCCGGCGCATGAACTGGCCGCGGCGCGCGCCATCGCCGCGGCGCGGCCGGACCTGCCGCTGTCGCTCTCGCACCAGGTTGACCCGGCGCTGCGGGAGTTCGAGCGGACGCTGGCCACGCTGGCCGATGCGGCGCTGAAGCCGCTGCTGGCGGCGCGGCTGGCGGGGCTGGCGCCGGAGCCCTGGATGCTGCGCGCCGAAGGCGGCCTGGCGCCGCTGTCCGAGGCGCTGGCGCGGCCGCTGGGCCTGGCGCTGTCCGGGCCGGCGGCCGGGGCGCGGGCGGTGGCGCATTGGGCCGGGACGGCGGATGCCATCGGCCTCGACATCGGCGGCACCACGGCGGAGGTCAGCCTGGTGCGCGCCGGCCGG
>NZ_JAAVNE010000040.1 GCF_012103215.1 Falsiroseomonas selenitidurans
CGGCGGCACTGCCCGCCACCGCCCCGGCGCGGCGCCATTCGCCGAGGCTGAGGCCGAGCGCCACGAAGCCCAGCAACGCCGTCAGCGCCGCCAACACCAGATGCGCGACCCCGGCGCCGACCGGGCCGAACCAGTCGCGCAGCAGATGCGTCGTCGCCTCCGCCACCGCCGGCCCGGCGGCCCCGCCCGGCCCGGCGGCGGCGGGCGCACCGGCCGGCAGCGGCAGCAGCATCAGCGTGCCGGCCAGCAGCGGCAGCGTCGCCAGCAGGCAGGCCAGGCGCAGCGGAAAGGGCGCAAGGCCCTTCTGGGTGGCAAGCCGCCAGGCCCAGGTCATCAGGCAGGCGACGATCAGCCAGGCGGCATGGCCGAAGCCCTGCAGCAGCAGGTCGGCGCCATGCGCGCCGATCGGCCCCGCCAGGTTGGTGGTCAGCTGCGCCGTCGCGGTGGAGAAGGAGGGATCGCCCGGGTCGTAGGTGGCCAGCGCCACCCCCAGGACCAGCCCGGCCAGCACCAGCAGCAGCGCCAGAAGCTCCGCCAGCCGGCGCCGCAGCGCGGCCTTGACGGCGGGGGAGGCGAAGCGGCGCCCGGCGGCAGCAAGCCGGTCGCTCACGGCCGGAGGGCTGGCGGTGGGCGGCATGGTGCGAAGTTCCTGAGTCCTGCTGGCAAGCCTACACCGGAAGTGGCTCGGATTGAAGCAGAACCCGGGAAGCCGCTAGGCGCGCAACTGCGCCAGGTAGGCGCCGACCTCGCCGCCCAGCCGGTCCGCATCGCCGTCCAGCGCCGCCGCGGTGTGGTCCACCTGCTGCGCCGCCTGGCTGGTCTCGGAGGCGGCGCGGGCCAGATCCTCGGCCGCATCGGCAATGCCCGCCGCGCCGCCGGCCAGGCGCTGCACGCTGCGGGCGATCTCACCGGTCGCCTGGCCCTGCGCCTGCATCGCCGCCGCCACCTCGGCGGTGATCGCGCCCATGCGGCCGACCGTGCCGCCGATGGCGTCGATCTGCGCCGCCGCGGCGGCGGTGGCGTCCTGCACGGACTGGATCTGCGCGCCGATCTCCTGCGTCGCCTTGGCGGTCTGTGCTGCCAGCGCCTTCACCTCCCCTGCCACCACGGCGAAGCCCTTCCCGGCCTCCCCGGCGCGGGCCGCCTCGATCGTCGCGTTCAGCGCCAGCAGGTTGGTCTGGCTGGCGATTTCCGTGATCAGGCGCACCACCTGGCCGATATGCTGCGCCGCCTCGGTCAGCCCGCCGATCCGGGCATTGCTGTCCGCCGCCTGGGTCACCGCCTCCGCCGCGATGCGCCGGCCGGTATCAACCTGCGCGCTGATCCCGGCGATGGAGGCCGCCAGCGCCTCGGTCGCCTCGGCCACGCCCGCCACCTCCCCCCGCGCGGCGCCGGCGGCGTCGCGCACCGCGCCGGCACGCCGGGTGGTTGCCTGCGCCACGCCGACCAGCGCGCCGGCGGCGCCGCGCATCCGCTCCGCCGCCGCGGCGAGATTGCCCGCCACCCCGCCGATGCCGCGTTCCAGCCCATCGGCCAGGGCCAGCGCGCCCTCCCGCTTCGCCGCGGCCACTTCCTGCTCCGCCGCATCCTGCGCCGCCCGCGCCGCCTCCGCCTGCCGCAGGGACAGGGCGAGCGATTCCAGGGCGCGGGACATGGCGCCGATCTCATCCTGCCGGCCGGTGTCGGGGATCGGCGCCACCAGATCGGCGGCGGCGATGCGCCCCATGGCGCCGCGCAGCGCCGCCAGGGGCCGCACCACCCCGCCCAGCGCCACCCAGACGGCCAGCGCGATGGTCAGCGGCAGGCCGATCGCCACCGTGATCCCCAGCACGCGGACCGAGGCATGGCTCTGCTCGGTCAGCGCGGCGGCGCGGGCGACGCCGCGTTCCACCGCCGCATCGGTCAGGCGGTTGGCGGCATCGCGCAGCGCCGCCGCCGGGGCACCCAGCGACGCCCGGGCAGCGGGGTCCAGCGCCAAGCCGAGCAGGCGGGCGAATTCCAGCCCGATCCGCCCGGCCTCGGCCTCGCCCGGCGTGCCGCGCAGCGCATCGGTGACCTGCGCCGTGTGTTCCTGCATGGCGGGGCCCAGCGCGCGCAGCCCGGGCAGCGCCACCTCCTCCGCCGTGGCCTGGATCAGCCGGCCGAGATCGGCGCTGGCGGTGGCCATGCGGGCGGAGAAGATGGCCGCCTTGGCATCGCGGAACAGCAGGGCGTCGTAGCCGCGCTGCAGCCCGGCGAGGTGCCAGCCGCCAGCCACCGCCGCGGCCAGGGCGACGAAGGCGGTCAGCAGGGCGGGCAGCAGGATCTTGGCAGCGACCGGCAGGTTGCGCAGGGGACCGGGCCGAGGATCGGGCATGGGGGGAAGGTTCCGCACGGGGTGCGGCATCCTGGCGCGTCGCGGTTGCGCGTCAGTAAACCGCTCAGTCGGCCGGCGGCTTCTCCCCGCGCAGCTTCTTCACCCCGCCGCGCAGCTTCTTGCCCTCCAGCCGCCTCAGCTGGGCGCCATAGCTGGGCTTGGTGGCGCGGCGCGTCGGCGGCGGCGGGGTGGCGGCCTCGGCCAGCAGCGCGTCCAGCCTTTCCCGCGCATCGGTGCGGTTGCGGTCCTGGGTGCGGAAGCGCTGCGCCTGGATCACCAGCACGCCATCCTGCGTGATCCGCCGCCCGGCCAGCGTGGCCAGCCGCCGCGCCATGTACTCGCCCATCTCCAGCCGGTTGAGGTCGAGCCGCAGTTCCACCGCCGTCTCCACCTTGTTGACGTTCTGCCCGCCGGGGCCGGAGGAACGCACGAAGCGTTCCTCCAGCGCGCCGTCGGGGATGGTGGGGATGCGGGCCATGCGGCGCCTCATGCCCGTTGCCGCAGGGCGGCGCAAATGGAAACGCCGCAGGGCGGCGCAAACGGAAACGCCGCAGAGCGGCGCAAACGGAAAGGGCGCCGGGTTGCCCCGGCGCCCTCCCCTTCTGCCCTGCGGGGCCGGTGGTTCAGCCCAGGCGTTCGCCGTGCAGCACCACGTCCAGGCCCTCGCGCTCCTCCTCCTCGGTGACGCGGAGGCCGACGATGGCATCCACGATCTTGAGCAGGATGAAGGTGGCCACCCCGGTGAAGACGAACACCGCGGCCACCGCATAGACCTGCAGCATGAACTGGTCGAAGGACCCGCTGATGCCATCCGGCGAGGCCGGCGTGCCGGAGAGCGGGCCATAGGCGAAGACGCCGGTCAGCAGCGCGCCGGCGATGCCGCAGATGCCGTGCACGCCGAAGGCGTCCAGGCTGTCGTCATAGCCGCACCAGTGCTTCAGGGCGGTCGCACCCCAGAAGCCGGCCAGGCCCGCCACCACGCCGATGATCAGCGCGGAGCCCGGCAGCACGAAGCCCGCCGCCGGGGTGATGGCAACCAGCCCCGCGACGGCGCCGGAAATCGCGCCGAGCACGGAGGGCTTGCCCTTCACCGCCCATTCCGCGACCAGCCAGGCCAGCACCGCGCCGGCCGCGGCCACCTGCGTCACCAGCATCGCCATGCCGGCGCGCGCGCCGGCGCCCACTGCGGAACCCGCATTGAAGCCGAACCAGCCCACCCACAGCATGGCCGCGCCGATCACGGCGAAGGCGAGGTTGTAGGGGGACATGTTGTCCGTGCCGTAGCCGACGCGCTTGCCCAGCACCACCGCCGCCACCAGCCCGGCCACGCCGGCATTGATGTGCACCACCGTGCCTCCGGCGAAGTCCAGCGCGCCCAGCGCGAAGATCCAGCCATTCGGGTGCCAGACCCAGTGCGCGACCGGGGAGTAGACCAGCAGCGTCCACAGCGTGACGAAGACCATCAGCGCGGAGAACTTCATGCGGTCCGCCACCGCGCCGGTGATCAGCGCGGCGGTGATGATCGCGAAGGTCATCTGGAACATCACGAAGACGCTTTCCGGGATGGTCGTTGCCACCGCGGCATCGCCCGAGCCCAGGGTGAAGGGCGCGTCCCAGCCCGTGCCCATGCCGGAGAGGAACAGCTTCGAGACGTCGCCGATATAGGCGTTGCCCTCGCCGAAGGCCAGGCTGTAGCCCAGCACCATCCACAGCACGCCGACCAGGCCGCAGATCGCGAAGGACTGCATCATGGTGGCCAGCACGTTCTTCTTGCGGACCATGCCCGCATAGAACAGCGCCAGGCCCGGCACCGTCATCATCAGCACGATGGCGGAGCTGGTGAGCATCCAGGCGGTGTCGCCCGTATCGATCGCAGGCGTCGCGGCGTCCTGCGCGAAGGCCGCGCCGGCCACGAGCAGCGCCGGCAGCGCCATGGCAGCGGCGCGCGCAAGCTTCGTCATTCCCCCGTTCCTCGTCTCAGCTGTTGTGTTCATGCTGCGTGCCATGGGCCTACAGCGCCTGGTCGTCGGCTTCGCCGGTGCGGATGCGCAGCGCGCGCTCGACATCCAGGACGAAGATCTTGCCATCGCCGATCTTGCCGGTGCGCGCGGCACCTGCGATCGCCTCGACCACCGCATCCACCATGTCGGCGGCAACGGCGACTTCGATCTTGAGCTTCGGCAGGAAGCTCACGTGGTATTCGGCCCCGCGGTAGATCTCGGTCTGGCCCTTCTGCCGACCGAAACCCTTCACCTCCGTAACCGTAAGCCCCTGCACGCCGAGCGGGGTGAGCGCATCGCGCACCTCGTCCAGCTTGAAGGGCTTGATGATGGCCATGACCAGCTTCATCGCGCCGCAGTTCCCCTTCCCAAGGCGATATCGCTGCACGGCAATCCAAGGATCGTGCCAGCCGCGCCCAACGCCGGCCGACGCAGGAGCGGACGGGGGATTCGATGCGGATCGTAGACCATTCCGACGGTGCGCCGCAAAAATGCTGCCTGTTTTCTGGGCAATTGCCTCGCTCTTGCCGAAGTGGCGTTTCACCCCGACTCTCCGCCCATGACCGAGATCGAAACCACCGCCTGCATCGTCGGCGCCGGCCCCGTCGGCGCCACCCTCGCCGCCACGCTGGGCGCCGCCGGCATCCCCACCGTGGTACTGGACCGCGCGCCCCTGCCGCCGATGGAACTGCCGGATTTCGATGGCCGCGCCTATGCCATCGCGCTGACCAGCCAGCGCCTGCTGGCGGCCGCCGGCATCTGGGACCGGCTGCCCGACCTGCCGCAGGCAATCCGCCGCATCCGCGTCGCCGATGGCCGCCCGGGCCACCCGCCCTCCCCCCTCACGCTGGATTTCGACAGCGCCGAGATCGGCGAGAATCCCTTCGGCTGGATGGTGGAGGCCCGCGCCCTGCGCGTGGCGCTGAACGCCCGGCTGCCGCACCTGCCCAATCTGCGCGTCTTCGCCCCGGCCGAGGCCAGCGTGGTCCGGACGCCGGAAGGCGCCACGCTGCGCCTGACCAGCGGCGCGGAGGCCGGCACCGTGATCCGCGCCCGGTTGGTGGTGGCGGCGGAAGGGCGGGAGAGCGGGCTGCGCCGCCAGGCCGGCATCGCCGTCTCCCGCCATGATTACGGCCAGACCGGCATGGTGGGCGCCTTCGCCCATGCCCGGCCGCACAACGGCACGGCGCTGGAGATGTTCTTGCCCAATGGCCCCTTCGCGCAACTGCCCCTGGCTGGCCCGGGCGGCTTCGGCAGTGCCGACCTGCCGCACGCCTCCGCCTTCGTCTGGTCCGACCGGCGGGACCTGGCGGCGCGCTTCCTGGCCATGGATGACGATGCCTTTGGCCGCGAGCTGGCCCGGCGCCTGGGCGACCATCTCGGGAAGATCAGGCCGATCGGCCGGCGCTGGTCCTACCCGCTGACCGCGCTGTGGGCGCAGCGGCAGACGGATACGCGGCTGGCCCTGGTGGGGGATGCGGCGCATGGCATCCACCCCATCGCCGGCCAGGGGCTGAACCTCGGCTTCCGGGACGTCGCCGCGCTGGCCGAAGCGGTGATCGAGGCCGTGGCGTCGGGCGAGGACCCCGGCAGCCAGGCCGTGCTGCGCCGCTATGAGAACCGCGCCCGGCCCGACGCGGCGCTGATGCTGGGCGCCACCCATGCGCTGGAGAAGCTTTTTGGGAATGATTTCGGCCCCATCCGCCTGGCCCGCCGGCTCGGCATCGCCGCGGTGGACCGGATGCCGCGGCTGAAGCGCGCCTTCGCGGAACGCGCCATGGGCATGGGCCCGGGGCTCGGCGGGCTGCTGGGCGGCCAGGGGCTGATGGCACCGCCGGGCTGAGCCCCGGCATCCCGAAGCCGCCGGACTGGCCCGGAAAATGCTGGGCTGCGGGCGCAAGGAAGCGGAGGACGGCATGTCGGGACCGAAGGCTTGGGTAAGGCGCGTGGCGGGGCTTCTGGCGGTCCTGCCGCTGGCCCTGGCGCCGCCTGTGGCGGCGCAGGACGCCTATCCGGCGCGCGCCGTGCGCGTGGTGGTGCCCTTCGCGGCCGGCGGCGGCGCGGACCTCGTGGCGCGCGCCCTGTCGCAGCGGCTGTCCGAGCAGACGGGCCGGCAGTTCGTCGTCGACAACCGGCCGGGCGGCGCGGCCAATATCGGCACGGAAGTGGTCGCCCAGGCCCCTGCGGATGGCTACACGCTGCTCGTCACCGGGCCGAGCCACATCATCAACGCGCATCTGTTCCGGCGGCTGCCCTTCGATCCGCTCAAGGGGTTCACGCCGATCTCGCTGCTGACCTCGGCCCCCTACGTGCTGGTGGCGGATCCCGCCCTGCCGCTGCGCAACCTCGGCGACCTGCTGGCCATGGCGCGGTCGCGCCCCGGGGCGCTGTCCTACGGCTCCGCCGGCAATGGCACCGCCGGGCACCTCGCGATGGAACTGATCAGGGCGGCCGCCGGGATCGACATGGTGCATGTGCCGTATCGTGGCAGCCCCGCCGTGCTGACGGACCTGATGGGCGGGCGGATCGCGGTGGCCTTCGACAATGTCCTGTCCTCCGCGCCCGGCATCGCCGCGGGCCGGTTGCGGGCGCTGGCCGTCAGTGGCGATCGCCGTGCGCCGGCCCTGCCGGATGTGCCGACGGTGGCGGAGGCCGGGCTGCCCGGCTTCGATGTGAAGGTGTGGCAGGGCGCCCTCTTCCCGGCCGGCGTCGATCCCGCCATCGTGACGCAGCTGGCGGCCGAGATGCACAAGGCGATGCAGGCGCCCGAGTTGCAGGCGCGGCTGCAGACCCTGGGCGTTGCGCCGATCGGCAGCGACGCGCCGACCTTCGTGCGCTTCCTCGAGGCCGAGAACACCCGCTGGGGCGAAGCCGTCCGGCGTTCCGGCGCCCAGCTCGACTGAAGCCGGCTGGGACGGGCGGGCCGCCTGCAGCGCGCCGGCGGCCGGTCACGCGCCGCGTCGGGGCGAGGCGCCGAACGGCAGGCGGCAGCGCGGGCTGGAGCCGTCTCACCGCGAGCGAAGACGGGAAACGGCTCCAGCTTATTGTTTCGACGCAATTTCCGGGTCGCCTTGCGAAGCCGCAAGGCTTGAGAATGCTCGATCCGGGCCTCGGCGCTACCGCCGCTTCGGCGGGTCCCGGCTCAGCCCCTTGGCGGCCAGCGCCGCCTCATAGGCCGCCCAGCGTTCGTCATACTGCTCGCCCAGCAGGCGGAAGAAATCCCAGCTGTAGATGCCGGTGTCGTGCAGGTCGTCGAACACCAGGCGCACGGCGTAGTGGCCCACCGGCTCGATCTTCATGATGCCGACATGGCGGCGGCCAGGCACCGTCACCCGCTGCCCCGGCCCATGGCCCTGCACCTCCGCCGAGGGGCTTTCAACCCGCAGATACTCCGCCGGCAGGGCGAAGCGCACGCCATCGTCCCAGGCCAGGTGCAGCACCTGCTCCGCCCGGTTCAGGCGGATTTCGGTCAGCTTCGGCATCAGGCCGGCAGCTTGCGGGCCTCGTCCGGCAACATGATCGGAATGCCGTCGCGCACCGGATAGGCTAGGCCGGCCTTTTCGCTGACCAGCTCGCCGGCCTCCCGATCATAGCGCAGCGGGCCCTTGGTGACCGGGCAGACCAGGATTTCCAGCAGGCGCGGGTCCACCGCGCTCGGCTCGGACGCCGTCATTCTCGCTCTCCTGTTCGCGGCTCCCGGCCGGGACCAGGGCCGGGGATGCGGCCAGCTTCTAGCTTGGCCGGCCTTCCGGCGCCATGCCATGGCTGCCCATCTGCATCAGCGCCACCAGCATCTCCGCCCGCGCCTGGGGCGTGGGCGCTTCCAGCAGCGCCTGCTTCTCCCGCACCTCGAAGGGGCACAGCATGCACAGCGTGGTCACCAGCATGGCATCGCCGGTATTCTCCACCGCTTCCCAGTTCGCCTCGATCCCATGCGCGGTGAAATAGGGCCGCAGCGCCGCCAGCAGCGCCGCGCGGTCGATCTGCGGCTTCGGGCCGTCCAGCACCAAATCGGGGCGGAACCCGGCAAAATCCACCCGCGCCCGCCGGTAGCCGCGGCGCAGCCCCGCCTCCTCCAGGATGCGGTAGCGGATGACGCCGTTCAGCGTGATGAGCAGCCGCCCATCCTCCGTCTCCGCGAAGGAGGAAATCCGGCCGAGGCAGCCGATCCGGTAGGTCTGGCTGCCGAGCTCGGTGCGCGGCAGCCCGGGGTCGGGCTGCACCATGCCGAGCGTCCGGCCTTCCGACAGCGCATCCTCGACCATCGCCAGGTAGCGCGGTTCGAAGATGTTCAGCGGCAGCCGCCCGCCCGGCAGCAGCAGCGCGCCGGACAGGGGGAAGATGGGAATCTCCGACGGCAGGGCGTCGAACTCTGGGTGAAAGGCGGGCATCGGCTCCGTTTCAGCCACCTGCGCAAGGGCGCGCGGCGGCCCGTCTCCCCCGCGCGGTTCGTGCCCCCGCCGGGTCAGATCATCTGAACAGAAGGGTGGAGAGCTTCCGCCGTCCCGCAAGGGTCGCGGGGTCGGCGAATCCCCATGCCTCGAAGAACTTCAGCAGCTGCTTGCGCGCCGCCTCGTCGTTCCAGGCGCGATCGCGCTTGATGGCGACCATCAGCGCGTCCACCGCTTCCGCCCGCTTGTCCATGGCGTTCAGGGCCACCGCCAGCTCGATTCGGGCGGCGTGGTCGTCCGGGTCGGCTTCCAGGCGCCGCTCGAACTCGCCCAGCTTCTCCCGCGCCTCGCGCCCCTCGCGGGCGAGTTGCAGCTGGGACCGGACGGAGGCGATCTCGGCATGGCCGGCGATCTTCTCCGGCACCTGGTCCAGCACCTCCTGCGCCTGCTCCTCCTCGCCCAGCGCCATCAGGCAGCGGGCCAGGCCGGCCAGCGCCTCGGCATTCTCCGGCTCGGCTTCCACCAGCTGGCCGAACAGCTCCGCCGCACCGGGCTGGTCGCCGGCCTCGACCAGCGCCTTGGCCTCGGCCAGCAGATCGGCCGCGGGCATCTGGCCGCCGCCCATCTTCAGCAGGGCCTCGATGAACCTCTTCACCTCCCCTTCCGGCAGGGCGCCCTGGAACAGGTCGGCGATCTGGCCCTGCACGAAGCCGACCACGGTGGGCACGGATTGCAGCGGCAGGCCCATCTGCGCCAGCTGCTGGACCAGCTGGCGGTTCTTGTCGATGTCGATCTTCACCAGCTTCACGCGGCCGCCGGCGGCACGCACCACCTTCTCCAGCGTCGGCGTCAGCGTCTTGCAGGGGCCGCACCAGGTGGCCCAGAAATCCACCAGCACGGGCGTCTCGCGGCTGGCTTCCACCACATCGGCCATGAAGGTGCGCTGGTCGCCATCCTTCACCGGGTCCGGCGTGCCGGCCGGCAGGCCACCGGGGGCTGCCTGGCGCGTCGGGTCGAAGATCAGGTCCATGTCGGGCATTCCTCTCGCTTGGCTGCATAGATGCGCCACGCGCGGCGCGAAGCAAGCGGGCGTGGGGGTTTACGGCCGCGGCTTATACCAGGGCAGCGCCGCTTGGGGATCAGCCGGCCTCCGGCGGGTCCACCACTTCCGGCGCATGCCCCAGATGGCGCAGGAAGCGCAGCAGATCCGCCGGGCGGATGGCCGTGGTCATGGTGTTGGTCAGCGGGTGGACATGGATCCAGGCGAACCCCTCCACCAGCCGCCGGTCCAGCACCGGCCGCACCGCGCCGGGGGCGGCGTTCACCAGGCCGAGCGGGGTGACGGAGCCAGGCTCCACGCCCAGCTGCGCGCGCAGCGCCTCGGCCTCCGCGAAGACGGCGCGCGGCGCGCCCAGGGCGCGGACCAGGGCGTTGACCTTCACCTGCCGGTCCTCCTCCAGCACCGCCAGCAGGAAGGGGCCGGCGGCCTTTTCCGGGCGCAGGAACAGGTTCTTCACATGGCCGCCGGGCAGGGATGGCCGCAGCGCCTTGCTCTCGGCCACGGTGAAGACCGGCGGGTGGGTGACGGTGGGCGCCTCGATCCCCAGCGCGGCCAGGCGCGCCAGCAGGCCCTGCGGCGTCTCCATCCGGTGCCGCTCCTCAGTGCACGCGGCTGGTGGGCTGGTGCGGGCTGTCCAGGCTGAAGGCCGGCACGGCGACGTCGAAGGCCTCGCCGGTGCCGGTGACCACCATGTGGTAGGCGCCGGCCATGAAGCCGGATGGCGTGGTGAGCGGGGTGCCGGAGGTGTATTCGAAGCGCTCCCCCGGCGCGAGGACCGGCTGTTCGCCCACCACACCCTCGCCCTGCACGGTCTGGCTGCGACCACGCGAATCGGTGATTCGCCAGCTGCGCTTGAGCAACTGCACCGTCTCCTCCCCCTGGTTCTGGATGGCGATGCGGTAGGCCCAGACGAAGTGCCCGCGCTCCGGCTCCGACTGGTCCTCCAGGTAGAAGCTGCGCGCGGTCACCCGGATGCCGCGGGTGGTCGCGCTGTAATCCTCAGCCATGGCAGGTTGTTCCCATGGCGGGACTCTGCGTCCCTCGGCCGATGCTGTCCAGGGTGGCTCAGCGCCGCAGCGCGACGGCGAGCCCGGCGCCCACCAGCACCGCCCCGCCACCACGGTTCAGCGCCCGGCGCAGGCCGGGCCGGCGCAGGGCGGTGGAAAGCCGCGCCGCCAGCAACGCATAGGCGGTGGCATTCAGGCTTGCCAGGGTGACGAAGCTGGCCACCAGGATCGCCGCCTGCGGCAGGAAGGGCCGCGCCGGGTCCAGGAATTGCGGCACGAAGGCCACGAAGAACACGATGCCCTTCGGGTTCAGCGCGGTGACCAGCCAGGCCTCGCGCAGCGCCCGGCCGGCGCTCAGCGGCGGCGCCGCATCGGGCTGCGACGGCGCCCGCCACATCCGGATGCCGAGCCAGACCAGATAGGCGGCGCCGGCGTATTTCAGCGCCGCGAACAGCGTCGCGGAGGTCGCCAGGATGGCACCAAGCCCGGCCAGCGACAGCGTCATCGCCGTGAGGTCGCCCAGCGCCACCCCCGCCACCAGCGGCAGCGCCTGCCGCGTGCCGCCGCCCAGGCTCTGCCCGACGACCATCAGGATGGTCGGCCCCGGGATCAGCAGCATGGCGATGGCGGCGGCGCAGAAGGCGAGCCACAGGTGCAGGTCCATGGCTCAGTCCTTGCGACGCGGCGCTTCCGGCAGGTCCACCGCCAGTTCGAACAGCGTCGCATCGGCGGGCTGCGCGGCCGCCTTCGCCCGGGCCGCCTTGCGCGGCTTCGGCGCGATCGCCGGCGCTTCGGGCTCGGCGGCGGCCGGCTCCTCGATCACCACCTTGGCGCGCTTCACCGGGGGCTGCGCCGGGGCGATGGCATCCAGCGCCTCCGACAGGTCGGCGATCAGGTCCGCCACATCCTCCAGCCCGACGGACAGGCGGATGGTGCCGTCGGTGATGCCGAGCCGCGCACGCTCCTCCGCGCCCACGCGCATATGCGTGGTGGTGGCCGGGTGGGTCACCAGCGACTTGGCGTCGCCAAGATTGTTGGAGACGTCGATCAACTGCAGCGCATCGAGGAAACGGAACGCCGCCTCCTTCCCGCCCTTCACGTCGAAGGTCACCAGGCTGCCGCCGGCGGCCATCTGCGCCTTGGCGAGTGCCTGCTGCGGATGGTCGACGCGGAAGGGGTACAGCACGCGGTCGATCTCCACCCGCTCGGCCAGGAAATCGGCGATGGCGGCGGCGGCGCGGCACATGGCGGGCAGGCGCAGGTGCAGCGTCTCCAACCCCTTCAGGATGACCCAGGCATTGAACGGGCTGATCGAGGGGCCGGTGTTGCGGATGAAGGGCTGCAGCACCTCGTCCACCCACTTCTTCCGCCCCAGCACGGCCCCGCCCAGCACCCGGCCCTGGCCGTCCATGTGCTTGGTGCAGGAATAGACGACGACGTCGGCGCCGAATTCCATCGGCTTCTGCAGCAGCGGCGTGGCGAAGACGTTGTCCGCCACCACCAGCGCCCCGGCCGCATGCGCCAGGTCGCAGACCGCGGCCAGGTCCAGCACGTCCAGCATGGGGTTCGACGGCGTCTCCAGCAGCACCAGCGCGGTGGGCTGTGCCAGCGCGGCCTTCCACTGCGCCAGGTCGCCACCATCCACGAAGACCGAGGTGATGCCGTAGCGCGGCAGCAGGGTGGAGACGATCCAGTGGCAGGAGCCGAACAGGGCGCGGGAGGCGACGACGCGATCCCCGGCCTTGAGGTGCGACAGCATGGCGGCATGCACCGCGGCCATGCCCGTTGCGGTCAGCCGGCAGGCCTCCGCCCCCTCCAGCGCCGCCAGGCGGTCTTCCAGCATGGTGACGGTGGGGTTGCCAAAGCGGGAATACTGGTAGTGCTGCGTGGTGCCGAGGAAGGTGTCCTCCGCCTGGCCGGCGCTTTCATAGACGAAGCCGGAGGTGAGATAGAGCGCCTCCGACGTCTCGTCATGGTTCGAGCGCATCTGCCCGCCGCGGACCAGAAGGGTGGCGGGGCGGAGCGGACGGTCGGGCAGGGTTCTGGCCATCAGGGACACCTCATGTTGCAGCACGCGGCTGCGACGACACGGCGCCCGGCCCCCCAGAGGGGCGTCGGGGCCACGCATGGCGCACCCCGCGACCCTTTAGCGCGCTTGTTTTCGGAGGGGCTGTGACGCCCACCGCCCGGAGACACCGGGACCTCGCCGCAATCAGGCCGGACAAATCGCGAGGGGCACGGACGTGCCTCCCCTGGCTTAGGGGCCGGCCCCACGCCGGTCAAGAACGGCGTGGCCAGGGCGGTGCACGGCTTGCGGCGTGTGGGGGCGCCCGGGTATAGAGAAGGCTGCGCGGGCGTAGTTCAGAGGTAGAACGTCAGCTTCCCAAGCTGAATGTCGGGGGTTCGATTCCCCCCGCCCGCTCCATCCGCCGCGCCGCCCTTCCTGCCGCGCGCGTTGCCCGTCACGGACCATGAATCCAGGCCCCGGCGAGATGCGACACCTGCGTGAAGTCATCCGGACCGGTTAAGAGTTTGCAGGCATTGCGGGGTAAGCCGCGGATCAGGAGATCCGCGATGCCCCTGCTCGACCGGTTGCCCATCCTCGTCAAAGGCCTCGCCGCCATCCTGCTCGTGGCCTTCGTCGCCATGGCCGCCGCGCTCAGCGTGCGGGGCGAGATGGCGGCCATCGGTCACGTCGCCGGCGATCTGGCGGAGCGGCGGCTGCCCGCCTCGCTCGCCGCCGCCGCCGTGCAGCGCGGGCTGCTGGAAGCACAGACGGAATTGCAACGCGCCGTCGCCGCCGCCGCCGGCCGCGGCGAGCAGGTGACACCCATGCTGTTCGAAGCCGACCGCCGGCTGGAACAGGCCGCCGGCGCCGCCGAGGGCCTGGCCGCCATGCCCGACCTGGCGGACCTCGTCACCGAGCTGCGGCGGGCCCTGGCCGATCTGCGCCGGCAGATCGAGGCCATGCTGCCCGCCGCCGACCGCGGCGACGCCCTGCGCCTGGCCGAAGCCGCCGTGGCGCTGGAGCCGACGGCCAAGGGCGCCCTGCAACTGACGGCGGAGGCGCTGGAACGCGCTGCCGGCGACATTGCGGCGGTGACCAGCGCCCTGGATGGCCGGATCGAGGGGATCCAGGCCTCGCTGCTCAACAGCATCGGCATCGGCGCGCTGCTGGCCTCCCTCCTCGGCGCGGCCCTGCTGCGCTTCGGGGTGACGCGGCCGCTCGGCCGCATCGCCCATTCCGCCGACCTTCTGGCGCTGGGCGATGCGACGATGGCGGTGCCCGGCACCCGCCGCGGCGATGGCCTCGGCCCCATCGCCCGGGCGCTGGAGGCGCTGCGCGCCAGCCTGCTGGCGGGGCGGGAGGCAGAGGCCGCGGCCGCGGCCAACCGTGCGGCCGCGGCGGCCGAGCGCGAGGCCGCGCGCCTGGCGCTGGCGCGGGAGGTGGAGCAGGCGCTGGGCGAGGTGGCGGCGGCGCTGGGCCGCTCCAGCGAAGCCCTCGACACCACCGCAAGGCTGCTGGCCGGCAGCGCGGCGGCAGCGGCGGCCCAGGCGGCGGCGGCGGCGGCCGGGGCGCAGGATTCCTCCAGCAATGTCGGGACCGTCGCGGCCGCGGCGGAGCAGATGTCGACCAGCGTTTCGGAGATCACCCGCCAGGTCGCCGCCGCCGCCGAGGCGGCGCAGGCCGCGGTGGCCGAGACCCGCGCCACGGACGACACGGTGCGTCGCCTGGCCGATGGCGCCGGGCGGATCGGCGAGGTGGTGCGGCTGATCGGCGACATTGCCGGCCAGACCAATCTGCTGGCGCTGAACGCCACCATCGAGGCGGCGCGCGCCGGGGAGGCCGGCAAGGGCTTCGCCGTGGTGGCGAGCGAGGTGAAGGCACTGGCCGCGCAGACCGCCAGGGCGACGGAGGATATCGCGCGGCTGATCGCCGACATGCAGGCGGCGACGGACCAGGCGGTGCAGGCGATCCGCGGCATCGGCACGACCGTGGAGCGCAGCAGCGGCATCGCCGGCGCGATCGCCGCGGCGGTGGCGCAGCAGGGCGCCGCGACGCGGGAGATCGCCCGCGGGGCCGCCGCCGCGGCGCAGGCCACGGACACCGTCTCGCACAGCGTCGCCGGCGTCGGCGAAAGCGCCCGCGGGACGCGGGAGGCGCTGGAGGGGCTTACCGCCACCGCCGGCCAAGTGGCACGGCAGGGCGAGGCGTTGCAGGGCGCCGTGATGGGGCTGGTCGGTCGGTTGACGGGCGCGGCGCAGGCGGCCTGATGGCCGCGCCCAACCGGCCGGAGCGGCGCGCTGCCCGCGGCCGGCGAGCCTAAGGGCGTCGATCGGCGCGGGTCGGCTGCGGACCGCGGCCGGGCGCCGCGTGGTGCTTTCGTCGAATCGCCATCGAACCCGCGCCGCCACCGCGTGTTCTCTCGGCTCTGTACTCACCCGAGGAGCCGCCGATGATCAAATGGGCCATCATATTCGCCGTCGTAGCCCTCGTGCTCGGCGTGCTCGGCTTCGGCGGACTCGCCGGCGCCTTCTTCGAAATCGCCAAGATCCTGTTCTGGCTGGCCGTGATCATCGCGATCATCTTCTTCGTGCTGGGCCTGACCATCTACAAGAAGGTCACTTAGCGCGTTTTCAAGCCTTGCGGCTTCGCAAGGCGACTCGGAACATGCGTTGAAACAATAAGCTGGAGCCGTCTTACCATCTTCGCTTGCGGTGAAACGGCTCCAGCGCGGCGGGGGGGGGGCGGCGCCGCCCCCCCCCCCTGCCCGCCTACCCGGCGTAGATCATCTTCCGCGTCATGCCGCCATCGGTGGTGAATTCGGCGCCGGTGACGAAGCCGCTCTCCGGGCCGACCAGCCAGGCCACCAGGGCAGCCACATCCGCGGGCCGGCCGACCCGGCCGGCGGGATGCTGCGCATGGTCTTCCGCGCGCAGCGTTTCCTCCCCCGTGTCGATCCAGCCGGGGCTCACCGCGTTCACCCGTACCGCCGGCCCCAGGCTGACGGCCAGCGCATGGCTCAGCGCCACCAGCCCGCCCTTGGAGGCCGCATAGCTCTCGGTATCCGCCTCCGACTGCCGGGCGCGGGTGGAGGCGATGGTCACCACCGCACCGCGGGCTTCGCGCAGCAGCGCCTCTGCCGCGCGCACCAGCAGGAAGGTCGCGGTCAGGTTGGTGGCGAGCACCTGGGACCACGCCGCCAGGCTCAGGTCCGCCAACGGCTTGCGCAACATGATCCCGGCATTGGAGACCAGGGCATCCAGCCGCCCTTCGCGCGCCCGCACGCCCGCCAGCAGCGCGGCAACCTCCGCCTCCGCCGCCACATCGGTCTGCACGAAGCGGCCCGGCAGACCCGCCGCCGGCGCCTGCCGGTCCACCGCCACCACCCGCCAGCCCTCGCCGGCCAGCCGCGTGGCCACCGCCCGGCCGATGCCGCGCGCCGCCCCTGTCACCAGCACCACCCGTCCGTCCTGTGTCATCCTCGCCCCCGTCCGCTGCCCCCCTGGCAACGGCCGGCAGGGGCGCGGGATGCATCAGGCCGGCGTGGGCTTCGGCGCGCAGTACAGCGTGTAGAGGGTGGCGAGGATGGCCTGCACCTCCGCGCTCGCCAGGCGGTAGAAGATGGTCTGCCCCTCGCGCCGCGTCTCCACCAGGCGCAGGTCGCGCATCCGGCCCAGATGCTGCGACAGCGCGGTGGGCGCCAGGCCGACCAGCCCGGCCAGCTGGTTCACGGATTTCTCGCCTTCGAGCAGGTGGCACATCGCCATCAGGCGCTTGGCATTGGCCAGCGCCGACAGCAGGCGCGCCGCCTCCTCGGCTTTCGCCTCCAGCGCCTCGGCCGCCGCCAGCGCGTCATCCGCCAGCGCGGCGGGCATCAGGGCAGGGTCAGCCGACACGGAGCCGGTCCGGGATCGGCAGGCCAAGCCGCAGCGGCACCGGCCACAATTCCCGCACCGTGCGCAGCACCCGGAACCCCGCCGCCACGTAGTTCGGCAGGGCCCGGGGATGGTCGGCGGTGCAGGTGTTCACGGTCAGCAGGCGTGGCTTTTCCGCCCATGCGGTCTCCACCGCGTGGCGCAGCAGCGCCCGGCCCACGCCGCGGCCGATGGCATGCGGCATCAGGCCGAAATAGGCGAGGTTCGTCCCATACTCGGCCCCGCGCCGCTCCAACTCGTAGAAGCCTGCCGGTTCGCCGCCCTGATACAGCACATGGATGCAGATCTCCGGCCGCGCCAGCAGCGCCGCGATCTCGGCGTCCGGCACCGTGCGGCGCAGCCACCACAGGTAGTCGCGGCCCACCGTGTCGTACAGGTAGCGGTAGAAGGGCACAGAACAGCCCGGCACGCGCACCACCCCGACCCCCTTGGGGAAGTCCGGCTTCGCGCCTTCCGGCGCCGCATCCATGCGCAGGAAGGTGACATCCACCTCGATGCGCTGCACCGGTTCGCGGATGCCGGTCGGGCGCGTCGCCGTGGCCATGGCTCAGTTGTCCAGGAAGCTGCGCAGCTTGCGGCTGCGGCTGGGGTGTTTGAGCTTGCGCAGCGCCTTCGCCTCGATCTGACGGATGCGCTCCCGCGTCACGTTGAACTGCTGGCCCACCTCCTCCAGCGTGTGGTCGGTGTTCATGCCGATGCCGAAGCGCATCCGCAGCACCCGTTCCTCGCGCGGCGTCAGGCTGGACAGCACCCGCGTGGTGGCTTCCCGCAGATTGGACTGGATGGCGGCATCCAGCGGGATGATGGCGTTCTTGTCCTCGATGAAGTCGCCGAGATGGCTGTCTTCCTCGTCGCCGATCGGCGTTTCGAGGGAGATCGGCTCCTTCGCGATCTTCAGCACCTTCCGCACCTTTTCCAGCGGCATGCCGAGCTTTTCCGCCAGCTCCTCCGGCGTCGGCTCGCGGCCGATCTCGTGCAGCATCTGCCGGCTGGTCCGCACCAGCTTGTTGATCGTCTCGATCATGTGGACCGGGATGCGGATGGTCCGCGCCTGGTCGGCGATGCTGCGGGTAATGGCCTGCCGGATCCACCAGGTGGCATAGGTGCTGAACTTGTAGCCACGGCGGTATTCGAACTTGTCCACCGCCTTCATCAGGCCGATGTTGCCCTCCTGGATCAGGTCCAGGAACTGCAGGCCGCGATTGGTGTATTTCTTGGCGATGGAGATCACGAGGCGCAGATTGGCCTCGATCATCTCCTTCTTCGCCTGGGTCATGTCGCGCTCGCCGCGCGAGACGGTCTGGTAGACGCGGCGGAAATCCGGCACCGGCAGGCCGGTCTCGGCCGCCACCTTGGCGATCTCGCCGCGGATCGCCTCCGCCTCCTCGCGCGAGCGCTGGACGAAGGTCTTCCAGCCGCGGCTCTGCAGCTTGCTGATGCGCTCGAACCAGCCCGGGTCCAGCTCGCTGCCGCGCCAGTGTTCCAGGAACTCCTCGCGCTTGACCTTCTGCGCCTCGGCCAGCCGCAGCACCTGGCCTTCCAGCGTGGTCTGGCGGCGGTTCAGGCCCTTGAGCTGGTCGACCAGCTCCTCGATCCGGTTGTTGTGGAGTTGCACCTTCTCCACCAGCGCCACCAGCTCCTGGCGCTGCTTCTCATAGGTCTTCTCGGACCGCAGCGAGGTTTCGCCGCCCGAGGTATAGGCGTCCATCCGCTTGTTGGAGAGCTTCTGCAGCTTGCCGAACAGGCCCTCGATCGCCTCGAAGGCGGCCAGCGCCTCCGGCTTCAGCTTTTCCTCGAGCGCCGAGAGCGAAAGGCCGACGCCTTCGGCGGCCTCGTCGCCCTCCTCATACTCCTCCTCCGGCGGCGGCGTGCCTTCGGGCGTATTGGCGCCGGCGGTCGCCTCCAGGTCGATGACGTCGCGGAGCAGCATGCGGCCTTCCTTGACCGCGTCATGCCAGGCGACGATCGCCTTGAAGGTCAGCGGGCTCTCGCAGAGCCCGCCGATCATCATGTCGCGCCCGGCCTCGATGCGCTTGGCGATGGCGATCTCGCCCTCGCGGGAGAGCAGCTCCACGCTGCCCATCTCGCGCAGATACATGCGCACCGGGTCGTCGGTGCGGCCGAGATTGGCCTCGTCGACGTTGCCGCCGCTTTCCTCCTCGTCCTTCTCGTCCTCGTCGGCCTTGGCCGCCGGCTTGTCGGCGCCGGCCTCCCCGTCCTCCGACTCCTCGCTCTCGACCACGTTGATGCCGAGCTCGTTCAGCGTCGCCATCGTGTCCTCGATCAGTTCGGAGGACACCTGTTCGGAGGGCAGGGCGGCGTTGAGCTCGTCATAGGTGACGTAGCCGCGTTCCTTGCCGCGGGCGATCAGCTTCTTGACGGCGGCGGTCAGGGTATCCAGCAGCACGCCTTCCACCGCCTCGTCGCGTCCTTCTGCCGTATCGGCGCCATTCGCGGCCTTGCTCGCCATGCTTTTTTCCGCTCCGTCAACGGCGCCCCGGCCCGGTGGGGATGCCCCCCGGACCGGGCCTGCGCGAATTCGCCCCATGATGCGCCACCGCGCATCATCCGTGGCCGTGGCCGTCGGTGATTGCGGCCATGCCGTCCTCGCCGCCAGTCTCCGCCCACTCGCCCCGGCGCAGCGCGGCCAGGGTCAGCTTCAACCGGATGAGCCTTTGCTGGGCCCGGGCCTGGGCGACCGGATCGGCCGCTTCCTCCCATGCCCGCTGGGCTCCGGCCTGGTCCTCCTCAAGCTCCGCCTCGCCACGCAGCAGGCCGAAGAAATGCCACCACGCCTCCAGCGCATCGCGCGGCTGCGCGGCTTTTCCCGCGGCCACCGGCAGGCCGGGGTCCCGCAGCAAGCCCGTCGACAGGTCTGCCATGCCTGTGCCGGCGAGTTGGTCCATCAGGCGGCGCGAGTCAAGTTCGTGGCCCTCTGCCAGCCAGGCCAGCACCGCATCGCGCAAGCGGGCCAGGGCCGGTTCGCCCAGATCGAGGCTCGCCAGGCTTTCCTCCACCTCCGGCAGCAACCAGGGGTGGTGCAGCGTGATGGCCAGCAGGGCGCGCGCCTGGAAGCCGCGGGTGCGCGCCTGGCTGATCGCCGGGCGCGGGTGCGGGGCCGCCACCGGGCGCCGACCGGGGCCGCCCGCGCCGCCGGCCCGTGCGCCGAACCCCCCGGCCCCGCCGCGCGGCGGGCGCGTGGTGGCGAAGAAGCGGTCCAGCAGGGCGCTGCGGTATTCCGCGGCCAGGGTCTTGTCCGGGATGGTGGCCGCCACCTCCGCCAGCCGGTGGCGCAGCGCCGCGCGCTGTTCCGGCGTGGCCACCGGCCGGCCTTCCGCGAGCAGGCCGTACAGCGCCGCCGACAGGCTGCGCGCGCCCTCCAGCACGGCGGTGAAGGCGGCGGGCCCGCGGCGCGTCACCAGCGTGTCCGGGTCCTCGCCCGGCGGCAGGGTTGCCAGCTTCAGGCTGCGCTCCGTGCTCAGCAGCGGCAGCGCCGCCTCGGCCGCCCGGGCCGCCGCGCGGCCGCCGGCGGCATCGCCGTCGAAGCACAGGATCGGCTCCGGCGTCAGGCGCCACAGTTCCTCCATCTGCTCGGCCGTCAGCGCGGTGCCGAGCGGTGCGACGGCGGCGCCGAACCCTGCCTGGTGCAGGGCGATGACGTCCATGTAGCCTTCCACCACCACCACCGGCGCGCCGCGGAAGGCGCCTTCCCGCGCCAGATCCAGGCCGTACAGGCTGCGCCGCTTGGAAAACAGCGCGGTCTCCGGCCCGTTCACGTATTTCGGCTGGCCATCCCCCAGGATGCGCCCGCCGAAGGAGATCACCCGGCCGCGGCGATCGCGGATGGGAAAGATCACGCGGTTGAAATAGAGGTCGTTGAAGCCGGAGCCATCCTCCCGCTCCCGCACCAGCCCGGCCTCGGCGAGTTGCTGCGGCGTGATGCCCTCCGCCTTCAGCGCCGCCGCCAGCACGCCGCGGCCGCCGCCGGACCAGCCCAGGCCGAAGCGGGCGATCGTATCCTCCGTCAGCCCGCGTCGCCGCAGATAGGCCAGCGCCTCCGCCCCTTCCGCCAGGTGCAGCCGGCGGGCGAAGGCACCCTGGGCGGCCTCCAGCACGTCGTGCAGGTCGCGCGCCCGGCGTTCCCGCGCCGCGGCTTCGGGAGTGGCCTTCGGCACCTGCAGCCCGGCCTCCCCGGCCAGGCGCTCCACCGCCTCGGGGAAGGGCAGCCCCTCGGCCTGCATGACGAAGCTGATGGCATCGCCATGCGCGCCGCAGCCAAAGCAGTGGTAGTGGTCGTCATACACATAGAAGGACGGCGTCTTCTCGCCATGGAAGGGGCAGCAGCCCTTCCAGTTGCGGCCGGATTTCGCCAGCCGCGTCTTGCGCTGCACCAGGGGTGCCAGCGGCGTCCGGTGCCGCAGCTCATCGAGGAAATTCGGAGGGAGGGCCATCGCCAGGGGCTCTTAGCACCGATCGCGCGCGGCGCGACGGCGTGCGCGGGGGTAGCGAAGTCTTCACCGCCGCCGGGGCATGCAGGCCCATCGTGATTCCTGCACCCCCTCCCGCCCCCCCACCGCCCGGTCCGGCGCCGGCGCGCGCCCGGGCCGACGAGCTGCCGATCGAATTCCGCCCCGTGGCCGCGGCGGAACTGGCGGAAGCACTGGCCGCGCACCAGCGCCACCTGCGCGGCGAAAAAGGCGGCCGGCGCGCCGCCTTCAAATTCGCCGATCTGTCGCATCTCGACCTGCGGGGTGCCGTACTGGCGGGCGCGGACCTGACCGGTGCGCGGCTGGAAGGCACCATCCTGGCGGAGGCCGACCTGCGTGACACCTGCCTGTTCGGCGCCAATCTGCGCAAGGCGGAACTGATCCGGGCGCAGATGCAGGGGGTGGACCTGCGCGGCGCCTCGCTGCGCGGGGCGCAGATGGCGCGCGCCAACCTGACCGGCGCCGACCTGCGCGACGGCCACCTGGTGCGCAGCAAGGACGGGGAGCTGGTGCCCACCGCCCCGGCCGGCGGCCATGGCGAGCTGTCGGAGGCCAGCGCGGTCAACGCCAACCTGACGCGCGCCAAGCTGTCCAACGCCTTCATCGTGCAGACCGACCTGCGCGACTCGAACCTGCGCAACGCCGTCTTCGTCCGCGCCGACCTCAGCTGCGCCGACCTGTCCGGCTGCAACCTGGAAGGCGCCGACCTGTCGGAGGCCAACCTGACCGGGGCGCGGCTGGAAGGCGCATCCTGACCCGCGCCGTGCTGCGTTCGGCCAACCTGTCCCAGGCCAACCTGCTGGGCGCGCTGCTGGACGAGGTGGACCTGTTCACCACCCGGCTGGACGGGGCCGAGATGGCGCGCCGGCTGGACAGCATGGAAGGCACCGTCGGCACGGCACTGCGGCTGCACCATGACTGGATCCGCAGCAATGGCCGCAGCGGCCAGCGCGCCGATCTCTCGGCCTGCGACCTCACCGGCATCAGCCTGGCGGGCGTGAACCTGGCAGCAGCGGTGCTGAAATACGTGGTGCTGCGCGATGCGGACCTGACCGGCAGCATCCTGGCCATGGCCGACCTGTCCATGGCGGACCTCCGCGGTGCGCGCATGGCCGGGGCCGATCTGCGCGGCGCCAGGCTGCTGCGCGCCACGCTGAACGAGGCCGACCTCAGCCGGCTGCTGGCCGGGCCGATGACGCTGCGCAGCGGCCAGACCTGGCCCACCAACCTGGGCAATGCCCGCATGGCGCGGGTGCGGGCGGTGGCGGCCGACCTGACGCAGGCCCGGCTGGTGGATTGCGACCTGACCCAGGCCGACCTGCGCGAAGCCCGGCTGCGGGAAGCAGAGCTGACGGACGCCACCCTGACCATGGCCGACCTGCGGGAGGCCGATCTGGCGGGCGCCCTGCTGGTGGGGGCGGCGGGGCTGATCCTGCCGGGGCGCCCGGGGGGCTGACGCCGCCGTCAGCCCCGCTGGAAGGTCAGCCCAGCGCCGCCTTCACCAGCGGGCCGGCCTTGGCCATGTCCAGGCTGGCCGCGTGCTTCGCGCGCAGCGCCGCCATCACCTTGCCCATGTCCTTCATCCCGGCGGCACCGGTCTCCGCCACCGCCTCGGCCACCGCCGCCTGCATCGCGGCCTCATCCATCTGCTGCGGCAGGAAGGATTCGATGACGGCGATCTCCGCCTCCTCCTTCTCGGCCAGCTCCGCCCGGCCGCCCTCGCGGTACAGGGTGGCGGATTCGGCGCGGGACTTGGCCATGCCGCGCAGCATGGCGATGATCTGATCCTCCGGCACCTTGTCCACGCCGGACGGGCGCGCGGCGATATCCACATCCTTCAGCTTCGCCGTGATCATCCGCAGGGTTGAGGTGCGGGCGGCATCCTTGGCCAGCATCGCCTGCTTGAGCGCGGCGGTGAAACGTGTGCGAAGGTCGTCGGCCATGGGGTGTCTCCTTGTCCTTCCGCTGTAGCACGGCGGGGCGTCTGGGAAAAATCTTCCCGACCCGCAGATGGGCCTTGAGATGGGAAGATTTCTCCCACATGTTCGTCCCATGCGAACCGTCGAACAGATCATCGCCCTGATGGGTGGCGCGGAGGCTACGGCGCGGCGCCTGGGCATCGGCACCGAGGCCGTGCGGAAGTGGCGCCAGGCGCGCGCCGTGCCCGCCAAGCACTGGCCTGCCATCCTGGCCGCCACCGGCCTCGATCTGCCCGACCTGCCGCAGGGCACGGATGCCCCGCGGCCCGACACGCCCAAGCCCCACGCCGCGCCGCAACAGGAGAACGCCCCCGTGACGCAGACCCCAGATGCCCCGCCCCCCGGCGCGACCGCCGCCCTGGTGCTGGCCGATGGCAGCGTCTTCTGGGGCCGCGGCTTCGGCGCGCAGGCCACCACCGTGGCGGAGATCTGCTTCAACACCGCCATGACCGGGTATCAGGAGGTGCTGACCGATCCCTCCTATGCCGGGCAGACCATCTGCTTCACCTTCCCGCATATCGGCAATGTCGGCGCCAATGCCGAGGATATCGAGGCGATCACCCCCGCCGCGCGCGGCCTGATCGTGAAGCAGGACCTGACCGAGCCTTCCAACTACCGCGCCACCCGGCACCTGGATGACTGGCTGAAGTCGCATGGCGTGCCCGGCATCGCCGGCCTCGACACCCGTGCCCTGACCGTGCGCATCCGCGACGGCGGCGCGCCGAACGGCGTGCTGGCGCATCCCGCCGACGGGCGCTTCGACATCCCGGCCCTGCTGGCCCAGGCCAAGGCCTGGCCGGGGCTGGAGGGGATGGACCTGGCGAAGGAGGTCTCGACCCGGCAGTCCTATAGCTGGGACGAGGCCGAATGGGCCTGGGGCGAGGGGTTCGGCAAGCAGACGGCGCCGCAATGCAAGGTGGTCGCCGTCGACTACGGCGCCAAGCGCAACATCCTGCGCTGCCTGGCCGCCGCCGGCTGCGCCGTGACCGTGGTGCCGGCCACCGCCACCGCCGAGGATATTCTTTCGCACAAGCCGGATGGCGTGTTTCTCTCCAACGGCCCGGGCGACCCTGCGGCGACGGGCGCCTATGCCGTTCCGGCGATCCAGGGCGTGCTGGAGACGGGCCTGCCGGTCTTTGGCATCTGCCTCGGCCACCAGCTGCTGGCCCTGGCGCTGGGGGCGAAGACCTACAAGCTGGACCGCGGCCATCGCGGCGCCAACCAGCCGGTGAAGGAGCTCGCCACGGGCAAGGTGGAGATCACCAGCCAGAACCACGGCTTCGCGGTGGACGATGCCAGCCTGCCGGACGGCGTGACGGTGACGCATCGCAGCCTGTTCGACGGGTCCAACGAGGGCATCGCCAGCAGCACGAAGCCGGCCTTCTCCGTGCAGTACCACCCGGAAGCGAGCCCGGGGCCGACCGACAGCCACCATCTGTTCCGGCGCTTCGTTGGGATGATCGAAGCAGCGAAGGCGAATTGACGATCTTTTCGGAGTTATACGGCCAAGACCGCATAAACGGATAACTTCCTTCAATATGGATCCCGTTCGCAACCCCTACGCACCCGGCGCCGGCTCGCCGCCTCCGGAACTGGCGGGCCGTGACGCGCTGCTCGACCAGGCACGGCTGACGCTGGATCGCGTTCGTCTGGGACGCTCCGCCAAGAGCTTCATCGGCGTAGGCCTGCGTGGCGTGGGCAAGACGGTTCTGCTCGTCCGTGTCCGAGACCTGGCGGAGGAGCGCGGCTATCGCGCCTGCCTCATCGAGGCGCGCGACCAGACGGTCCTGCCGGCGCTGCTGCTGCCGCACCTGCGCCGCCTCTTGCTCGACCTGGATCGCCTGGGCGCGCTCAGTGAGCAGGTGAAGCGGGGGTTGCGGGTCTTCCGCAGCTTTGTGTCGGGACTCAAGCTGAAGCATGGCGACGTCGAATTGGTGCTCGACATCGATCCGGAACGCGGCTCGGCCGATAGCGGCGATCTGGAAGCCGATCTGCCGGAGTTGTTCCTGGCCATCGGCCGCGCGGCGGCATCCCGCCAGACGGCTGTCGCGCTCATCATCGACGAGATCCAGTATCTTGCGGAAGGTGAGATGAGCGCGCTCATCATGGCGCTGCACCGCGTGGCACAGGAAGGCCTGCCGATGGTGCTCATCGCAGCGGGCCTGCCGCAGGTGGTGGGGCTGACCGGCCGGTCCAAATCCTATGCCGAGCGGCTGTTCGATTTTCCCGAAGTCGGCCCCCTGTCGCCCGCCGACGCACGGCGGGCATTGGTGGAGCCGGCACGCAGCGAATCCGTGACCTTCGAACCGGCGGCGCTGGATGCCATTCTGGACATCACGCAGGGCTATCCCTTCTTCCTCCAGGAATGGGGCTACGCCGCCTGGAACATCGCAGATCATTCGCCGATCGCGGCGGAGGATGTGCGTGCTGCCACCGCGCAGGCGATCGCCAAGCTCGACAAATCCTTCTTTCGCGTGCGCTTCGACCGGCTGACACCGCGGGAAAAGGACTATCTGCGGGCCATGGCGGAGCTTGGCCCGGAGGCCCATCGGTCGGGCGACATCGCTGACCTGCTCGGCATCCGGGTCCAGGCAGCGGGCCCCCATCGCGGCGGACTCATCAGAGAGGGAATGAACTACAGCCCAGCGCATGGCGACACGGCTTTCACCGTGCCGCTGTTCGATGATTTCCTGAAGCGCATCATGCCGATCTGGCAGCCGCGAGGTCGGGAGTGATGCCCTCCGCCGAAACCCTCCTCGTCTTCGCAGCCCTCTCGCTCGGCCTCGCGGTCACGCCCGGGCCGAACATGCTCTACCTGATCTCGCGCTCCCTCGCGCAGGGCACCGGGGCGGGCATGGTCTCGCTGGTCGGCTGCCAGTTCGGCTCCTTCACCATCATGGTCTGCGCCGCCGCCGGCATCACCGCGGCGCTGCTGGCGGTGCCCTATGCCTGGGATGTGCTGCGGCTCGGCGGCGCGGCCTACCTGCTTTACCTCGCCTGGCAAAGCGTGCGGCCGGGCGGGCAGCCGATCTTCGCCGCAAGGCCGATGCCGCGGGAGCCGCGCGCGCGGCTGTTCTGGGTGGGGTTCGCCACCGCGGCGCTGAACCCGAAGGTGGCGCTGTTCTACATGGCGGTGCTGCCGCCCTTCCTGGATCCAGCTCGGGGAAATCTGTTCGTCCAGGCCGCCATCCTCGGCTTCGTGCAGATCGCCATCTGCACCGCCTGGGACGCCGTTCTGGTCTGGGGGGCGGCCGGCGCGGCCCGCTTCCTGGGTGCGAACCCCACCTGGATGGCGGTGCAGCGTTGGGTGCTGGGCGGCGCGCTGGCCCTGCTGGCGGTGAAGCTGGCGACGGAAAGCCGGGCCGGCTGATGGACGACGCGATCTGGGGCATCGGCGCCCTGACCAGCATCGCCGCCTGCATGATCCTGACCGGGGTGCTGCGTGGCCTGTCCGTGCCGCTGTTCGCCGCGATGCTGTTGGCCTGCGCCCTGTCGCTCGCGGGCCATTACTGGTTCTGGGTGGAGTGGTACGGGGCCGTGCGCCGCAATGCCACGCCGCTCTGGATCGGGCTGCACCCCATCTACCTGATCTATGCCTTCCACGCGGTGACAAAGCCGCGCGCGAAGCGCAGCGGACCGGGGGAGCCCGCGCCATGATCCCCCTCGCCTTCGCGCTCTTCGCCCTGGCCTATTCCGGCCTGGTGCTGTTCACCGTCGCCGCTTCGCTGCGCCGGCTGATGTCACCGATGCGTGCCGCCCTCGGCGCCCTGGCGCTCTCCGTTCTGGTGCATGGCGCGACCACGCTGATGCTGGCGGAGGAAGCGCCGCTGGCGCTGTATTTCTGGGGCATCCCCCACCTGCTGATCCTGCCGCTGCTGCTGTTGAGCGCGCGGCGCCAATCCCGATCGACCGGAGCCTGACATGCCCAAGCGCACCGACATCAAGTCCATCCTGATCATCGGCGCCGGCCCGATCGTCATCGGCCAGGCCTGCGAGTTCGACTATTCCGGCGCCCAGGCCTGCAAGGCGCTGCGATCCGAAGGCTTCCGGGTGATCCTGGTGAACAGCAACCCGGCCACGATCATGACCGATCCCGGCCTGGCGGATGCCACCTACATCGAGCCGATCACGGTGGAGATGGTCGAGAAGATCATCGCCAAGGAACGCCCGGACGCGCTGCTGCCCACCATGGGCGGCCAGACCGCCTTGAACACGGCGCTGAAGCTCGATGCCGCGGGCATCCTGAAGAAGTATGGCTGTGAGCTGATCGGCGCCAAGGCCGACGTCATCGACAAGGCCGAGGACCGGCTGAAATTCCGCGATGCCATGTCGAAGATCGGCATCGAGAGCCCGAAATCCGCCATCGCCCATTCCATGGAGGAAGCCCGCAGGGGCCTCGAGGAGGTCGGCCTGCCCTGCGTCATCCGCCCCTCCTTCACCCTGGGCGGGACCGGCGGCGGCATCGCCTACAACCGCGAGGAATTCGAGCAGATCGTCGCCGCCGGCCTCGCCGCCTCGATGACCACGGAAGTGCTGGTCGAGGAATCGGTGCTGGGCTGGAAGGAGTATGAGATGGAGGTCGTGCGCGACAGCGCCGACAACTGCATCATCATCTGCTCCATCGAGAACCTGGACCCGATGGGCGTGCATACCGGCGACAGCGTGACCATCGCCCCGGCGCTGACGCTGACGGACAAGGAATACCAGCGGATGCGCGATGCTTCCATCGCCTGCCTGCGGGAGATCGGTGTCGATACCGGTGGCTCCAACGTGCAGTTCGGCATCAACCCCGTCGATGGCCGCATGGTGGTCATCGAGATGAATCCGCGCGTCTCCCGCTCCTCCGCGCTGGCCTCCAAGGCCACCGGCTTCCCGATCGCCAAGATCGCCGCGAAGCTCGCGGTGGGCTACACGCTGGATGAGCTGAAGAACGACATCACCATGGTGACGCCGGCCAGCTTCGAGCCGACGATCGACTATGTCGTGGTGAAGATTCCCCGCTTCACCTTCGAGAAATTCCCGGGCACGCCGGCGACGCTGACCACCTCGATGAAGTCGGTGGGCGAGACCATGGCCATCGGCCGCAGCTTTGCCGAAGCCCTGCAGAAGGGCCTGCGCGGGCTGGAGACCGGGCTTTCCGGCCTGGACGAGATCGAGGTGCCGGGCGATGGCAGCCATGCCGCGATCCGCACCTCGCTCGCCACGCCGAAGCCGGACCGCTCGCTGGTGGTGGCGCAGGCGCTGCGCGCCGGCATGTCGGTGGCGGAGATCCACGAGGCCTGCCGCTTCGACCCCTGGTTCATCCGGGAGATCGAGAAGATCGTCCAGGCCGAGCAGACGGTGAAGGCGGAGGGCCTGCCGAAGACCGCCGATGGTTTTCGCGCGCTGAAGGCGCTCGGCTTTGCCGACAAGCGCCTGGCGACGCTGACGGGCAGGACGGAAGCGCAGGTCTTTGCCGCGCGCGATGCGCTCGGCGTGCATGCCGTGTTCAAGCGCATCGACACCTGCGCGGCCGAATTCGCCTCCGACACGCCCTACATGTATTCCACCTACGAAGGCGGCTTCGGCGCGCCCGCCTGCGAATCCCGCCCGACGAGCCGGCAGAAGATCATCATCCTCGGCGGCGGGCCGAACCGGATCGGCCAGGGCATCGAGTTCGACTATTGCTGCGTCCATGCCTGCTACGCGCTGCGTGACGCCGGCTACGAGACCATCATGGTCAACTGCAATCCGGAGACGGTCTCCACCGACTACGACACCTCCGACCGCCTGTATTTCGAGCCGTTGACGGCGGAGGACGTGCTGGCGATCTGCCGCAAGGAACAGGAATCCGGCGAGCTGCTGGGCTGCATCGTGCAGTATGGCGGCCAGACCCCGCTGAAGCTGTCCCAGGCCCTGCACAAGGCCGGCATCCCCATCCTCGGCACTTCGGCGGAAGCCATCGACATCGCCGAGGATCGCGAGCGTTTCCAACTGCTGCTGAAATCGCTGGGCCTGAAGCAGCCGCAGAACGGCATTGCCCGCGACCTGGAAGAAGCCCTCGTCGAGGCCGAGCGGATCGGCTACCCGGTGGTGGTGCGCCCGTCCTACGTCCTCGGCGGCCGCGCGATGGAGATCGCCTACACCAGGGAACAGCTCCGCCGCTTCGGCGCGGAAGCGGTGAAGGTATCGGGCGAGAATCCGATCCTGATCGACCAGTACCTGGCGGACGCCATCGAGGTCGATGTGGACTGCATCGCGGATGAGACGGGCGATGTCTATGTCGCCGGCGTCATGGAGCATATCGAGGAAGCCGGCATCCATTCCGGCGACAGCGCCTGCTCCCTGCCCCCCTATTCCCTGCCGCCCGCCATCATCACGGAGCTGAAGGCGGAGACCGAGGCGATGGCCAAGGCGCTGAAGGTCAAGGGCCTGATGAACGTGCAGTATGCGGTGAAGGACGGCGAGATCTTTGTCCTCGAGGTGAATCCGCGCGCGTCCCGCACCGTCCCCTTCGTCGCCAAGGCCACGGGCGTCGCCGTCGCCAAGATCGGTGCGCTGGTCATGGCCGGCGCCCATCTGAGGAAGTTCGGGCTGGACGACACCGCCGTCTCCCGCCACGTCGCGGTGAAGGAAGCCGTCTTCCCCTTCAACCGCTTCCCCAATGTGGACGTGATCCTGGGGCCGGAGATGAAGTCGACGGGGGAGGTGATGGGCCTCGACCTGTCCTTCGAGCGGGCCTTCCTGAAGTCCCAGATGGGCGCCGGGGTGAAGCTGCCGGAAGCCGGCACCGTCTTCCTGTCCGTCAAGGATGGCGACAAGGCCGGCGCGGTGACCCTGGCGCGGCGGCTGATCGAGATGGGCTTCCGCATCCTGGCCACCCGCGGCACCGCCGCCCGGCTGCGCGAGGTGGGGCTGGATTGCGCCGTGGTCAACAAGGTGGCGGAAGGCCGGCCGCATTGCGTGGATGCGATCAAGTCCGATGCCATCCAGCTGGTGATCAACACCGCCAGCGGCGGGCAGAGCGTGGCGGACAGCTTCGATATCCGCCGCAGCGCCCTGACGCACGGCGTCCCGCATTACACGACGCTGGCGGGCGCCCGGGCGGCGGTGCACGCCATCGCGGCCTTGAAGGGCGGAACCCTTGATGTAGCGCCGCTGCAGGCCTATTTTGCGCATTCATTCTGAGCGGGCGGGGGCGGGGAAAATCATCCACGCCCCCGCCTCGCCTGTTTCAGCGCAGCCCGCGATCTGCTTGCATGGTTCCCGCCCAGCCCGGAGAAATCCGGGACAACGGGGAACCAGGCGCAAGGGCGGGCGTGGATGCCCGGAGGAAGGACGCGACGTGCAGAAGTTCCCCATGACCGCGGAAGGTTTGGCACGGCTGACGGAGGAGCTGCGTCAGCTCAAGGTCGAGGAACGCCCCGCCGTGATCCGCGCCATCGCGGAAGCACGGGCGCATGGCGACCTTTCCGAAAACGCCGAGTACCACGCGGCGCGGGAACGGCAATCCTTCATCGAGGGCCGCATCGCCGAGCTCGAATCCATCATCCCCTCGGTGGAGGTGATCGACACCAGCAAGCTGTCCGGCACCCAGGTGCGCTTCGGTGCGCATGTCACCGTGGTGGATGAGGAAACCGAGGACGAGAAGACCTACCGCATCGTCGGCGCCTATGAGGCCGACATGAAGAACGGCTCGATCTCCATCTCCTCGCCGCTGGCCAAGGCCCTGATCGGCAAGAAGGTCGGCGACAGCGTGGAAGTGCCGGCGCCGGGCGGTGCCAAGGTGTACGAAATCGCGGGCGTCCGCTTCGCCTGACCTGCAGCGCGCCATGTCCCCGCTGACCAACCTGGCGCCGGTGACGGCGCCCACCATTACCCTGGCCGATGTCCGCGCAGCCGCCGCGCGCATCCGGGGCGCGGTGCTGCGCACCCCCACCCTGTTCAGCGACTCGCTCTCCCGCGCAACCGGCGCGCGCGTACATCTGAAGCTGGACAACCTGCAGGCCACCGGCGCCTTCAAGGAACGCGGCGCCGCCAACCGCATCGCCCTGCTGACCGCGCGCGAACGGGATGCCGGCGTCATCGCCATGTCCGCCGGCAACCACGCCCAGGCCGTGGCGCGCCATGCCAGCCTGGCCGGCATCGGCGCCACCATCGTCATGCCGCGCTTCACCCCCGCCACCAAGGTGACGCGGACCGAAGGCTGGGGCGCCAAGGTGGTGCTGCACGGGGAAACCCTGGCGGAGGCCGCGGCGCATGCGCATGAACTGGCGCTGAAGCACGGGCTGACCTTCGTCCACCCCTATGACGACGCCGCCGTGATCGCCGGCCAGGGCACCGCGGCGCTGGAGATGCTGGAGGATTTCCCGGAGATCGACACGCTGCTGGTCCCGGTCGGCGGCGGCGGGCTGTTGACCGGCTGCGCCGCGGCGGCGCTGGAGATGAAGCCCGGAATCGCGGTGATCGGGGTGGAGGTGGAAGGCTATCCCGCCATGCAGCAGCGCCTGGCCGGCCTGCCCGTTGCCGTCGGCGGGCCGACGGTGGCGGAAGGCATTGCGGTGCGCGATGTGGGCGAGGTGCCCTTCGCCTGGCTGCAGCGCGCCGGCATCGAGGTGGTGCTGGCGCCGGAACGCAGCGTGGAACAGGCCATCGCGCTGCTCGCGGAAGGGGCCAAGCTGGTGGCGGAAGGCGCCGGCGCCGCGGGGCTGGCGGCGCTGCTCGCCTTTCCGGAACGCTTCGCCGGCCGCAATGTCGGCATCCCGATCTGCGGCGGCAACATCGATGCGCGGGCGCTGTCCAATGTGCTGCTGCGGCAATTGCTGCGCGACGGCCGCATCCTGCGCCTGCATTTCGACATCCCGGATCGCCCCGGCATGCTGGCGGACATCGCCGGCCGCATCTCCGCCCTCGGCGGCAACGTCATCGAGGTGAACCACCAGCAGCTATTCGGCGCGCCCACGGTGCAGAGCACGGAGCTGTACCTGATGGTGGAGGTGCGCGACGGCGCCCAGGGCAATGCCATCATCGCCGCGCTGCAGGCGGCGGACTACGTGGTGCGCCGCGGCTGAGGCTCAGCGCCGCCGGCTGCGGCGGATCAGGCCCCAGAGTCCGCGCAGGATCGCCACGTTTCGCAGAAGCCTGAACATCCTTCGCCCTCTCTTCCCGGTCTGCCGGGAACAGCGCCCGGCGTGACGCCGGGTTCCAGGCTTCAGCGCGGGTTGACGCGCGCCGTCCAGGCCTGCGGCACGTAGCCGGGGCGGATGCGGCAGGTGCCCGGGTGGCGGGCGCGGGCCGCCTCGCAGCGCTGGCGCACCGCCTCCGCCGAGGGGCGCGGCCCGCCCTGCGCCCAATCGGCCAGCGCCGCCAGGGCGGCGGGGTAGAGCGGCGGCGACATCTTGTTGTGCGCCTCCTCATCCACGAAGACCTGCTGCAGCAGATGGGCGGTGCCGGCGGCTTCCAGCGTGGCGCGGTAGGCCGCCGCGTGTTCCACGAACACCGTTGCATCCTCGATCCCGTGAAGGGTCAGCACCGGGATGGCGATGGCCCCGGTCGGGTCGCCATCCTCCGCCAGCCTTGCGACCGCGTCCGGGTCGGCGGCGATGCGCGGCACGCGGGCGTTGAAGGCGGCATCGTCGCTGGTGCCCTGGTAGCGGACATGCGCATTCCCGAAGGCGCTGCGCCCGTCCATCAACCCCCAGGCGATGTCGGCGAAGACGTTGGTGGACCAGGCGAGGTGCGTCGGGATCGACCATGCCGGGATCCGGCTGGCCGCCACCAGATCCGCCAGCGCCCGCCGCTGCGCCGTGCTGCGCGTGGCCTGGGCAAGGTCGGACCCGGTGCAGGCGGTGTAGCGCGCCATCATCTCCGTCCAGCCCATCCGCACGCCACGCGGCAGGCCGAGGGTCAGGGTGTATTGCGGCTCCTCCGGCCGCGGATGCGTGCCGCAGATGGCCTGGAAGGCGGCGCGCAGGTCCACCCGCATGTCATAGGCGCGGGTCGGCCCGGCCAGCACGCCGGAGGTCAGCAGCGCCGCCTGCCAGGGGCGCCGGCCGGTCGCATCCGGTGCGTTCAGCGTCTCGATCGCCCGCGCGGCGATGCCGCCGCCCCAGGACTGGCCGTGGATGACGGCGAGGCGCGGCGTGCCGAAGCTGGCCTCGGCGATGCGCCGGGCGTTCAGAGCATCCTCCCCCGCCGCGCGGATGCCGAAGCCGGGGCGGCGGCGGCTGGTGGAGGTCCAGGCCCAGCCCTCGGCCACGTATTCGGCGAAGCGCAGCAGATCCTCATCCGTGGTGTCGGCGCGGATCGGCGCCAGGCGCGGGCCGCCGAACACCTGCGTCACCAGCCCGCCATGCCAGTTGGCCGGGCGGGCCAGCAGGATATGGGCGCCATTTGCATCCTGCCCGCGCAGGCAGACGAGGCCGGTGGGCGCCCCCGTCGGGCAGCGGGCCGGCCGCGGCGCTTCGGCCGCCTCCGCCAAGGCGCCGCCCAGCAGCAGCAGCGCCGCCGCCAGCCAGCGCCCCGGATTCACGCGGCCGTACCCTCCACCGGCACGCCGCTGTCATCCTTCGCCGTGCGGATGGTCTGCAGGGTCTGCACCCGCAGCACATTGGCCGCGCCAGTGAGGCGGGAGGTCAGGGCATTCTCATGCGCCGTGTCGCGCGCCACCAGGCGCAGCATGAAGTCGCCGCCGCCGCGGATCATGTGGCACTCGCGCACCTCCGGCCAGTCGCAGACCATGGCCTCGAAGGCCTGCAGCACGGCCTGCTTCTGCGTCTCCAGCCCGACCAGGGCGAAGAAGGTGATTTCCCACCCCAGCACCTGGGGGTCGAGGTCGGCATGGTAGCCGCGGATCACGCCCTGTTCCTCCAGCCGGCGCACGCGGCGCAGGCAGGGGGGCGCGGAAAGGCCGACGCGGCGGGCCAGTTCCACATTGGTCATCCGGCCATCGGCCTGCAATTCGGCCAGGATCTGGCGATCTACGTCGTCGATGTCCGGATCCGGTTGGTCGGTCATGGTAGGCTTGCGTGTCCCGGCTGGCGGTTTGGACGCAATATCCTTTCGGCGCGCATGATCTACAAGACGCGGATCGTTGATTTAACCGGCCCTGCACGGTGCGCGCACGCCATGGCTTGAGCATTCGGCCGGCACCGCCGATATCCGCTGCCAAGGAATTCAGCATTCGGATCCATCCCGTGTCCCAGACCCCGCCCGTGACGCACCAGACCCGCCTTCTCATCCTCGGCGCCGGCCCTGCCGGCTACACCGCCGCCATCTATGCCGCGCGCGCCGGACTGAAGCCGATGGTGGTGGCCGGGCTGCAGCCGGGCGGGCAGCTGACCATCACCACGGAAGTGGAGAACTTCCCCGGCTTCGCCGAGCCCATCCAGGGCCCCTGGCTGATGGACCAGATGCAGGCCCAGGCGGCGCATGTCGGCGCGGTGATCGTGCAGGACGTGATCACCGCGGTGGATCTCGGCCGCCGGCCGTTCCGCGCAACCGGCGATTCGGGCGAGGTGTATGAGGCGGAGGCCCTGGTCATCGCCACCGGCGCGCAGGCCCGCTGGCTCGGCATCCCGGGGGAGAAGGAGCTGTCCGGCTTCGGCGTTTCCGCCTGCGCCACCTGCGATGGCTTCTTCTACCGCGGCAAGGACGTGGCCGTCGTCGGCGGCGGCAATTCCGCGACGGAGGAGGCGCTCTACCTGTCCAACCTGGCGCGCCACGTCACCCTGATCCACCGCCGCGACAGCCTGCGGTCGGAGAAGATCCTGCAGGCGCGGCTGTTCGAACGCCCCAATGTCACCGTGGTCTGGGACACGGCGGTGGAGGAGGTGCTGGCGGATGGCAGCGGGCGCGTGCCGGTGGCGCGCGCGCTGGGCCTGCGCAACCTGAAGACCGGGCTGCGCACGGAGCTGCCGGTGCACGGCCTGTTCGTCGCCATCGGCCACGACCCGGCCACCGCCCTGTTCAAGGGCCAGCTCGGCATGGACGAGGAGGGCTACATCCGCACCACCCCCGGCACCACCCAGACCAGCGTGCCGGGCGTCTTCGCCGCCGGCGACGTGCAGGACAAGGTCTACCGCCAGGCGGTGACGGCCGCCGGCACCGGCTGCATGGCGGCGCTGGAGGCGGAGAAGTTCCTGGCGCATCTGCCGGCGGTCGATCTCGCCGCCTGAGCGCGGGCCGGCGGGGATCGCCCGGCGGCGGTTTCCGCGATTTTCCTGGGCATCCCCCGCGCATGCGGTAAAAAAGCGCCCGTCGCGGGGCTGTCATGCTACTCAAACCCTTCCCGCGCATGGCAGCTTGCCGGGGAATCAAACAGGGAATCGCCGCGGGCATGCCGCTGGATTGGGACAAGCTCCGGGTTTTCCACGCGGTCGCCGAGGCAGGGTCCTTCACCCATGCCGGGGAGACGCTGAATCTCTCGCAATCCGCCGTCTCGCGCCAGATCCAGGCGCTGGAGGAGGCGCTGCAGGTTCCGCTGTTCCACCGCCATGCGCGCGGCCTGATCCTGACCGAGCAGGGGGAGACGCTGAACCGCGCGGTGCGGGAGGTCTTCGCCAAGCTGGCGATGACCGAGGCGCTGCTGACCGAAAGCCGGGAACGACCGACCGGCCGGCTGAAGGTCACCACCACAACGGGTTTCGGCAGCATCTGGCTCGCGCCCCGGTTGCGGCGCTTCATGCAGATGCATCCGGACGTCACATTGACCATCCTGCTGGATGATGCCGATCTCGACCTGGCGATGCGCGAGGCGGATGTCGCCATCCGCCTGCACCCGCCCCGCCAGCCGGACCTGATCCAGCGCAACCTGGGCACCTTCGGCTGGAAGGTCTGCGGCGCGCCGGACTACCTGAAGGCCAATGGCATGCCGATGCGGGCCGAGGATCTCGATGCCCACCGGATGATCGTCTACGGCGATTATCGCCCACCGGTTGAGAGCGTGAACTGGCTGCAGGAAGCCGGGCGTCGCCCGGGCTCCACGCGCCGCGCGGTGCTTGAAATGAACAGCCTTCCCGGGATTCTGGCCGCCGTGCGCAGCGGGCTCGGCCTGGCCGCCCTGCCGGACTACATGGGGGAGGAGCTGGAAGGCCTGGTGCACCTGCTGCCGGAGCTGAAGTCGCCGCGGATCGAGGCCTATTTCGTCTATCCGGAGGAGCTGCGGCATTCCAAGCGCGTCGCCGTGTTCCGCGACTTCCTGGTGGCGGAGTTGGCCATGCCCTCGCGGCTGCAGGCGACCGGCTGAGAAGCGGCGCGATCGCGTTTTTCGATCGGTCGCTTGAGCTACGTGATTAACGAGGTTGTATCGGCGATCCATGCAGCCAGCGCATGTCCGCTACCGCCAATTCACCCAGCGGCAATGCCGCAGCGCACACTATCTTGGCGGTGTTCCGACGGTGACGTTGGATCAGGGTCATTCAGAGTTTCTCTGAACCCCTTCGTCTCCCAGACGTGAAGCCTCCCTGTTTGACTTAGGCCGCTGCCCTCACGGGTTGGCGGCCTTTTTTTTGGGCGTGTAACCCGGCGTGCCCGGGCGGCGAAGCCGCCGCAGGAGGTCGCCGATGATGCTCGCCCCTGCACCACCCCATGCCGGCCGACCCACACCGGACCTGCCCACCCAGCCGCCGGTCCGGCCGCATGTCCTCGGGCTGGCGCTGGGGTTTGCCGGCATCACGCTGGTGCTGGCCGGGGTGCTGCTGCTGCCGGACCCGGCGCTGGGGCCGGTCTTCCTCGTGGCCCTGCTGCTTGGCGCGGCCTTCGTGCTGTTCGATTTCGGCTTCGCCGGCGGCTTCCGCGCGCTGCAACTGGAGGGCGATGGCCGCGCCATGGCCGCCAGCTTCCTGATCCCCGCCATTGCCGCCCTGGTGATCCTGCCGCTGGGCAGCCTGGCGGAGGGTTATGGCCGATTCGTCGCGCCGATCGGCGCCCCCCTGCTGCTCGGCGCGCTGCTGTTCGGCATCGGCATGCAGATCGCCAATGGCTGCGGCTCCGGCGTGCTGGTGGCGGCCGGGCAGGGCTCGCGCCGCATGTGGGTGGCGCTGCCCTGCTTCTGCCTGGGCGGGGTGCTGGGCAGCCTGGCGCTGCCGATGGGCCTGGCGCTGCCAGATCTGGGCCATGCCGATCTGGTCGCCTGGCTCGGCCCCTGGGGCGCCTTGCCGGCCACGCTGGCGCTGCTCGGCCTGGGCGCGGCCCTGCTGCTGCGCGGCCGGCGGCCGGAGCGCCGCCAGATTCGCGCCGCCGCGGTGGTCGGCCTGCTGGCCGGGCTGCTGTTCCTCGCCTCCGGCCTGCCCTGGGGCATCACCACCGGGCTGACGCTGTGGGCGGCGCAGGTGATGCAGGCCCTTGGTCTCGACATGGCCGGCCTGCCCTTCTGGTCGGAAGGCTGGGCGCGGGCGGCGCTGGCCGGGCCGCTGCTGGCGAACCACACCTCGCTCTCGGATTTCGGGCTGCTGCTGGGGGCCCTGGTGGCGGCGGCGGCCAGCGGGCAGCTGCGCCATGCCGTGAAACTGGGCGCCAGGGGTACGGCCGGGGCGGTGCTGGGCGGGCTGCTGCTGGGCTTCGGCGCCCGGCTGTCCTTCGGCTGCAACATCGGCGCCTTCATCGGCGGCACCGCCTCCGGCAGCCTGCACGGCTTCGTCTGGCTGCTGGCGGTGCTGCCGGGAAGCTGGATCGGCATCCGCCTGCGGCCCTTCTTCGGCTTGCCGCGGCGCTGAAGCCGCTTCACCGGAAGCGCGCCCCCTGTTCATTCCCGCGCCTGTTCCGAGCCGTCAGGCGATCCCGCCTGACGTGAGCATGCGCGAGCGGCGTCAATCGCCGCGCAGCGCGGCGCCGGCGGCCAGTGGCGCCAGCGGTGCGGCCAGGGCCAGCAGCGCGGCCAGCAGCAGCAGATAGGGGCGCGCCCCCAGCCCGGCGGCCGCGGCCTCGATGGCGGCGGCGCCGAAGATCACCGCGGGGATGGACAGCGGCAGCACCAGCAGCGGCAGCAGCACCCCGCCACGCCGCGCCCCCAGCGTCAGCGCCGCCCCCGCCGTGCCGAACAGGGACAGCACCGCGGTGGCCAGCCCCAGCGCCAGCGCCGCCACCCCCCAGGCTTCCACCGGCAGGTTCAGCATGGCGCAGGCCACGGGGCTGGCCGCCAGCAGCGGCAGGCCGGTGACGATCCAATGGCCGAGCGCCTTGGCCGCGGCCAGCGCCGCGGGCGCCAGGCCGGACAGCAGCAGCTGGTCCAGGGAGCCGTCCTCCGCCTCGGCGCCGAACAGCCGGTCCAGCGGCAGCAGCGCCGCCAGCAGGGCGGCGGCCAGCAGGGCGCCAGGGGCGATTCGCGCCAGGATCTCCGGCGCCGGGCCAATGCCGAAGGGAAACAGCGCGCAGACCAGCACGAAGAACAGCATGGCGGCCAGGCTGTCCCCGGGGTGGCGCAGCGCCAGCCGCACCTCCCGCCCCAGCACCGCGGCAAAGCCCCTCATACCCGGCGCACGAAGGTTTCACCTTCGTGCCCCTCGAACGCCGGGCGGGCCGCGTCCGCGGCCCTCGGCTTTGCGGCACTGGCCGCGGCGCGCATTCGCGCGCTCGGCCCTTCGGGCCGCCGGTCGGGCCTTCGTGCGCCACGTCTCACAGGGCCAGTTCCTTCGCATCCGGCAGCGGCAGCGGCAGGTGGGTGGCCGCGACCACGGCGCCGCCGCCCGCCCGGTGCGCCGCCAGGAGCGCCCCCAGCCGCGCGACGGAGGCGGTGTCCAGCCCCACCGTCGGCTCGTCCAGCAGCCAAAGCGGCGCCGGCGCCAGGGCCAGCCGCGCCAGCGCCAGGCGCCGCTTCTGCCCCGCCGAGAGCATCCGCGCCGGCAGGTCGGCCAACTCTGCCAGCCCCAGCGCCACCAGCGCCGGCGCCACCTGCCCACCCCACAGCCGCGCGTAGAAGGCCAGGTTCTCCGCCGCCGTCAGGCTCGGCTTCAGCGCGTCCTGGTGGCTGAGGTAGCGGGTGCGGCGGGCATGGCCCGCCAGATCCGCCAGCGCATCCGCGCCGTCCCACAGCAGCAGGCCCTCCGCCGCCGGGATCAACCCGGCCAGCAGGCGCAGCAGGCTGGATTTGCCGGCGCCGTTCGGGCCGGTCAGCAGCAGTGCGCCGCCCGCCGGCAGGTGGAAGGACAGCCCGGCGAAGATCGCGCGGTCGCCCCGCCAGCAGGCCAGATCCTGCGCTTCCAGCATTCGTCCCCCGCATATCCCCGCCAGCCGGATGGACCGTGCCGGAACCCTGTGGTTTAAGCCGCAAGCTGCGGTCGCGAAAGCGGCACGGCTTGAACCGCGCCAGGCTTGGCGGAAGGCGCCCCGCTTCCGGGGTGGCACCCAACCCGGCGCCACGCGAACGGGGACCCCGGACCATGCGGATGATCGGGCAGGACAGCCTGAAGACCCGCCGAACCCTCACGGTGGACGGCAAGGACTATCATTATTTCAGCCTGCCCGAGGCTGCGGCGGCCATCGGCGACCCGGCGCGCCTGCCGGTCAGCCTGAAGGTGCTGCTGGAGAACGTGCTGCGCTTCGAGGATGGCCGCAGCTACACGGTGGACGACGCCAAGGCCGTGACCGGCTGGCTCGAGAAGGGCTCCTCCACCAAGGAAGTGCCGTTCCGCCCCGCCCGCATCCTGCTGCAGGACTTCACGGGCGTGCCCGCCGTGGTGGACCTCGCCGCGATGCGCGATGCGCTGTCCAACCTCGGCGGCGATCCGAAGAAGGTGAACCCGCTGGTGCCGGTCGATCTCGTGATCGACCACTCCGTGATGGTGGACTTCTCCGGCACCGCGAATGCGCTGCAGAAGAACGTCGATGTGGAGTTCGAGCGCAATGGCGAGCGCTATGAATTCCTGCGCTGGGGCCAGTCCGCCTTCGCCAATTTCCGCGTCGTGCCGCCGGGCACCGGCATCTGCCACCAAGTGAACCTGGAATACCTGGCGCAGGTCGCCTGGACCGCGCAGGACGGGCCGGACACCTACGTGTTCCCGGACAGCTGCTACGGCACGGACAGCCACACCACCATGGTGAACGGCCTGGGCGTGCTCGGCTGGGGCGTCGGCGGGATCGAGGCCGAGGCCGCGATGCTCGGCCAGCCCATCGCCATGCTGATCCCGGACGTCATCGGCTTCCGCCTGGTCGGCAAGGTGCGCGAGGGCGTGACGGCCACCGACATGGTGCTGACGGTCACGCAGATGCTCCGCAAGAAGGGCGTGGTCGGCAAGTTCGTCGAATTCTACGGCCCGGGCCTGGAGGACATGGCGCTCGCCGACCGTGCCACCATCGGCAACATGGCCCCGGAATACGGCGCGACCTGCGGCTTCTTCCCGGTGGACCAGACCACCATCGACTACCTGCGCCTGTCCGGCCGCGACGAGCACCGCATCAAGCTGACCGAGGCCTATGCCAAGGCGCAGGGCCTGTGGCGCGATGCCTCCACGCCGGACCCGGTGTTCACGGACACGATGGAGCTTGACCTGTCGACGGTCGAGCCCTCCATGGCCGGGCCGAAGCGGCCGCAGGACCGCGTGCCGCTGACCCAGGTCTCCACCAGCTTCGGCAAGGACCTGGCCGCCGGCACCATGGGCGTGCCGGGCGACAAGGCCGATCTGCGGGTGCCGGTTTCCGGCAAGAACTACGACCTCGGGCATGGCGACGTGGTGATCGCGGCGATCACGTCGTGCACCAACACCTCCAACCCCTATGTCATGGTCGCGGCCGGCCTGGTGGCGCGCAAGGCGCGGGCGCTGGGGCTGACGCCGAAGGCCTGGGTGAAGACATCGCTGGCCCCCGGGTCCCAGGTGGTCACCGAATACCTCGACAAGGCCGGGCTGACGGCGGATCTGGATGCGCTCGGCTTCCAGACCGTCGGCTATGGCTGCACCACCTGCATCGGCAATTCCGGCCCGCTGGAAGACCCGATCCTGGAGGCGATCGAGGACAACAAGCTGGTCGTCTCCTCCGTGCTGTCGGGCAACCGCAACTTCGAGGGCCGCGTCCACGCCAATGTCCGCGCCAACTACCTGGCGTCGCCGCCGCTGGTGGTCGCCTATGCGCTGGCCGGCACGGTGAAGCTGAACATCACCACCGACCCGATCGGCACGGGCAGCAACGGCCAGCCGGTGTTCCTGAAGGACATCTGGCCGAGCCAGAAGGAAGTGAACGACACGGTTCACGCCGCCGTGTCGCGCGAGATGTTCATGCAGCGCTACGGCGACGTGTTCAAGGGCCCGGCGCAGTGGCAGGCGATCCGCGTCGACACGGACAGCGATACCTATCGCTGGAATGGCGGCTCCACCTACGTGCAGAACCCGCCCTACTTCACCGGCATGACGATGGAGATCCCGGCGATCCCGCCGATCGCCGGGGCGCGCATCCTGGCCGAGCTGGGCGACAGCATCACCACCGACCACATCTCCCCGGCCGGTGCCATCAAGAAGGCATCCCCGGCCGGCGACTACCTGCTGGAACACCAGGTGCGCCAGCATGACTTCAACAGCTACGGCGCCCGCCGCGGCAACCACGAAGTCATGATGCGCGGCACCTTCGCGAATACCCGCATCCGCAACGAGCTGGTGCCGGGGATCGAAGGCGGCATGACCAAGCACCACCCCTCGGGCGAGGTGCTGCCGATCTATGACGCGGCCATGAAGTACAAGGCCGAGGGCGTGCCGCTGGTGATCTTCGGCGGCAAGGAATACGGCACCGGCTCCTCCCGCGACTGGGCGGCCAAGGGCACCTTCCTGCTCGGCGTGAAGGCCGTCATCACCGAGAGCTTCGAGCGCATCCACCGCTCGAACCTGGTCGGCATGGGCGTGCTGCCGCTGGTGTTCCAGAATGGCGAGACCCGCCAGTCGCTGGGCATCACCGGCGCCGAGATCATCGACCTGGAAGGGCTGGAGACGCTGAGCCCGCGCATGGATGTGGGCCTGGTGATCCATCGCCCGGACGGCACCACCCACCGCACGACGCTGACCTGCCGCGTCGATACGGCGGATGAGGTGGAATACTACAAGAATGGCGGCATCCTGAACTACGTGCTGCGCGGCATGGCCAAGGCGGCCTGAACCGGATCCGGCCGGGCCGGCGGGAGACGGGGCGCGGTCCGCAGGGGCCGCGCCCTTTTTGCTGCGCGGCGCGGCAACATCGCGGTCGCGGAACCTTCGCCCGCGGCCGCCGCTTTCATCGCGCCACACGCCAAGGAGGCCGATCCTGACGCCCTCGCCCCCTGCCGGTCCCAGCCCCCATCGGGTCGCCGTCGTCATCAATGCCGCCTCCGGCACCGCCCTCGGCCGCGACACCATCGAGGCCGAGGTCATGCGCCACCTGGCAGCTGCCGGGGTGGAGGCGGTGCTGGTGCCGGACCATGCCGAAGGGCTGCTGGCGCGGCTGGACGAAGCGGTGGCGATGGGTGCGCAGGCCGTGGTGGTCGGCGGTGGCGATGGGTCCATCGCCGCCGCCGCGGCGCGGCTGATGGGCGGGGAGGCGGCGCTCGGCATCCTGCCGCTCGGCACCATGAACCTGCTGGCCAAGGATCTCGGCATCCCGCTGCCGCTGGAGGCGGCGGCCGCGGCGCTGGCGCAGGGCACCATCCGCGCCATCGACGTGGCGGATGTGAACGAGCATGTCTTCCTGTGTTCCTCCGTGCTCGGCAGCCCCTCCTGGCTCGGCCGGCACCGGGAACGCGGGCGCGGCAAGCGGGGCCTGCGGCCGCGGCTGGTCTTCATCCTCGCCGCGCTGCGCTCCGAATGGCGGCACCGGCCGATGCGGCTCAGCGTGCGGCTGGGCGAAGGCCGCACCGTGCGGCTGTGGACCCGGGCGCTGGCGGTGGCCAACAACCGCTATGCGGAGGGTTTCGGCCTGATGATGACCCGGCCGCGGCTGGATGCGGGGGAACTTGCCCTCTATGTCGCGCGTCGCTACGGGACATGGTGGTGGGTGAAGATGATCGCGGGCATGTTCCTCGGCACCTGGCGCGGCTCCCGCCTCGTGCAGGAACGCACGGCGCAGCAGGTGACCATCGGCTCCGCGCGCACCGCGATCCGCGTGATGAATGACGGAGAGGCGCTGCTGATCCCGCCGCCGCTGGTCTACCGGATCCACCCCGGCGCGCTGCGCGTCATCGTGCCCGGCCCACCCGCGGAGGACCCGCCCGCCGGGACCGATCCCCTGCCCCGCGCTTCCGCGCCGCCGGTCGCATGACGCGCCGTGTCGCCCATCTCTCGGATCTGCATTTCGGCGCCGAGGACCCCAGGGTGGTGGCCAGCTTCGCGCAGGAGCTGGCGGATTGGCCGCCCGACCTCATCGCCGTCTCCGGCGACCTGACCCAGGGCGCGCGGCATGAGGAATTCATTGCCGCCATGGCGTTCCTCGACGGGCTGCCGGCACCGCGGCTGATCGTGCCCGGCAACCACGACATATCGCCCTACAACCTGATGGAGCGCTTCACCGACCCCTATCGCCGCTGGCGCCGCCATGTCCATGCGGCGACGGAGCCGGTCTTCGCGGATGCGGAGATCGCCGTGGTCGGCATGAACACCGCCCGCCGTGCCGGGCTGTACCTGAACTGGGCGCGCGGCCGCGTCTCCGGCACCCGGCTGGCGGCGGCGGAAGGTAGGCTGGCGGCGCTGCCGCCCGGCCTGTTCCGCATCGTCGTGGCGCATCACCCCTTCCTGGCGCCGGAGCTGAAGCCGGGCGCCAGGCTGGTCGGCAATGCCGAACCGGCGCTGGCCGCCTTCGCGCGGCACGATGTGCGGCTGGTACTGACCGGCCACCTGCATCTGGGTGACGTCCGCCCGGTGCGGGAGGGCGGGCTGGTGGTGGCCCAGGCGGGCAGCGCCACCTCCATCCGGCTGCGCGGCACGCCCAATGCCTACAACCGCATTGTGGTGGAGGAGGGCCGCGCGCGCGTCACGCCGCGGGTCTGGCATGGCACGGGCTGGGAAGACCTGGCCCCGGCGAAATAGGTCACCGCCGGAAGGCGCGGTCTTTCATGGCCGCAGCGCCCGGCCCAGCGCCAGGCTGGCCGGCAGCGCCAGGGCGCAGAGCACCGCCATGGCCCAGAAGCCGGCCCCGCCGGCGGCGGCATAGAGCGGCCCGCAGGCCAGGGCCAGCAGCCCCATCCACAACCCGACGCCGAAGGCCGCGTGCAGGGTCTGCGCCGTGCCGGCTTCGGCCGGCGGCACCACCCGGGCCAGCACCGCCATCGTCGCCAGGTGCTGCATGCCGAAGGTCGCCGCGTGCAGCGCCTGCGCCGGAACCAGCAGCCAGGGATCGACCGTCAGCGCCGTGACCCCCCAGCGCAGCACCCCCGCCGCGGCCGCCACCAGGGAAAGTCCGACCGGGCCCAGCCGCCCGACCAGCCCCCGCCCCCACAGGAACAGCGCCACCTCCGCCAGCACCCCCACCGCCCAGAGCCCGCCGATCAGCCCGGCGCCGAGCCCGGCCGCCTGCCAGTGCAGCGTGCCGAAGCCATAATACAGCGCATGGCTGCCCTGGATCAGCGCCGAGACCAGCATCAGCCGCCGCACCGCGGCAATCCGCAGTGGCGCCAGGAAGCCGGCCCAGCCGCCGGCGGCCGCCCGGCTGGCGCGCGGCGCCCGGCCCGGCAGGGCGAGCGCGGCCAGGGCCGTCGCCGCCAGACCCGCCACCAGCAGCCAGGCGGCCGCCTCGATGCCGGCCCAGGCCACCGCCTGGCCGGTGGCGATGGCCGCCAGCATGAAGGCGATGCTGCCGGCCGCGCGCACCCGGGCATAGTCGAAGCCGCCCGGCGCGCGGGCGGCAGCCAGCGCCAGCGCATCGGTCAGCGGCACCACCGGGGCGAAGGCGGCGCTGTGCAGCGCCATCACCAGCAGCAACAGGAAGAAGCCTGCCGGCAGCAGGAAGCCGCAGGCGGCCAGCGCCGCGAGCGCGGCGCCGGACACCAGCAGCGCCCGCGCATCGCCCAACGCATCCGCCAGCCGCCCGCCCGCCGGCCCCGCCAGCAGCCGCACGCCGGCGGCAACCGCCAACAGCACCCCGACCTCGGCCGGCGAGAGGCCGCGCGCGGCCAGGATCGAGGGCAGGAACGGCAAGGTGATGCCCACCACCACGAATTGCGCGCTGTAGAGCAGGACGAAGCGGGTCGCGGCGTTCACGGGCGCAGGCTGGCCGCTGCGGCGGCCGCCGCCAAGGGGCCGGCGGCAGACAATCGGCGGGCGCCGGGGCGCGGCGCCGACGGGGCCGGTCAGCCCGCCGGTTCCATCGCCCGCACCGGGCCGGCCGTGCCGGTTCCCGAGCTCGCCGCGCCCTGGTCCATGCGCGCCAGCACCAGGCCGGCGGTCTCCGCCGCGCCACGGATCGTCACCACCTGTTCGGCCAGCCGGCGTGCGCCCTGCGCCAGGGCCACCTGGTCCGGCGTGCCCGGACCTGCCGCCATGCCGGCTTCCAGCCCGCGCAGGACAGCCGCGGCGGCGACGCGCTCGATACTGTCGGCGGCGGCGAGGATGCGCGCGGCGGCCTGTTCCGGCGTCACGGTGTCAAGCCGCGCCGGGTCCCCCTCCGCCAGGCTGGCCTGCCGCAGCCGTTCCAGCGCCCTGGCCAGGGCACCGGCCTCGTCGTGGCGGGCGGTGCCGGGCACTGCGATGTGGAGGTCGCCCTCGGCCATCGCCAGGGCGACCTGGCGCAGCGCCCGGTAGGGGGCCAGCAACAGGCGTTCCAGCAGCAGCGCGGCGATGCCGGCCAGCAGGGTGGCGGCGGCCAGCGTCAGCGCCAGGGCAATCAGCGCCACCTGGCCGGGATCGCCCAGCGGCTCGGCGCGGGGCTCGGGCCGGGGGGACTCGGCCGCCTGGCCCAGGGCGAACCGCCCCGCCCGCTGCGGCGGCGCGACCGGATGGGCCGGCCCGTCCGGCGCCATCAGGAGCTGCCAGCGGCCAGGGTCGCCTTCCAGCGCGCGCAGGGCGCGGTCCATGCCGGCCAGCGTCGCCGGTTCTGCCGGCGGCGGCGGTGCCAGCCGCGACAGGGCCTCCTTCGGGGACACCGAATCCCGCTCCGGCGCCGGCATCGGCGGCAGCAGCAGGGCGGCGGCGAGGCACAGCGCGCCCAGCGCGCCCAGCCCGGCGCACCAGGCCAGCCGGCCCGACCCGGCATCGGCCGGCGCGGCGGGGGCGGCCCCGCCCAGGTCGGCGCGCCTCTGGAACCGGTCCAGCCCATGGCGGAAGGTTGGGCACATCCGGGCCTCCTGCCCTTGTGTCGACCCGGGGGGTGGGCCACCACCACAGGCTGCCGGAGGGAGGTTGATGGTTCGTTGCCCGCGGGCCGAACATCGCCTCCGCGGGCCTGCCGCTGTTGCCAAGGGCGCGGCGCCGTGCCACGCAACCCACCGCCCCCACGGACCATGTCGAATACCCAAATGTCCGATTTCCAGAAGCCACATGGCCAGATGTTCGCGCCGCGGGTCCGCGCCGTGCTCGGGCCGACCAATACCGGCAAGACCCACCTCGCGATCACGCGGCTGCTGGCGCATGCCTCCGGCATCATCGGCTTCCCGCTGCGCCTCCTGGCGCGCGAGAACTACGACCGCATGGTCGCCGCGAAGGGGGAAAAGCATGTCGCGCTGATCACCGGTGAGGAAAAGATCATCCCCCCCGAGGCGCGCTGGTTCGCCTGCACGGTGGAAGCCATGCCGCTGGACCGTCGCGCCGAATTCGTCGCGGTGGACGAGATCCAGCTCTGCGCCGATGCCGATCGCGGGCACATCTTCACCGACCGGCTGCTGCATGCGCGCGGCATGGTGGAGACGATGTTCCTGGGCGCGGAGACCATCCGTCCCCTGCTGCAGCGCCTGGTGCCGCAGGCCGAGATCGAGACGCGCCCGCGCCTGTCGCAGCTGAGCCACGCCGGGCCGGCCAAGCTGACGAAGCTGCCGCCGCGCAGCGCCGTGGTGGCCTTCAGCGCGGCGGAGGTCTACGCCATCGCCGAAGCCATCCGCCGCCGCCGCGGTGGCTGCGCCGTGGTGATGGGCCGGCTGAGCCCGCGCACCCGCAACGCCCAGGTGGCGCTTTACCAGAACCGCGAGGTCGATTTCCTGGTCGCCACCGATGCCATCGGCATGGGGCTGAACATGGATGTGGACCATATCGCCTTCGCCGACCTGCAGAAATTCGACGGGCACCAGATCCGCACGCTGAACGCCCAGGAGGCGGCGCAGATTGCCGGCCGCGCCGGCCGCGGCATGCGCGACGGCACCTTCGGCACCACGGCGGACTGCCCGCCCCTGCCCGAGGAACTGGCCCGCCAGATCGAAGGCCATGTCTTCGAGCCGCTGGGCCAGATCGCCTGGCGCAATTCGGACCTCGACTTCACCAGCATCGACGGGCTGCTGGACAGCCTGGCCACCGCCCCGCCGACGCCTGGCCTGTCCAAGGGCAATGACGCGGTCGACCACATCACGCTGAACGCCCTGGCGCGGGAGGCGGAGGTGCGCGGCCTGGCGCAGGGCCGCGCCCGCGTGCGCCTGCTGTGGGAAGCCTGCCAGGTGCCGGATTTCCGCAAGATCGCCGATGACAGCCATACCCGGCTCTGCGCCAAGATCTTCGGTCATCTGGCGACCGACGGAAGGCTGCCGACGGATTGGGTCGCCGGCAACATCGCGGCGCTCGGCAATGTCGAGGGCGACCTCGACACGCTGATGGCGCGGCTGGCGAATATCCGCATCTGGTCCTACATCGCCGCCCGCGCCGATTGGCTCAGCGACGCGGAGACGCAGCAGGCGGAAGCCCGCAAGGCGGAGGACTCGGTGTCCGACGCGCTGCATGAACGCCTGATCGCCCGCTTCGTCGACCGCCGCGCCGCCCACCTGATCCGCCGGCTGGACGACACGGAGGAGACGCTGCTCTCCGCCGTGACGCGGCAGGGCGAGGTGGTGGTGGAGGGCCACACGGTCGGCAAGGTCAGCGGCTTCCACTTCCATCCGGACCCGGATGCGACGAAGGAGGAAGACAAGCGCCTGGTGCTGCGCGCCGCCCGCCGCGCATTGCGGGAGGAAATCCCGCGCCGCCTGGCGGCGCTGGAGACGGCGAAGGACGAAGCCTTCCGCCTGACGCCGCAGCACCGCGTGGTGTGGGACGAGGCGGAGGTGGCGCGGCTGCGGCCGGGGCCGGAACCGCTGAAGCCGCATGTGGACGTGATCGCCACCGAATTCCTGGACAACGCCCAGCGCGAGCGCGTGCGCCTGCGCCTGGCCGCCTGGATCGACAGCCTGGTGAAGCGCGAATTGGGCGGGCTGGAGGCGATCGAGGCCAAGGCGGCGGAAGACAACACGCTGCGCGGCCCGGCCTTCCGGCTGCGGGAGGCGATGGGCCTCGCCCCTGGCGCGACGGAGCGCGAGATTCCGGCCGAGCTGCGGGCCCGGCTGAAGGGCATCGGCATCCGCGCCGGGCGCTACGCCATGTACCTGCCGGACGTGCTGAAGCCGCGCGCCATGGCGCTGCGCGCCCAGCTCTGGGCGCTGCGCCGCAACCTGCCGACGCCGCTGCTGCCGAATCCGGGCCTGGTCTCCGTCACCCTGCCGGACCCCGCCCCGGGGAGCGCGGCGCCCGCCGCCGCGGACATCCGGGCCGAGGGCGCGGCAGAGGCGCCGGCCGAGACGGCCGCGCCGCGCGGGCCGGAAGCCTGGCCGCCGGGCTTCGCCATCATGGCCGGCTGGCTGCCGGCCGGCCGCGTGCTGCTGCGCCTCGACGTCGCCGAGCGCATCGCCGGCGAACTGGGCTACCTGACGCGCCGCGCCCCCGCCCCGGTCCCGGATGGCCTGGCCTCCCGCCTCGGGGTCAAGGGCGACACGCTGTCCATGGCGCTGGAGGCCATGGGCTTCCGGCTGATCCCCTCCACGCCGCTCGAGGAAGGCCAGTTCGGCCCGCCAGCCCCGGCGCGGATCAGCGCGGTGCGCCAGGACCGCGGCCCCGGCCCGCGCGGCCCGCGGCGCGACGGGCGTGGCGAGGCGCGCGGCGAAGCCCGTGG
>NZ_JAAVNE010000003.1 GCF_012103215.1 Falsiroseomonas selenitidurans
TAGAAGCGGATCATCTCTGTCACGAGGGGGTGGATCCCCTTGTCGCCAGCCCCTGCCCCCGCCCCGCCCGCGCCGCTGAGCCGGGCGGCCCCGCGCCGGCCGCGCCCGCGAGGTCAGGCCATGCCGCCCCGCGCCGCCACCGGCCAGAGACATTCCACCCTTCCCTTCCGCACGCCGACATACCAGTCGTAGCGGTCCACCGTCGGGTCGCAATGGCCAGGCACCAGCCGCACGGACTGGCCGAGCTTCGGCAGCAGGGAGGGGTCCTCCGCCTTCAGGCTGCCATGCTCGTCGGACGCCCCGGCATAGGTCACGCCGGGCAGGCCGTGCACCAGCGGCAGGCCACTATCCACCGCCACCGCCTTGTGCCCGGCATCCAGCACCGCCACGCCCGGCTTCGGCGCCGACATTACCTGGGACAGCACGAACAGGGATTGCCGGAACGGCGGCGGGTCCTCGTTGCGGGCGTAGTCGGCATCCATGAAGGCGTAGGAGCCGGCCTGGATCTCGTTCCACACGCCGCTGGCCAGCTCATGCGCGAAGCTGCCGGTGCCGGCGCCGCCGACGATGGCGCAGGCCAGGCCGCGCTGGCGCAGCTGTTCCACGGTGCGGCGCGTCTCCTCCGCCGCGGCCCCGATGGCCTCCGCGCGGGCTTCCGGCGTGCGGCGGTGCTGGGCGCTGCCGTGGTAGGATTGCAGCCCGCCGAACACCAGATGCCGGCTGCCGGCGATGCGCTCCGCCAGTGCCACGGCTTCCGGCCCCGGCGCCACGCCGCAGCGGCCGGCGCCGCAGTCGATTTCCACCAGCACGGTCATCCGCAGCCCGGCGGCTTCCGCCGCGGCCTCGATGGCGGCAATGCCGGCCTCGCCGTCGGCGCAGACGGCGACCCTGGCGATGGAGGACAGCGCCGCCAGGCGGGCCAGCTTGCGCGGCGCGATGACCTCGTTGCTCACCAGGATGTCCGGCACGCCGCCCCAGGCCAGGGCCTCGGCCTCCGCCACCTTCTGCACGCATTGGCCGATGGCACCGCGCCGCATCTGGGCCAGGGCGATGATGGGGGATTTGTGGGTCTTGGCATGGGCACGCAGCTTCGCGCCGGTCGGCGCCAGCATCGCCGCCATGGTGTCCAGGTTGTGCTCGAAGGCATCGAGGTCCAGCAGCAGCGCCGGCGTCTCGACATCCTCCTCGCGCATGCCGGGTTCGGCGGGCGGGGCTTGCAGCATCTTCGTCGGTTCCTCAGTCGGACAATGCGGCCGTCAGGGCGCACATGATGGGGTCGATTTGCGACAGGGTGTTGTAGCCGTGGAAGCTGATGCGGATGCGGCCGCGGCCATTCCAGGCCAGCACGCCGCGCGCCGCCATGCCCTCCACCACGCGGGACGCCCGCTCATGCGCGATGCAGACGCTGGCACCGTGCCGGCGGGGATCGGGCGGGGTGATGCTGGGGATGCCCGCGGCATCCAGCCGCGCCAGCAGCGCCACGGTCAGCGCCTGCACATGCGCCTGCACGGCGGCGCGGTCGTAGCGCTCATGGTGGTCCAAGGCGGCATGCAGCGCGTAGCAGGGCGCATGGGCCGGGTTGCCGCGGGTGAAGCGGCCGGCATCGGGGCGCAGCGCCAGCTTCGCCGCGTAGTCCGGCCGCGGGCCGGTGACGATGGAATACCACCCCGCCGTCGCCGGCGCCCAGCCGGGCTGGCGCGCCCGGTTCCAATAGGCGATGGCCGTGCCGGTGATCCCCAGCATCCATTTGTAGCAGGCCGAGAAGGCGAAATCGGCGATGCTCGCCTCGATCGGCATCCAGCCGCTGGCCTGGGTGAAATCCACCACCAGCAGCGCCCCCACCCCATCGGCTGCCGCCCGCAGCGCCGCCAGGTCGTGCCGCCGCGCATCGAGGTAGGAGACGGCAGAGACCGCGACCATCCGCGTCCGCGCATCGGCCGCCGCCGCAACGGCCTCCGGCTCCGCCATCGGCACGAAGCGCAGTTCCACGCCGCGCAGCGACAGCGGCGCGACGACGGAGGCGTATTCGTTGCGATCGACCAGCACATTGTCGCCGGGGCGCCAGTCCAGGCTCTCCACCAGCAGGGACATCCCCTCCGCCACCGAGGCGACGAGGCCGATATCGCCCGTCTCCACGGACCAGAAGGCGGCGAGCCGCGCGCGCAGCCGTTCAACCTCCGCATCCAGCTTGGCGCGCCCCGCGGGGCCGGTGGATTTGTCCAGCGCATGGCGGGACAGGGCCATGGCCTGGGCGTGCAGCACCGGCGTCTCGCCGGCGGCGCAGACATGCACCAGGCCCGCGGGGATCAGAAAGTCGGCCGGGTCGAACAGGGGCATGCGGCACCAAGGGTTGCGCTTCGCCGCCAGCTTGGCACGCTGTCGGGCAAGGAGACAGCCAACCCATGGATTTTGCCCTGACGCCGGCGCAGGAGGCGCTGCGCGACGCCGTGACGCGGCTCTGCGCCCGATTCGGCGATGACTACTGGCTCGCGGCCGACCGTGGCCATCGCTTCCCCCAGGAATTCCACGCCGCCATGGCGGAGGATGGCTGGCTCGGCATCTGCATGCCCGAGCGCGTCGGCGGCGCCGGGCTCGGCGTGACGGAGGCGGCCATCATGATGCAGGCGGTGGCCCAATCCGGCGCCGCCATGACCGGCGCCTCGGCCATCCACATGAACATCTTCGGCCCCATGCCGGTGGTGGTGCATGGCACGGAAGCGCAGCAGGACCGCATGCTGCCGCCGCTGATCGCCGGCGCCGAGAAGGCCTGCTTCGCGGTGACGGAACCCAACACCGGCCTCGACACAACGCAGCTCAAGACCTTCGCGGCGCGCAGCAACACAGGCTACGTCATCAAGGGCCAGAAGGTCTGGATCAGCACGGCGCAGGTGGCCGACCGCATGCTGATCCTGGCCCGCACCACGCCGCTGGAGCGGGTAGGGAAGCGCAGCGAGGGCCTGTCGCTGTTCTACACGCGGCTCGACCGCAGCAAGGTCCAGGTGCGCGAGATCCCCAAAATGGGCCGGCATGGCGTCGATTCGAACGAGTTGTTCATCGACGGGCTGGAGGTGCCGGAGGCGGACCGCATCGGCGAGGAAGGCCGCGGCTTCGACTACATCCTGCATGGCCTCAATCCGGAGCGCATCCTGGTCGCGGCGGAGGCGATCGGCATCGGCCATGCCGCCATCGCCCGCGCCAGCGCCTATGCGAAGGACCGCGTGGTCTTCGGCCGCCCGATCGGCCAGAACCAGGCCATCCAGCACCCGCTGGCCGCCTGCTGGATGCAGCTGGAAGCGGCGCGGCTGATGGTGATGCAGGCCGCCTGGAAATACGATCAGGGCCTGCCCTGCGGTGCCGAGGCAAATGCCGGAAAATACCTGGCCGGCGAGGCCGGCTTCAACGCCTGCCAGCAGGCGGTGATGACCCTGGGCGGCTATGGCTATGCGCAGGAATTCCACCTGGAACGCCTGCTGCGCGAAAGCCTGATCCCGCGCATCGCGCCGGTCAGCCCGCAGCTGGTGCTCTGCTACATCGCCGAGCGCGTGCTCGGCCTGCCCCGCAGCTACTGATGCTGGCGGGGCTGGAAGCCGCCGCCACGCGGCATGAGACCCCGTGCGGCGCGGGCCGGATGGTCTGGCGGGTGTGGAACGCCCCGGGCGGTGCGCCGGTGCTGCTGCTGCACGGCGGCAGCGGGTCCTGGCGGCATTGGGTGAAGCAGATCCCCTGGCTGGCGGCGCAGCGGATGGTGATCGCGCCCGACCTGCCGGGCCTGGGCGAAAGCGACGACCCGCCGGAACCGCAGGACCCGGCGACCATCGCCGGCGTGCTGGTGGAGGGCCTGTCCGGGATCGTGGCGGACACGGCCGCGATGGACCTGGTCGGCTTCTCCTTCGGCGCCATCACCGCGGGCCATGTGGCGCGGCTGCTGGCGCCGAGGCTGCGCAGCGTGACCATCTGCGGCGCCGGCGCGCTGGGCACGCCGCGCAGCCCGACCAGCCTGGTGAAGGTGCGGGACAAGCAGGGCGCGGAGAGGGTGGCCGCCCACCGCCACAACCTGGCGGCGCTGATGTTCGCCGACCCGGAGAGGATCGACCCGCTGGCGCTGGCGATCCAGGAGATCAATTCCCAGGCCGCGCGGCTGAAAAGCCGGCAATTCGCGCCTTCCGCCAACCTGAAGGATGCGCTGGCCGCGGCGCAGGGCGTGCCGGTGAATGCCGTGTGGGGGGAGCGCGACGCGGTGGCCTGGCCCAACCTGCAGCGTCGCATCGAGACGCTGAAGGAAGCGCGGCCGGATGCGCGCGTGGCCGTGGTGCCCGGCGCCGGCCATTGGGTGGCCTATGAGGCGGCGGCGGCGCTGGATGCCCTGCTGCGGGACTGGATCACCCCGAATCGATGAGCGGACCAAGCAAGGCGGCGCGTTTTCGGCTATGGAGCCGACGGGCCGCCTTGGCCTTCGGGAGCAGTCCGCTTGAGCATCTTCCTATCCATCCGTACCAAGATCCTGGGCGAGCCTGACGCCATGGCCGCAACGCCCGGCACCAAGCCGGTTGCGGTGCCGCCGGTGGATGTGGAGGTGGTGTTGATGAAGCTGGCCTCCGCCTCCAAGCAGAAGCTGGATTGGCGGCGTTCGATCGTCGACCTGCTGAAGCTGCTCGGCCTGGATTCCACGCAGGATTCGCGGCGGGAGCTGGCGAAGGAACTGCGCTACCATGGCGATATGGCGGACCTGCCCACGCTCAACCTCTGGCTGCATCGCCAGGTGATGACGAAGCTGGCGGAGCAGGGCGGCCGGGTGCCGAATTCCCTGCGCGCCTGAACGTTTCACCGTCTTCGCCTGCGGTGAAACGGCTCCAGCGCGCTCGGGGCGCGGGTCACTCAACGGGTTATGCCGGGGGTTATGCCGGACCCCGGGCTTGAGCGGTTGCCCTCATGCCGCCTTCGCAGCCATGCGTTCGCGGTAGCGGGCACCCCAGCCCTCGCCGCGCACCCAGGCCAGGAAATTCTCGGCCTCCGGCGCCTGCTTCGTCACCGCGCAGACGCTGCGCCAGGCCAAGGCATGCATGCAGGAGGTGACGGGCGCCTCCCCCAGGAAGGGCTGCCCCAGGATCGGCCCCAGCGTCGGCATGCCGGTGCCGAGCATGGCCACCGCCTGCACGCGCCCCGCCGGCAGCGCGGCCAGGGCGGCGGCGGCACCCTGCGCCGTCATGGCGTAGATGGGATGAAAGCTGCCATCGGCCATGGCGCCGCGGGAGACCGCCGCCACCTCGAAGCCGCGCGCGGTCCAGTAGTCCACGGCGGCGCCGGTCAGATCGTCCGGATAGGGCGAGACCAGCCCGATGCGTTCCGCCCCCACCGCGTGGAACGCATCGCGCACCGCCAGCGCGGCGGTGATGACGGGGATGCCCAGCGCATCCTGCATCCGCGCCACCAGCGCATCCTCCTCCGCCACCCCGGCATAGTAGCTGGCGCCGGTGCAGGCGAAGGCCAGGGCGTCGATCGGGGCATTGGCGAACTGCGCCGCGGCGCTGGGCAACTCGGCCAGATAGTCCAGCAGGCGGGCGATGATGGTCGGCTTGCTGCTGGTCATCCGCGCATTCAGCATGGCGATGCCGGGCGGCCAGAGCATGGCGAATTCCGGTTCCACCGTGGTGTTGGCCTGCGGCGTCAGCACGCCCACCAGCCCCCGCGGGGCATATTCGACCGTCATGCTCTCTCCTCCACCCGGTGGCGGCACAAACTGGCATGCAAGTCGCTTGTCCGTCAGGCCCCGCCAGGGCTTACTGCCGCGCCATCCGAGCGGAGGATTTTCGCATGCGTCGCCGCCACCTTCTGTCCCTGCTGCCGGGTGCCCTGGCCGCGCCCTCCCTCGCCCTGCCTTCCCTGGCGCTGGCACAGGCCGGCTACCCGGCCCGCCCGGTGCGCGTCATCGTCCCCTTCCCGCCCGGCGGCACCACGGACTTCATCGCCCGCCTGGTCGGCGCCCGGCTGACCACGGTCTTCGGCCAGACCTTCGTGGTGGAGAACCGCGCCGGCGCCGGCGGCACGCTGGGCTCCGATCTGGTGGCGAAGAGCCCGCCCGACGGACAGACGCTGATCGTCTCCAACATCGCCAGCTTCGGCGTCGGCCCCAGCGTCTACCGCTCCATGCCCTATGATTCGGTGCGCGACTTCGCGCATGTGGCGCTGATGGCGGAGATCCCCTCGGTGCTGGCGGTGAATGTCAGCAGCCCGATCCGCAGCCTGGCGGATTTCATCGCCGCGGCGAAGGCGCGGCCGGGGCTGAATGTCGGCTCGCCGGGGAATGGAACCTCCTCCCACGCCAAGCAGGCCATCCTGCAACGCGCCGCCGGCATCGAGACGACGCATGTGCCCTATCGCGGCAGCGGCCCGATGATGAACGACGTGGCCGGCGGCGCCCTCGAATCCATGATCACCACGCTGGTGGAGGCCGGGCGCAACGAACGCTTCCGCCTGCTGGCGGTGACGGCGGCCGAACGGGTGCCGGGCTGGCCCAACCTGCCCACCTTCAAGGAGCTGGGCTATCCGGACCTCGTCGCCTCCACCTGGTTCGGCCTTTCCGCCGCCGCCGGCACGCCGGAAGCGATCGTGACGAAGCTGAACGCGGAGGTGCTGGCGGCGCTGGCCACGCCCGAGATCAGCGCCAGGCTGGTGGAGACTGGCGCGACGCCGCGGCGGATGTCCGCCGCCGACTACAGCGCCTTCGTCGCGGCGGAGGTGACGCGCTGGGCGGCGGTGGTGCGGGATGCCGGCATCCGGCTGGACTGAGCATGGAGGGGAAGCCGCCCGCCCCGAAGCGCCCGGCGCAGACCGAGCGGGAGGCCCGGCTCGCCGCGGCGCTGCGCGACAATCTGCGCCGCCGCAAGGCGCAGGCCCGCGCGCGGACGGCGCCGCCGGCCGTGGGCGAGGCGCCGCCGGCGGTGGACGAGGCGCCCCCGGCGGTGGGCGGGGCGGCACCGAACCCGGCCGAGGAGGCAGGCTGATGGACGCGCCCGCCCGCATCGGCTAACCCCGCGCACCCGATCGCCAGAGGGCCGCGCCGCCATGTCCATCATGCCCGATACCTGGATCCGCCGCATGGCGCAGGAGACGGGGATGATCGAGCCCTTCGTCGAAAGCCAGCGGCGGGAGGGCGTGATCTCCTACGGCCTGTCCAGCTACGGCTACGACGCCCGCCTGGCCGACGAGTTCAAGATCTTCACCAACGTCGACAATGCGCTGGTGGATCCGAAGGTGTTCTCGGACCAGGGGTTTGTCACACGGCGGGGGGAGACCTGCATCATCCCGCCGAACAGCTTCGTGCTGTGCCACACCATCGAATACTTCCGCATCCCGCGCGACGTGCTGGTGATCTGCCTCGGCAAATCCACCTATGCGCGCTGCGGGCTGATCGTGAACGTCACGCCGCTGGAGCCCGAATGGGAGGGCCAGGTGACCATCGAGATCAGCAACACCACCCCCCTGCCGGCCCGCATCCATGCCAATGAGGGCATCTGCCAGTTCCTGTTCCTGCAGGGCAGCGCCCCGCCCGAGGTCAGCTATGCCGACCGGAAGGGCAAGTACATGGGCCAGCGCGGCGTCGCGCTGCCGAAGCTATGAGACGGCCGGCGGCACGGGCCGCCCGCCACGCCACGTCGATCCGGCCAGGGAAACACAGCTGATGGACCGCATCCGCATCCGTGGCGGCAAGCCGCTCTCCGGCCGCATCCCGATCGGCGGCGCCAAGAACGCCACCCTGCCGCTGATGGCCGCCGGCCTGCTCTCGGAGGGCCCGCTGACGCTGGAGAACGCGCCGGACCTGGCCGACATCACCACCATGCGCCACCTTCTGGTGCAGCACGGCATGCAGGTGACGCAGGACAAGGCCGAGCGCCGCCTGGTGCTGTCCGGGGCGGCCGACAATCTGGAAGCGCCCTACGACCTCGTGCGCAAGATGCGCGCATCGGTCCTCGTGCTCGGCCCGCTGGTGGCCCGCTTCGGGGAGGCCCGGGTCTCCCTGCCCGGCGGCTGCGCCATCGGCACCCGCCCGGTGGACCTGCACATCAAGGGGCTGGAGCAAATGGGCGCCGTCTTCGACCTGGAAGGCGGCTACATGCATGCCAAGGCGCCGCAGGGCCTGCGCGGCGCGCGCATCATCTTCCCGCAGGTCAGCGTCGGCGCCACGGAAAACCTGCTGATGGCGGCCACCCTGGCCGAAGGCACGACGGAGCTGGTGAACGCGGCGCGGGAGCCGGAGATCGGCGACCTCGCCATGTGCCTGATGCGCATGGGCGCGCGGATCGAGGGCATCGGCACGGACCGCCTTGTGGTGGAGGGGGTGAAGCGGCTCGGCGCCGCGACGCACCCGATCATCCCGGACCGGATCGAGGCCGGCACCTATGCCTGCGCCGCCGCCATCACCGGCGGCACGGTGCTGCTGGAAGGCGCCAGGATGGTCGATCTCGGCGCCGTGGTGCGAACCTTGCGCGAATGCGGGGTGGATGTGGCGGAGGAGACGGCCGGGCTGCGCATCACCCGCAGCAACGGCCTGCGCGGCGCCGATGTGATGACGGAGCCCTTCCCCGGCTTCGCCACCGACATGCAGGCGCAGTTCATGGCGCTGATGTGCGTGGCCGAGGGCGCCAGCATGATCACGGAGACGATCTTCGAGAACCGCTTCATGCATGTGCCGGAACTGACCCGCATGGGTGCGCGCATCAAGTATCATGGCCAGTCCGCCATCGTGCGCGGCGTGCCGAAGCTGTCCGGCGCCCCGGTGATGGCGACCGACCTGCGCGCCAGCGTGTCCCTGGTGCTGGCCGGGCTGGCGGCGCAGGGGGAGACCATCGTCAACCGCGTCTACCACCTGGACCGCGGCTATGAGGCGATCGAGCGCAAGCTTTCGGCCGTGGGGGCGGAGATCGAACGGATCTGAGGCTCCGTCAGACGGTGCGGCGGTCGATGAAGCGGATGCGGTTGCCGAAGGGGTCGGCGACCTGCATCTCCAGGCCCCATGCCTGGTCGGTCAGTCCGGGGCGGGCGTAGCGGTAGGGACGGGCGGCGAGTTCCGCATGGAAGTCCCGCAGGCCGGACAGGTACACCACCATGTTGCCGCCCGGCGTCGCATCGCCGGCATGCTCCGAGAGGTGCAGCCGCAGCCCGCTGCGCGAAATCTGGCAGTAGAGCGGGAAATCGGCGCCGAAGCGGTGTTCCCAATCCACCGTGAAACCCAGGAAGCCGATGTAATGGTCCTGGGCCTTTGCCACGTCGAAGATGCGCACGATCGGCACCGCCGCCTCGAAACTGATTGCCGATGCCGTCATCCCGCCTCCGTCCGCAGCACCTGGCGCAGCTTCTCCGCCAGTTCCTGGCGGCGATAGGGTTTGCTCAGCAGCACCACGCCCGGATCCAGCCGGCCGTGATGGACCACGGCGTTCTCGGTATAGCCGGAGGTGTACAGCACGCGCAGCCCCGACCGCAGCAGCAGGGCGGAGGCGGCCAGCTGCGGGCCGGACATGCCGCCGGGCATCACCACATCGGTGAACAGCACATCCACCGGCACCTCGCTGCGCAGGATTTCCATCGCCTCCTGCCCATGGCGCGCCGCCAGCACCTGGTAGCCGAGCAGCGTCAGCTCACCCACCACATGGGCGCGCACCATGTCGTCATCCTCCACCACCAGCACGCTTTCATGCCCGCCCACCGTGGCGAGGCGGGCGCCGGAACGGCGGGCGCCGGGCCCGTCCTCGGGCGCGCGCGGCAGGTACAGCTTCACCGTGGTGCCATGATCCGGCTCGGAATAGATGCGCACATGGCCGCGGGACTGCTTGACGAATCCATAGACCATGGAGAGGCCGAGCCCGCTGCCGCGGCCGAATTCCTTGGTGGTGAAAAAGGGCTCGAAGACCTGGGCCAGCACCTCCGCCGGCATGCCGCGACCCGTGTCGGTCACCGCGATGGCGATGTACTCGCCCGGCGTCACCTCCTCCTGCTGCGCGGCATAGTCGGCATCCAGCTCCACCGCCGCGGTCTCCACCGTCAGCAGCCCGCCCTGCGGCATGGCGTCGCGCGCGTTCAGCACCAGGTTCAACAGCGCCGCCTCCAGCTGGGCCGGATCGACCAGCGCGGGCGGCAGGCGAGGCGCCAGGTCGAAGCGGCACTCCACATGCTCGCCCAGCGTGCGGCGCAGCAGGATCTCCATCCGGCGCAGCTCCGCGCCCACATCGGTGGCGCGCGGCTCCAGGGGCTGGCGGCGGGCGAAGGCCAGCAGGCTGCGCGTCAGCTCCCCGCCGCGTTCCGCCGCCATCCGGGTGGTCTCGGCCAGCTGCAGCAGGTCCGGGTCATGCTCCAGCCGTTCTGCCAGCAATTCGGCGCTGCCGATGATGACGGTCAGCAAATTGTTGAAATCATGCGCCAGCCCGCCGGTCAGCTGGCCCACCGCCTCCATCCGCTGCGCCTGCAGGAGCTTGCGGTCCAGCTCCGCAATCGCTTCCCGCTGCCGCTGGAGCGAGGCGGCGGTCTGGTTCAGCACGGCGATCAGACCGCCCAGCTCGCCGCCCGGATGCGGCGGCAGGATGCGGGCCGACAGGTCGCCCTGGCCCAGCCGCACCGCCATGTCGCTGATCCGCACCACCTGCCGGCGAATGCCCACCTCGCCGATCAGCCACACCGCCACGGCGAGGCCGATCGAGATCAGCGCCAGGATGGTGAGGTCCTGGCGCAGCCGCAGATCGGCCGCCGCCACCAGCTCCGCCCGCCGCTGGCCCACCAGCACGCGCAGCCCGGTCCGGGTGGCGCCCGCATCGCGGTTGACCGCCCAGATCCAGGTGGCGCCGCTGACATCGCGCAGCGCCACCGCCGGGCCCTGGTCGGAGGGTTCGAGGAAGCCCAGCAGCCCGGGATCCGCCAGGGGCTCGCCAATCGGCGCGCCATGGTCCGTCGCCCCCTCCCAGGCCAGGACGATGCCGTCCGGCCCGACCAGCGCCACCTCCAGCCCGGGCTCCATCAGTCGCCCCTGCTCCTTCAGGAAGTCGCCCAGGTTGAGCGAGGCGAGCAGGACGAAGGCGAGGTCACCGCCGGCGCCGCGCCGCGGCCAGGCGACCTGCAGCACGGGCAGCCCGGTCAGCCGGCCGAAGGCGGGCTGCACCACCACGCCCGACTCGCCCTGCAGCGCGCTCTGGAAATAGGTGCGGTCGCGCAGATCCAGGCTGCGCCCGGTCTGCAGCGAATCGCAGAACAGGTCGCCCTCCGGGGTGATGGACAGGATGCCGGTGAATTGCGGGTATTGTTCCCGCACGCTGGCCAGGAAGGCGGAACAGGCGTCGCGGTCGCCGGTGAGCAGGTCCTGCGCCCGGCTCAGGCCATAGAGCAGCTGGCCGGTGGACAGGATTCGATCGTTCAGGTCGAGGCTGACGGCATTGGCGGTGGTCAGCAGCCGTTCCGTCGCCGCCGCGATCTGCGTCTGGCGGTCCTGCAGGAAGCGCAGCCCCACCAGCAGGGCTGGTACCAGCGTCGCAACGGCCACCAGCCAGAACAATCGGCCGCGGATGCTCATGCCTCAGACCACCCCGCTTGCCTGCCGGGGCTGGCTGGTGACGCGGCAGAGCCGCCCCGCAACGTGGCCATGCGCCGGAATGGCGCCGCCCTTCCGTCCCCTGCATCCGCCCATCGTGCAGGCGAGGCAGGCAGATGTAAACGCAGCTATTAAGGCGGGACAAGAGCTATGTGGCGCTACCATGATGGTATCGCAACCACCGCGCGCCATCAGGCGCGGAACATTCCTCCGCCATCCACATCCACCACGGTACCGTTCACATAAGCGGCGCGCGGCGAGGCGAGGAACACCGAGAGATCGGCGATCTCCGACGCCTCGATCGGGCGGCCATAGGGCAGGCCGGTCAGCGTCTCCGCCCAGCGCGCCGGGTCGCCGAACTGCAGCTGCGCGTTGACCCGGGCCTGGGTCTCCATGCGGTCGGTCCGCGTCGCCGCGGGGTTGATGCCCAGCACCCGCACGCCGCTGGCCTGGGCCGCGCCGCCGAGCGCGGAGGTGAAGGCAACCAGCGCCGCATTGCCGGTACCGCCGCAGATGTAGCCCATGCGCGGCGCGCGCCCGGCCATGCCGATGATGTTCAGGATGACGCCGGCGCGCTTCGCTTCCATCCCCGGATAGTACAATTGGCACAGGTGGATGTAGCCGAGGACCTTGAGGTCCCAGGCCTGCTGCCAGCGGGCGAAGGGGATGTCCTGCAGCCGGCCCGCCGGGATGGCGCCGGCGTTGTTCACCAGGATGTCCACCTCCGGGAAGGCGGCGTGCAGGCGTTCGCGCTCGATCGGCTGGGACAGGTCCGCGGCCAGCGTCTCCACCCGCACCTGGGCGGCGCCGCGCAGCGCATCCGCCGCCGCGCCCAGCGTCGCGGCGTCGCGCCCCACCAGCACCACGTCGCAGCCCTCGCGGGCAAAAGCCTGGGCGCAGGCCAGGCCGATGCCCTTGGAGCCGCCGGTGACCAGCACGCGGCGGCCGGCCAGGTTCATGTCCATGCGCGTCAGACCTCCATCTCGATGAGGAAGGGGCGGTCACTGGCGAAGCTCTGGCGCATCAAATCCGCCACGCCTTCGAGCGTGTTGGTGCGCGCCGCCTCCACGCCCATGCCGCTGGCCAGCTTCACCCAGTCCAGGTTCGGGTTGCCGAGGTCCAGCATGTCCATCGCCGTGCGGCCCGGATTGGCGCCGACGCCCTGATATTCGCCCAGCAGGATCTGGTATTTGCGGTTGGCGATGATGATCGTCGTGATCGGCAGCTTCTCCCGCGCCTGGGTCCACAGCCCCTGTAGCGTGTACATGCCGGAGCCGTCGGCCTGCAGGTTCACCACGCGGCGCCCGGGCGCGCCGATCGCCGCCCCGGTGGCCAGCGGGATGCCGCAGCCGATGGCGCCGCCGGTGATGTGCAGCCAGTCATGCGCCGGGGCGTTGTGGGTGAACTTGTAGAAGCCGCGGCCGAAGGACACCGATTCATCGGCGATCACCGCCTGTTCCGGCATCAGCGCCGCCAGCGTCTGCGCCAGGCCTTCGGGCGTCGGCACGCCGCGGCCCGGTTCCGGCCGCGGGCCGGGGTCCGGGATGGCGGCGGCCGGCGCGCCCAGCTCCTCGGCCAGCGCCGTCAGCGCCTGGATCGGGTCGGCCTCGTAGCGCGTCAGCAGCAGGATGTCGGCGTCTTCCCGGTGGTGGCGGGACGGCTTGTTGGGGTAGGCGAAGAAGCCCACCGGCGCCTTGCTGTTGACCAGGATGATGGTGGTGTAGGGCTTCAGCGCCTCGATCGCGAGATCGACCGGATAGGGCACCCGTTCCAGCGGCAGGCGGCCCTGGCCCCGCTCCACCCGGCTGTTGGACATCTCCGCCAGCACATGCGCGCCGGTCGCCTGGGCGACGCGCCAGGCCAGCGCCTGGGCCTGCTGCGTCAGCGCCAGGCCGCCGAGCAGGATCAGCACATCCTTGCGGCCGCGCAGCGCGTTGGCGGCGTTGCGGATGGCCAGCGGGTCCGCCTGCGGCGCGGCGGGCACCGGCAGGGCGGCGGCGGGGCCATCCGGCGCCTCGTCCCAACAGACGTCTGAGGGCAGGATCAGCGTGGCGATCTGCCCCGGGGAGGTCTGCGCCGCCTGCACGGCCACCGCCGCGTCGCGCGCCACATGCGTCGCCTTCTCCACGGTCCGCACCCAGCCGGAGACACCGCGGGCGAAACCCTCGGTGTCCGCGGTCAGCTGCGCATCCAGCGGCCGGTGGTAGGTGGCCTGGTCGCCGACGCAGTTCACCATGGCGGAGCGGGCACGGCGCGCGTTGTGCAGGTTGGCCAGGCCGTTCGCCAGGCCGGGGCCGCAATGCAGCAGCGTCGCCGCCGGCTTCCCCGCCATGCGGAAATAGCCGTCCGCCATGCCGGTGACGACGTTTTCCTGCAGCCCGAGCACGCAGCGCATGCCCGGGATGCGGTCCAGCGCGGCGACGAAATGCATCTCGCTGGTGCCGGGGTTGGCGAAACATGTGTCCACCCCCGAGGCCAGCAGGGTGTGCACCAGACTTTCGGCTCCGTTCACCGCAATCCTCCCGAACGACAGGGGGCGCAGGGTGCGCGGCCGGGCCTTTCGCCGCAAGGGCGGCGAAAGATTGCCACTCTGTCATTTTATGGCCGGAACATGGCCGGCTGGTTACGTAAAATTCCGTATTCGGCAATCATCGTCGCGGCGTCAGAAGGGGGGCTTCGGCGCTTCTGGGGGGAGGTTCCGGGCATGCCACGCCTGGCCATCGCTTTCTTCTGCTCGGGCTTCGCCGCCCTGCTGTGCCAGATCGTCTGGCAGCGCATGCTCGGCATCTTTGCGGGTTCCGACACCATCTCGGCCGCGCTCGTCGTCGGCGCCTTCCTGGCCGGGCTTGGCCTGGGGTCGATCATCGGGGCGAAGCTGGCCGACCGGCTCTCGCCCTTCCACGCCCTGCTGGGCTTCGCGCTGGCGGAGGCCGGGGTGGCGGGCTTCGCCCTGGTCTCCAAGCTGTTCCTGTATGATGTCCTGGCGACCGACCTCGCCGGGGTGGTGGACAACCCGGCGGCGATCTTCGCGCTGTGCTTTGCCGGGCTGGTGCTGCCGACCACGCTGATGGGCGCCTCCCTGCCACTGCTGGCGCGCGCGGTGGCCACCAGCCTGGAGACGGTGGCGGAACGCATCGGCAGCCTCTACGGGCTGAACACGCTGGGGGCCGGGCTGGGCGCCCTGTTGGGCGGCTGGGTGCTTGTGGGGAATCTGGGCTTCGTCGGCGCCTTGGCCCTGGCGGCCGGGCTGGATGTCCTTGCGGCCCTGCTGGCGCTGACGCTGCTGCCGGGGCTGCCCCGCACCGCACCGCCCCCGCCGGCGCGCCTCGCCACCGCGGCGGCGGAGCCCTTCGGCAGCCTGCGCCTGTGGTGCCTGCTGGTGTTCCTCTCGGGCTACATCATCGTGGCAATGGAAATCGTCTGGGTGCGGCTGATGGGGCAGGTCGGGCAATACCATGCCTATCTGTTCCCCACCGTCCTTGGCATCTTCCTGCTGGCGGATGGCGCCGGCATCGCCGTGGCATCCCGCCTGGTCCGGCGGCTGCGCGACCCGCGGCCAGCCTTCTTCCTGACCCAGGCGGGCGGCTTCGCCCTGGGGGCGGCGCTGATCCTGCTGCTGGTCTGGGCACTGCCGCATTGGCCGATCAACCAATTCGTCTCCGCCGACATGCACCGGCTGCGCGATGGCGGGCTGGTGACGACGGTGCTGCTGACGCTGGCCGTGGTGGGCCCGCCGAGCTTCCTCATCGGCATGACCTTCCCCTTCGTCCAGCGCGCCGTGCAGCAGGACCTGGCCAGCGTCGGCGCCCGCGTCGGCTGGGTGCAGCTGGCCAACATCCTGGGCAATGCGGCGGGATCCATCCTGACCGGGCTGGTGACCTTCCACCTGATCGGCACCGCCGGCACGTTGCGGCTGCTGGCGGCGCTGTCGCTGCTGCTGATGCTGGGCTGGCTGTGGCGCGCCGGCCGCCGGCGGCGGCCGGAGCTGGCGCTGGCCGCCGCCTGCGCCCTGGCGCTGGTGGCGCTGCCGGGCAATGCGGCGCTGTGGTCGCGCCTGCATGCGGAACAGCCGGGGCAGACCGTTTCCTGGTCCGAGGACCGCTCCGGCATCGCCTTCTTCCGTGACGACAACCGGCCCGGCGCCGGGCCGCACGGCCCCTTCTTCATCCAGGGCTTCAGCCAGGGGCGCATCCCCTTCCTGCCGATCCACCAGTTCCTCGGCGCCGTCGGGCCGCTGCTGCATCCGGACCCGAAGGCGGTGCTGTGCATCGGCATCGGCTCGGGCGGCACGCCCTGGGCGGCGGGCGTCGCCGCCGGCACGCAGTCGGTCCGCGCCATCGAGCTGGTGGGGCCGGTGCTGACCGCGCATGCGGCGATCGCCGCCCGCTACCCAGCCAGCCCGATCGCGGAGATGGTCTCCAACCCCCGCTGGGCGCTGGAGTATGGCGATGGCCGCCGCGCTTTGGCGCGCGGGGACCAGCTGTATGACGTGATCCAGGCCGATGCGATCCTGCCGGAGGGTTCGCATTCCGGCCTGCTCTACTCCGCCGAATTCCTGCGCCAGGTCCGAAGCCGGCTGGCGCCGGGCGGCCTCTATGTGCAGTGGGGGCCGAGCCGCCGGGTGGTCGCGACCTTCGCGGCGGTGTTCCCGCACACGCTGCTGCTGATGCCGGGCTCCGTGCTCATCGGCTCGGACAGCCCCATCCCCTATGACCCGGCACGGCTGGCGCGGCGCTTCGCGCAGCCTGAGGTGACGGCTCATCTCGGCCGCGGCAACCGGGAGTTCCGCGACTATGACGGGATGTTCGCGCAGCCGGCCCTGGCCTGGGCGCCCGGGGACCCTCGCCCCCCGGTGCTGCTGACGGATGTCTTCCCACGTGACGAATTCTACCTGAACAACGGCGTCCGCTACACCGACACGCTGCGCCGGCCGGAGGACCTGGCCGATGAGGAATAGCCCAGGCCGCCGGGTTCCAGCCACACCGGCGCCAGCTTCCGGGTGCGATGCATCTTCCGCGAGGTCAGGCGATTCCGCCGGGCTTGAAGATGCTCTAGGTTGATGCGACAGGCTGGGGATTGCCGCGATGAAGAAGGTTCTGCTGGTCGGCTTCATCTGCGGTGCACTGGCGGTGGTGGTGTTCCACCAGGGCACGCTGTTCCTGCTGTATCACCAGTTCCCGCTGCTGAAGCTGCTGGGCGTGCCGGACGCCTTCCGCCCCGGCGGCGCCGGCTTCAACATCCGCTCCGTTCCGCCGCTCGGCGTGCCGCAGGTGCTGTCGCTTGCCTTCTGGGGCGGGGTGTGGGGCGTCGTGCTGGCCGGGCTGGTGCGCTGGGCGCGGATGCCGGATCTGCTGACCGGCTTCGTGCTGGGCGGCGTGGTGTGCAGCGTGGTGGGCTTCACCCTGGTGGCGGAGCTGCGCGGCGCGCCGATGTGGGCCGGCGGCAACACCATCGTCTGGGCCCGGGCGGTGCTGCTGAACGGCGCCTGGGGCTGGGGCGCGGCCTTCCTGATGCGTCCCTTCTCCATGCGCGGCGGCTGAAGGCGTGGCGGCGGTCAGCCGGTCAGGCGGCCGAGCAGCGCCGTCAGATCGGCCAGCCGGTCGCAGCCGGTCTTGCGCAGCACGGCGGCCAGCTGGCCGCGCGCGGTGCCCACCTTGATCCGCCGCTGCGCCGCGTGCTGCGCCAGGCTGCGCCCGGCGGCCAGCGAGGCGGCCAGGGCGCCTTCCGCTGGGGTCAGACCGAAGGCCTGGCGCAGCAGCGGCGCGCGCGGCCGCGGGCGCTGCACGTCATCCGTCACCAGCAGCATCACGCCGGTGAAGCCCTCCGGCATGCCCATCGCCTCCAGCCGCCGCAGCGGCAGCGCTTGCACCAGGTAGGGCGCGGCGCCGCTGCGCCGTGGCAGGGCGACGCTGGCGGCATCCGGCATCAGCTTCACCTGGCCCGAGATCGCCGCGATGGCGGAGCCGATGGCGCGTTGCAGCGCCTGGCGTGCTTCCGGATTCGGGCTCAGCAGCCCGCCCTCGGTCAGCAGCGCCAGCCCATCCTGCTGCCGCGACATGGCTTCCACCGCCGGGTTGGTGGCGACGATGCGGCGGTTGCGGTCCAGCAGCACCACGCCCTGGCGCAGGGCGGCGAAGCCGGCGCGCAGCGCCCGCGCCGTGTGCCAGCCGCCGGCCGCGAGCCGCGCTTCCGCCAGCAGGGCCCGGCGCAGATGCGGGTAGATCGGCTCCAGCAGCTTTTCCTGCGCCGGGCCGAAGGGCTCCGCCCGCACCGAGCGATGGAAGGCGATGCGCCCCACCATGCCGTCCGGCGCCCGCACCAGGGCTGAGATGCAATGGAAGGCGCCATCCCGCGGCGCCTTCCAGTCGTTCCAGATGGGGGCGGCGCGATAGGCCGGGATGGGCACGGCGCGTGCGAGGTTCAGCACGCCGTCGCCGTGCCGGGCGGCGGCGCGTGCCCAGGGGTCCTGGTGGATCCAGTGGCTGTCGTATTCGGCCGTCACATCGGCGGCCAGGCCATTGCCCTCGCAACGGCTTTCACGCAGCACGCCCTGCTCGTACTGCATCAGGTGCACCGCATGGGTGCTGGTGCCCAGCGCCCGGGCCAGCGGCGCGACGGCGCGCGCCAGCCCGCGACCATCCAGCAGGGCAGTGTAGAGGTCGAGCGCAAAGGCGTCGGGGGAGGGTGCCGAGGTTGTGCTGATCACGATTCGACAATAACAGGTTGCCGAAAAGTTGAAATGCCCCCCGGCCGCGCAGCGGGAGCCTTGCCTGCAATCGCATGCATGGTGTGGCAAGCTTGCAGCCAGGGCCGGGCTTCGCCACCCTTCGGCCCATGACACACCCGCTTCGCGTCCAGCCCGACCCTTCGGACCCGCGCCTGACCCGCCGGCTGCGCGGGCTCGACCAGGCCGGCCAGCCCGTCGAGACCAGTGTGACGGTGGAGCGCCCGCTGACGCTGTATCTGAACGGGCAGGAGATCGTCACCATGATGACGATCCTCGACCGGCCGGAGGACCTGGCGCTGGGCTACCTGCTGAACCAGGGCATGCTGCGGCGCGAGGACCGGGTGACCGGCGTGGAGTATGACGAGGATCTGCAGGTCGTCGTCGTCCGCACCGAGGCGCGCACGGATTTCGAGGCCAAGCTGCGCAAGAAGACCCTGACCTCCGGCTGCGCCCAGGGCACTGCCTTCGGCGATCTGATGGAGGATTTCGCCACCATCCGCCTGCCGCCGGAGGCGGTGCTGCACACCAGCTGGCTGTACCGGCTGCTGCACACGCTGAACACGCTGCCGAGCCTGTACCTGGAAGCCGGCGCCATCCATGGCTGCGCGCTGTGCCGGCAGGACCAGCCCATCGCCTATATGGAGGATGTCGGCCGGCACAATGCGGTGGACAAGATCGCCGGCTGGATGTTCCGCGAGAACGAGGCGCCGGGCGACAAGATCTTCTACACCACCGGCCGGCTGACCTCGGAGATGGTGATCAAGACCGTCCGCATGGGGATTCCCATCCTCATCAGCCGCTCCGGCTTCACCGCCTGGGGGGTGGAGCTGGCGCGGGAGGCGAACCTGACGCTGATCGGCCGCTGCAAGGGCCGCCGCTTCGTCGCCCTGGCGGGCGAAGCACGCATCGTCTTCGACGCCGACGCAGCCCAGGTGCCGGAGGAAAGCGCCCGGCACTGGCGCAAGAACAGCGCCGCGGCGATGGAGGCCGGCGATGCACCCTGAAACCCTGGCGGTGGTGCTGGCCGGCGGGCTGGCGCGGCGCATGGGCGGCGGCGACAAGCCGCTGCGCCACCTGGCCGGCCGCCCGCTGCTGGACCATGTGCTGGGGCGGCTGCGGCCGCAGGCGGCGGCGGTGATCCTGAACGCCAATGGCGACCCCGCGCGCTTCGCCGCCTGGGGCCTGCCCGTGGTGGGCGACGGGCTGCCGGACCATCCCGGCCCGCTCGCCGGCATCCTGGCGGCGCTGGACTGGGCGGCCACGCAGCGGCCGGACCTGCCCTGGGTCGCCTCCGTCCCCGGCGATTCGCCGCTGATCCCGAACGACCTGGTGGCGCGGCTGCACCAGGCCCGGGCGGCGGCGGGCGTGCCGCTGGCCTGCGCGCGCTCCGCCGGGCAGACGCATCCGCCGATCGGGCTGTGGCCCGTTGCACTGCGGGAGGATCTGCGCGCGGCGCTGCAGGGCGGGGAGCGCAAGATCGACCGCTGGACGGCGCGGCACGGCATCGCCTGGGCCGACTGGCCGGCAGACCCCATCGACCCCTTCTTCAACGCCAATGCGCCGGAGGATCTGGCGGAGGCCGAGCGGCTTCTGGCGCAACCCGGTCTTGCACACGCGCCCGGCTGATCCGATACAGGAGGCTGCGCTTCAGCGCCCTGGGGAGCCCGCCCGCATGAAATCCGTCCTGCTCGGTGCCATCGCCGCCATCGTCCTCGCCATCGGCGCCTATGCGGTGCTGGATGCCCGATTCCAGCAGACCGCCGACCAGCGCTACGCCACGCAGGGCGTGCGGCTGTAGGTCGTCCCGGTCAGAACACCCCGCGGAAGGGCAGCACGGCCACACGGTCGCCGGGGCTGACCTGGGTGATGCCCTCCGGCAGTTCGACCAGCGCGTCGGACTGCGTCAGCGAGGTCAACAGCCCGGCGCCCTCGCGGGCGAATTTCTGCGCCAGCGGCAGTTCCTCACCCGGCACCAGCCGCACCCGGACATATTCGCGCCGCCCGGCCTTCTTGCGATAGGCAAAGCCGGCTTCCGCCACGAAGCGCGGCAGCGGCTCGGCCAGTGCGCCGGCCAGGCGCAGCACCAGCGGCCGGGCCAGGTGCAGAAAGGTGACGACGGCCGCCACCGGGTTGCCCGGCAGCCCCACCACCGGCGTGCCGCCGACCACCCCCATCGCCGCCGGCCGCCCTGGCTTGATGGCCAGGCGCCAGAACACCAGGCTGCCGCCCGCCCCGATGGCGGCGCGGACATGGTCGGCCTCGCCGGTCGAGACGCCGCCGGAGGTCAGCAGCAGGTCGTGGCGCGCGGCGGCGCCGGCCAGGGCGGCGGCGGTGGCGGCGGGCTCGTCCGGCAGGATGCCGAGGTCGGTGGCGTCCACCGGCAAGCCGGCGAGCAGCGCCAGCAACGTGAAGCGGTTGGAATCATAGGTGCGCGCCGGGCCCAGCGCGGTGCCGGGCTCCGCCAGCTCGTCACCGGTGGAGAACACGCCGACGCGCACCAGCGGGCGCACCGGCAGCGTCGTCAGGCCCAGCGCGGCGGCCAGGCCGATATCCGGCGGCGACAGCCGGCGGCCCGCCGGTAGCGCCAGGGCGCCTTCCGGCACATCCTCCCCCGCCGGGCGGCAATTCGCGCCGCGCTTCAGGCCGGGCACCAGCAGCACGGCCCCCCCTTCCTCCTGCGCATCCTCCTGCATCATCACCGTATCGGCGCCCTCGGGCATGGCGGCGCCGGTGAAGATGCGCAGCGCCGTGCCGGGGCACAGCGGCGATGGCGGCTGGCCGGCCTGCAGCCGCCCGGCGATGGGCAGCCGGGTTTCGCCTTCCGCCGCGAGGTCGGCGTGGCGGAAGGCATAGCCATCCACCGCCGCGTTGAAGAAGGGCGGCAGCGGCAGCGGCGCGCGCAGCGCCCCGGCCAGGACGCGCCCCAGCGCCGCGCGCAGCGGCACCGGGGCGGTGCCCGGCAGCGGCGGGATGCGGTCCGCGATCAGCGCCTGCGCTTCCTCCACGGCCATGAGCCGGCCGCCGAAGGCGAAGCAGTCGTCACTCAGCTGCGCCAAGCCTGCCTCCTTCCAGCAGATCCCGCAGCGGCACCGCCGCGGCCAGCAGCAGGTCGGCGATGCCCCCCACATCGTCCAGGTCGCGCCAGGGCGGCGCGCCCGCCGGCGCCGGGACATCCGCGGCCAGGCCGATGATGGCCGGGTCCCCCGGGTGCAGCCAGGGCTTGGCATTGGCGGCGCGATGCACCTCCAGCTTCGGATGCGGGTCGCGCTTGAAGCCCTCGATGATGAGCAGGTCCACCGGGTCGAAGCGGCGCAGCAGCGCCGCGAGCGGCGGTTCCGGCGCCTGGCGCAGTTCCGTGATCAGCGCCCATCGGCGGGCGGAGGAGACCAGCACCTGGTGCGCCCCGGCCTGCCGATGCGCATGGCTGTCCTTGCCCGGCTGGTCGATGTCGAAGGCGTGGTGCGCGTGCTTGAGGGTGGAGACCGCAAGGCCCCGCGCGCCGAGCACCGGCAGCAGCCGGGTCAAGAGGGTGGTCTTGCCGGAGCCGCTCCAGCCCGCCAGTCCGATCACGCGCAAGATGCTGGGTCCTGAAAACGGGAAAGGCCGGCCATGGCTTCCACCACGGCCGGCCCCCCTCGGCAAGTCCGGTTCAGTCGGCGCCGAGCGGCCGCGCGCCGGTGGGGCCGGCGACGGTGGTGCGGGCCTTGGCCAGTTCGTCATCCACCCAGAGAGCGTGGTGTTCCTTGGCCCAGTTCAGGTCGACCTCGCCGCTGCCCATGGCGTCGAAGGCGCCCTGCATGCCGAGCGAGCCGATGTAGATATGCGCCAGCATGGCGGCGACCATCAGCACGGACAGGATCCCGTGCACGGTATGCGCCAATTGCTGGCCCTCCATCCCCGTGACGGTGAAGGGGAAGATCAGCACATAGCCGGAAACGGCGACCAGCGTGCCGCCCAGCACCGTGATCCAGAACACCATCTTCTGGCCGGCGTTGAAGCGGTGCGCCGGCGGGTGGCCATGGCTGAGGAAGCCGCCGCCCGCCTTCACCCAGGCCCAGTCCAGCCGGCCGGGGATGTTGTCCTTCACCCAGACCAGGAACAGCAGCACGATGCCCAGCGTGAAGGGGAAGGCCAGGAAGTTGTGCGCGATCTTGCCCCACAGGCTGAAGGCGGTGAAGGCTTCCGGCCCGATCAGCGGCAGCAGCAGGTAGCGGCCGAAGGTCAGGTTCAGCCCCGTGAGGCCCAGCACGATGAAGCTGGTGGCCGTCATCCAATGCGCCACGCGCTCGAACAGGTTGAAGCGCTGGATGGTGCGCCCGGCGGGCCCGGCATCGATGCGGATGCGCCCGCGCGCCAGGTAGAACAGTGCCAGGATCGCCACCATGCCGAGCACGGCGATGCCGCCGACCAGCGTCAGGGTGCGGTTGTGGAAATCCCGCCATTCCCGGCCTTCCGGCTGGATCAGCGTGGCGGCGGTGGCGTCCGGGATGCTGATGCGGCCGCCGATGCGCTCCCCGCGCAGCGCCGCCTGCAATTCCATCTCCTCGGCTGAAATCTGGCCGCGGTCGCTGAAGGGCGCCGGGGTGGGCGGCACGTTGGAGGGCTGGCGCGGCTGTGGCGCGGCGGCGGCGGCAGGCGCCGGGGTGCCGGTCGGCACATCCCCGCGAACCGTGCTTTCCGGCGGCTGGCCGGCGGGCTGGCTGCCGCGGCCGGCGCCGACCTCGGGCACCGGGGCCTGGATGGCCGGGGCGCCGGCCGGCGGCGCGCCGGGCTGGGACTGGGCGAAGGCCGGGGCCGCCAGCAGCAGGGCCACGGCCAGGGTGGGAAGGATCTGGCGCATCACACCGTCACCGTCTCGCGATACGCGGTTCGCCAGCCCCAGGCGCCGGCGCCATAGCCGCGCATCTGCACCCGCTCCCGGTAGATGGTGGCGATCATCTCCCCGTCCCCGGCCAGCAGGGCCTTGGTGGAGCACATCTCCGCACATAGCGGCAGCTTGCCCTCGGCGATGCGGTTGGCGCCGTACTGGGTGTATTCCACCACCGTGTTGTCCTGCTGCGGGCCGCCAGCGCAGTAGGTGCATTTGTCCATCTTGCCGCGGCCGCCGAAATTGCCGACCCGCGGATATTGCGGCGCGCCGAAGGGGCAGGCGTAGAAGCAGTAGCCGCAGCCGATGCACAGATCCTTGTCGTGCAGGACGATGGCGTCCGCCGTGGTATAGAAACAACTGACCGGACAGACCGCGGCGCAGGGCGCATCGGTGCAATGCATGCAGGCCATGGAGATGGAGCGCTCGCCCGGCTTGCCGTCATTGATGGTGACGACGCGGCGCCGGTTGATGCCCCAGGGCACCTCATGCTCGTTCTTGCAGGCGGTGACGCAGGCGTTGCACTCGATGCAGCGGTCGCTGTCGCAGAGGAACTTCATGCGCGCCATGGCTAGGCACTCCTGATCTGGCAGAGCGTGACCTTGGTTTCCTGCATGAACGTCACCGGATCATAGCCATAGGTGGTGATGGCATTCACGCTCTCGCCCAGCACGATCGGGTCCGTGCCCTGCGGATACTTGCTCCGCTGGTCCTCGCCCATGAACCAGCCGGCGAAGTGGAAGGGCATGAAGGCCACGCCGCGGCCGACGCGCTCCGTCACCAGCGCCTTCACCCGGGCGCGGGAATTGTTCTCCGGCCCCGAGACCCAGACGAACTGGCCGTCGCGGATGTTCCGGGCCGAGGCATCGGCCGGGTTGATCTCCACGAACATGTCCTGCTGCAGCTCGGCCAGCCACTTGTTGGAGCGCGTCTCCTCGCCCCCGCCCTCATACTCCACCAGCCGGCCGGAGGTGAGGATGATGGGAAAGTCGCCGGCGACCTGGTGGCTGCGGTTCTGCACGGACACACCCAGGTGCGGCAGGCGGAAGCCGCGGCGGTCCGGCAGGGTGGGATAGCGCGCGATCAGGTCGGTGCGCGGCGTGTAGATCGGCTCCCGGTGCACCGGCACCGGGTCCGGCAGGTTCCAGGCGACGGCGCGCGCCTTGGCGTTGCCGTAGGGCACGCAGCCATGTTCCATGGCCACGCGGATGATCCCGCAGGACAGGTCGGTGGCCCAGGAGAAGGTGCCGCCATTGGCCTCGATCCAGCCGCGCTCGGCCTCGGTCAGCTCCTCGTACCAGCCGAGGCGCTTCAGCACCGCCACGGTGAATTCCGGGTAGCCATCCGTCAGCTCCGACCCCAGGGAGTAGGAACCCTCGGCCAGCAGCGTCTGGCCTTCCCGCTCCACGCCGAAGCGGGCGCGGAAGGTGCCGCCGCCGTTCTTCACGTGCAGATTGGTGTTGTAGAGGATGTGCGTGCCCGGGTGCTTCATCGCCGGCGTGCCCCAGCAGGGCCAGGGCAGGCCGTAGAACTCGTTCTCCACCGGGGTGCCGGCGGCGCCGCGCAGGGTCACCAGGTCGAACTTGTCCTGGTGTTCCATGTGCAGCTTCAGCCGTTCCGGCGACTGGCCGGAATAGCCGGTGCTGATGGCGCCGCGGTTGATCTCCCGCAGGATGCTCTCGGCGGTCGGCGCGTTGTCGCGGATCTCGTAGGGCTTGAACATCTCCGCCTGGAAGCGGACGGGCATGCCCTTCCGTTCCGCCGCACCGTCCAGCGCGCCGGCCAGGCGGTACATCATCTCGTAGTCGGTCTTCGATTCGAACAGCGGCGCCACCACCCGCGTGCCCCATTGCAGGGAGCGGTTGGAGGCGGTGCGGCTGCCGTCGCATTCGAACTGCGTGCTGGCGGGAAGGAGGTAGGTGTTCTCCTTGCGGTTCGACAGCACGGCGAAGGTGGTGGGGTGCGGGTCCGCCACCACCAGCAGGTCCAGCGCCTCCAGCCCCTTCACCGCTTCCGGCATGCGGGTGACGGTGTTGCCGCCATGGCCCACCACCAGCATGCCGCGCAGGCGGTCGCGCTGCTGGATCTGGTCCTTGGGCAGGGTCACCGCATCGAAGTAGCGGGTGGTGGGGATGCCGGGCGTGCCCATCATCGCGGCGCTGTCGAAGCGCGCCACCATGCTGTCGTAGGACACGCCCCAGACCCGGGACCAGTGCCGCCAGGCATTCTGGTCCAGCCCGTAATAGGCGGGCAGCGAGGTGACATCGAGGCCGAAATCGGTGGCGCCCTGCACGTTGCAATGGCCGCGGAAGATGTTCGCGCCGCCGCCATTGTTGCCGACATTGCCGGTGGCCAGCAGCAGGATGGAGAAGGCGCGGACATTGGCCGTGCCCACCGTCTTCTGCGTCGCACCCATGCACCAGATCAGGGTGGAGGGCTTCTGCGTCGCGAAGGCTTCCGCCACCTTCTTCAGCTGGGCGCCGGGCACGCCGGTGACCCGCTCCACCTCCTCCGGCGTCCATTTCGCGCATTCGGCGCGGATCTGGTCCATGCCGTAGACGCGGCTCGCGATGAAGTCCTTGTCCTCCCACCCGTTGGCGAAGATGTGGTGCAGCATGCCCCAGATGATGGGGATGTCGGTGCCCGGGCGGATGCGGACATATTCATTGGCGTGGGCGGCGGTGCGGGTGAAGCGCGGATCGATGACGATCAGGTTCGCCCGGTTGCGCTCCTTGCCCGACAGCACGTGCTGCAGGCTGACCGGATGCGCCTCCGCCGGATTCCCGCCCATGATGATCATGGTCTTGGAATTGCGGATGTCGTTGTAGGAATTGGTCTGCGCGCCATAGCCCCAGGTATTGGCCACGCCGGCCACCGTGGTGGAGTGGCAGATGCGCGCCTGGTGGTCGACGCTGTTGGTGCCCCAGAAGGCGGCGAACTTGCGGAACAGGTAGGCGCCCTCGTTCGAGAACTTGGCGCTGCCCAGCAGGAACATGCTGTCCGGCCCGGATTCCTGCCGGATCGTCATCATCTTCTCGGCGATCTCGGACAGCGCCACGTCCCAGGACAGGCGCTGCCACTGGCCGCCCACCAGCTTCATTGGGTATTTCAGGCGGCGGTCGCCATGCACCAGTTCCCGCACCGAAGCGCCCTTGGCGCAATGCGTGCCGCGGTTGATCGGGCTGGCCCAGGTGGGTTCCTGCCCCACCCAGACGCCGTTCTGCACTTCCGCCGTGACGGTGCAGCCGACCGAGCAATGGGTGCAGATGTTCTTGATGCGCTGCACCGGCTTCGCATGGTCGTGCACGCCCATGGCCGCGCCGGCGGCCTGCGCGCGGGACGCGCCGAGCCCTCCCAGCGCGGCCAGCCCCGCCCCGGCGAAGCCGGCCTGGCGGAGGAAGCTGCGGCGGTCGAGCCCGCCGGATGAAAGCCCCTGATAGGCGGCGGAAAGCCGCTGCCGCGCGGCGCGGCCCTCGGAGCGCTTGATCAGCATTCTGGCGTGCCCCCCCGGATGCGGCTCATTCGTAGCGATTGGTGCGGTAGAAGGCCTGCACATCCGCCGAATCCGCCTTGTAGCGGGCGGCGACGCGCTGGGCCTGGTTCTCCTTGCGGGCCTCCCCGGCCGGCACGCTGTCCGCGCGCTGGGCCAAGGCGGGGGTCGCGACGGCGGCCCCGAGGCCGATGGCCTTCAGGAAACCCCGGCGCACGGGCCTTTCGGTGCCTTGTTCGCTCATCCCTGGCAACTCCCTGTCATCAGGCGGGCAGATCCGCTGCCGCGGCCTCGATCTCCACGGCCACGCGGCCGAGCCGCCCGACCGCCTTGTAGAAATCCGCCATCTGGGCCTTTTCCAGATCGGCGAAGAAAGGCGCCGCCCAGGGCCGGAGGTGGCGTGCGAAGAAGCCCGCCGCGGCATCCGGCTCCACCGCGAAGGCCCCGGCCAGCAGCCCGGCATAGGCCTCGCACAGGAAGGCGATGTGATCCTCCGGCTCCGCCACGCCTTCGGCCCGCTCGATCCCGAGCGAGGCGAGGTCGCCGCGCAGATCGGCCAGCGGACGTTCATGCAGGAAGCCGGTCAGGTAGTAGCTGGCATAGGGCAGCAACTCGCCCCGGCCGACGCCGATGAACAGGTTGAAGAACTCCCGCTCCGCCGCCTCGGCCCGCGTCGCGCCGGCAGCCCGGGCGAGGGCGGCATAGGCCCCGCCCAGCTCCCCGCTCGTGCCGGCCAGGGCGCGCATCCGGATCAGCAGCCCGGCATCGGGCGCGGCACCGAGGAGCCGGCCGAGCAGCGCGAACAGCCGCGCGCGCTCGGCATCCACCGGGTCGAGATCAAGCGGGGTGTGGCCCGCGCGGGGCGGGCCGGCCGCGGCAGCGTCCTGCGTTTCCGTCATCCTGAGGCCATTTCCGGCATTCACCGGGTTGCGGCACCGCGCGGGGGGCTCCCCAGCCCCATCCGACACGCGCCGGGCGACCAGCGAAGCGCAAAGCCGGGGCGGATGCAAGCGTTTGAAAAATGGATGAGAATCGCTCGCAATTGGCCCGGCGGGAGGTCAGTCGCCGGCGGCCCCGTCCGATCCGGCCTCAGCCTCCGGCCGCGCGCCGAGCGAGGCGGGGTCGATGGCATAGCCGGCGGCGCGAAACAGGCCGGCGGCAACGCCGGGCGGGGCATCCGGCGCCAGCGCGGCCGCCAGCCGCGCGCAGAGCCGGGGGTTCACCACCAGGTCGGCGCCCAGGCGCGCCAATTCGGAACGGGCCAGGTCGGGTCGGTCCATGCTGCTCATATCCAGGGAACGCCACAGCCTAGAGGCGATGGCAAAACCAGGAGCTGAACATTCCCGAGAGCTTCGGCAGCAGCGTCAGGCGGGCAGCGCGCTGCCATGCCGGCGCCGCGGCGGCGGCTGGTCCTCCTCCTCCGCCGCCGGTTCCTCCGGCGGCAGCGCCAAGGGTTCCTCCTGCGGCGGCGCGGCCTCCGCCAACAGCGGCGCGGCTTCGTCCTGCGGCGGCGCCACGGGGTCGGGCACCGCAAGCTCCGGCGCCCGGGGCTCCGGCGTGCCGATCGCCTGGGCCAGCAACGTCTTCACATCGCCACCGAGGTCCAGCGCGAATCCGCCGGGCATCCCGGCGGGATCGTTGAAATCCCAGGCATAATCCGCCGGGCCGATGAAATCCCGGATCGCCGGGTCCAGCGACCACATGCGCCGCAGCGCCGCGCTGCGCAGCGCCGTCGGGATGCCGGGGCGGAGGAAGGCGGTGATGTCGCTCGCCTCCGTCAGCGCCTCGATCGGGGGCAGCGCCGGCAGGTCGAGGTCGGCCACCGGTTCGACCGGCACGGCCACCGCCTCGGCCAGCGGCGTGGCCTCGGCGACGGCCTCAGGCGCCGGCTCAGGCACCGGCTCCGGCGCGCGGGGCGGGCTGCGCTTCAGGCGGGACCAGCGGCTGAGGAAGCCATCCGCCTCCCCACGCGTTCCTGCGGTCATTCCTCCGGCTCCGCGATGCGGCTGCGATGCGCCAGCGCCTCCGGGTCCGCCTGGTCGCGCCGACGCTTCCAGAAGCCGCGTTCCTTGTGGTGGCGGGCGCAGAAGGCCTCCATCGTCGCCCGCAGCCCGGGCGGCATGGGCAGCGATTCGAGCAGGTCCTGCCCCACATCGGCGTGCAGATGCGCCTCCCCCGGGTCGGCGGTGACGCTGTGCAACATGAGGCCCGGCGGCGTCTCCGCCGGGCGCAGCAGCGCCCAGACCAGCGGCTGGGCGGAGGCCAGATTATGCCGGTAATTGTCGGTGTCCGTCGGGTGCAGCGCCACATCCCCCACCCCGGCGAAGAACACCGACCGGCCCGGCTCCTGCCGCAGCAGGGTCCAGGGCGGGATGGCAGGCGCTTCCTCCAGCACCTCGATGGCGCGCCACACCTCCTCCGCCCAGCGGGTCACGCCGGGGCGGCGTTCCACCAGCACGGCGAGCGGGATGAACAGGCTTTCCGGGTTGTGCGCGCGCATCAGGCGCCGTCCTGCTTCGGGCGCAGCGGCAGGCCGGTGACCAGGTTCTGTGGCTTCATCCGCACCAGCTGCGCCGCATCCATCGCCAGCGCCAGGTACACCGGCTTCCCGGCCAGGCGCGGCAGCACCCGCGAGGCTTCGGCAAATTCCAGCACGCCCAGCCAGAGGATGCGCGCCAGCCGCGCCTGCTTCACCTTCTTCCCCTGCCACAGGTCGTTGGCGATGCCGGTGGCTTCCGCATCCAGCCCGACATGCCAGGTCCAGTGGCGATCCTCGATCACCGGCACCGGGCGGATCGCCACCCGTTCCCCGATCACATGGCCGATGAAGGCTTCCAGCGCGCGGGCCAGCCCGTGCTGGCCGGGGCGGTTCTCGGCGATGTCGAGCGCGAGGTCATGCGCATCCGACCGGCCGCGATAGAGCGCCGCATTCTCCTCCGAGAGCACGTCCAGCTCCACCTCCCGCGGCGGGGAGCCGGCTTCCGCCAGCAACTGGCCGAGCGGGCCGAAGCCGCCATCGGCACTGCGGTTGTCCACCACCTCCTGGTCCGCCAGCAGCAGCGCGCCCTGGTGGATGGCGGCGCGCTGCGGGCGGAAGAACAGCTCCGCGGCGCGCAGGGTGAAGGAATCCTCCACCCCCTCCAGCGCCGCGCGGGCCACCAGGTGGGTCAGCATCTGCAGGAAGATCGGCGGGATGCCCGCCACGCCCTCCCGGTACAATGCCAGCCAGGCGGCCTCCAGGCTCGGCTGCGCCCGCACCCGGTCGCGGAAGCCGAGGTAGACGGCAAAGTTCTCCCGCGCATCGGGGTCGGCCAAAGCTGCCAGATCGGCAGGGGATACCGCCCGCAACGGCTCCGCCAGCAGGGCGGCGTGCAGGGCGCGTTCCGCCGGGCAGGCTTCCTCGGGCGGCACCAGCTCCGGCCGCGCGCAGAAGGCGCGCCAGAGATCCGGCGTGGCGTGGATGCGGCCCGCCGCGTCGCGGTCGCAGAGATGATGCCCGCTGGCGACCCAGAAATCACCGGGGGCGAGCCCTGCCGGGGCGTTCATGGCGTGCCGCCTCGCGCCAGGGCGGCCAGGTCCGGCCGGTCCGGCTCCGGGGCGTCGGTCTCCACCAGGGCAAACACCGGCAGGCCCTCCAGCCCGGTGCCGGCGCGGCGGTGCAGGGTGCGGAAGCGTTCGCGCACCGCGCCCTCCTCCACGCCGCGGCTCAGCGCCAGCACGGTGCCAAGGGGGTGGTTGCAGAGGCTGGCGGCGAAATCCAGCTCCTCCCGCGCCGCGGCCTCGGCGGCGGCTGCATCCGGCGCGCCGTGGCGGGTCAGGATGTGCCGCGCCAGCCGGGCCAGCGCCGCGGCGCGTTCCTCGGCCGTGGCCTCCGCCACCTCGACCAGGGTGGACCAGCCGAAGCTGGAGAGGCCGAGAAAGCCGCCGCGGAAGGCCTGACGGCGCCGGCCGGAGAGTGCCTCCGGCGCCTCGTCCCAGAATTCGAAGCCGCCGGGCACTGCCCATTCGCCGGGCTCCGCCGCCGTGCCAAAGATCACGGTGTCCGAGGGGTCGAGGCGCAGGGTGCGCGGCAGGCGGTGCGTCATGGCGTGCATCATGCGGCCTGGGCCAGGGCTTCGGCCAGGGGCAGAAGGCGGCGGGTGCCCCCGGCCTCCAGCACCAGGGCAGCGGAGGCGGGGTCCAGGCCAAGCCGCGCCGCGCCCATCCCGGCCTCCGGCTCCAGCCGCGCCAGATAGCGGCTGGCCAGCCGGGGGAAGCCGCCCTGCGGCCCGGGCGCCTGCCATTCCGCCAGCCCGGCCATCAGATGCCGCGCCCAGGCGGCGGTGAGATCGGCGGCCGAGGCGTCTTCCGCCAGCCAGCCTTCCTCATGCAGCGCGGTCTGCTGCAGGCCGTGCCCGGCCTCCCACCCCGCGGGGAAGGACAGCCGCGCCTCCACCCCCACCACCAGCCAGTCCGGCACCGCGTCCTCCGCCGTGCCGGGCGGCCAGGCGAGGCGGGCCTGGCCGATGCGGCCGGCATTGATGCGGATGGTGGCCGGCCAGCCGAAGCTGATCGCGGCTTCCGGCGGGCCATAGGCGCCCAGCGCATCGGCAAGCGCGCTGGCGGCGGCGAAGACCGCGGCGCGGGCGGCGGCCAGTGGCATCTCCGGCTCCAGCACCACCGCCGCCTCGATCCGTGCGGCGGAGGCGACCCAGGCCAGCGTGCCGGCGCCGTGGCGCGGGGCAAGGGCGATGGCGCGGCGCAGCGCATCGCCGCCTTCGCGCAGCCGGACCACGGGGGTGAAGGCGCTGGGCAGGTCGGGCAGGTCCTGGGACACGGCGTTTCCGGGCGGGTGCTCGCAAGGGCGCGATCCGGGGCATATATGCGGGGGACAGGGCCGCAAACAGGGCCACCGGGAGCCGGATGACCAGGACGCCGATCACCTTCGTCTGCAGCTGCGAGGACACCATGGCGCTGGATGGCCGCGCCATCGCGCGCGGCTGCGCCGGCGGGGCGCCGCGCCTGGCGGAACAGCTCTGCCAGTCGCAGCTCGACCGCTTCCTCGCCGCGCTGGGGGAGGCGCCTTCCGCCGTCACCGTCGCCTGCACCGCCCAGGCGCCGCTGTTCCGGCAGGAGGCGGAGGCGGCGGGCTTCGCCGGCGCGCTGGACTTCGTGAATCTGCGGGAGACGGCCGGCTGGTCCGCCGAGGGCCGCGCGGCGGGCCCGAAGATGGCCGCGCTGATCGCCGCCGCCGCGGTGCCGATGCCCGCCACGCCGCTGGTGCCGCTGGAAAGCCAGGGGGTGACGCTGGTGCTGGGCTGCGACGCGGTGGCCCTGGCCGCCGCCGAACGCCTGGCGGCGACGCTGGACGTGACCGTGCTGCTGGATGGGCGGGAGCCGGTGCAGCCGCTGCGCGCCGCGGATTTCCCCGTCGCCCGCGGCCGCGCCCGCGCCGCCACCGGCTGGCTTGGCGGCTTCGAGGTGGTGGTGGATGGCCACGCCATGCCGCGCCCATCTTCCCGCGCCGCCTATGAGTGGGGCCCCCGGCGGGACGGCGCGCTCAGCCGCTGCGACATCCTGCTGGACCTGACCGGCGGCGCGCCGCTGTTCCCGGCCGGCGAGCTTCGCCAGGGTTATCTGCGCGCCGACCCGGCCGATGCCGCCGCGGTGGTACGCGCCCTGGTGGCGGCGGAAGGGCTGGTCGGCCGCTTCGAGAAGCCGCGCTTCGTGACCTTCGACGCCGGCCTCTGCGCCCATGCGCGCAACCGGCGCGTCGCCTGCACCCGCTGCCTCGATCTCTGCCCGACCGGCGCCATCACCCCCTCCGTCGCGCCGTCGGGCGTCGGCGTGGGCAATCATGTGGTGATCTCGGCGGAGATCTGCGCCGGCTGCGGCGCCTGCGCCGCCATCTGCCCGACCGGCGCCGCCAGCTACGCCCTGCCGCCTTCCACCGCCCTGGCCCGCCGCCTGCGCACCCTGCTGCTGACCTATCGCGAGGCGGGCGGGGAAGCGCCGGTGCTGCTGGTGGTGGATGCGGTGGGGGAGGCGCTGGTGGACGCCCTGGCCCGGCAGGGCGATGGCCTGCCGGCGCGGGTGCTGCCGCTGCGGGTGAACGAGGTCTCGCAGCTGGATCTCGGCCTGCTGCTGGCCGGCTTCGCCTGGGGCGCGGCGCGCATCCGCCTGCTGCTGCCGGCCCGGCGCCGGCATGGCGTGGAAGGCGTGCTGCGCAACCTGGACTACGCCGAGGCGGTGCTGGCGGGCCTCGCCGTGCCCGACCAGGGGGCGCCGCGCGCCGCCGCGATCGAGACGGACGACCCCTTCACGCTGGGCGAGGCGCTGGCCGCCCTGCCCCGTCGCGGCCTGCCCTTCCCCCCCGCCACCTTCCACGCGCTGGGCCAGGGGCGGGAGGTGCTGCGCCAGGCCGGGCGCGCGCTGGCGGAGGGCGCCGAGCGGCGCGACGCCGTGCTGCCCATGCCGGCGCTGGCCCCCTTCGGCGTGGCCGAGGTGGCGACCGAGGGCTGCACGCTGTGCCTGGCCTGCACCATGGTCTGCCCGACCGGCGCCTTCACCGCCAATCCGGAAACGCCGCAGCTGCGCTTCCTGGAGGATGCCTGCGTGCAATGCGGCCTCTGCGCCACCACCTGCCCGGAGAAGGTGATCACCCTGGCGCCGCGGCTGAACCTGGCGGCGGAAGCGGCGCAGCTTCGCGTGGTGAAGCAGGAGGAGCCCTTCTGCTGCGAACGCTGCGCCAAGCCTTTCGGGGTGAAGGCGCAGATCGACCGGGTGACCCGCAAGCTGGCCGAGACCGGCCACTGGATGTACCGCGACGGAAGGCAGCTTGCGCTGCTGCGGCTGTGCGAGGATTGCCGCGCCTTCGCCGCCACCGATGCGCAGATGGACCCCTATGCCGGCCCTGCCCGCCCGGTGGCGAAGACCACGGAGGATTGGCTGCGGGAGGCGGAGCGGGACGCGGATTGATCGCGGCGCCCCACCGGCCCGGCCCCATCCTCGCCCCGCTGACGACGAAGCGACCCGCATCATCGGCGCGGCGGATGGGCCCATCCGCCGCGCCCATCGCCAGACGATGGAGGACATCACCATGAAGAACCCGCAGATCCTGCTCGCCCGCCGGCCGCAGGGTGCCCCGGTGCCGGAGGATTTCCGCCTGGTGGAATCGCCGATGCCCGAGCCGGGCGAGGGCGAGGTGCTGGTGCGGCACCGTTTCCTGTCGCTGGACCCCTATCAGCGCGGCCGCATGGACGACGCGAAATCCTACGCCGCGCCGGTCGCGCTCGGCGGCGTCATGGAATGCCAGGCGGTGGGCCAGGTGGCGGCGAGCCGCGATTCGCGGTTCAGGGAAGGCGACTGGGTGCTGGGCGGCTTCGGCTGGCAGGGTTTCTCGGTGCGGCCGGGCAAGGCGCTGATCCCGATCGACCCGGCGGAGGCGCCGCCCTCCACCGCGCTCGGCGTGCTCGGCATGCCCGGGCTGACGGCCTGGGTGGGGCTCGAGGATATCGGCCAGCCCAAGGCCGGCGAGACGCTGGTGGTCTCCGCCGCCTCCGGCGCCGTGGGCCAGGTGGCCGGGCAGCTTGGGAAACTGCGGGGCGCGCGGGTGGTGGGCATCGCCGGCGGCGCCGCCAAAGGCGCCTTCGTGCGGGACACGCTGGGCTTCGACGCCGCCATCGACCATCGCGGCGACCTCGACGCGCAGCTCGATGCCGCCTGCCCGGCAGGCATCGACGTGTATTGGGAGAATGTGGGTGGCGAAGTGCAGGCGGCGGTCTTCCCGCGGCTGAACGATTTCGGCCGCATGGTGATGTGCGGCATGATCGCGCAGTACAACACCGCCGCCGGTGCCGCCGCCACCGGCGCCATGCCCGGACCCAATCTGGGGCCGGTGGTGCGCAAGCGGCTGCGCATCCAGGGCTTCATCGTCTCCGACACCGGCTGGAGGCGCTACGGCGCCTTCCGGGCGGAGATGCTGGGCCACCTGCGCGAAGGCCGGCTGCACTGGAAGGAGGATGTGGCGCAGGGCCTGGCGGCGGCGCCGCAGGCCTTCATCGGCATGCTGGCCGGCCGCAACTTCGGCAAGCAGGTGGTCGCGGTGGAATGACCGACGCGGCGCTCGCCCAGGCCCTTTCCGGCAGCCGCGTGCTGCTGTGCTACGGGCTGCTGGGCGAGGTGATGGCGGGGCTGGCGCCGGTGGGGCTGGACTACATGGGCGGGCAGCTGGCCTGGCTGCGCGGCCTGGGCCTGGCGGTGCAGGTGGTGGACCTGCCGACGGCCGCCCCGGTCGGCGTCAATGCCGGGCGAATCGCCGCCGCCATCCTGGCCGATCCCTCGCCCTGCCTGCTGGTCGGCCATTCCAAGGGCGGGCTGGAGGCGCTTTCGGCCCTGCTACGGCCGGGCATGGCGGCGCGCTGCCGCGGCTTCATCGCCCTGCAGGCGCCCTTCCATGGCTCTCCGGTGGCGGACCTGATCCTGCGGCGGCGGCCGGTGCTGCTGGCGGTGCACCATGTGGCGCGGCTGTCCCGGCTGGGCACCGGGCGGGGCCTGCGGGACCTGACCTGCGCGGCGCGGCAGGGCTGGATGCGCGCCCATGGCCCCGCGGTGGCCGCCCTGGTGGCGACGATCCCCGTCGCCACCCTGGCCAGCGCCATCACCCATGGCCGCGACTGGCGGGAGGGGATGTACCGGCCGCTCGCCGCCTGGATGGCGAAGGAGGGGCATGGGCCGGGCGACGGGCTGGTGCCGGTCGCCTCCGCCCTGCTGCCCGGGGCCCGCCAGCTTGTGCTGGAAGGTGGCCACCGGGCGCTGGTCTCGGGCGGCCCGGGGCGCGACCCCGTGGGGGTGCTGCGCACCGAACTCGCCTGGCTGGCCGGGCTGGAGCCGCCCGGCTGAGATCAGCCGAAGAAGACGTTCCCCACGGCGCTTTCCAGCCCGATGATGCGGACGATCTGCACCGCCTCGAAATCGGTGCCGGTGCCGTCCAGGTCGTAGCTCAGCCAATCCGTGGCGGTGTCGAACAGCAGCGTGGCCTCCGCCGCCTGCGCCACCGCGCCATCGCCTTCCACCAGCGTGCCCGGCGTGCCCATGAACAGCCGCACCACATCCTCCCCGGCCACGAAGCCGCGGATCACGTCGCCGCCATCCTCCTCCGAGATGTAGACGAACACGTCCTGGTCCCCGTCCGCCCCGGTCACGATCAGGTCGGCGCCACTGTTGCCGAAGATGGTGTCGGCCCCGGCGCCGCTGATGATGGTGTCATCGCCCGCGCCACCGAACAGATTGTCGACGCCGGCATGGCCGTTCAGCAGGTCGTTGCCGTCAGCACCATAGAGCAGGTCGTTGCCCTCGCCGCCCAGGAGGCTGTCATGGTCGTCGCCGCCATCCAGCGTGTCGTTGCCCGCGCCGCCGTTCAGCAGGTCGTTGCCGGCCTCGCCCAGCACGGAGTCGTTGCCCGCATTGCCCTGGACGCGGTCGTCGCCGGCGCCGGCAAAGACGTCGTCATTGCCATCGTCGCCGCGGATGGTGTCGGCGCCCTCGGCGCCATAGAGGTTGTCGTCCCCGTCGCCGCCCACCAGGACGTCCTGGCCGTCGCCGCCATCCATGTCGTCATTGCCGTTGCCGCCGGACAGCTTGTCGTCGCCGAGACCGGCGAAGAGCCCGTCGCCACCGGCACCACCCACCAGGTTGTCGTTGCCTTCCGCGCCCTGCAGGTAGTCGTTGCCATCGCCGCCGGTCAGGATGTCGTTGCCGGCGCCGCCCTCCAGCGCATCATCGCCGAAGCCGCCGACCAGGCGGTCATCGCCCTCGCCGCCCTCCAGATTGTCGTTGCCGGCGCCGCCGATCAGCGTGTCGTTGCCGCCCTCGCCACGGATCAGATCCGCACCGGCCATGCCCAGCACGCGGTCGGCACCCTCGCCGGATTCGACCGTGTCGCGCTGCCCGCCGCCGATCAGCGTGTCGTTGCCGGCGCCGGTGACGACCAGGCTGCGGAAATCGTCGCGCTCGTCGCGGTCCTGCGGCGTGGCGATGTCCGGGCTCAGATGCACCGTGACCTGTTCCCGCTCCGTCGCGCCGGGCGGGTCGAGCAGGTTGGCGGTGAAGCTGGCGACGCCATCGACCAGCAGCGGCTGGCCGGGCTCCGGCGCATAGGAATGGGTCGCGGTGAAGGCGAAGCTCGGAAAGGCCGGCGTGAGCGTCTCCGACACGCCATCGCCCCAATCCTCGACCTGGACCGAAACAGCCTGCAGCGGCCCGGTGGTGAACAGCCAGACCGGGAGGATGACCGTGAAGCCATCTGGTTGGAACCGGCTGATATTAACAACATCGACAAGCATGCAGACGCTCTCCTGGGACACCGCGACCGTCTGGTCGCGGCCTGCCGGATAAGTGCGCGCAACGAATGATAAATCAATGCCCAAAATCTAGCCGTATGAGACAAGCGGCGCCGTGGCATCGGCCCCGGGGCGGATCCACCGCCCCGGGGCGCTAGCCAGGTTATTCCTTCGCCACCTCGACCAGCACCAGTTCCGCATCTTCCTCCGCCGTGATGCGGATGGCGTCCTCATCCACGATGCCGGCGCCATCGCGGGTGCCCAGCGCCGCGCCGTTCACCGTGGCCGCGCCCTTGGCGACCACCAGATAGGCGGCGCGGCCCGGCGCCAGCGCCTGTTCCAGCGTCTGCCCCTTGGCCAGGGTCGCGGCCATCACCGCGCCGTTGACGTTCAGCGACAGGGCACCCTGGCCGGCATCCGCCGGGCGGCCGGAGGCCAGGACCTCGAAGGCCGCGTCGCGCGCAGCCTTGGGGAAGGTCTTGGCGCCCCAGTTCGGCTTGGCGCCGCGCTTGTCCGGCATGATCCAGATCTGGAAGATCTTCGTCGTCTCCGGCTCCAGGTTGTATTCGGCGTGCACCACGCCGGTGCCGGCGGACATGATCTGCACGTCGCCCGCGCCGGTGCGGCCCTCATTGCCCAGATTGTCGCGATGCGTGATGGCGCCTTCCCGGACATAGGTGATGATTTCCATGTCGCGGTGCGGATGCGCATCGAAGCCGGTGCCGGGGGCGATCTCGTCATCGTTCCAGACGCGCAGGCGGCCCCAGTTCATGCGCCCCGCATCGTGGTAGTTGGCGAAGGAGAAATGATGCTTCGCCTTGAGCCAGCCATGGTCAGCGCCGCCGAGGCTGGCGAAGGGTCGGACGTCGATCATCGTTCTGTCTCCCGCTGTGCCGGGCCAGGGGGCCCCGCAACCGTTTGTCGAGGGCGCAGATAGGGTGTTGCCGGCCCGGGCGCAGCGGGGGCGCGCGGATCGGCCTCATTCAGCCGGTGAATGGCACGGCATTGCGGCGCAACCGTCGGATGGCGGGCGCCGGGCCATGGCGCCCAGCATGGTCCCATCGAAGGAGACCGCACATGACCCGATTCCGCTGCACCCCGATCCCCGAGGCCACCGCCACGCGCTGGCGGCAGACTGGCCAGGACGATCGCGGCAACGCGCTGATCCGCCGGCTTGTCGACGGCCCGGGCTTCCCCTGCCGGCACTGCCTGCGGCTGGGCCAGGTGGGCGAGGCGATGCTGCTGGGCAGCTACGACCTGCCCTTCCCGCTCGGCGTCTACTGGACGCCGAGCCCGATCTTCCTGCACGCCGAGGCCGCCGACTGCCCCCGCTTCGAGGCGGCGGACGCCATCGCCCCGACCGTGCTGGCCAACGGCCTGGTCTCGGTCCGCGCCTATGACGCCGACGGGCTGTGCCTGTACGACCTCGGCCAGGTGACGGAGGGCGCGGACGTGGCCGCCCCCCTGGCCCGCGCGCTGGACGACCCGCGCACCCACCGGGTCAACATCCACACCGCCCGGCCCGGCTGCCTGCTGACGGCGGTGGAGCGTCTGCCCGCGGCCTGAACTGCCTCAGCGGCACATCAGGATCGGGATCTCGGCATTCTCCAGCACATGCCGGGTGACGCCGCCGAGGATGAGCTGGCGCAGCCGGGAATGGCTGTAGGCGCCCTGGCACATCAGGTCGGCGCCGAAGTCGCGCGCCGCGCCCAGCAGCCCGGCGCCGACCTCCCGCGTCTGCGACTTGAAGGGGAACAGTTCCGCATCGATCTCGTGCCAGCGCAGATAGGCCTGGATGCCCTCCGCGGCGGGGCCGCGGCGCTGGTAGTCGTCGGAATGCAGGATGCGCACGGCCTGGGCGCGGTGCAGCCAGGGCAGCGCCGCGGCCACCGCCGCCGCGCTTTCGGCGCTGCCGTTCCAGGCGATGCAGACGCGCGAGCCGATGACGGCCGGCGCCGTGCGCGGCGCGATCAGCACCGGCCGGCCGGAATCGAACAGCACCGCATGCAGCGCGTCGGAGGAGGAGACATCCTCATCCGCCTCCGGATGCGGCACCACCGCCATGTCGTACAGCCGCGACTGCTGGGCGACGATGTCCTCCTCCCGCCCCGCAATGGCTTCGAAGGACAGGGTGACGCCCGGCACCTTCAGCGCCGTGTCCGGGTTCGCGGCCATGGTCAGGTCGCCATGGGTGGCGGTGAAGCGTTCGAACAGGGCGCGCACGCGGCCGGCACGCTCCCCGCTCTCGCGTTCCGTGGCCGCCATCATCTCCTCGATCATGGCGCCGGACAGGCCCTCCCCGGCCAGCGGCGCAACGTCGCGCGCATCGACCCGCACATGCAGGCAATGCAGATGCGCGCTCCAGATCCGGGCGACCATCAGGCCGGTGGCCAAGGCGGCCTCCCCGGCAGCGGTCCCGGTCAACGGCAGCAACAGGCGGCGATAGGCCATCGCGCCTCTCCTTCATCCAGGGTTTTGAAGCCTTCCCGGCAACTTTATGCCCCAGTTCCGGGGTGTAAGGCCAGCGTGGCCCTTGCGGGTGTCAACGGCGCGGTCGCGTCCAGCACCTGCCAGCCGATCGCACCCGGGTCGGCCCGCGCCGCCTGCTCCAGCACCGCCACCGTGGCATCCGATGCATCGGTGCCCTCGGCACTGCGCCGCGCCACCCGCTCCCGCAGCAGGTCGAGCGGCGCGGCCAGCCAGAAGCCGGTGAAGGGATGCGGCGCCGCCGCCGATTCCGCCGCCGCGCGCAGCGTGGGGTCGAGGAAGACGGCATCCAGCACGACGCTGTGCCCGGCGGCCAGCGCCTGGCGCGCGGCGGCGAAGATCTCGGCATGCACGGCGCGGCTTTCGGCCTCGGCATAGGCTTCCGCCGGCAGCCGCGCCTCCGGCGGCAGGCCGGCGCGGCGCTTGCGCGTCTCATCCGTGCGCAGGTGCAACGCGCCGGGGGCGGCGCCGAGGTCGGGGGCCAGGGCCCGCGCCAGCCAGGTCTTGCCGGTGCCCTGCAGCCCGCCGATGGCCACCAGCCGCGGCGGGGACGGGGCCAGGAAGCCCTCCGCCGCCGCCAGATAGGCCATGCCGTCATCGCCGCGGCGTGCCGCGACATGCGCCCGCACCATGGCGCGCAGGGCCATCCAGAAGCCGAGCGGCGCCAGCAGGCCGACATCGCCACTTCGCCCCAGGTAGCGGTTCATCACCCGGTTCGCCGCCGCACGCTGGCCGAACTGGCAAAGGTCCATCAGCAGGAAGGCGAGGTCGTAGCCGGTATCCGTGGTGGCCAGCGCCTCGTCGAATTCCAGCGCGTCGAAGGGGGTGGGGCGGCCCTGCCAGAGGCAGAGATTGCCCAGATGCAGATCGCCATGGCAGCGCCGCACCCGCCCCGCCGTGGCGCGGGCTGCCAGAAGCGGGGCCAGCGCGTCCAGCCGCGCCCGCATCGCGCCGCCCAGCGCCCGGACACGCGCCTCCGCCAGGCCATTGGCCAGGCAATCGCGGATATTGCCGTCCAGCACGCGGCCGGCGGCGCCGGGCGCGTCGAAGCCGGGCGGGGCGGGCGGCGCCGCCTGGTGCAGCGCCGCCACGGCATCCGCCATGCCGTCCAGCAGCGCCGGCGCCAGCGCGCCGCGGCGGGCGATCGCGTCCAGGAAATCCCCGGGCGGGACGGGCGCCATGCGCAGCACCCATTCCACCGGCGGACCCTCGCCATTCAACGCCAGCCCGGCCGGCCCGCGGGTGATCGGCACCACGTCCCGGTACAGCCCCGGCGCATGCGGCTGGTTCAGCGCCAATTCCCGCCGGGCGAAATGTGCCCGCGCGGCGAGATCCGAAAAATCCAGGAAGCCGAGCCGCACCGCCTTCTTCAGCTTCCACACCGTGTCGGCGCCGATGAAGATGGCGGAGATATGCGTCTCGATCGGGTCGCCACCGCCGGCCAGGCGGCGCAACAGGGCAGCGGCCTCCGCCTGGCTGTCGGGGATGGCCATTGCTGGGCCTCCGGTCAGGGGTACAGCATCTCGATCCGCCAGCCGGCGCCGTCGCGGTGGAAAACCCGGCGTTCGTGCAGGCGGAAGGGCATGTCGCGCCACAATTCCATGCGGTCCGGCAGCAGCCGGAAGCCGGACCAGTGCGGCGGTCGGGGGATCTCCCCCAGGCCGAAGCGCAGCGTCTGCTCCGCCACCGCCTTTTCCAGCGCGAAGCGGGATTCCAGCGGGCGCGATTGCCGGCTGGCCCAGGCGCCGATGCGCGAGCCGCGGGCGCGGGAGGCGTAGTAGGCATCGGCCTCCGCCGCGCTCACCGCCTCCACCCGCCCTTCCACCCGCACGGACCGCGCCAGGGTCTTCCAGTGGAAGCACAGCGCGGCGAAGGGGTTGCCCGCCAGTTCCTGGCCCTTCCGGCTTTCCAGGTTGGTGTAGAAGACGAAGCCTCGCGGATCGACGTCCTTCAGCAGCACCATGCGCGCGGATGGCCGGCCTTCCGGCGTGGCGGTGGCCAGGCAGACGGCGTTCGGGTCATTGGGTTCGCTCTGCGCCGCCTCGGCCATCCAGGCCTCGAACTCGGCGATCGGGTCGTGGGCGTCCAACTGGGCTACTCCTGTCCGCGGGCCGCCCGACAGGTGTGAGGCCCCTTGCCCGTGGCAAGGGCATGTGCCATCCCGCTCAGGCCTCCGCAACCAGCCTCCGGTGCCCCCCATCCATGCCAGACGACGTTCCGTCCGAAGCCGCCAGCACGGGTGTGCCCACGGGTACGCTGATGGCGGGCAAGCGCGGCGTGATCATGGGCGTGGCGAATGACCGCTCCATCGCCTGGGGCGTGGCGCAGTCGCTTGCCGCCCAGGGCGCCGAGATCGCCTTCACCTACCAGGGGGAGGCGCTGGAGCGCCGGGTGCGGCCGCTGGCCGAGAGCATCGGCAGCAGCCTGGTGCTGCCCTGCGACGTGACGGACGATGCCAGCGTAGATGCGGTGTTCAGCCGGCTGGGCGCCGAATGGGGCGGCATCGACTTCCTGGTGCACGCCATCGGCTTCGCCGACAAGCAGTTCCTGCGCGGCCGCTACATGGACACGCCGCGCGGCGCCTTCCTGCAGGCGATGGACATTTCGGTCTATTCCTTCGTCAGCGTGGCGCAGCGCGCCGTGCCGCTGATGAAGCCGGGCGGGTCCCTGCTCACCATGTCCTATCTGGGCGCGGAGCGCGTGACGCCGCACTACAACGTCATGGGCGTGGCCAAGGCGGCGCTGGAGGCCAGCGTGCGCTACATGGCGGCCGACCTCGGCCGCTCCGGCATCCGGGTGAACGCGATCTCGGCCGGGCCGATCAAGACGCTGGCCGCCAGCGGCATCGGCGATTTCCGCTACATCCTGAAGTGGAACCAGTACAACGCGCCGCTGGAGCGGAACGTGACGATCGAGGATGTGGGCGGGGCGGGGCTGTACCTGCTGTCCAACCTGTCCTCCGGCGTGACGGGCGAGGTGCACCATGTGGATTGCGGCTACCACATCGTCGGCATGAAGAACCCGGACGCGCCGGATATCGCGACGGTCTGAGCCGGAGGCCGACAGGATGCGACACCGCCTTGCCGCCATGCTGCTGGGCCTGCTGCCGGGGCTGGCCATGGCGCAGCAGCCGCCATCCTGCGCCGCCTCCGGCTACACGCCGCTGCGCAGCGCGGCGGAGGTGACCGCCGATGTGGCGCGGCACCGATGCCCACCGGGCAGCCGGCTTGATGTGGCGATGACCACGGCTGGCCAGGCGCTCGTGCTGCAAAGGGACGGCCTCTGCCAACCGGACTCGGTGCGCACGCGCACCGTGCGCCCCACCCCGGAGACCCGCGCGCTGGGGCTCCGTTGCGACCTGGCGGCGCGCTGAGACCCGCATGAGCCACAACACCTTCGGCCACCTGTTCCGCGTCACCACCTGGGGCGAATCCCACGGCCCGGCCATCGGCTGCGTGGTGGATGGCTGCCCGCCGCGGCTGGCGCTGACGGAAGCGGATATCCAGCCCTTCCTGGACCGCCGCCGCCCCGGCCAGTCCAAATTCGTGACCCAGCGCCAGGAAGCCGATGCCGTCCGCATCCTCTCCGGCACCTTCGAAGGCGTGACCACCGGCACCCCCATCGCGCTGCACATCGAGAACACGGACCAGCGCAGCAAGGATTACGGGGAGATCAAGGACCGGTTCCGTCCCGGCCATGCGGACCTGACCTATGAGCTGAAATACGGCGTGCGCGACTATCGCGGCGGCGGCCGGTCCTCGGCGCGGGAGACGGCCATGCGGGTCGCTGCCGGCGCCGTCGCGCGCAAGGTGCTGGAGGGCGTGACCATCCGCGGCGCCCTGGTGAACATGGGTGGCGACGACGTTGACCGCGGTCGCTTCGACTGGGCGCAGGTGGACCAGAACCCCTTCTTCTGCCCGGACCCCGAGGCTGCTGCCCGCTGGGAAACCCGGCTGACCGCCGCCCGCAAATCCGGCTCCTCGCTCGGCGCGGTGGTGGAGGTTGTGGCGGAGGGCGTGCCCCCCGGCCTCGGCGCGCCGATCTATGGCAAGCTGGATGCGGACCTCGCCGCCGCGCTGATGAGCATCAACGCGGTCAAGGGCGTGGAGATCGGCGACGGCTTCGCCGCGGCGGCGCTGTCCGGCGAGGGCAATGCGGATGAGATGCGGATGGGCCCGGATGGCCAGGTGCTGTTCGGCTCCAACCATGCCGGCGGCATCCTGGGCGGAATCTCCACCGGCCAGCCCATCGTCGCCCGCTTCGCGGTGAAGCCGACCAGTTCCATCCTGACCCCGCGGCAATCCGTGGATCGCTTCGGCCAGGATGCCGAGGTGCTGACCAAGGGCCGCCACGACCCCTGCGTCGGCATCCGCGCCGTGCCGGTGGGGGAGGCGATGCTGGCCCTGGTGCTGGCCGACCACCTGCTGCGCCACCGCGCCCAGAACCCGGACGCGCCGGGGCAGGCACGGCTGCCGCGGAACTGAGGCGGCGCCTCAGGGGCTTGATTCCGAACCCTCGGGCGCGATGAGATCCAGGCCCGGGAAAGCGCTGCGATAGCGCCGCGTATCGCGGGTCAGCAGGGGCAGGGACCAGCCCTCCACCGCGGCCTGCGCGCCGATGCAGAAATCCGCCAGGACGCCGCTGCGCGTGCCGCCCCGCGCCCGATAGCGCGCATGCGCCCGCGCCGCCAGGAACAGCGCCGGCCCCGACATCGGCAGGCGCGCCACGCCGGCATCGGCCAGGAAGGCGTCCAGCGCCTCCGGCACCGCGAAGCGGACGGAGATCTCGGCATCGATGACGTCGTTGATGCCGATGGGGCCAGCCGTCGCCGCCTGCTCCAGCATCGCGGCCGACCAGGCGGCCCAGCGCGGATCGTCGGTCAGCAGGTCGAGCAGGACGCGGCTGTCCACCAAGGTGGCCAGGTCAGTCCTCCTCGCCACGCATCAGCGCCATGATCTCGTCGGTGCTCAGCCCCGGCCCGGCCACGCCCCGGAAGCGCTGGAAGCGGTTCCCCTTCGCCGGCGGGGCATCCGCCCGGCTGATGACGACATGCCCGTCCGATGCCAGGTCGAAGACCACCTGGCTGCCCGGTTCCAGCCGCAGATGGTCGCGCACCCGCTTCGGAATCGTCACCTGCCCCTTGCTGGTCAGCGTGGTCATCGCATCCTCGGTGTTACCGTCTGCGCCGCGGTAATCCCTAGGCCCTCCCACCGCCCGCTTCCAGCGCCTTCCGCCCCCCCAACCCCTGTGTCGATCCGGGTGGGGCTTCCCGTGGCGCCCGGGCTTCGCAACAATGCCCGGCAAGGGGGACCAAGCCGCATGCCAGATACCCACCTGCCGCCGCGCATGACCGGTCAGGGCGACCGGGTTGAAACGCAGCAGCCCATCGGCGACGCGGTGAAGACCACCACCTGCTACATGTGCGCCTGCCGCTGCGGCATCAAAGTCCATCTGAAGGATGGCCGGGTCCGCTACATCGAGGGCAATCCGGACCATCCGGTCAATCGCGGCGTGATCTGCGGCAAGGGCAGCGCCGGGATCATGACCCAATACTCCCCGGCGCGCCTCCAGGCGCCGCTGAAGCGGGTCGGCCCCCGCGGCGCCGGCGAATACGCCGAGATCTCCTGGGACGAGGCGATGGAGATGGCGACGGGATGGCTGCGGGAGGTTCGCGCCACGGACCCGCGGCGCCTGGCCTTCTTCACCGGCCGCGACCAGTCGCAGAGCCTGACGGGCTTCTGGGCGGCGCAGTTCGGCACGCCGAATTTCGCGGCCCATGGCGGCTTCTGCTCGGTCAACATGGCCGCTGGCGGACTCTACACCATCGGCGGCAGCTTCTGGGAATTCGGCGAGGTCGATTGGGACCACGCCAAATACCTGGTGATGTTCGGCGTGGCGGAAGACCACGACAGCAACCCGATCAAGATCGGGCTCGGCAAGATGAAGGGGCGCGGGGCGAAGTTCGTCTCCGTGAACCCGATCCGCACCGGCTATTCCGCCATCGCCGATGAATGGATCGGCATCCGCCCCGGCACCGACGGGCTGCTGGTGATGGCGCTGATGCACGAATTGCTGCGCACGGACCGAGTCGATCTGGACTTCCTGGTGCGCTACACCAACGCTGCCTGGCTGGTGGTGCGCAACCCGGGCGGCGCCGATGATGGGCTGTTCGTCCGGGATGCGGAGGGCAAGCCGCTGTCCTGGGACCGCGTGGCGCAGGCTCCGGCCGATGCCGCGACGCCCGACATGCAGCCCGCCATCGTCGGCGACTTCACCCTGCCGGACGGCCGCCGCGCGGTGCCGGTGTTCCAGCTTATGGCGGAACGCTACCTCGGCGCCGAGTACGCGCCGGCGGCGGTGGCGGAACGCTGCGGCGTGCCGGCCGAGCGCATTATCCGCCTGGCCGCCGAAATCGCCGACGTCGCCTTCAACCAGACCATCACGCTCAACCAGCCCTGGACGGATGCGCTGGGCAGGCGGCACGAGACCATGGTGGGCAGGCCGGTGGCCTTCCACGCCATGCGCGGCATCTCCGCCCATTCCAACGGCTTCCACACCTGCCGCGCGCTGCACCTGCTGCAGATGCTGCTGGGCGCCATCGATACCCCCGGCTCCTGGCGCTACAAATCGCCCTTCCCGCGGCCGATCCCGCCCGGCCCCGGCCCGGCCGGCAAGACCAGCGCGCCGAACACGCCCATCGCCGGCAACCTGCTGGCCTTCCCGCACGGCCCGGACGACCTGCTGGTGGACGAGGCCGGCAACCCGCTGCGAATCGACAAGGCCTTCTCCTGGGAAGCGCCGCTCGGCCTGCACGGGATGATGCACACCGTCATCCACAATGCCGGCGCCGAGGACCCCTACCCGATCGACACGCTGTTCATGTTCATGGCCAACATGGCCTGGAACAGCGCCATGAACCCGCTGGAGACCATCCGCATCCTGACGGAGCAGAAGGCGGATGGCAGCTACCGCATCCCGCACGTCATCTACGCGGACGCCTTCTTCAGCGAGACGGTGCCCTATGCCGATCTGATCCTGCCGGACACCACCTACCTGGAGCGCTGGGACTGCATCTCCATCCTGGACCGGCCGATCGGGTCCTCGCACGGGCCGGGGGATGCGATCCGCCAGCCGGTGGTGAAGCCGGACCGCGACGTGCGGCCCTTCCAGGACGTGCTGATCGAATTGGGCGCGCGGCTCGGCCTGCCGGCCTTCGTGAAGGAGGATGGCTCGCCACGCTGGAAGGACTACCCGGACTACATCACCAATCACCAGCGCACCCCGGGCGTCGGCCCGCTGGCCGGCTGGCGCGGCGCGGATGGCACGAAGAAGGGCGTGGGCGAGCCCAACCCCGACCAGTTGCAGCGCTACATCGAGAATGGCTGCTTCTGGCAGCACAAGCTGCCGCCGGAACAGGGCTACTTCAAGCAGGCCAACCGCGCCTATCTGGACGACGCCAGGGCCATGGGGATGATGGGGCAGTCCAACCAGATCGTCCTGCAGATCTGGTCGGAACCGCTGCAGAAGTTCCGCCTGGCGGCGGAGGGCCATGGCGCGAAGCAGCCGCCGGACCGGCTGCGGGGGCGCATCCGCACCTTCTTCGACCCGCTGCCCATCTGGTACGCGCCGCTGGACCAGCAGGCGCAGGACGCGGCGGCCTATCCGCTCTCCGCCGTCACCCAGCGGCCGATGGCGATGTACCATTCCTGGGGCTCGATGAACGCCTGGCTGCGGCAGATCCACGGCGCCAACCGGCTCTACATGTCCCGCGCCACGGCGGAACGGCAGGGCATCGCGCAGGATGACTGGGTGTGGGTGGAAAGCCGGGTCGGCCGGGTGAAGGGTCAGGTGGCGCTGATGGAAGGCGTGAACCCGGACACGGTCTGGACCTGGAACGCCATCGGCAAGCGCGCCGGCGCCTGGCAGCTCTCGCCCGACAGCCCGGAGGCGGAGCGGGGCTTCCTGCTGAACCATGTCATCACCGAATGGCTGCCGGCGCAGGAAGGCTTTCGCAGCGCCAATGCGGACCCGGTGACCGGCCAGGCCGCCTGGTATGACCTGCGCGTCGCCGTGACGAAATGCACGCCGGGGGAAGCGGCGCAGACCGCGCCGCACCCCACCACGCTGAAGGCACCGCCCAACATGCCCGCCGTGCCCGGCATCCTGCGGAGGCCCGGCCGATGACCGAACTGCCGCCGCCTTCCGCGAAGAAGCTTGGCCTGGTCATCGACCTGGATACCTGCGTCGGCTGCCAGGCCTGCGCCACCAACTGCAAGGAATGGAATGCCGGCGGCCATGCGGCGCCGCTGCCGGACTTCCAGCCCTATTCCGCCGGCGCCGAGGGGGTCTGGTTCAACCGGGTCCATTCCTATGAGGCCGGCGAGGGCGAGGCCGGGCGCACCGTGCATTTCCCCCGCTCCTGCCTGCATTGCGAGACGCCGGACTGCGTCACCGTCTGCCCCACCGGCGCCAGCTACAAGCGGGCGGAGGATGGCATCGTGCTGGTGAATGCGGAGGCCTGCATCGGCTGCGGCCTCTGCGCCTGGGCCTGCGCCTATGGCGCGCGCGAACTCGACGAGGATGCGGGGGTGATGAAGAAATGCACCCTCTGCGTCGACCGCATCACCAACGAGACGATCCCGGCACCGCAGCGCCAGCCGGCCTGCGTCATCGCCTGCCCGGTCTCCGCCCGGCATTTCGGCGACCTCGGTGACCCCGAAAGCGATGTCTCGAAGCTGGTCGCGGCGCGCGGCGGCTACGACCTGATGCCGGAGATGGGCTACCGCCCGGTGAACAAGTACCTGCCGCCGCGCGAACGCCCGGCGCCCAACCCCAACCCGCCGGCGGAAGCCCAGCCAAGCGCGGCGGAGATCCGCAACCCGCTGCTGCGCTGGCTGGACCGGGCGCTGAGCCGATGAACCCCGCCCCCTCCATCGTCTTCTTCACCACCGCCTCCGGCGCCGGCTATGGCCTGCTTTTCTGGCTGGGCCTGCTGCGGCCGCTGCGCATGGCGCCACATGCCCCCGAATTCGGGCTGCTGGCGCTGGCGGTGGCGCTGGTGCTGATCGTGGCCGGGCTGGCTTCCTCCCTGCTGCATCTCGGCCGGCCGGAACGTGCCTGGCGGGCGCTGTCGCAATGGCGCTCCTCCTGGCTGTCGCGGGAAGGCGTGGCCGCCATTGCCACCTTCGTCCCGGCCGGGCTGTTCGGGCTGGGGCTGCTGACGGGGTGGGACGGGCTGGCGGTGCCGGCCGGGCTGCTGGCGGCACTCGGCGCGGCGGCCACGGTGTGGTGCACCGGCATGATCTACGCCTCGCTGAAGCCGATCCGACAGTGGCACCACCCGCTGGTGGCGCCGGGCTACATGGTCTTCGCCGGGTTTTCCGGCGCGGCGCTGCTGGCGGCGCTGGGTGCACTGGCCGGGCGGGCGACGGTGCCGGCCCTGCTGGCGATCGGGCTGGGGCTGGCGGCGCTGGTGCTGAAGCGGCGCTACTGGGCGGCCATCGACGCGAAGCCGCCCCGCGGCACGCCCACCATCGAGAGCGCGACGGGCCTCGGCCGCATCGGCCGCACCCGGCCGCTGGATCCGCCGCACACCGAACAGAACTGGCTGCTGCGGGAGATGGGCTTCCGGATTGCCCGCAAGCACCGCGACCGGCTGCGCGGCCTGGCGCTGGGCGGCTTCGGCGGCGCGGCGCTGCTGGCGCTGCTGGCGCTGCCACTGGGCGGCCCGCTGGCGGCGCTGCTGCTGGCGGCGGGGGCGCTGCTGGCGCTCGGCGGGTTGCTGGTGGAACGCTGGCTGATGTTCGCCGAGGCCACCCACACGGTGACACTTTTCTACACCGGGGAGGCCTGACGGCGGCGCCGCGGCGATTTCCGACGAAAATACTCGTCTATCACGCAGGCGGAACTTGACGATCGACCCCTGGAAGGCGTTAGGGATAGCAGGTCAGCAGGATCGAGAAGCCGAAGATGCCTTTCGCCGACCAGCGGCCGGAACCGGCCGATCTCGCGCGGTTCCAGGCCCTTTGCGGGGCAAGGCTCTGGCAGCAACGGCTGGGTGACCTGGCGCAGCGCACGGCCTCGGCCTCGCTCTCCGGCCGGGCGGCGCAGCAGCGCCATGCGCTGGAACTCGTGCTGGCCCGCCTGGCCGATCCCCGCGCCCTGGCGCGCGCCACCCCGGCGGAACGCCTGGCCTGCGCCTTCGCCCGGGAAGCGGTGCAACTGGCGGAACGCCTGCCGGCCGCCCAGCGCGCCCGGCTGCGGGCGCAGATCGCGGCGGGGCTGACCGGCGAAGCCACGCTGATGCCGCTGTTCCACCTGCTGCGCACCGCCGCCCTGCACCGCAGCCGCGGCTTCGACGTGACCTTCGCCGGCCTGGCGGAGGATGCCAGCTTCGACCTGCTGATCGAGCGCGAGGGCGTCGCCGCCGAGGTGGTGTGCGAGACGGTCTCGGCCGAGGAAGGCCGCGAAGTGCATCGCGGCGACTGGTGCGCCCTGGTCGACAAGGTGAACCCGGAGCTGCAGACCTGGCTGGCGGCGCATCCCGGCCGCTACCTGCTGAAGATGACCCTGCCCGGCGGCATGGCGACCGACGCCCAGGTGGCGGAGCTGCATGGCCGCATCGCCGCCCTGCTGGCGGCGCAGAAGCGCCAGGATTCCAGTGCGGAAGCGGTGCTGAAGCTGGACCCGCTGGTGCTGGCCGGCGCCCAGGCCGCGGGCCGCGCCCTGCCCGCCCAGCTGCGCGCCCAGTTCGGCGAGGAAGCGCATCTGGCGGTGACGGCCACCCCCGGCTCCGGCTCCGTCTTCGTGATGGCGGCCCGCGCGGGGCGGGAGAATTCCATCGCCGCCGCGGTGACGCGCCGCTGCGCCCTGGTGGCGGAAAGTCGGCTGAGCGGCACGCGCCCCGGCCTGCTGGCAATGTTCGTGGAGGATGTGGACCGCGCCGAATGGCGCGCGCTGCGCGAAAGGCTGGAGCTGGAAGGCGCCGCCCGCCGCTGGATGACGGAACCGGCCGCGCGGCATGTGGTCGCCGTGGCCTGCACCAGCCGGATGGAGCTGTTCGGCGTGGCGCCCCCGGATGGCGCGGCGGAAGGGGAGCTGCGCTTCCGCAACCCCGGCCATCCGGCCGGGAAGAGCCCGGCGCTGGCCCCGGCGGTCGCCTCCTCCGTCTGATTTGCCCCGGGCCGGCGGCCGGTATACATCTTGGCCTGGGCTTCCCGCACTGGCGGGAGGCGGGGCACGACCGGACGCAGCGATGACAAGCGACAGGACCGAACCGCCGCGCAGCCTGCGCGAGCAGGCGCTGGAAGCGATCCGGCGCGGCATCCTCGACAGCCGCTACCCCCCCGGCGCCCTGCTGTCCGAGAACCAGTTGGCGGAAGAACTGCAGATCAGCCGCACCCCGATCCGCGAGGCGCTGCGGGAGCTGGCCGGCGGCGGCCTGGTGCGCATCCTGCCGCAGCGCGGCATCGTGGTCTCCGAGCTTTCGGTGCACGACATCGTCGAGGTCTACCAGCTGCGCGAACAGCTGGAAGGCTTCGCCGTGCGCATCGCCGCCGAAAGGCTGGGGCCGGCGGATGCCGAGGCCATGCAGGCGGACCACCGGGACGCGGTGGCCCATATGCATGCCGGGCGGCTGCGGGCAGCCTATGACAGCTCCGTGCTCATGCATGGCCGCATCCTCGACCTCGCGGGCAATTCCCGGCTGAAGCAGTTCATGGCGCAGCTCGGCGACCAGGTGCACCGCTTCGGCCTGCTGACGCTGCGCCATGGCCGGGTGGAGCGGGCGCTGGCCGAGCATGGCGAGATCATCGAGGCGCTGATTGCCAACCGGCCGGAGGCGGCCGAGACCCTGATGCGCCAGCACCTGCGCGCCGACCGCGACCTGGCGCTGCGCGTGGTGCTGCCGGCCGGGGTGATGCAGGCCGAGCTGGCGGGATAGAGCATTTTCAAGCCTTGCGGCTTCGCAAGGCGACTCGGAAAATGCGTCGAAACAACAAGCTGGAGCCGTTTCACCGTCTTCGCTTGCGGTGAAACGGGGTCGCTCCCGACCGTCGCGCCGCCTCACCCGGACCCTCTCTCCCCGGCGGGTGGAGAGGGCTTTTTCAGTTGTCCGCTCGCGGTGGCGCGGCCCCTGGGTACCGTGCTGCCGCCGGGTCCGCCTGGGCGCGTCAGGCGATCCCGGCCAGGGCCGCGCGGATGGCGGCGGCCTTGTCCGCCGGGCCGTCGCCGCTTCGGTGCAGCTTCGCCTCCGGCCGCAGGGACAAGGCCAGGTCCAGGCACTGCACGAACAGGTCGTTCGCCGCCGCCAGGAAGGCGACGCGCTGCGGCAGGGCGGCGAGCCGTTCCGGCAGCGGCCAGGCGAGGGCGGAATGCCAGGCCGGGGCGAAGCTTTCAGGGTTCTTCGCCACCTCCCGGATCTCCGCCTGCAGGCGTGCCGGCTCCACCATCGGTTCGGTGGCGCGGGCATTCTCCAGCCGGCGGTCCCACCAGGGGAACCACAGGCCCATGTCGCGCCGCATGTGCCACATCCGCAGCAGATGGCTGCCATCCCAGGCGGGCAGCACGTCCGGTGCCCAGCGCGGCGCCCATTCGGCGCGCAGCCGCGCCGGCAGGGCGATCGGCGCATCCAGCAGCACGGACAGCGCCCGGTCCGGCCGCGACGCGGCGGCGGCCACCACCGTGGTGGCGCCGGCATTGTGGCCCAGCAGATGGGCGGCCTTCACGCCCAGCGCGTCGCACACCCCCCACAGCGCCGCCGCCCAGGCCTCAGGACCCTGCTCCCCGGCCGCCTCGCTCTCGCCATGCCCGGGCGGGTCGAAGGCGATGGCGGGGATCCCCAGCGCCCGCAGCAGATCCTCGTACAGGGCGGAGGAGCCCGGCACATGTGGGGCGATCACCAGCGGCGGCGCCGCATGCAGGTCGCCGATCACCCGCACCAGCACCTGCCGCCCCCCGACATCGACATAGTTGGTGGTGCTGCGGCCCGGGATGGGCGTGGCCAGTGGCGAAGGCGGCACCGCCCCGCGCGGCCTGTGGCGCAGCAGGATGGCGCGTTCCGCCGCGGCCGCGGCCAGCGGGTCGCGCGGCATTTCCTGCACCCAGGCTTCCGGCGGGTAGGCCGCCATGGTGCGGTGCTGGCTGTCGCCGGGGCGATTGCCGAAGCAGACCGGCACCGTCAGCTCCGGCAGCACCGCCAGGCCGCGATGCCGGAAGGCGGCCGCATAGCCGATGCGGTAGCCATCGCCGGCCTCCAGCAATTCGACCACCCCGCGATGGTTGAACGCGGCCTCCGGCGCGTCCGTATCGGCGCGGAAGGCCAGGGTCTGGTTGTGCCAGGGCCAGAACACATGCTGGTCGCGATAGCGGTACCACAGCCACAGCAGGTGCCCGCCATCCCATTGCGGCACCAGCGGCAGCAGGTAGCGCGCCAGCCGTTCCTCCGCCGCCTTGGCGGAAAACACGGGAAATCCATCGGTCAGCGCCATGGCGCAGCGGGCCGGGTGGCGACGGGCGAATTCCACGGCGATGGAGGCCCCGGTGTGCCGGCCATAGGTGGAGGCCTGGTCCACGCCCAGGGCCTCCAGCGCCGCCGCCAGGCCGTCCGCGAAATCCTCGATCTCCGGCGGGTCCTGCGGCAGCAGGTCGGACAGGCCGAAGCCCGGCGTGTCGAAGGCGAGCGCGGTGAAATGGCTGGCGAAGACCTCCTGCACCGGTTGCAGCACCTTGGCGGAGCAGGGGGAGGCGTGCAGCAGGCACACCGCCGGGCCCTGGCCGATGCGCGTATAGTGCAGCCGGCGCGTGCCGAGCGTCAGGAAGTGACGGGTCAGCCGCATCCCTGCACCCCCTCCAGCGCGCCGGGGTTCATCCGCCCGCGCGGGTCCAGCATGGCCTTCACCGAATGCAGCAACTGCGCCGCCCCGGGCTCCATGCGCGATCCAAGCCGGTAGAAGCGGCCGATCTGGGCGTGCACCGCGCCGTGCTGGTCCATGATGCCGGACAGCACCTCCCGCGCCCCGCGCACCAGGTCGCGCGCTGCCGGGTTGGCGGGGAAGTCGCCGAAGCGGGCGCGGTTGCTGTCGGAGAGGTTGTTCAGGTGCAGCGCGTCCAGCCGGTCGCGCCAGTAGAACATCGGCTCGATCGTCACATAGGCACCGAGCGAGGAGATGATGTGGCTGATGGTCACCCCTGCCTCCGCCAGCGCCGGCGCCAGCGCCGCGTAGCGGGCCTCCAGCGCCGCAAGGCAGGCACGCGCCTGGCCCAGCGGCAACATCCCGTGCACCGGCACCCAGCGCTCCCCCTCCGGCCCCACCAGGCCGCGGATGGAATAGGGCCGCGCGCGCAGCGCCTTGGGGATGGAGGGCGGCACCTCCCTGCCCCCGGCGCCGAGGGCGATGCGGCGCGCCGCCTCGATACCGGCCTCGGCGGCGGCCTCGGTCACGCCATCGGCGGTCAGGTGCAGGCTCCAGGCCGCTTCGGCCTGCGCGCCGCGGGCGGTGCGGGCCAGCCCCGCCACGTCGCGCATCGCCCTGTAGACGGAGCCGGCGCGGGCGGCGACGGCACCCGCCGTGCGCAGCGCCTCCACCGCTTCCACCTTCATGGCGCTGCGGCTGCGCACCGGGTCCATGGCGAAGGCGCGGGTCACCACATTGGCCTGGGCGATGCCGACCATCGCCGCCATCATCGCCGCCCCGGTCTCGAAGGCGAAGGAGCCGAAGGCGGCCTCGCGTTCCGGCGCCAGGCGCAGCGCCACCTCGGTCTTCACGCCGAAGGCGCCGCAATCGCCGAGGAACAGGCCGGTGAGGTCCGGGCCCATGTGCCGCCAGAAGGGTGGCGCGTTGCGCAGCGCCAGCGCGCCGGTGCGCACCGCATTGCCATCCGCCAGCACCACGGCCAGGCCGAGGATGCCGTCCATCCCGCCCGGCAGGTTCTGCGCCACGGTGCCGCCGATGGTGCTGACGGAGCCGGAGATGGGCGAGGCCTGGGCAGCGCGCAGCCCATGGGGTGCCAGCGCCGCGGCCAGCGCCTGCCAGGTGGCGCCAGCGCCGACCACCGCCGTCAGGTTCGGCGCATCCACCTTGATGCCGGCCATGCGGCCGGTATCCACCACCACGGCCGGCGCCTGGGGCACCACGCCGGCGGTGTAGGACAGGCCGGCGCCGCGCGGCACGATGGGGCGGCCGAATTCGGCCAGCAGGCGCAGCGCGGTGGCGGTTTCCTCCGTGCTGCCGGGGCGGATCACCATTTCGGCCGGCGCCGCGCCCGGCCAGTCGAAAAGGTCGGCGGTGGCGAGCGCGCAGGCCTCCGCATCGGTCGCGACATGCTCCGCGCCGAGGCGCTGCGCAAGCGCCGCCGCCAGGCTGCTCATGCCGGGCGGTCGGCGAGGTTGAAGATCCGGATCGCGTTGTTGCGCAGGATCTTCCTCAGCGGATCGGGTCGGAAGTTCAGATCGTGCATCTCGTTCATCGCGCGCTCCGGGTCGATCACCGCCCAGTCGGTGCCGAACAGGAATTTGTCCTGCCCGTAAGTATTGGCATAGTGCACCGCCTGGGGGGGCCAGTGCTTCGGCGCATAGGCATCGCCGGCCATGTACACGTTCTCGTGCTTGGTGCAGACGGAGATCATCTCATCCGTCCAGGGGTAGCCCAGGTGGATGCCGATGATGGTCAGTTCCGGGAAGTGGATCGCCACCTGGTCCAGCGTGATGGGCCGCCCGACGGAGGGCAGCCGCCGGTCCTTCTGGTAGACCAGGCAGTGGCCCACCTGCATCATGATCGGCACGCCGAGTTCGGCGCAGCGGGCATAGTAGGGGTAGTAGATCGCGGCGTCCGGCGCCTGCCCGAACCAGTGCGGGTACAGGTGGCCGCCGACGAAGCCGTATTCCTTGATCGCGACGTCCAGCTCCTTCAGCCCGGCGATGCCGCGCGTCGGGTCGATTCCGGCCAGCCCCGAGAAGCGGTCCGGGTACTTCGCGCAGATGTCGCGCACCCATTCATAGGGGATCTCGATGGAGCCCCGCACCCGCAGGTCGCCGCAGCGCACGGCGATCAGGAAGGACCGCTCCACGCCGGCGCGGTCCATCTTGCGCAGGTAATCCTCGATGGAGACGCCGCGGCGGTCGTCCTGCTTGGTGCGGACCTGGCTGCGGAAGCGGTCATCGGTGGGGATGCGGCCCTCGGCGAAGGCTTCCGGGGTGAAGACGTTCACCACGATGTCGATCGCGCCGTAGCCGGTGCGGGTGGCGGCGGGGTCGAAGACGGTCATGCGGGATCCTCGGCGGGTTCCAGGCGGTTGGTGCGATCGGCGATGCGCAGGCAGGCGGCTTCCTGCCCCGGCGCCAGGGGCTGCATGGCGGGCGGGCCGGCGTTGCAGGCCGGCAGCGCCAGCGGGCAGCGGCCGGCGAAGAAACAGCCCGGCGGCAGGTTGATGGGCGAGGGGATTTCCCCCTGCACCCGGTGCCGGCGCAGCGCCACGAAGGGGTCGGGCGGCAGGTGCGCCGAGAGCAGCGTCTGGGTGTAGGGGTGGCCCGGCGTCTCGAACAGCGCCGCCGCCGGCCCCGTCTCCACGATGCGGCCGAGATACAGCACGGCGACGCGGTGCGAGACCAGGCGCACGGTTTCCAGATCGTGGCTGATGAACAGCATGGCGACGCCGGTCTCGCGCTGCAGCTCCTCCAGCAATTGCAGGATGCCGGCGCGCACGGAGAGGTCGAGCGAGCTGGTCGGCTCATCCAGCACGATCAGCTTCGGCCGGTTGGCGATGGCGCGCGCGATGGAGACGCGCTGCAACTGGCCGCCCGAGAGTTCATGCGGGTAGCGGCCGAGGGTTGCCAGCGGCAGGCGCACGCGCTCCGCCAGCAGCCGCGCCTCCGCCAGGTTGCCGCCATGCAGGCGCAGCGGTTCCTCCAGCAGCCGGCCGATGGTCATGCGCGGGTTCAGCGCGCCCCAGGGGTCCTGGAACACCACCTGCAGCCGGGCGCGCAGCGGGCGGAGCGTGGCGGCGGACAGGCGGGTGATGTCCTGCCCCTCGAACAGGATTCTGCCCTGTGTCGGCGCCAGCAATCGCGTCGCCAGCAGGCCGATGGTGGATTTGCCGGAGCCGGATTCGCCGACCAGGCCCAGGGTCTCGCCCGGCGCGATGGCGAAGGACACGTCGTTCACCGCCTGCACGCCGCCGGGGAAGCGGTGCACCAGGTTCTGGATGGCGAGCACGGCGGTCATGCCGCCTCGCCGGCGAAATGGCAGGCGGCGCCATGCGTGCCGGAGACGGCGATGCGCGGCGGCGCGGCCAGGCAGGCGGTGGCGGCGCGCGGGCAGCGGTCGCGGTACAGGCAGCCCTGCGGCAGGTCGTAGAGGTCGGGCGGCGTGCCGCCGGTGACGGTCCAGCCCAGCTGGGCGATGCGGCCCGGCGTGCTGTCGATCAGGGCCCGGGTATAGGGGTGGCTGGGGCGGGAGAAGACCTCGCGCACCGGCCCATCCTCCACGATGCGGCCGGCGAACATCACCGCGACGCGCTGGCAGTAATGCGCCACCACGCCGAGGTCATGGGTGATGACCAGCGCGCCCAGGTTCCGCGCCGCGACGATGTCGCGCAGCGTGTCCAGCACCTGCGCCTGCACCGTCACATCGAGCCCCGTGGTGGGTTCGTCGGCGATGATCAGCGCCGGGTCGTTCACCAGCGCCATGGCGATCAGCACGCGCTGCGCCATGCCACCGGAAAGCTCATGTGGCCAGGCGCGCATCCGCCGCGCCGGGTCCGGGATGCGCACGGCGGCCAGCATCGCCTCCGCCTTCGTCCGCGCCGCCGCACCGTGGGCCGTGTCGTGCACGCGCTGCATGCGCACCAGCTGGTCGCCGATGCGCTTCAGCGGATCGAGCGAGGTGAGCGGCGACTGCACGATCATCGCCATGCGCCGGCCGCGGATCTTCTCCAGCTCGCGATCCGACAGGCCGATGATCTCCCGCCCCTCGAAGCGGATGGAACCATGCGGGATGCGGGCCGGCGGGCGCAGCAGGCCCATGGCGGCGAGCGCGGTGAGCGACTTGCCCGCGCCGGTCTCGCCGACCAGCCCCACCACCTCCCCGGCCGCGACGGTGAAGGAGACGCCGTTCAGCGCCTGGGCCACGCGCAGCCGGTTGTCCAGGCCGCGGGTGGCGAATTCCACATGCAGGTCCTGCACCGCGAGCAGCGTCACTTGCCGGTCGCCCGCCGCTTCGGGTCCAGCAGGTCCGACAGGCCGTCGCCGGCCAGGTTCAGCCCCAGCACCATGGCGATCAGCGCCAGGCCGGGGAACAGCGCCACCCACCATTCGCCGGAGATCACGTATTCGGCGCCCTGGCGGATCATCGCGCCCCATTCCGGCGCCGGCGCCTGCACGCCGATGCCGATGAAGGCCAGCGTGGCGGAAATGCGCACCGCCCAGGCCATGCGCAGCGGCAGCTGCGCGGTGGCGCCCAGGATGGCGTTGGGCAGGATGTGCACCAGCAGCACGCGCCATTCCGGATTGCCGGCGGCCACCGCGGCGCGCACGAAGGTGGCGTTGCGCAGCGCCAGCACCTCCGCCCGCACGATGCGCGCGAAGATCGGGCTGTCCAGGAAGCCGACGACGAGAATGACGTTGAGGAAGCCCTGCCCCGTCGCCGCCACGATGGCCAGCGCCAGGATGATGGTCGGGAAGGCCCTGAGCACGTCGAGGATCCGCAGCAGCACCTCGTCCACCCAGCCGCCGCGCCAGCCGGCGATGAGGCCGAGCGGAATGCCGATGACGGCCATGATGGCGCCGGCCGGCAGGGCGATGCCGAAGGCGTAGCGCGCGCCATGGATGGTGCGGGAGAATACGTCCATGCCGTTGCCGTCGCTGCCCAGCAGGAATTGCCCCGAGCCCGGCGGCCGCAAGGTCTCGTAGGGGAAGGATTGCGTCGGCGGCAGCGGCGCGATCAGGTCGGCGAAGGCGGCCAGCAGGGCGAAGACCAGGATGGCGCCGAAGCCCACGGCGAAGGTCGGGCTGCGCCGCGCGACGCCCAGGACATGGGTGAAACTCATGCGCGAGCCCGGGGCTCCAGCAGCAGCACCACCAGGTCCACCAAGGCGAAGACCAGGACGGAGGCGATGGCCAGCACCAGGACATAGCCCTGCACCGCCGCGAAATCGCCGAGCAGGATGGCGTTCAGCCCCCAATGGCCGAGCCCGCCCCAGGCGAAGACGAATTCGATCAGGCTGGCGGCGGCGAGCAGGGAGGTGAATTCGGAGCCCACGAAGGTGATCACCGGCACCAGCGCGGCGCGCAGCGCGATGCGACGGATGATGCGGCGCGGGAAGCCGCAGGCGCGCGCGTAGCGGATGTAGTCCGATCCCATCACCTCGATGGCGATCGCTCGCGTGTGCTTGATGATGGGCGCGGTGGCGACGATGGCGAAGCAGCCGACCGGCAGCACGAGCTGCGCGGCGGCCGACCACGCCGCTTCCCCGTTGCCGGCCAGCAGGCTGTCCAGCAGGACGGAGCCGGTGAGGACCTCCGGCGGCGTCACCATCATGGACACGCGCCCCATCGGCGCCGGCGCCCAGCCAAGCAGGTAGAAGAAGACGAAGATCGCCATCAGCCCGAGCCAATAGGTGGGCAGGGAGAAGCCGAACAGCGAGCCGAAGCGGGATGCCTGGTCGAACCAGCCATTCGGCCGCTCCGCCGCGCGCAGCCCGACCGGCACGCCGACCAGCGCGCCGATGCCAACCGCCAGCGTCACCAGCTCCAGCGTCGCCGGCAGGTGGTCCGCAATGGCCTGGGTGACGGGCGCATTGCCCTGCCAGGACAGGCCGAGGTCGCCCTGTACCAGCCGGCCGAGATAGGCCCAGAACTGCGTCAGCAGCGGCTGGTCCAGCATCAGCTCCGCGCGGATCCGCGCCAGCATCGGCGCATCCGCCATCGGCCCGGCGAGCATCGCCACCGGGTCCTGGTCGCCGATGCGCACCAGCATGAAGGTCAGGAACAGGATACCGAGCAGGACCGGCAGCGCGACCAGCGCGCGCCGCCACAGGAACCCACCCAGGCTCATCGCTGGCAGGCCAGATCCTTCCAGACCAGGCGGTTATGCGGCCGCCACTGGAAGCCGCGCATGCAGGCGGCGAAGACCTCATGCGTGCCGGGCAGGAAGGTCTCGACGAAGGTGGCGCTTTCGGCCTGCGCGCGCTGCGCCTGCGCCACCAGTTCCAGCCACTTCGCCTGGTCGCGTTCCACCACCGAGGCGTCGATCAGCCGGTCCAGCGCCTCGTTGTTGTTGCCGTTGACGTTCGACCCGCCGCGCGAATGGGCTGTGAGGAACATGTTGTAGGAGGGATCCGGCACGAAGGAGGAGGTGAGATGCGTCATGAAGGGCAGCGACCAGACGCGCACGGCGCGGCGCGCGGTCATTTCCGTGGCCGGGATGCGGCGCGGCGTCACGCGGATGCCGGCGCGCGCCAGGCTGGCCTGCATCTGCAGCGCCAGCGGCTCCTCCCACCACCAGTTGGTGCTGTATTCCAGCGTGACGTCGAGGCCGTTGGGGTGGCCGGCCTCCGCCAGCAGGGCCTTGGCGCGGTCGTAGTCGGTGTCGAAGGTGTAGGCGTCGATGGCGCCCGGGATCGGCGGGTTCAGCATGGACCGGCTGCGCGTGCCGAGGCCGAGGAACACCGCCTGCCCGATCGCCTCGTAATCCGTGGCATAGGCCACGGCCTGGCGCACGCGCTGGTCGTCGAAGGGGGCGATGCGCGGGTTCATGCGGACGGTGGCGCTGCCCGGTGCGGCGACGCTCTCCACGCGCACGTTGCGGTCCCGCCGCAGGTCCGCCACCTGCTGCAGCGGGATCTGCTCGGCGTATTGCACCTGCCCGGTGCGCACCAGCGCCACGCGGGTGGCCGGCGACGGCACCTCGCGCCAGACGATGCGGCTGTAGAAGGGGCGCTCGAAGGCGTAGTTCGGGTTGGCGATGAAGACCGCCTGCTGCCCGGCGGTCACGGATTGCACATGGTAGGGGCCGTAGCCCGCGGTGTTGGCGCCGAGCCAGCGGGCCGCGAAGGGATCCTCCGCCGTGGCGTGCTTCTTCGCCTCCGTGCTGTCGAAGATCGCCGGGATGTGCAGCGTCAGCACCGACAGGAAGATGCGGTTGGCGTCGCGCAGGCGGAAGCGCACCTCACGCGGGGAGACCGCCTCCACGCTCTCGATCCGCGCGACGTTGCGGATGAACAGGCCGGTGCGGCGCTGGGCGTTGGACTTCTCGAAGGTCCAGACCACATCGGCGGCGGAGATCTCGTTGCCGAAGGGGCTCTTCACGCCGGGGCGCAGGCGGAAGAGGTATTCCTTGCCGTCCTCCGACACCGTCCAGGATTCCGCCAGATGCGGCTCGATCGTCGCGGGGTCGATCACCGCCCGCCCCTCGACCATGCGGGTGTCGAAGCGGGTCAGCCCCTCATACACATTGACCGAGGATTCGATCTGCCCGGGCACCCAGATGTCAGGGTCGAAGCCGCGCGGGGTGGAGACCATGGCGGCGACCAGGGTGTTGCCCTGCGCCAGCGCGGGGGCCGATCCCAGGGCCAGACCAAGCCCGGCAAGCAGGGCTGCGGCGGCAGGCAGCAGGCGGCGCGGATGGTTCATGGATCCTCCTCGCGCAGGCGCGGGTCCGGCGCATATTGTCCTGACAAGGCTAAGGGCGCGCTGGGATACAAGTCAACGCCCAGAATCCCGGCACCCAGGCTGCCAAGGCTCAGAACCGCTCCGGCTTCGGCCAGGGCTGCGCCATCAGCGGCGCGAGCCCGGGCGGCAGCACCGGCTTGTGGACCGGGGTCCAGGTGAAGGGCTGGTCCGGATCCTCCCACAGCGTGCTCTGCGGCCCGCCCTGGGAGCGGAACAGCAGCACCGTGCCGGTCCAGGAGCCATAGGGGGCGTGCTTGATCATCGGCGGCCGCCAGCAATAGGCACCGGCCTGCATCACGCCGAAATCGCCCGCCAGCTCGCCGCTCAGCAGGAAGAACTCCTGCACCACCGGGTGGCGTTCGCTGCGCGCGCCCTGGCGGAAGGGCATGGTGCAGGTCAGGTAGGTGACCTCCCCGCTCACCGGGTCCTGCCGCAGCGTGCGCATGCGCGCCGTGGCGGCCATGGATTCCAGGCCCATGGCGGCAAAGTCGCCGTCCCAGACATTGTCGGTGGCGGAAAGATGCCGCACCAGGCGGCGTTCGTCGAAGCCCTCGGGTCCGGGCTCCGGCGCGGCGGAGAAGAAGCTCAACACCACTGCGCCGCCTTCGCTGCTGAGTCCGCTGCGCGGCATGCCCGCCGGCAGATGCGCGTAGCTGTGCTGGCGATAGGCCTGGCCATCGATCTCCAGCCCTCCCTCCAGCACCCAGATCTCCTCGTCCGCCGCCAGCGTGCCGGCCGGCCGCGCATGGCCGGGCGGGTAGCGCAGCAGGCAGGAGACGGCGCCGCTTGCCGCATCCTGCGACAGGATCTTGGCCGCCGCGCCCGGGCGGTCGGCGATCGCGTCATCCTGCCAGGGCAGGGCCTGGGCCTGGATCCATTCGATGTGGGGACGTGCCATGACCGCATCGCGCCTGCTCGCGCGCCGCCTGTCAATGTCCGGACCATTGACAGGCGCGCGAAACCGCCCCGATCCTGCCGCCCATGGCCGATTTCGCCCGACGCGGCGCCTCCCGCTGCATGTTGATCTCCGACGGCATCCGCGCCGCCGCCGGACGCACCCCGGGCAAGACCGCGATTCGCGAGACGGGGCGGGCCCTGACCTATGCCGCGCTGGTCGATCGCATCGCCCGCGTCGCCAATCTGTGCCATGCCGGGCTCGGCCTGCGGCATGGCGAGCATGCGGCGGTGTTCTCCGCCAACTGCCTCGAATACATCGAGATCGTCGCCGGCATGGCGGAAGCCGGCATCGCCGCGGCCACCATCGGCCCGGCCGCCGCCGCGCCGGAAATCCGCTTCATCTGCGAGGACAGCGCGGCGCGGGTGATGTTCGTCTCCGCCGCGCTGGAGGAGGCGGCGCGCGCCGCCGCCCCCGCCGGCGTGCAGCGCTTCATCGTCATCGGCCCGGCCTATGAGGCGCTGCTGGCCGAGGCCTCGCCCGGGCCCTGCCCCGTCGCGGTAGATGAACGCGACATCTTCTCCGTCCCCTACACCTCCGGCGCCACGGGCCGCGCCAAGGGCGTGCGGCTGGCGCATCGCGGCCGCGTGCTGTCGGCCTATGCGATGGCGGCCGAGCATGGCTGCTACACCCCCTACGACCGCGCCGTGGCCACCACGCCGATGTTCCACGGCGCCGGCTTCCTGATGGCGCTGACGCCGATCTTCTTCGGCGGCTTCGTGGAGGTGCTGCCGCGCTTCGACATCGAGGCGCTGATGGGCACCATCACCCGCATCCAGGCCACCAGCGCCTACATCGTGCCGGCGCATTTCGCCGCGCTGTTCGCGCTGCCGGAAGCGACGCGGGCGCAGTACGACGTGCGCAGCATGAAGGCCGCCATCTCCGGCACCGCGCCGCTGCCGCAGGCGGTGAAGGAGCGCATCGTCGGCTATTTCGGCGAGGGCGTGCTGTATGAGCGCTACGGCACCACGGAAACCTCCATCGCCTGCTCGCTGAGCCCGCCGGACCAGCTGCGCAAGCAGGCCAGCGTCGGCCTGCCCTACCCGGCAACCCAGATGAAGATCTGCGACGAGGCGGGCAATGCCGTGCCGCAGGGCGAGGTGGGGGAGCTGTGGGTCGCCTCCCCCTACATGTTCTCCGGCTATTTGAACCTGCCGGAGCAGACGGCGGCCGGCACGCGCGGCGACTGGTTCGTCACCGGCGACCTCGCCCGGCAGGACGAGGAAGGCTACCTCTATTTGGTCGACCGCAAGAACGACATGGTGATCTCCGGCGGCGAGAACATCTACCCGCGGGAGGTGGAGGAGGTGCTGCTGGCGCACCCCGCCGTCGCCGAATGCGGCGTCACCGGCGCGCCGCACCCCTATTGGGGGGAAGCGGTGACGGCCTTCGTCGTCATCCGCCCCGGCATGACCGTGGCGGCGGAGGCGCTGGCCGCGCTGTGTCGCGCCAAGCTGTCGCGCTACAAGGTGCCGAAGGAGATCCGTTTCGTCCCCGGCCTGCCGCGCAACGCCATGGGCAAGGTGCTTCGGCGCGCCCTGAAGGAGCAGTTGCGCGCCGAAGCCGGCTGAACGCCGCCGTCTACTCCCCCATCGCGCGCAGCGCGCGCGGGCCCCAGCGGCGCGACAGCAGCATCACCAGCAGCACGGAGCCGCCGTGCCAGATCAGCACCATCGCCGCGGCGTCCAGGTGGTGCACCAGGGTCAACCCGCAGGAGGCGATGGCCGCCGCCGCCAGCCCCGCCAGCGCCGCCACCGGCCCGGGGCGGATGCGGGCGGCATGGCGCGTCATCCACAACATGCCCAGCGTCATCGGCACGCCGAAGGCGATGATGAAGCTCAGGCAGCCGAAGCTGGTGGACAGGGCGGGGAAGCCCTGATCGACGAAATCCGTCAAGCAGCCCCAGCCCAGGCCGGAGACCCAGAAGGCGGCGAAGGGCAGCGGCAGCAGCGCCCAGCGCTCGCTGCGGTCGGGCAGCGCCAGGTGAAAGGCGGCGATGGCGGCGGCGGTGCCGGTGGCAAGCCCGGCCACCATGTTCACCTGCTCATGCATCAGCATCAGCCGCTGTTCCAGGTCGTGCCGCAGGCCGCTGATCAGCACCACCACGCCGATCAGCACCGCCGCGAGCGACAGCCAGCTCAGCGCGCCCAGCAGCGGCGGCATGACCCGGCGCACAGGGGTCAGCCCCTGCGACAGGCGGCTGATCAACTCATCGGTCTGCACGGTCGTCTCCTTCACCCACCCCGAAGCGGCGGCGCAGTGAACGCATGGCGCGGTGCGTCGCAACCTTCAAGGCCCCGACGCTGAGGCCGGAGCGCGCAGAAGCCTCGGCCAGGGACAAATCCTCGAGCTTGGCCAGGCGCAGCGCGGTACGCTGGCTCTCCGGAAGCTCGGCGACCGCGTCGCGCAGGTTGCGCGCGGCCAGCCTTTCCTCCGCCACCGGGCCGACCGCGGCGGCGGCTTCCGGCAGGTCGTCGATATTGGTCTCGCGGCCAGCGCCACGGCCGCGCCGGCGCAGCCGGTCCACCGCGCGGCGGGTGGCGATGGTGGTCATCCAGGGGCCGAAGGGTCGCTCCGGGTCATAGGTATGGCGCAGCACGTGGATGGTCATCAGCGCGTCCTGCACCGCATCCTCCACCTCCGCCGCGTCGCGGATGCGGGCACGGGCCAGTTGGCGGAGCCGTGGCGTGATTTCCCGCAGCAGGGTGTCGTAGGCACGCGCATCGCCGCCCTGCGCCTGGGCCAGAAGGCCACCCCAGCGGGCCTCCTGCGTCGCGCGCAGGCCGCCATCGGCCACGCCATTCGCCTGGGCCGGCATCATGGCCAGGGGCAGGACCGGCGTTGGCTGCGGCAGCAGGGCGGCCACGGACATGTCAGGCATCGGCCAAGCGTGGCCAATTGGCGTCGGCGCGGGCGATGTGCCCGGGAATGTCGCGCTGCCATTGCCTCTGCACCCCGCGGTCGTAGTTCAGGTAGAGCCGACCCGCCTCGATGTGCCACGCCTCCGGATCGATATCCACCTTGTAGCCGCGGGCAACGCCGAATGCACAGTAGCCGCCGTATCGCGGCGTATAGCGGGCGGGGTCCTCCCGGAAGGCGGCAAGATGGGCGGCTGAGGCGAATCGCCAGCTAACGCCCGCATGGGTGGCGGCGAAGTCGGCGCGGCCGCGCAGCGGGCGTGATTGCGTGAACCAGGCGACGGTGTCGTAGCCATCCAGCGCCACGCCGCGCTGGTGGTTGACCGAGCGCGGGAAGCCGGTGGCGCCGACCGTGCCCGGCAGCAGGGCGGCGGCGCCCAGCGTGGGGGCAAGGGCGAACAGGCTGCGGCGATGCATGGCAAGCCTCCTTCCTGGGATGCGACATCGACGGCTTCGCCAGGGCCCGGCGGCCGGTTACGCGGAAATCATCGCGCCGCCGCGCTTGCCCGACGCCGCCGCGCCGCGCCAGGGTGCGGCATGGACACCGAAGCCCCGCCCTGGACCACCACCCATTCCGAGACCCTGATCGAGGACCGCTGGATCCGCCTGCGCGCCGACCGGCTGCGCACCGCCAGCGGGGCGGAGATCGCGCCCTGGTATGTGCTGGACTACCCGGATTGGTGCGCCGTGGTGGCGCTGACCGCGGAGCGCCGGCTGGTGATGGTGCGCCAGTGGCGGCACGGCGCGCAGGCCTGGTCGCTGGAGTTGCCCGGCGGCGTCATGGATGCGGAGGATGCCGACCCGATCGCCGCGGCGCGCCGCGAATTGCTGGAGGAGACCGGCTTCGGCGGCGGCACCTGGCGCTACCTCTATGCCGGGCACGCCAACCCGGCCATCCAGACCAACCGCCTGCACATCGTGCTGGCCACCGGCGTCGCGCCGCAGGCCACGGCGACGCCGGAGCCGGGGGAGGTCATCCGCGTGGAATGCCCGACGGTGGCCGAGGTGCTGGCCGGCCTGCCGCAAGGGGCGATCGGGCAGTCCATGCATGTCGGCGCGATCTGCGTCGGCCTCGCGGCCGCGGGCTACATCAGCCTCGCGGCCGCGGGGAGCGCCAGCCCGGCGGCCGGGCCGATCAACCAGGGGACCACGCCATGACCGCCGCCCCGCTGGCCATCGCCGCCCCGCTGCCGGCGCAGCGCGCCGAGTGGGACCGCCTCTATGCCGGCTACGCCGCCTTCTACCGGGTCGAGCAGACGCCGGCGATGCGCGACCGCGTCTGGGGCTGGATCATGGACCCGGCGCATGAGGTGAAGGCCCTGGTCGCGACGCGGCCGGATGGCAGCCTGGCCGGGCTGGCGCATTACCGGCCCTTCGCCCGGCCTCTGATGGCCGGCACGGGCGGCTTCCTGGACGACCTGTTCGTCGATCCGGCGGCGCGCGGCCAGCGGGTGGCGGATGCGCTGATCGAGGCGGTGTCCGCCATCGGCCGGCAGCGCGGCTGGGGCCTGGTCCGCTGGATCACGGCGGATGACAATTACCGCGGCCGCGGCGTGTATGACCGGCTGGCGACCCGCACCATGTGGGTGACCTACGACCGCAAGCTGGGCTGAGGGTCGCGCCGCCCCACACGCCGCCGCACGATTTCCGCGCCGCCTTAACCTGATCCTTACCGCAGACCCGGCAGAACCTGCCCAGCCGGTTTGGACCGGCCTGGGGATGGCAGGATGCGATCGGGCGTGGCGCAGGGATCTTGGGCACGCGGACTTGGCCGGCGCGGGGCTGGGGGCGGCGGATGGGCGGGTTGATCGACCAGCTCCGCCAATTCGGCCCGCTGCGCCTGGCGGCCCTGGCCGGGGTCGGCCTCGCCGTGCTCGGGCTGGTGGCAATGCTGGCGATGCGCGCGGCGGAGCCGCCCATGGCGCTGCTGTACGGGGATCTGGACCCGCGTGACGCGGGGCAGATGGTGCAGGCGCTGGAACGCGCCCGCATCCCGCACCGGCTGGAAGCCGGCGGCGCGCAGCTGCTGGTCCCGGAATCGGAGGTGCCGCGCATCCGCCTGATGCTGGCGCGCGATGGCATGCCCTCCGGCGGATCGGTCGGCTACGAGATCTTCGACCGCGGCGAGAGCCTCACCACCACGCCCTTCCAGCAGGATGTGAACCGCCTGCGCGCCCTGGAGGGGGAGCTGGCGCGCACCATCCGCGGCCTGGCCGGCGTGCGCACCGCGCGCGTGCACCTGGTGCTGCCGCGGCGCGAGCCCTTCACGCGCGAACGCGGCGAGGCGCAGGCCAGCGTCGTGCTGACCATGCAGGGCGCGCAGCGGCTGGACCGCGACGGCGTGCAGGCGGTGCTGCACCTGGTCGCCGCGGCGGTGCCCGGCCTGCGCCCGCAGCAGGTCTCCATCGTCGACAGCCGCGGCGAATTGCTGGCCCGCGGCGGCCAGGCGCTGTCCGGCCCCGCCGCCGCCGCAACCGGGGAAGAGCTGCGCCGCAATGCGGAGCTGCGCCTGGCGCGGGCGGTGGAGGATCTGCTGGAGCGCACGCTGGGCCCCGGGCGGGTGCGCGCGGAAGCCGCGGTGGAGATGGATTTCGACCGCGTGCAGACCACCGAGGAACGCTTCGACCCGGAAAACCAGGTGCCGCGCAGCACCCAATCCGCCACCGAGAGCAACCGCAGCGGGGAGGCCGGGAACGTTTCCGTCGCCAACCAGCTGCCGGGCGCGGAGGCCAATGCCGGCGGAAGCCGCAGCGAACAGCAGCGGCAGGAAGAGACGACGAATTTCGAGATCGGCCGCAGCACGCGCAACACGGCGCGCGACCAGCCGGTGCTGCGCCGCGTGTCCCTGGCCGTGCTGGTGGACGGGATCTGGGAGCCGCAGCCGGATGGCGCGCCGCCGCGCTTCCGCGAACGCAATGCGGATGAGCTGGCGCGCATCCTCTCCCTCGCCAAATCGGCCGTCGGCTTCAACGAGGAGCGCGGCGACAAGGTGGAGGTGGTGAGCCTGCGCTTCGCCGAGCCGCCGCTGGCGGAGGCGGTTTCCGAGGGCTTCAGCATCCTGGGCCAGACGGTGCCGCCGGCGGTGATGGGCCGGGTGCTGGAATCCGGGATCCTGGCGCTGGTGGCGCTGGCGGCGATCCTGCTGATCGGCAAGCCGGTGGCCAACCGCCTGGTGCTGGCCATCGCCCCGCCGCCGGCGCTGGCCGGCGCCGCGGGCAGTATCGGCGTGACCATCACGGCGGAGGAAGCGGCGGCGCTGGCGCAGGCCAATGGCGGGCAGGTGCCGCTCGGCCCTGATGGCACGCCGCTGCTGGCCCAGGATGGCAGCCCGGCGACGGAGGAGGATGCGATGGTGCAGCTGGCCAAGGTGGAAGGCGAGATGCGGGCCTCGGCCCTCGCCGCGCTGATGGAGATGGTGGAGAAGAACCCGGATGCGGCGGTGACCGTGGTGCGCCGCTGGCTGGCCCCGGCGGATGCGGCATGAGCGGCGTCAACATCCTCAGCGGCCCGCAGAAGGCCGCCACGCTGATGCTGGCGCTGGGCGAGGCGCATGCGGCGCAGATCTTCGCCCGGCTGCATGAGGACGAGATCCGCGACCTGTCCCTGGCGATGGCGGCGCTCGGCTCCATCGGCGCCGCGACGGTCGAGGAGGTGGTGCGCGAATTCGGCCAGCAGCTCGGCCAGGCGGGGCATCTGGTCGGGTCCTATGAAAGCACCGAAAGGCTGCTGCTGAAGACGCTGCCGAAGGAACGCGTCGCCCAGATCATGGAGGAGATCCGCGGCCCCGCGGGCCGCACCATGTGGGACAAGCTGGGCAACGTGAACGAGGCGGTGCTGGCGAACTACCTGAAGAACGAATACCCGCAGACCGTCTCCGTCGTGCTGTCCAAGGTGCGGCCGGACCATGCGGCCCGCGTGCTGGCGCTGCTGCCGGAAGGCTTCGCCATGGAAGTGGTGATGCGCATGCTGCGCATGGAGACGGTGCAGAAGGAAGCGCTGGAGGGCGTGGAGCGCACGCTGCGCATGGAGTTCATGTCCAACCTCGCCCGCGGGTCGCGCCGCGATGCGCATGAGGTGATGGCGGAGATCTTCAACAACCTGGACCGCGCGGCGGAGGGCCGCATCCTGTCGGCGCTGGAGGAACGCTCCCGCGACAGCGCGGAGAAGATCCGTGCGCTGATGTTCACCTTCGACGACCTGCAGCGGCTGGACCAGCAGGGCATCCAGGCGCTGCTGCGCGGCGTGCCGAAGGACAAGCTGACGCTGGCGCTGAAGGGGGCGTCGGAGACGCTGCGCGACATGTTCTTCCGCAACCTGTCGGAACGCGCCTCCAAGCTCCTGAAGGACGACCTTGCCGGGCTCGGCCCGGTGAAGCTGCGCGACGTGGACGAGGCGCAGGCGCTGATCGTCGGCATCGCCAAGGACCTGGCGGCGCAGGGCCAGATCCAGATCGCCGACGGCCGCGACGACGAGATGCTGGCATGATGCGCGCGCTCCGCCTGCCCGATCTCGGCGCGCCGCCACCACCGCCGCCGGAGCCGGAGCCGCCGCCGCCCGACCCGGCGGCGCTGGCCGAGGCGGCGCGGGCCGAGGGCGTGCTGCAGGGCCGCGCCATCGGCCATGCGGCCGGGCTGAAGGAAGGCCGCGCCGAACAGGCGGCGGCGCAGCAGGCGGCGATCCAGCGCGCGCTGGAACGCATCGCAACCCAGATGGCCGGTGCCGAACAGGCCGGCCAGGCCACGGCGGAAGCCGGCGCCCAGGCGCTGGCGGGGCTTCTGATGCAGGTGCTGGACCTGGCGCTGCCCGGCGCCGCGGCGCGGCTGGGGCCGGAGATCGTGGCGCATCTGGTGCCGCCGCTGCGCCAGGCCATCGCCGACCGGCCGGAAGCGGTCCTGCATGTGGCGCCGGGGCTGGTGGAGGCGGTGGCGGCCCTGTTGCCGCCGGGCAGCCCGCCGGTGGTGGCGGATGCCGCCCTGCCCGCCGGCGATGCGCGCGTGGCGTGGCGTGACGGTGCCGTGGTGATCGCGCTGGCGGCGCGCCGCGCGGCCATCGCGCAGGTGCTGCGCGCCGTGGGGATCTGGAACGACGCAACGCCCGAGGGCGAACAGGAGATGGTGGCATGACGAGCCAGGATGGCTTCGAGCCCGTGCCCGCGACGGAAGCGCAGCAGGGCAGCAGCCAGCCCAGCGGGCCGCGCGACCTGGATGCGGTCTACGACATTCCGGTGCAGGTCTCGGCCGTGCTCGGCCGCGCCACCATGCAGGTGTCGCAGCTGCTGAAGCTGGGCCGCGGCGCGGTGGTGGAGCTGGACCGCAAGCTGGGCGAGGCGGTGGACATCTACGTCAACAACCGCCTGGTCGCGCGCGGGGAAGTCGTGATGGTGGACGACAACCGCCTGGGCGTGACGATGACCGAGATCGTCAAATCCGACCGGGGCGGCTGAGGCCATGGCCCGGCTGCTGATCATCGGGTCCCTGGAAGGGGAGCTGGGCGCCGCGGCGCGCGTGGCCATCGCGCGCGGCGCCAAGCTCGGCCATGCGGAAGGCGTCGGCACGGGGCTGGACCGGCTGCGCGCGGAAGGCGCCGACCTGGTGCTGGTGGATCTGCGGCACGACGTGGTGTGGCTGGTGCAGGCGCTGGCGGCGGAACGCATCGCATGCCCCGTGGTCGCCTGCGGCCGGGCCGAGGATGCGGATGCGGCGGTGCGTGCCATCGAGGGCGGCGCGCGGGACTTCCTGCCGCTGCCGCCGGATGCCGACCTCATCATCGCCATGCTGGAAGCCGCCGGCGCGGCGCCGCAGGCCGATGCCGGGCCGGTGGCGCGCGACCCGGCGATGACGGCGCTGCTGGCGCGCGCGGCGCAGCTGGGCCGGGCGGAGGCCTCCGTCCTGCTCACCGGGGAAAGCGGCACGGGCAAGGAAGTGATGGCGCGCCACCTGCATGCGCTGTCGAAGCGCGCGCGCGGCCCCTTCGTCGCGCTGAACTGCGCCGCGCTGCCGGAGACGCTGCTGGAATCGGAGTTGTTCGGCCATGAGAAGGGCGCCTTCAGCGGCGCCATCGCGCAGCGCAAGGGCAAGTTCGAACAGGCCGAGGGCGGCACGCTGCTGCTGGACGAGATCGGCGAGATGGACCCCCGCCTGCAGGCCAAGATCCTGCGCGTGATCCAGGAACGGGAAGTGGATCGCCTCGGCGGTGGCGCGCCGGTGCGCGTCGATGTGCGCATCATCGCCGCGACGCATCGGGACCTGGCGGCGGAAGTGGCGGCCGGGCGGTTCCGGGAGGATCTGTATTTCCGCCTCAACGTCGTCGCGCTGCGCATCCCGCCGCTGCGCGAGCGCCCGGCGGACATCCTGCCGCTGGCCGAGCATTTCTGCACCCGCTACGCCCAGGTGAACGGCCTGGCCCCGCGCCCGCTGGCGCCGCTGGCGCGCCACCGCCTGCTGGCACACCCCTGGCCCGGCAATGTGCGGGAGCTGGAGAACACCATCCACCGCGCCGTGCTGCTGGCCGAGGGCCATGAGGTGGGGCCGGAGGCGATCGAGTTGGCGCAGCCCGCCCTGGCCCAGCCCGCCGCGCCCCCGCCCGCCACGGCCGCCCCGGCCCCTCCTCCCCCCGGCCCCGGCCCTGCCCCGGCCGGCAACCGCGTCACCGCCCTGGTCGGCCGCAAGGTGGAGGAGGTGGAGCGGGAGCTGATCCTGGAGACGCTGACCCATTGCCTGGGCAACCGCACCCGTGCGGCGGAGATCCTCGGCATCTCCATCCGCACGCTGCGCAACAAGCTGGGCGAATACCGCAGCGCCGGCATCGCCGTGCCGCCGGCGCCCGGTCAGCCGCCCGCTGGCCAGCCGGCGGGCCACCCCATGCCGCTGCCGCTTTCCAGCCTGGCCTGACGCATGGGCAGCCTTGTCCTGCCGGCCTGGCTGCTGCGGGCGCGCCCCGGTGGCGACGTGGCGCTCGGCCTCGGCGTGGTGCTGCTGGTCGCGGTGCTGGTGGTGCCGCTGCCCACCTGGATGCTGGATGTGGGCCTGGCGCTGTCCTTCACCGGCGCGGTGCTGGTGCTGATGGTCTCGCTGTTCATGCACCGGCCGCTGGACTTCACCAGCTTCCCCACCGTGCTGCTGCTGACCACGCTGCTGCGCCTGGCGCTGAACGTGGCCACCACCCGCGCCATCCTCAGCCATGGGCATGAGGGCCCGACGGCAGCCGGCCAGGTGGTCTCCGCCTTTGGCGGCTTCCTGATGGGCGGCGACGTGCTGGTGGGGCTGATCGTCTTCGCCATCCTGCTGCTGGTGAACTTCGTCGTCGTCTCCAAGGGTTCCGGCCGCATCGCGGAAGTCGCGGCGCGGTTCAGCCTGGATGCAATGCCGGGCAAGCAGATGGCGATCGATGCGGACCTGTCCTCCGGCCTGCTGAACGAGGACCAGGCGCGGCTGAAGCGGCGCGAGCTGGAGGAGGAGAGCGGCTTCTACGGCGCCATGGACGGTGCCGCGAAATTCGTCCGCGGCGATGCCATCGCCGGCCTCGTCACCACGCTGATCAACCTGCTGGCCGGCATCGCCATCGGCACCATCCGCCAGGGCCTGCCCTTCGGGGAGGCGGTGTCCACCTACTCCATCCTGACGGTGGGCGACGGGCTGGTGGGGCAGATCCCGGCGCTGCTCGTCTCCCTCGCCGCCGGCATCGTGGTGACCAAGGGCGGCGTCGAGGGCCGCGCCGACCAGGCGCTGGCGCTGCAGCTCGGCGGTTCCAAGCCGCTCGGCCTGGCGGCGGGCGCGGCGGCGGTGATGGCGCTGCTGCCGGGCATGCCGGCCATCCCCTTCCTGGCGCTGGCCGGCGCCGCCGCCTGGGGCGCGGTGCTGCAGGACCGGGCGGACAAGGGCCGCAAGGCGGTGGCCGAGGCGCCGCCGCCGCCACCGGCGGACCCGCCGGCCAGCGACGCGCTGCGCATGGACCTGCTGCGGCTGGAACTGGGCTACGGCCTGCTGAGCCTGGCGGCCGGCGAGGCACCGCGGCTGACCGAACAGATCCGCACCCTGCGCAAGACCACGGCGCAGGAGCTGGGCTTCGTGCTGCCCAGCGTCCGCATCCAGGACAATCTGCAACTGCCGGCCGACACCTATGTGATCCGGGTGAAGGAGATCGAGGCCGGGCGCGGCGCGCTGAAGCCGCCGCTGCACCTGGCCATCGACCCCTCCGGCAACCCGCCCGCCCTGCCGGGGGAACGCGTGCAGGAACCCACCTTCGGCCTGCCCGCCGCCTGGATCGAGGAATTCCGGCGCGAGGAGGCGCTGGCGCTGGGCTGCACGGTGGTGGATGCCGCCGGCGTGCTGGCCACGCATCTGACGGAAGTGACGCGGGAGAACATGCCCGAGCTCCTGTCCTTCTCCGAGACCCAGAAGCTGCTGGACGAGCTGGGGCCGGAGCATAAGCGCCTGGTGTCCGACCTGGTGCCGGCGCAGGCCAGCATCGGCACGGTGCAACGGCTGCTGCAGGCGCTGCTGGCGGAACGCGTGTCCATCCGCGACCTGCCGACCATTCTGGAAGGCATGCAGGAAGCCGCCGCCGCCGGCGCGCGCTCGCTCAGCCCCATCCTGGCCACGGTGCGGATGCGCCTGGCGCGGCAACTGAGCGATGCGGCGCGCGGGCCGCAGGGCTATGTGCCGATCGTGGCGCTGTCGTCCGAATGGGAACAGGCCTTCGCCGAATCGCTGGTGGGGCCGGGGGAGGAGAAGCAGCTGGCGATGGCGCCCTCGAAGCTCGCCGCCTTCATGGGCGCGCTGCGCGGCGCCTTCGATGCCGCGAGCGCGGCCGGGGAGCCGGCGGTGCTGGTGTGTTCCGGCACCATCCGCGCGCATGTGCGCGCCGTGGTGGAACGCTTCCGCCCGGCGACGATGGTGCTGGCGCATACCGAGATCCATGCGCGGGCGCGCATCCGCACGGTGGGCAACGTGGCATGAAGCTGCGGGTGATCCGCGCCGCCCGCATGGCGGACGCCATGGCGCAGCTGCGCGCCGAACTGGGCGAGGAGGCGGTGCTGCTCTCCACCCGCCGCATCCCCGGCGGGGTGGAGGTGACGGCGGCGCAGGAACAGGATGACGAGCCGCTGATGATCGCGCCCGATGCGGCGCGCTCCCACCGGGCCATCCCGCCGGACCTGGCGCGCCACAACGTGCCCGCGGCGCTGGCGCTGCGGCTGGCGGAGGGCCGGCTGCCGGCGGCGCTGGAGGCGGTGCTGGGCTTCGCGAAGCTGCCGCTGGGCCCGGCACCGCTGCTGCTGGCCGGACCGCCGGGTGCGGGCAAGACGCTGACCACGGCGAAGCTGGCGACGCGGCTGGTGATGGCCGGCGCCAGGCCGCTGCTGGTCAGCGCCGATGGCCGCAAGGCCGGCGCGGCGGAACAGCTGGCGGCCTTCGCCAGGGTGCTGGACCTGCCGCTGGCGGTGGCCAGCGGGCCGGCGGCGCTGCGCAAGGCGCTGGCCCGGCGCGCCGCCGGCCAGCCGGTGCTGGTGGACCTGCCGGGCTGCGACCCCTTCAACCCCGCAGGCGCCCGCTTCCTCGCCACGCTGCTGGAAGCCGCCCAGGGCTGCGCCGTGCTGGTGCTGCCGGCCGGGCTGGACGCGGACGAGGCGGCGGAGACCGCCGGCGCCTTCCGCCTGCTGGGCTGCCGGCTGCTGCTGCCGACGCGCCTCGATGCCGCGCGGCGGCTGGGTGGCGTGCTTTCGGCCGCCGCCGCCGGGCTGAAGCTGACCGAGGCCGGCACCGGGCAGGACGCCTCGGGCGGGCTGGAACCCTTGACCGCGGAAGGCCTGGCACGCCGCCTGGCCGCCCCGGCCGTGCAGGAGAACGCATGACGGGACGGATCATCGCCGTCGCCTCCGGCAAGGGTGGCGTCGGCAAGACCTGGCTGTCCATCACCCTGGCGCATGCGCTGGCCGAGGCCGGGCGGCGGGCGGTGCTGATGGATGCCGATCTCGGCCTGGCGAATGCCGATGTGCAGCTGGGCCTGAACCCGGCGCGGGACCTGGCGGCGGTGCTGGCCGGCGCGGCCGCGGAAGATGCCGCGCAGCCCCTGCCGGCGGGCTTCCACCTGCTGGCCGGGCGCTCCGGCAGCGGCGCCCTGGCGGGGCTTTCCGGGGCCGGGCTGGATGCCGCCCTCGACCTGCCACGGCGCCTCGCCACGCGGTTCCAGGAGGTGGTGGTGGACCTCGGCGCGGGGGTGGAGGCGCCGCAGCGCCGGCTCGCGGCGCTGGCCGATGTGCTGCTGGTGGTGGCGACCGAGGAGCCGACCAGCCTGACCGATGCCTATGCCGTGCTGAAGCTGCACGCGAAGGATGCGCCAGGCGGCGTCGCACGGCTGGTGGTGAACCTGGCCGGCACCGCGGCCGGCGGCCAGCGCACCCATGCCACGCTGGAAGCCGCCACGCGGCGCTTCCTGGCCCGCGGCCTGGACCTGGCCGGGGTGGTGCGGCGGGATTCCAAGGTGCCGGACGCCATCCGCCACCAGACGCCCCTGCTGACCCGGCATCCCGGCAGCATTGCGGCGCAGGATGTCCGGGCGCTGGCGCGCGGCCTGCTGGCGTGAAGCGCTGGCGGGCGGGTCGTCACCCCGTCCGGCCGAGCAGCAGCAGCACGCCGGCCACCGGCACGCCCTTCTCCTCCCGCAGCGGCGCCTCACGTCGTGCCAGCGGCGCCAGCCCCGCTTCCGCCGCCAGGGCCAGGACATGGGCGGGGTCGTGGCGGTAGCGCAGGCCCTCGCCCAGGGCGAAGGGCGCCCCCTGCCCGGCCTCCAGGCTGAAGGCCGCGACGCCGCCGGGCGCCAGCGCCCGGGCGATGCCGGACAGCGCCGGGCCGAGATCGCCCAGGTAGTTCAGCACATCCACCGCCGCCACCAGGTCGAAGGCCCCCGGCGCGGCGGCCAGCGCATCCAGCAGATCGGCTTCCTGCAGCCGGTCGTACAGGCCGCGCCGGGCGGCCTCCGCCAGCATGCGCGGCGACAGGTCCACCCCCTTCATCCGCGCCGCGAAGGGCTTCAGCGCCAGGCCGGACAGGCCGGTGCCGCAGCCGAGGTCGAGCACCCGGCGCGTGGCATCGGCCGGGATGCCCGCTTCGACCAGCAGCGCCGCCAGCAGCGCCGGGGTGCGATAGCCCAGCCGGTCCTGCAGGTCGGCGTCGAAGCGCGGCGCATACTGGTCGAACAGGTCGCGCACATAGGCCGCCGGGGCGCGGTCCGGCGCTGCTGCCTCGCCCAGCGCGGCCAGCAGGAAGCGCGCCTGGGCGGCCAGGCCGGGCGCCAGGCCGGGCAGCGCCAGGGCGTGCCGGGCGGCGGCGGCCGCACCCGGCTGGCCGGCTTCGCGCCGCGCATGGGCCAGCGCGATCCAAGGCTCCGCCGCAGCGGGCGCCAGTTCCGTCGCGTGGGTCAGCGGCGCCACCGCCTCCGCCGCCCGACCCAGCGCGCACAGCACCTGGCCCAGATTGCGCAGCGCGGTTGCATCCGTCGGGCGACGGGCCAGGGCCGCGCGCAGCAGCGCGGCGGCCTCCTCCAGCCGCCCGGCCTCGGCCAGGGTGGCGCCGCGGCTGGCCAGGAACACCGGGCTGTCCGGCTGCGCCGCCACCGCCTGCGCGGACAACGCCAGCGCCGCCTCCAGCGCGCCGCGCTGCCGCGCCAGCACGGAAAGCAGGTTCAGCGCATTGGCATCGCAGGGCCGCGCCGCCAGGGCGCGGCGGTAGAGCCGCTCCGCCAGCGCCAGCTCGCCCCGCGCGTGGCGCGCGGCCCCCTCGCGCAGAAGCGCATCAGCCGAGGCTTGCGCCATGCCCCGCCTCCGCCGGATGCTGTCCCGGCATGAACCCGCCCCCCGCCGCCCCTGTCCGGCCCGCCCGCGACATCCGGGTGGATTTCCTGCGTGGCCTCGCGCTCTGGTTCATCTTCATCACCCACACCCCGGGCAATCTGCTGGCGCACGCCACCTTGCGCAATGTCGCCTTCTGCGATGCGACGGAGGTGTTCGTGCTGCTGGCCGGCTATGCGGCCGGCATCGCCTATGGCCGGATGCTGGAACGCGAGGGCTGGCTGGCGGCGGCGGCGCGGCTGGTGGGGCGGATGGGCACGCTGTACGTGGCGCACATCTTCCTGTTCGTGGTGTTCGCCGCGCAGGTCGGGTTTTCCGCCGCCGCGCTGAACCAGGCCGCCTACCTGGACGAGCTGCACCTGGACCCCTTCGGCAATGAGCCCTATCGCGCTTTGCTGGAGGCGCTGCTGCTGCGCTACCAGCCGCATTTCCTGGACATCCTGCCGCTGTACATCGTGGTGCTGGGCCTGTTCGCCCTGGCGCTGCCGCTGATCCGCCGGCCGGCCTGGCTGCTGGGGCTCTCGGTGGCGCTGTATGCGGTGACGCGGGCGACCGGGCTCGGCCTGCCGTCCTGGACCGGGTCCGGCTGGTTCTTCAACCCCTTCGCCTGGCAGCTTCTGTTCGTGATCGGCGTGCTGCTGGGCCGGGCCGAGCCGGCGCGGCTGCTGCGGCGCTTCCCCTGGCAGCGCGGCCTGGCGCTGCTGGCCGGGGCGCTGCTGCTGGCTGCCGCGGCCTCCCTGAACCTGGTGTGGCACGGGCCGGGCTTCGGCGTGCAGGCGCCGGAATGGATGGGCGCGGCGCTGTCGCGGGTGGACAAGGCGGCGCTGCACCCGGTGCGGCTGGCTTCCGTGCTGCTGCTGTGCTGGCTGGTGGGCCACCTGATCCCGCGCAATGCGGCCTGGCTGGGGCATCCCCTGGCGGCGGTCTTCGTGATGATGGGCCAGCAGGGGCTGCCGGTGTTCTGTTCGGGCATCTTCCTTTCCTTCCTGGGCCGCCTGGCGCTGGAGAGCGCCTCCGGGCCGCTGGCGCAGGTGGCGGTGAACGTGACGGGGCTGGCGGCGCTGATCGCGGTGGCGGTGGTCTCCGCCTGGTATGGCGGCGAGGCGAAGCGCAAGCTCACGCCCGCCTTGCCCGCCGCCGCCGCCCCGGCTAGGCCTTGAGGGCGATGCGCGCCCCCCTGCCCCGCTGCCTTGTGCTTCTCGCGGCGCTGCTGGCGGCCGGGGCGGCGCCTGCCCAGGTGCCGACGGCCGAGGCCGCCGCCTGCGACGCGCCGGAGGAGCTGACGGCGCTTCCGGCGCCGCTCGCCGGCGTCTTCGCCGCGCTGTCGCATACCGAATTGCGCATCCTCGTGGTCGGCAGCGCCTCCACCCAGGGGGGCGGCACCTCCGGCCCCGCCGCCACCTGGCCGGAACGCCTGGCGGCGCGGCTGGGCGCGCAGGCGGCGCCCGTCACCGTGCGGGTCACGGTCTTCGGCGGGCGGGGCACGACAGCGGCGGACCATGCGCGGATCATCGCCGAGCAGGGCCCCTTGGTGCGCCCGCATCTGGTGATCTGGCAGCTCGGCACGGTGGAGGCGGCGCGCGGCCTGCCGCCGGAGGAGATGGCGGAGGAGGTGCAGGACGCCGTGGCCCGGCTGCGCGCCCGCCGCGGGGAACGCACCGACATCCTGCTGATGGACCCGCAATTCTCCCGCTTCCTGCGCAGCAACGCGGATGTGGAAACCTACCGGGACTGGCTGCGCGTGGCGGCGGCGGCCAGCGGCGCGCAGCTGTTCAGCCGCTGGGCGCTGATGCGCCACTGGGTGGAGGCGGAGCGCATCGATCTGGAACGCGCGCCGCGCAACCGCCGCGTGGCGGTGGCGGACAGGCTGCACGACTGCCTGGCCCAGGCACTGGTGCGCACCATCCTGCAGGGCAGCCCGCGCCCGGCGCGATAGGCGCCGCGGCGATGCGGCCCGCGACGATCATCGCCGCGGAACCCGGGCGCCCGCCGGGCGCTTTGGCCGCATGAATATCACCCTGCAATCCCGTGCCAGGCCGATGCCGCCGCCCCGAGGGGCCGCCTTCGATCGCTGGCTGCAGGCGGAACTGGCCCGCAGCTACGACGCGGCGTTGGCCGAGCCGGTGCCGGAGGCGCTGCTGCGGCTGGTGACGGAACGCGAGGGGCGGTCCAGCCGGGCACTCTGAGCGCCGCCCTCGCGCTCAGCCGGGGACACCGCGCGGAGCGGCGTCAGAACAGCCCGTCGATCTGCCCCGCCGCATCCAGCCCGATGCTCTCCGCCGCCGGGCGGCGCGGCAGGCCGGGCATGGTCATGATCTCCCCGCACACCGCCACGACGAAGCCGGCGCCGGCGGAAAGCCGCACGTCGCGCACCGGCAGGCTGTGACCGCTGGGCGCACCGAGCAGCGTGGGATCGGCACTGAAGGAATACTGCGTCTTGGCGACGCAGACCGGCAGGTGGCCGAAGCCCTCGGCTTCCCATCGCGCCAGCTTCTGCGCCGCGGGCGCCGGCAGCACGATGTCGCTGGCGCGATAGACCTGCTGGGCGATGGTGCGCAGCTTCTCGGCCAGCGGCATCGCGTCCGGATACAGCGGCTGGAAGCGCGCCGCCCCGGCGGCGATGCGCGCCTGCACCGCGCGGGCGAGTTCCGCCGCCCCGGCCGCGCCGTCCGACCAATGGGTGCAGAGGATGGCCTGCGTGTCGTGCCGCGCCATGGCCGCCTGCACCGCGGCGATTTCCGCCGGCGTGTCGCTGTCGAAGCGGTTCAGCGCCACCACCACGGGCAGGCCGAATTTGTGCATGTTCTCGACATGGCGTTCCAAGTTGGCCGCGCCGCGTTCGACCGCCGCCACATCCTCCGCCCCCAGCGCCGACTTCGGCACGCCGCCATGCATCTTCAGCGCGCGGACGGTGGCGACGATGACGCAGGCAGCGGGGTTCAGCCCCGCCAGGCGGCATTTGATGTCGAGGAACTTCTCCGCGCCCAGGTCGGCGCCGAAGCCGGCTTCCGTCACCACCACATCGGCCAGGCCCAGCGCCAGCCGCGTGGCGACCAGGCTGTTGCAGCCATGCGCGATGTTGGCGAAGGGCCCGCCATGCACCAGCGCCGGGCTGCCGGCGATGGTCTGCACCAGGTTGGGGGAGAGCGCATCGCGCAGCAGCGCCGCCATGGCGCCATCCGCCTTCAGGTCACTGGCCGTCACCGCCGTGCCGTCGCGCCGCCGGCCGACGATCATCCGGCCCAGCCGGTGCTGCAGGTCCGCCAGGTCGCGCGCCAGGCAGAACACCGCCATCACCTCGCTGGCCACGGTGATGTCGAAGCCGTCCTCGCGCACCACGCCCTGGGTGGCGCCGCCCAGGCCCACCACGCAGTCGCGCAGGTTGCGGTCGTTCATGTCCATCGCCCGGCGCCAGGAGACGCGGCGCGGATCCAGCCCCAGCTCGTTGCCCCAGTACAGATGGTTGTCCAGCATGGCGGAGAGCAGGTTGTTGGCGCTGGTAATGGCGTGGAAATCGCCGGTGAAGTGCAGGTTGATGTCTTCCATCGGCAGCACCTGCGCATGCCCGCCGCCGGTGGCACCCCCCTTCACCCCGAAGCAGGGGCCGAGGGATGGTTCGCGCAGCGCGATCATGGCCTTCGTGCCCAGCGCGTTCAGCGCATCGCCCAGGCCGATGGTGGTGGTGGTCTTGCCCTCGCCGGCCGGGGTCGGGCTGATGCCGGTGACCAGCACCAGCGCGCCGGGCGGGCGGGCGGAGGCTTCGGCCACGAAATCCGGGCCGATCTTCGCCTTGTACTTGCCGTAGGGCTCCAGCGCCGAATCGGGGATGCCGGCGCGCGCCGCGATCTCCGCGATCGGACGAAGCGTGGCCGCGCGGGCGATGTCGAGGTCGGTGGCCATTCGGCGTTTCCCTGTCCTTGGCAATGCTGCCGCTTATCCGGGTGGCGCCGGGCGGGCAAGCCGGGGGCGGCGGCCGGTGCTTTTCCTGGGTGCATACGATTGCGCTGCACTGCCGCATGACCTGCATCAAGGACCCGCCCAGGCACCGGCAGGAAGCTGCCCCCGCGACGCGCAGGGGGCGCGCCGCGGATGAGAGGCAAGGCTATGAAACGGATGATCTGCGCCGCCGCACTGGCCGGCGCGGTGATGGCGGGCCCGCTGCTGCCGGCACCGGCCCAGGCACAGCAGGATGTGCGCGGCAAGCAGGCGGGCGACCTGGTGCTGGGGGCCAGCCTGATCGGCGTGCTGCCAAGCAATGGCGGCAGCACCAGCATCGGCGGCACCCCGCATGCGAGCGCGACGGCGACCCCGCAGCTCGACCTGACCTACTTCCTGACCCCGAACTTCGCGGTGAACGTGATCGCCGCGACCTCGCGCCACGATGTCTCGGTGCGGGGCCTGGCGGGCGGGGAGATCGAGCTCGGCCGCGTCTGGGCGCTGCCGCCGACCGTGACGCTGCAATACCACCCGCTGCCCGCCAGCCGCTTCAGCCCGTATCTCGGCATCGGCGTGAACTACACCGTCTTCTACGGCGAAGGCGGCAGCCGCAGCGCCGGCATCACCCATGTCGATGTGGAGAATGCCTGGGGCTTCGCGGTGAATGCCGGCGTGGACTACGAGATCACCCCCAGCTGGGTGGCGAATGTGGATGTGAAGCGGCTGTGGCTGCAGCCGGATGTGCGGGTGAACCGCGGCGCCGTGACCGGCCAGGCGGAGCTCGACCCCTGGATCGTCGGCGCCGGCGTCCGCTACCGGTTCTGAGCGCGGCGGGCGTGCCATGCGGCGGGGCGGGGTCCGCCCCGCCCCATCGTGATGCCGCCGCCACCGCCACCGCCCCCATCTGGGGCGGATGGCAAGCCCCTGCATCGATGTCTGCCGCTATGACGAGACCACCGGCTGGTGCCTCGGCTGCGGCATGCTGAAGCCCGAGAAGAAGCGCTGGAAGAAGGACCGGGCGGAGCGACCGGCGATCCGCGCCGCCCTGCCGCAGCGCCTGCAGGCCCTGGCCAGCGCCGGCCACGCGACCGGCGAGGCGGCGGCGAGGACGAAGCGGAAATAGCCGCCGCGCGCCGGGCCGGGCCTGGGGAAGGACCCGGTCGCGCGCCACCGGGCCGTGCCGCGGTTTCGCACTCCACGGCTTCATGCCATAGACACGAGCAGAGTCAGAACTGACCGACATCGCGATCCGGGACGAAACGCATGCCAATGACCCGCCTTCGCCGCCGTGCCCTGCTGGGCGCGGCCGCCCTGCCCCTCGCCGCCCCCGCCCTGGCGCAGGAGGGATTTCCCTCCCGACCGCTGCGCCTGGTGGTGGGCTTCACCCCGGGCGGCGCGACCGACACCTCCGCCCGAGCCATCGCGCCCAAGATGAGCGAGGTGCTGGGCCAGCCCGTGGTGGTCGAGAACCGTCCCGGCGCCGGCAGCAACATCGCCTCCGAGGTGGTGGCCCGCAGCCCTGCCGACGGCCACACCCTGCTGCTGGCGACGCTCGGCGCGCTGGTGGTCAGCCCGATGGTGCTCCGCCTGCCGGTCGACCCGGCGCGGGACCTGGTGCCCGTCTCCGTGGCGGTCGACCTGTTCAACATCCTGGTGCTGCCGACCGACCGGCCCTGGCGCAGCGTGGCGGACCTGGTGGCCGCGGCGAAGGCGGCGCCCGGCCAGCTTTCCTATGGCACCAGCGGCATCGCCGGCGGGCCGCACCTGGCGGGGCTGCTGTTCAACCGCACCGCCGGCGTGGACACCACCGCGGTGCACTACCGCGGCGGCGGCCTCGTGGTGAATGACCTGCTGGCCGGCCGGGTCGATTTCTCCTTTGCCACCGCCGCGTCGGTGCTGGCGCAGGTGCGCGCCGACAAGCTGCGCGCCCTGGCGATCCCGCATCTCGAACGGTCGCGCCTGATGCCGGAGATCCCGACCGTCGCGGAATCCGGGCTGCCGGGCTTCGACGTGCCGTCCTGGTATGCGGTGATGGCGCCGCGCGGCACGCCGGAGACCGCCATCGCCCGCGTCAACGCGGCGATGCGCGTGGCCCTGGCCGATGCCGCTACCGCCGCGGCGCTCAACCGCAACGGGCTGGAGCCGCGCTGGACCACGCCGGCGCAATTGACCGAGGCGCTTGCGGTCGAACGCGCGAAATGGGCGCCGATCATCCGCGACAGCGGCATCCGCATCGAATAGGGAAGCGCGCCGCCGGGGCCGGCCGGGCCGCGCGGCCCGGCTTCGGCTGCGCGGCGCGGCACCCGCCCTGCCGGCCCTGTCAGGCGGCGGCGCGCGTCCCGACGCGCATCGCCTCCAACACCGCCTCCGCCTGCTTCAGGGCGAATCGGATATCCTCCTCCCCGATCGCGCCGATGCAGCCGAAGCGCATCGAGGGCTTCCTGGTCGAGGAGAAGTCGGAAAGGATCACCCCGCGCGCCTTCATCCCGCGCTGGAAGGTCGCGAGGTTCCAGTTCGGGTCCACGGGCTGGTAGACGTTGACGATGATCGGCCCCTGGAATTCCGGGGCGACATAGGGGGTGAAGCCCAGCGCCTGCAGCCCGGCATACATCACGTCCCGGTTGCGGCTGTAGCGCGCCAGCCGGGCCGGCTGGCCGCCCTCCGCCTCGTAGATCGCCATCGCCTTGCCGAAGGCGCGCAGCGCCTGCACCGCGGGGGTGAAGCGGAAGCTGCCCCAGCCGCTGCGCAGCGCATGGTCGTAGACATCCGCGAGGTCCAGCGCCCAGGAACCGGCCTGGCCGCGGCAGGCCTCGAGCCGCGCGATCGGCGCCACGGCGAAGCCGAAGCCGGGCAGCCCCTCCAGGCATTTGTTGGAGGTGAACACCACCACGTCGCATTCCGGGTGGTCCGCCATGCGGAAGGGCACCACGCCGAAGCCGGACACCGCATCGCAGATCATCCGCCGCCCCGCCGCGGCGATCACCGGGCCCAGCACCTCCGGGTCGTTGATGATGCCGGTGCCGGTCTCGCTGACCACGATGGCGACATGGCCGCAATCCGGGTTCTGCTCCAAGGCCCGGGCCAGGATCTCCGGCGCCATCGGCACGTTGTCCGGCCCGTCCAGCGGCACCACCACCCGCCCGGCGGCGGAGGCCAGGCGCGCCAGGCGCTCCGCATAGCCGCCATTGCGCACCACCAGGACCTTCTCGCCGGCGGGCACGAAGGTGCGGATCGCCGCCTCGATCACCATGTGGCCGCAGCCGGGCAGCGGCAGGGAGACATGCTGGCCGGCCAAGCCGCCGGCGATCTGCACGATGCGCGGCCGCATCGCGGCGTATTCGGCGATGAAATCCTCGTCCCAGGGGGCGATGTCCTCGGCCATGCAGGCACGAACCTCGGGGCGGGTCTGCACGGGGCCGGGAATCAGCAGCAGCATCGGGGTCACCATGAACGGGGTCCGCTGGGGCTACACCACCAGCGTGCCACCCAGCAATTCCCGTCGCAGCTTGCGCAGGATCGCCTCGGCGAAATCCCCGTAGTCGGCGCAGGGCATGGCGAAGCTGCCCGGGCCGCCGATGACCTCGGCCGCGTAATGCGCCAGCAGGTCCGGCTCCTCGTTCAGGATGGCCAGGCCGTTGATGGTCAGCCCGGCCGCCACCGCCAGGTCGCGCACCGGGCCGGGGGCGCGGCCGGCATTGTGGCGTCCATCGCCGGAAACATCGAGCACCAGCCGCTCCGCCCGGCCCGGCACCCGCGCCAGCAAGGCCAGGCCGGCGGCCATGCCCTCCCCCAGCCCGGTGGCGCCGGCCTGCGGCAGGCGGGGGGTGTTCTCGATCGCCTCGGCCAGGGCGGCGGCATCCGCGGCGCCGGCCACCCGGGTCCAGCCCACCGCCACATCCTGCTGGCCGACGCCGGACCACAGCAGCAGGCAGACCGCCGCCGCGCCATGCGGCCCGGCGGTGGCGGCCGCCAGCACGTCCGCGTCGCGGAAGGCCGCGGCGGTGCCGCCCACCATCAGCCCGAACTCCGCGAAATCGACGCTGGCGGAGACGTCCATGGCCAGGCAGAGCGCGATATCCACGTCTTCCATGCGTATGAAATCCCTGATCCACGAACCGGTTTGCATGCGGCCCCGCCCGGTGCCAGCATGGACCGATCCGCGGCGATGAGGATGGGCAGGATGATCGGCAGGCGTGGCATTCTGGCGGCAGGTGGCGGCATGGCGGCCGGCCTCGCGGCCCCATCGGTGCGGGCGCAGGGCGCCTGGCCGGCGCGGCCGATCCGCATGATCGTGCCCTACACCCCGGGCGCGGCGACCGACGCCATGGCGCGGCTTTCGGCGCAGAAGCTGCAGGAACGGCTCGGCGTGACCGTGGTGGTGGAGAACCGCGCCGGCGCCAATGGCGCCATCGGCAGCCAGGCGGTGCTGCAGGCGGCGCCGGATGGCTACACCATCCTGGCCTCCGCCTCGATCCACCCGATGGCGCGGCACGTGATGAAGGCCGCGCCCTATGACCCGGTGAAGGATTTCATCCCGCTGGCCCGCACCGCGCGCGGCCCGCTGGTGCTGGTGATGAACCCGGCTTTGCCGCAGCGCACGATCCCGGAGGTGGTGGCCGCCGCCAAGGCCGATCCGCGGCGCTGGACCTTCGCCACCAGCAGCCTCGGCGCCGCCGGCCACCTGGCGACCATCGAGTTCAACCGGCTGACCGGCGCGGCGATCGAGATCGTCGGCTATCGCGGCAGCGCCCCGGCGCTGACCGACGTGGCGGCCGGCAATGCGCAGCTGATGTTCGACCCGGTGCTGTCCACCCTGCCGCTGGTGCGCGGCGGGCAGTTGCGGGGCCTGGCCATCGCCACCACCGCGCGGACCAGCCTGGCGCCCGACCTGCCGACGGCGGCGGAAGCCGGGCTGCCGGGGTTCGAGTTCTATTCCTGGTACGGCGTCTGGGGCCCGCGCGCCATGCCGCGGGAGATCGCGGACCGGATCAACGCCGCGCTGGTCGCCGGGCTGCGGGAACCGGCGGTGGTGCAGCGCCTGACCGGGCTCGGCTTCGAGCCGGTGGCCGAGACGGTGGCGGAGGCCGAGGCCTTCATCGAGGCGGATGTGGCCCGCAACGCGGAACTGCTCCGCATCGCCAACTTTCAGCCGCAATAGCGCCCCACAGGCGCCGGCCCGGGTGGCGCCGGGCCGCCACCCGCCCTAACTCTGCTCCTGCCGCACCCACCGGTGCCGGCCGGGAGACGATGCATGAACCGATGCGCCGGGCCAGGCGGCTGCAGAACGAGACCAGCGACGCGCGGACCTGCCGCCCCCATCACACCGGCGTGAGCGCCCCCCCTGTCAGCCGAAAAGGCTTCGTGCTACCGATTGCAGAGGGGATTGGCTTCCGGACCGCAAAGGCCGGCCAGACGAGGATGGGGGCGCCGGATCATCGACGGGCTTCAGCAACATGGCTCGGCCGCCGCCCGGTCGACGCCCGTCGAGCCGGTCTCCGCCCTGGTGTCCAACCTGGCGCGCGACTGGCCGGGCGAGCGCATCTCGCTCGGCGAGTTGATGGTGGCGCTTGGCGCGCGCGGCTATGGCGTGCTGATCGTGCTGTTCTCCCTGCCCAACCTACTGCCCATCTACATCCCCGGTCTCAGCCCGATCTTCGGCGTCCCGCTGCTGATCATCTGCGCCCAGCTTGCCCAGGGCATGGCCACGCCGCGGCTGCCGCAATTCCTCACCCGCCGGTCCATGAAGCGCAGCGACCTGCAGATGATCGCGCTGCGCGCCCTGCCCTGGCTGCAGCGGGTGGAACGCTTCGTGCGCCCCCGCCCCTCCTTCCTGACCAGCCGCCGGGCGGAGCGGGTGATCGGCGCCTATGGCGTCTGGCTCGCCGCCATCGTCATCGTGCCCTTCCCCTTCACCAACGGCCCGCCCTCCCTCGCCTGCCTCATCATGGCGATCGGGCTGATGGAGGAGGACAGCCGCACCATCGCGGCCGGCGCGGCCTTCGGTGTGGTGGCCACCTGCATCGGCCTGTCCATCATCGGCAGCGTCTTCTGGGCGCTGACGGCGGGCTTCGGCTGGATGTTCGGCCTGTTGTGACCGTGCCGGCCCTGCCGGGCAGCGGCCCGGCATGAGCCGCGATCCCCCGCGGCCGGAAGACCAGGCCCCGATCTCCCGCATCGTGGCGGAGGTGGCGGCCGCCTTTCCGGGGGAGCGCATCAGCCTGGGCGAGATGGCGCAGGCCTTCGGCGACCGCGCCTTCGGGATGCTGCTGCTGCTGCTGCTGCTGCCCGGCCTGCTGCCCGGCATGGCCAGCGTCTTCGGCACGCCGCTGCTGATCCTGGGCGTGCAGATGGGGCTCGGGCTGCGCGTGCCGAAGCTGCCGGCGATCCTGGCGCGGCAGACCATCAAGCGGTCCGACCTGCTGCGCCTGGCCTCCGCCTCCTCCAAGGGGCTGGGGCGGATCGAACGCTTCATCCGCCCGCGGCCCGGCTTCTTCACCTCGCCGCTGGGCGAAAGGCTGATCGGCTGGCTGACCGCCTATGTCGCCCTCATGCTGATCCTGCCCGGGCCGGGCACCAATGGCCCGCCGGCCTTCGGCAACATCGTCATGGCGCTGGGGCTGATCGAGCATGACAGCCGCACCACACTGTGGGGCGTGGTGCTGACCGTCGCCGGCTGCATCTTCGCCACGGTGGTGCTGGTGATGCTGGTCTGGCTGGGGGCGCAGGCGCTGGGCTGGATGTTCTGACCGGGCCAGGGTAACGTTTCCGCATGCGACGGTGGCCCGCAAGGGCTGAAACGGGAACGCGCGAAGGCCAGCCGGGGGATCCCGCCGGGCCACGTCCGCGGCTGCCCCCGCAACTGTAGGCGGAGACCCCTCCCCTGACGCCATTGGGCCCCACGGCCCGAGAAGGCGGGGATGGGACCCGGGAGCCCTGGCTTCCGGTACTCCGCGAGCCAGGAGACCGGCCGGCGCAGAGACGTCACGCGCGTGCCGGGCGGGGTGCACCGGCGCAACGGAGCGACAGGCCGAAGGCGGCAGCCACCGCCCCCGGCCGCTCGTCTCCGCCTGCGGCGACGACGCCAGCCGCCGGGCCGCCCGCAAGGCGGTTCGGCTTGTCGTCCGCTCGCTCGGAGGAAACCGATGCGAACCAAGTCCCTGATCCTGGCTGCGCCCCTGGCGCTGGCCTTCCTGCCGCTGCCCTTCCTGGCGCTGCCAGAAGCCCGGGCGCAGACCGCCATCCCGGATACCATCGTCACCGCCACGCGCATCCCGACCGAGGCGGAGCGCGTGCCGGCCGCCGTCACCGTGCTGACCCGCGCGGAGATCGAGGAACGCGGCTACCAGAGCCTGACGGAGGCGCTGTCCGCCGTGCCTGGCCTGCACATGGTGCAGGCCGGCGGGCTGGGCCAGCAATCCAGCGCCTTCCTGCGCGGCACCGCCTCCCGCCAGGTGCTGGTGCTGCTGGATGGCGTGCCGCTGAACGACCCGGCGGAGGCCAACGGCGCCTTCAACTTCGGCAATGAACTGCTGGGGGACATCGAGCGCATCGAGGTGGTGCGCGGCCCAGCCTCCGCGCTGTATGGCTCCGGCGCCATCGGCGGGGTGATCAACCTGGTGACGCGCCGCGCCCCGGCCGGCCAGCCGATGCAGGTCTTCGGCGATTTGGCCGGCGGCAGCCAGGCCACGGCGCGCGGCACGCTGGGGGTGGCCGGCAACCAGGGCGGCTTCAACTGGCTGCTGGCCGGCCAGGGCCTGACCAGCCAGGGCAGCGACGCCACGCCGCGCCGCTTCGCCGCCGACACGAAGGAGACGGAATCCTTCCGCGCCGGCGCCGCCACCGCGCGGCTCGGCTGGGCATCCGGTGACGGCACGCTGGTGGAAGGCCTGCTGCGCTGGCGGGAGAACCGGATCGAGCTGGACAATGTCCCGAACGACGACCCGAACTACACCGGCAATGACCGCCGCTGGTACGGCCAGCTGCGCGGCGAGACGGCGCTGCTGGAGGGCGCCTGGACCACCGGGCTGCGGCTGGCCGTGACGGAGGACCGGCGGCGCTACCTGAACCTGCCGGATGCCGGTTCCTCCGCCAGCACGGACGATCTGTACCGCGGCCAGCGGCAGACGCTGGACTGGGGCAACCGGGTGCGGCTGGGCGATCTCGGCGTGCTGCGGGATGCCGGGCTCGCCTTCGGCGTGACGCATGAGCGGGAGAGCGTGGACGCCACCTCCGGCTCCCCCTTCTTCCGCACCGTGACCAACGCCACGGCGCGGTCCACCGCCGTGCATTCGGGCGTCCAGGCCAGGCTGGGGGAGCGGCTGGACCTTTCGGCCGGGCTGCGCCAGGACCTGGCGGAGGATTACGACGGCTTCCTGTCCTGGCGCGCCGGGGCGGTGCTGGCGGTGCCGGAAGTGGCCTCCCGCCTCCGGCTGGCCAGCGGCACGGCGTTCAAGGCGCCCTCGCTGTACCAGCGCTTCGGCCGCATCGGCAGCTTCTTCCAGGGCAATCCGGACCTCGACCCGGAAACCTCCTTCGCCTGGGAAGCCGGGATCGAGACCGACGTGCCGGTGTTCGGCCGCAGCGACGGCGCGACCCTGTCGGCGACCTATTTCGACATCCGCACGCGGGACCTGATCAACTTCAACCGCAGCTTCTCCAGCCTGGAGAACATCGAGAAGGCGCGCTCCCAGGGCGTGGAGCTGGGCGTGACCCTGCGCCCCGCGCCCTGGCTGCAGGCGCGCGCGAGCTGGACGGTGACGGAGGCGCGGGACGAGACCACGGAGGCACCGCTGGCCCGCCGGCCGCGCAACGTGGTGGCGTTCAATGCCCGCATCGCGCCGCTGCCGCGGCTGGTGGTGGCGCCGGAGGTGCTGTTCACCGGCCCCTCCCCGGAAACCGCCGCCTATGACGATGCCGGCAACTTCGTCTCCGGCGTCACCTACAACAAGGCGGGCACGGTGCTGAACCTGACCGCGACCTACCAGGTGACGCCGGCGGTCGCCGCCTATGTCGAAGGGCGCAACCTGGGCAACAGCCGGTGGGAGCCGGCGAACGGCTTCGTCACGCCCGGGCGCAGCCTGCTGGTGGGCTCCCGCTTCGTGTTCTGAGGACAGGCCAACGGCCGCTTCCAGCGGCCCGTCGCGGCACAGGCCGCGGCGGCCGTTGGCCGCTCGCCCGCCTGCAGCGGGCGATTGTCGCGCCGCCTTACTCCGGCCGCGTCGCCCGTTCGAGGAAATCCAGCAGCGCGGCCAGATCCTCGGCCTGGCCCACGGTCTGCACCGGCATCCGCGTGCCCGGCGTCACCACGTCCGGGCCGCGGGTGAACAGATCCGCCACCGTCTCCCGCGTCCAGACGATGTCGCCGCGCGCCAGGCGGTCGGAATAGGCATAGCCGGGCAGGCTGCCCATGCGGCGGCCGAACAGCCCATGCAGGCTGGGCCCGGCCATCGGCCCGGCATCGGGGCGCAGTGCATGGCAGGCGGCGCAGGCGCGGAACACCCGCGCGCCCTGCGGGTGCAGCCCCTCCGGCAGCGTCGCGGCCTCCGCCGGCTCCACCGCGCCGATCGGCCGGCCGGTGGCGGCATCCCAGCGCCGCACCCGGCGATCCGTGCCGCCGGTGTAGAGGCTGCGCCCATCCGGTGCCCAGGCGACGGACCAGACCGGCAGACCCGGCCCTTCCAGCGTGTGGCGCAGGCGCAGCGACGCCACCTCCCACACCGTCACATCGCCGCCGAGCCCGGCGGCGGCCACCGCGCTGCCGTCCGGGCTGGCGGCCAGCGCCACGATCGGCCGGGCGCCGGCCGCCACTTCGCGCACCCCGCCATCCGCGGCCACCAGGCGCAGCCGGCCATCGGCGCCGCCCACTGCCAGCACATCGCCCGGCAGCGGCGCCAGGGCGTTCAGCGGCAGGCCGAACTCGGCCAGCGTCAGCGGCACCTCGCCGGCCGGCCACAGGCGCAGCGTGCCATCGGCGCCGGCCGTGGCCACCAGCCCATCGGAGCGGAAGCCGATGGCGCCGACCTGGCCCTGGTGGCCCTCCAGCACCCGGACGCCGCCGCCCGCCAGATCCCAGACCCGCCCGGTGCCATCCCAGGAGGCCGAGGCCAGAAGCCCGCCGGAGGCCGCCAGCCCCACCACCGGCCCGCGATGTCCCGCCAGCACCCGCAGCGGCGCGGGCCCCGGCGCGGCCGGCCACAACGCCACCTGGCCATCCTGGCCGCTGCTGGCGAAGCCGCCGCCGGGCAGGGCCGCCAGCGCCTCCACCGCGCCCTGATGCCAGCGCAGCACGGCGCGCGCCCGGATCGCCCCCGGCGCCCACAGGATCATCGCGTGGTCGAAGCCGCCGGAGGCCAGGCTGCCATCGGCCGCCGCCGCCAGCGCCCGCACCGGGCCGCCATGCGCGGCCTCCTGCGCCCGAAGCGGTTGCACCAGCAGCAGCAGGAGGATCAGCGCGCGCATCGCCCCAGGATGGCGCCGCCGCGCCGCTGGTCTAGCCTGATCCGGCAACCAGACGGGAATTTGCAGTGATGGGCACGGAGACCGAGGTGATGTGGGCGCGGCTGACCGCCGCCGAGATCCAGGCACGGGCGCAGCCGGAGACGGTGGTGCTGATCCCCGTCGCCTCCATCGAGCAGCACGGCCCGCATCTGGCCGTCGGCGTGGACACGGTGCTGGCCACCGCGGTGGCGGAACGCACGGCGCGGCGGCTGCAGGCGGCCGGCACGCCCGCCCTGGTGACGCCGACCCTCTGGTCCGGCCTGGCGGAACACCACATGGCCTTCGGCGGCACCATGACGCTGGACCTGGCCACCTTCTCGGCCCTGGTCGGCGGCATCGCCCGCAGCGTCGCCCGGCACGGCTTCCGCCGCATCGCCCTGGTGAACGGCCATGGCGGCAACACCGAAGCCATCGCCAGCGCCGCCATCGAGCTGACCCGGGCGCTGGCCGTGCCGGTGGTGGGGCTGACCTACTGGCTGGCCAATGCCGACACCTTCGGGCCGATCCTGGAAAGCCAGCCCAACGTCATGCATGCCTGCGAGGCCGAGACCTCCATGATGATGGCGCTCGCCCCGGATTGCGTGCGGGCGGAGCGGATCGAGACCGCGGTGCCGAAGCGCTTCGCCCCGCCCGCCCCGCCCGGCTTCAAGCGCAGCCGCCCCTTCGCCGAGATGACGGACACCGGGGTGATCGGCGACCCGCGCAAGGCCAGCGCCGAGAAGGGCGAACGGCTGCTGGAGGCCGCGGCCGGGCGCCTCGCCACGGAATTCGCCCGGCCGGAGCTGTGGCGCTGATCAGGCGACGAGGTCGGCGGCGGTGAGCTGCGCCCGGGTCAGCCCGGCCAGCACCACGCCATCGCCGCCGCCCAGGTCGAAGGCCAGGCCGCCGGCCTCCTGCTCCGCCGCCGCCAGCAGCGCGGCGGCATCCCGGCCGAAGCCGGTCAGCAGCAGGCGGTCCTGGCCGGGGGCGAAATCCAGGATGCGGTCCATCCCCTCGCCCCGGCGCAGCACGAACAGGTCCGCGCCGGCGCCGCCCAGCAGCGTGTCCTGGCCGGCACGGCCTTCCAGCACGTCGTTGCCCGCCAGGCCTTCCAGCCGGTTGGCGGCGGCGTTGCCGGTCAGCCAATTGGCCAGGGCATTGCCGATGCCGGTGGCGGCGCCGGGGGCCAGCACCAGCGCCTCCGCGGCCTCCGCCAGGATGGTGGTGGTGGCGGCGCCCACCACCGTGTCCACGCCCGCCGCGAACAGTTCCAGCACCACATCGCCGGGGTCGTCGGTGCGGTAGCGGTCATGGCCGGTGCCGCCGGCCAGCGTGTCCGCGCCGCTGCCGCCCTCCAGCACATCGTCGCCCGCGCGGCCCTCCAGCAAATCGCGCCCGGCGCCGCCCTGCAGGTGGTTCGCGCCGTCGTTGCCGCGCAGCGTGTCGGCGCCGACGCCGCCGATGGCGCCTTCGATCAGGGCGGCGGGGTTTTCCTGGTCCAGCAGGGCGTTGAACACATTGCCGCGCGCCCGCACCTCCAGCCCGCTGCGGTTGTCCAGCAAGGCGAGCTGCCCGGCGGCGGTGACGGACCAGCCGCCGGGCGCCAGATCCACCGCCACCCCGCCGGCATAGGCCGAGAGGTCATAGGTATCGACGCCGCCGCCATCCCAGATGGTCAGGAACACCCGGTTCGCGCCCGGCGCGCCCTGGCCGGCGCCATCGATCCGCATCTCCCCCGTCGCCGGATCCCAGGCATAGACCGTGTTGCCGGGCCGCGTGGTGTAGTCGGCACCGTACAGGTGCTGCAGGGCGGCGATGTCCAGCATCATCCAGCCCTGCGGATAGTCCCAGGCGCCATTGGTGTAGCCGCCGGTGGAGGAGAGCCCCGGATGGGAGCGATAGGACATCACGGTGTATTCCAGCGTGTCCCATTCCCGCGGCATCGGCGCGAAGCCGTTGCTGGATTCATGCGGGTGCTTCAGGCCCAGCGCGTGGCCCAGCTCATGCACCGCCACCAGGTGCCCGTAGCTGCCGAGGCCGGGCGTGTCGAAGGCGCTGCGGCTGCCGAACCAGACATCGCCGCCCTCCCGCCCATTGGGGTAATAGGCCCAGGCGGTGGCGGGGACCGAGGAGCGGGCGATGCGGATATCCGCCGACCAGTCCTCGGCGGCCTCGGCCAGCACCAAATTCGTCAGGCTGGCGACATCGCCCAGCAGGATGTCGCGCACCGCGCTGCGCATGGCGGCGCTGACGGGCGCGTAGCCGCGTGTCGGCTCGCTGGTGCCATACCAGGATTCATAGTCGCGACCGCTGTCGGTGAAGGCGAAGGTGACGGCGCCGGACATGTCCCAGGCATAGCCGCTGAGCAGGCCGTCCACCCCCTGATGGCCGGTGCCGGTGAAGGCGAAGCGCGGCGCGGCCCCCTGCGGCTGGCCGGCACCGGGCGTGCCGCCGGCAGCCTGGCCGTCGTCATTGACCCCTGGGCGGGGCCGGCAAAGCCAGCACATGGCCTGGAATCCGGGAAGCCCGGCGCGCCTGGCCCGCCACGCCGCCCTCGGCGGGCCGAGGCTGCATCCGGTGCCTGCCCTCCGCCTGTTGCGGGGCCTGCTGCAGGGACCCGCGCCGACAGGCCCCGCAGCACCATTCTGGCCGGGACCGATGAACCGCGGGTGAATGCGATGGTGGCGGGTGCGGGCTTCTGCGGCGGAGCCGCGGGGGGCGTGTGCGGCGGAGCCGCGGGGGCGTGTGCGGCGGAGCCGCGGGGGGCGGTTGCAGCCAGGCGCCGGCTGCGCTACGCGCTGCGCCGGAGCCGACGCGCCGGATGGGGCGTAGCCAAGCGGTAAGGCAGCGGTTTTTGGTACCGCCATTCCCAGGTTCGAATCCTGGCGCCCCAACCAGTTCCCCCTGTCCCGCGATGCGGCGTGGCGCCCGACGTGAGGGCCGCCGCAGCCCTTCTCGAAGGCGCGGCAGAATGCATCATCCCGCGTAACCACCGGCGCGACCCGGGCGAAGAGGGTGCAGCCGCACTCACACCCGGGGATTCCGCCCATGCACCGCCGCACCCTGCTCGCCATCGCCACCGGCACCCTGCTGCTGAAGGTGGCGCCCGCCGCCGCCGCGGTGCGCCAGCCCTTCACCGCCGCGGGCTTCGAGGCGGCGCAGGCCGCGGGCCTGCCCATCCTCATCGAGGTCTTCGCCGATTGGTGCCCGACCTGCCAGGCGCAGAAGCCGCATGTGGCGGCCGTCGCGGCCGATCCGCGGATGCGCGAGGCGGTGCTGTTCACCATCGATTTCGACAGCCAGAAGGACGCGCTGCGGCAGCTGCGCGTCCGCACCCAATCCACGCTCATCGCTTTCCGTGGGCGGGAGGAGCGCGGCCGGGCCGTCGGCATCACCGCGCCCGACGCCATCCGGGACCTGCTGCTGCGCGCGCTGTAGCCGGCGCATGGTCTCGCTGCTGCTGGCGGGGCTGGCGGGGATCCTCGCCAGCCTCTCGCCCTGCGTGCTGCCCATCCTGCCCATCGTCCTGGCCGCGGCCGGCAGCGAGCATCGCTGGGGGCCGCTGGCCCTGACGGCCGGCCTGGCGCTGAGCTTCGCGGCGGCGGGCATGGTGCTGGGGCTTGCCGGCTTCGCGCTCGGCCTGGATGCCGAGGTGCTGCGGATCGGCGCCGCGCTGCTGATGCTGCTGGCCGGGGCGACGCTGCTGGTCTCGAGCTTGGCGGCACGGATGTCCGCCGCGGCGGAACATGCCCTGCAGCCGGTGACGGCCTTCGCGGCGCGGATGTCGGCGCAGGGGGCGGGCGGGCAGTTCGCGCTCGGCGCGGTGCTCGGCCTGGCCTGGGCGCCCTGCACCGGGCCGGCGCTGGGCGCCGCCATCGGCCTGTCGGCGCAGGCCGGCACGGCGCCGCAGGCGGCGGCCATCATGCTGGTCTTCGCCATCGGCGCGGCCATCCCGCTGCTGGTGCTGGGCTATGCGGCGCGCAGCGCGGTACCGGCCCTGCGGCGTCGCCTGGGTGCCGCCGGCGGCGCGGCGCGCCCGCTGATGGGCGGCGCGCTGGCGCTGTTCGGCCTGCTGGTGCTCACCGGGCTGGACAAGCGCATTGAGGCCGTGGCGACGGCGGCCCTGCCGGAGGCCTGGGCCGGCCTGATCGTGCGCTTCTGAGCGCGCCGGTTGGCGCCCGCCCGGCGCTGGCCATCGCATCCGGCAGGCGATCCGGCGCCCTGCCGCGCAACCGCGCCGCCGAAAGGTGGGGCGGCCCGCCGCCGAAAGGTGGGGCGGCCCGCCGCCACGCGGGCCGGTTCCGCGTTGCAGGCGGTGCGGCCCGGTCCCGGTCAGCATGACGGATGAGCGCCGCGATCGCCGGCGCCGGCATCCGCCGGCTTGGCTGCGCGCCACCTGGCGTGGCGGCCCTCCGGCTCGCCCGCCCTCGGCGGGCGAAGGTTCCAGCCCATGGGCTTTGACATCAACCCCGTCCCCACCCGCTTCCAAGGAGCAAACTGCCGATGCGCCGCATCCTCCTCCTCACCGCGCTGGCCGCGGCCCTCACCCAGCCCGCCCCGCTCCAGGCCGCAGGTCCTGGGCAGGACGGGCTGGTGACGCTGCCCAGCGCCCACGCCCTGCGCCCGACGCTGGACCGATTCGCCGCCGCCGTCCGCGCCGCCGGCTGGAAGGTGTTCGGCGAGGTGGACCACGCCGAAGCGGCGCGGGAGGCCGGGCTGCCGCTGCGCGGCCGCACCGTGGTGCTGTTCGGCAACCCCGCCGCCGGCACGCCCGGCATGGCCGCCAACCCGACGCTGGCGCTCGACCTGCCGATGCGCGTGCTGGTGTGGGAGGATGATCAGGGTGGCGTCCACATCACCCGCAGCAGCGGCGCCGACATTGCCAGCCGCGTCTTCGCCCGCCATGGCGTCGCCATCCCGCCGGAGGGGCAGCGCGGGACCGAGGCGCTGCTGGAGCGCCTCACCCGGCAGGCGGTGCAGTAGCGCATCGACCCCGGCGCATTCGCCCGCGCCGGGGCCTCTCGACAGCGCCACCGCGCCAGCCCCATAGAGACGGCGCGCCGAAGGATGCGGCACGGACCCCCGCCCGACCCGCCATGACTGACCTCCCCCACGACGCCGAGCATTTCGTCGGGCGTTACGCGCCGCGCGCGACCCCGGCCCTGGCCGGGCGGCCGCGGGTGCCGACCCTGGCGGACAGCCTGGCCCATTTCCGCCGCCTGCCCGGCATGCCGGCGATGCTGGAAGGGCTTGGCCCCGGCTGCCGGTGCCTGCTCCAGGGCTGCACGGCGCCGACCAATGCCGCCGCCTTGCAGCGCTTCCTGGACCGGCCGCAGGGACGGCAGGTGACGGTCACCGCGGTGGACCTGCTGGACCTGCCGACCATCTATGAGCGCCTCGGCTGGCCGATTCCGCCGATGCGGTTCGTCCGTACCGATGCCCGCGCCCTCGGCGCCCATTTCGCGCCGGGCAGCTTCGACCTGGTGGTGCAGGATTTCCTGCTGAACTGCGCCCCGCCCGCCGAGGCCCCGGCGCTGCTGGCCGCCGCGCGGCAGATGCTCGGCCCGGGCGGCCTGCTGCTGCTGAGCATCACCGACAGCACCGGGCTGCACCCGCTTCCGGCGATCCCGGCCGCCACCTTCGCGGCCCGCCACGGCGTGCCCTGGCGCCCGGAAGCGCGCGACCTCGCCGCCCTGCTGCCGGACCCGGAACGGCGCGCCGCGCTGTTGGCGGGCCTGGCGGAGCGGGTGGTGCTGGGCGCCGATGGGGAGGAGGCCACGCTGATCACGGCGCCGCATGGCCGCTTCGAATTCTTCGTGCCGATCGCCCGCACCCTGGCGCTGCTGGCTGCGGCCGGGTTCGAGCTTCTGCTGCGGGACCGGGAACAGGGAAGCGACGACCATGGCCTGGAGTGCAGCCGCTGGCGCTGCCTGGCGCGGGCCGTCGGATAGCGCCTGTGGCCGGGCGGGCCGCCGCCGCGGCCCTTGCCTGGCGGCATCGGCCGCGGCGCGCAGCCGCGCGCTCGGCCCTTCGGACCGCAGGCTGGAGCCTGGTGCGTCAGGCATCAGCCTGGATCAGGCGCCAGCCGCCGCCGCAGCACCTGCACGAGGCCGTCGAGGTTGGGCGGCTTGAAGAACCGGCCATGCGTCCCCTCGATCAGGTCGACCGTATAGCCGGCCGGATAGGCGCGGCGGAAGGCGGCGTCCGGATCGGTGCCTTCGCGATAGGGGTTGAACAGGCTGTCGCGGCCGAAGATCAGCGCCACCCGCGCCGCGACATCGCGGATGGTGTTCAGCTCCATCAGGACCAGCAGCTCGATCGGCCGGCCCTGCTCCTGCAGCCGGCGCGCCACCAGCCGGGCCACCGTGCCGCCCTGGCAGTTGCCGCCGATGCGGATCCGCCCCTCCGGCTGCAGCGCCATGACCTCCGCCGCGTAGCGCTCGGCCAGGAGGCCGAGCGAGTCCGGCGTGTAGCGCATGACCAGATGGCCGGAGCGCATGCCATGCACCGGCTGGTCCTCCCCCAGCCCGGCGGCCAGCGCGTGCAGCTCCTCCTCGCCCTGCAGGCACCAGAACAGCCCCGGCCGCTCGCCATCCGGGTTGCGGGTGACGATCAGCGATCCCGGCTCGCGGCGCTGGCCGGACCAGGAGGCGACGCGCATCCACTGCCGCCGCAGGATGGTGACGCCCAGCCCGCCATCCGCGGCCGGGGCGCAAGCGGCCGCGGGCGCCGCCGCCGCCACCCGCCGCGCCAGGCTGGCGATGCTGCTGGCGGCGGTGAAGGCGTCCGCCTCCAGGCGGATGCCGAAGGCGGCCTCCGTCATCCCGATGACCCGCACGGAGGCCAGCGAATCCCCGCCGAGCGCCGTGAAGGCATCATCGACGCCGATCGCCTGCCGCCCCAGCACCGCCTGCCAGATGCCGAGCAGCCGGGCCTCCGTGGCGTTGCGCGGCGGCGCGGCCTCCTGGTCGGCGGGCGGCGGCGGGGCCTGCATGGCGGCGAGCGCGGCGCGGTCGATCTTGCCGCTGGTGGTGATCGGCATCTCCGGCAGCAGCACCAGCCGGCTGGGGATCATCAGGTCCGGCAGCAGCGGGCGCAGGAAGGCGCGCAGCCGCGCCAGGTCCAGGCCGGCCGCGGCGACCACGAAGGCGGCCAGCACGGCCTCACCGCCCTCTGGCTGCAGCAGCGCCACGGCCGCCTGGCGGATGCCGGGGCAGGCGGCGATCTGCGCCTCGATCTCCTCGGCCTCCACGCGCATGCCGCGCAGCTTGAACTGGTTGTCGAGGCGGCCGACGAATTCGATCCTGCCATCGGCCAGCCGCCGCCCGACATCGCCGGTGCGATACCAGCGTGCCCGCGGATCGGGATCGAAAGGGTCGCGGCCGAAGCGTTCCGCGGTCAGCGCCGGCGCGCCCAGATAGCCGCGCGCCACGCCGGCGCCGGCGATGCAGATCTCGCCGCAGGCGCCGACGGGCACCGGCAGCCCGGCTGCGTCGACGACATGCACCCGGGTGTTGGCGATCGGCCTTCCCAGCACCCGGCCGGCCGCGGCGCCGGATGCCGCCACCGGCTCCGGCCCGCGCGGATCGAGCAGCCAGGCGACGGTGGAATAGACCGTCGTCTCGGTCGGCCCGTAGTAGTTCAGCGCCTTCCGCAGCGTGCCCTGCCGGCCGATCGCCGCGACCAGGGATTCCGGAATCACCTCGCCGCCCAGCCCGATGACGCGCAGCGAGGCGGGCAGGGTGGCGTCGTCCAGCATCCGGTGCAGCACGGACGGGGTGGTGCCCAGGCTGGTGATCCGGTCGCGTCGGGGGGATTGCAGCAGGCCGGCCAGGTCGCGCTCCACCAGCAGCAGGCCGCCATGGGTCAGCGTGGAGAAGACCTGGTGCACGGCGGAATCGAAGCCGATCGAGTTGATGAAGGGCACCACCCGCAGATCCGCCGCGTCGAGCAGCGCCGTCGTCGCATAGTCAACCAGGTTGACGATGTTGCGATGCTCGACGCCCACCAGCTTGGGCGTGCCGGTGGAGCCGGACGTGAAGATGGCATAGGCGAGGTTGTCCGGCCCGGCATCGCATCCGGGCGGCGTCGGGTCCTCGGCCAGGATCGCCGGCCACAGCGCATCAAGCCGCAGGACCGGCCCGCCGGTGGCCGGCCAGTCGGAATCGGAGACGACGCAGCATATCGCGGGATTGGCCGCGATCTGCCCATGCAGCGTCTCGCGCGCCAGCCGAGGGTCGATCGGCAACCAGGCGGCGCCGGACTTCAGCACGCCGAGCAGCAGCACCAGCATCCGCATGGAGCGGTCGAGATGCAGCACGACCAGCGCCTCCGGCCCGGCGCCCAGCCGGATGAATTGGCGTGCAGCCTGGTTGGCGAGGCGCTCGATCTCGCCATAGGTCCAGACGAGGTCGTCATCCTCGATGCAGGGGGCGGCGGGCGCGATCGCCGCGCGCCGTTCGAAGAACCGGTGCAGCAGCGCCGGCGGGGCGGTGGTGCCGGCCGCCGCCACGGGCAGCGGCGGCGCCGGCTCCAGCGCGTCCAGCACGCGGCGGGCCGCCTCGGCCAGATCGCCCGGGCCAAGGGTGACCAGCACATCGCCGGCCTGCAGGCACGCCCGCGCCGCCGCCGGCAGCGCCGCGACGCCGGGCAGGCGCCGGAACGGCATGGCGGCGGCACGCAGCGCGGCTTCCAGCCTGGCGTCGCCATCCTGCCCGGCGGTAACTTCGCCGGCGCCATCGACCGGCAGCAGCAGCACCAGCGCGGCGGCGGCCAGCGCCGCGGCGAAGGCATCGGCCAGCCGCGCGACGCGGCTGTGCAGCTGCGGCCGCAGCGCCACCACCAGGCGGCCCGTGCCGCGCTGCGCCAGCCTGCTGCGCGCGACGGCGAGCGTCGCCTCGATTTCCGTCGGGTGATGCGCGCAATCGTGGAAGACGCGGATGCCGCCGGCTTCGCCGACCCGTTCCCAGCGCTGGCGGACGCCGGTAAAGCCCTGCAGGGCAGCGGCCGCCGCCGCGAAGGACACGCCGAGCTCCAGCGCCACCGCCAGCGCGCCCAGCGCGTTGCGGATGTTGTGCTGACCGGGCACGCCGAGCTGCACCTTGCCCAGCGGCACGCCATCCCGCACCAGGCGGAAGCCGCTGCCGCCCGGCAGGGCTCTCACCTGGTCTGCCTGCAGCGCCGTGCCGGCGCTGAGCCCGTAGCGCACCAGCCGCGCCGCCGGGCGCGCGCCCAGCGTCACCACGCCATGGTCGTCCTGGCACAGCGCGATGACACCCGCAGCCGGCACCCGTTCGAGCAACGCGGCGAAGGCGGCGCGCAACCGGTCATGGCCGCCGTAATGGTCGCTGTGCTCATCGTCGATGTTGGTCACCAGGCAATGGCTCGGCTGCCAGTGCTGCAGCGCGCGGAAGGCTTCGCAGGCCTCCAGCACGAAGGGCGCGCCCTGCCCGAGCCGCGCGGTGGCGCCGGACAGGGAGGGGGCAATGCCGCCGACCATGAAGCCCGGCGCCAGGCCGGCACGGTCCAGGATGGCCGCGAGCATGGCGGTGGTGGTGGTCTTGCCATGGCTGCCCAGCACGGCGATGACCATGCGGCCCTGCAGCAGCCCGGCCAGCGCCTCCGCCCGGCTGCGCACCGGCACGCCTGCGCCACGGGCGGCGGCGAGTTCGGGATTGCGCCAGGGGATCGCCGGGCTGGCGACGACGACATCGGCGCCGGCCAGGGCGCCCGCTTCATGCCCCAGCGTGACCCGCACGCCCAGCGCCCGCAGCCCGTGCAGCGCCGGGCCGTCCTGCAGGTCGCTGCCGCTGACCCGGTGGCCGGCCTCGACCAGCAGCTGCGCCAGCGGCGCCATACCGACACCGCCGATGCCGACCAGATGATGGTGCAAGGGGCGCCGTTCAGTCGTCACTCAGGTGGTCCTGCAGGGCGTAGTCGGCGATGCGCCTGATCTCGCCATAGATGCGCGCGCGGCCGGCTTGCGTGTGCCACCAGGTCTCCGCCTGCAGATCCGCCGGATGCCGGGGCGGCGTCATCGCCAGGCGCAGATGCGGCGGGAAGATCCTGCGCGCCGTCATCAGCGCCCGGCGGGCATGGAAGGGCTTGCTGGCAATGGCGATGGCGGTGACCTGCTCCCAGCCGATCTCCCGCGCGATCAGCGCCTCCGACAGCAGGAAGTTCTCCCGCGTGTTGCGCGCCTCCGGCTCGATCAGCAGCGCGGATTCCGGGACGCCGGCAGCCAGCGCGAGGTCGCGGAACACGGCCCATTCGGGCCTTGCCGCCGTCGCCGGCCCGTGGCCGGTGATGAGGATCCGGCGGGTGAGGCCCTGGCGGTACAGCGCGATGGCAGGCTCCATCGCGCTCGGTGTCGGCGCGCCGAGCACCATCGCCAGGTCCACGCTGCCCGGCTCGTCGCGGACGAACAGGAACTGCGCGATGGCGTCCCTGGTGGTGAGGCCTGGCATCCCGCAACCCCTCCTCCATGCCGCAGGTCATGGCCATGGCAGAACCGCCGCGGGCGGAATCTACCATGGCACAAGGCTCCGGGAAAACCGGCCCTCGGCGCCGCGCCTTGCGCCGGGCGCATGGCCCGGCCATGCTGGGTGCAAGCGCCAGAACAAAGCCACGGCAATCCGCCCGCCCTGCGTGGAGGTTGCATGATCCGTCTCGCCATTCCTTCCCCTGCCGGTGGCGCCGTCGCCCCGTGACGGCGCGGCGGATGCACCTCATCGCCTATCTCAAGACGGGCCCGACCGCGAACCACCCCGGCGGCTGGCGGCACCCGGAGGCCGCGCTGCACGACATCTTCGCGCCGGAGCGCTACGAGCATATTGCCCGGGTGCTGGAAGACGCCTGCTTCGATGCCTGCTTCTTTGCCGACCTGCTCGGCCTGTCGGACATCCATGGCGGCAGCCTCGACGCCAACCTGCGCCGCGGCGGGCAGATCAGCTACCTGGACCCGATGACGGTGCTGCCGGTGATGGGCCGGGTGACGCGGCATCTCGGCCTCGGCGCCACGCTGTCCACCACCTTCCTGCACCCCTACCACCTGGCGCGCAGCCTGGCCTCGCTGGACCTGCTGACGGGCGGCCGGGCGGCGTGGAACATCGTCACCTCCGCCACCGACCTGGAAGCCCGCAACTTCGGCGTGGCGGGCATCCCGCCGAAGGCGGAACGCTACGACCGGGCGGATGAGGTGCTGCAGGCCTGCACCGCGCTGTGGGAATGCTGGGACCCCGACCCCTTCGTGATGGACCGGGAGGCCGGGGTCTTCATCGACCCGGCGAAGGTGCGCCACGCCAATTTCGAGGGCCGCTGGGTCAGCACGCGCGGCCCGCTCAGCATCCCGCGCACGCCGCAGGGCCGCCCGGTGTTCCTGCAGGCCGGGGCCTCCGACCGCGGCCGGGACTTTGCCGCGCGCTGGGCGGAAGCGGTGTTCTGCACGCCGCACGGCCTGGCGGACGGCATCGCCTTCCGCCGCGATATCCATGCGCGCATGCAGGCGCAGGAGCGCAGCCCGGAGGCCTGCCGGGTGCTGCCCGGCATCGCCGTGGTGGTCGGTGAGACACCGTCCATCGCGCAGGAGAAGGCGGCCTACCTGCAATCGCTGATCGAGCCGGAGGCGCAGACCATGCTGCACTCCGCCCTCCTCGGCGCCGACCTGGCGCGGCACCGCACGGCGGAGGCGGTGACGGCGGCACAGGGCAACCAGGGCATCGCCGGGTCGCAGGACCGCGTGCTGGCCGTGATGCGGCAGGACAACATCAGCTTCGCCGAGGCCGCCGCGCGGCCGCGCAACCTGCTGGTCGGCACCGCGCAGCAGATCGCGGACGAGATGGAGGCCTGGTTCACCGGCGGCGCCTGCGACGGCTTCGTGGTGTTCCCCACCGTCTTCCCGCGCATGTTCGAGGAATTCGGCCGCCTGGTGGTGCCGGAACTGCAACGCCGCGGCCTGTTCCGCACCGCCTATGCAGGCCGCACCCTGCGCGAGAACCTGGCCGCTTCCTGACCCCCCCTTCACGTCCCGCGAGAGATCCCGCCCATGCCAAAGCCCTTTCACCTCGGCTGGTTCCTCCAGGGCTCCTCGGTCCAGGCCTGGGGCGAGCCCTGGACCGGCGCCATCGGCCGCGACTGGCGGGTGCCCGACCTGTTCGTCGACATCGCCCGCGCGCTGGAACGCGCCTGCTTCGACTATGTGCTGATCGAGGACAGCTCCTATGTCGGGGAAAGCTATGGCGGGTCGCGGGAGATCTACCTGGCCAACGGCCTCGCCGTGCCGCGCCAGGACCCGAGCGTGATCGCAACCCTGATGGCCGCCGCCACGCAGCGCATCGGCATCGTCCCCACGCTGTCCACCTTCGCCTATCCGCCCTACCTGCTGGCCCGGCTGGTGGCGACGCTGGACCAGGTCTCCTCGGGGCGCATCGGCTGGAACATGGTGACCGGCAGCAGCGACTACGCGGCGATGAACTACGGCATGGCCGGCATGCCGGAACACGACCTGCGCTACGACATGGCCGATGACTACATGGCCGCCGTCAATGCGCTGTGGGACAGCTGGGAGCCGGGCGCCATCCTGGCCGATACGGCCAGCGGCGTGCTGGTGGACCACACCAAGGTCCATGCGGCGAATTACGAGGGCAAGTGGTTCAAGACGCGCGGCCCGCTGAACTCCGGCCCCTGCGTGCAGGGGCGCCCAGTCATCGCCCAGGCCGGCGGCAGCGCGCGCGGCAAGCGCTTCGCGGCGCTGCATGCCGATACCGTGGTGGCCAGCGTGAAGGGCGTCGCCGCGATGCGCGCCTACCGTGACGACGTCCGCACCCATGCCGTGGCGCAAGGGCGCGATCCGGACAGCGTGAAGATCCTGTTCCTGGTGGCCCCCACCCTGGGGGAAACGATGGAGGAGGCGCAGCTTCGGCTGCGCCAGCGCCGGGCGCGTGCGGAAGCGCAGGTGCCGCAGTTCCTGGCGCATTTCGGCAAGATCACGAATATCGATTTCGGCCGCTACGACCTGGACACGCCGGTGGACCAGCTGGACCTGCGCACCAACGGCCACCAGCAATCGCTGGACGACTTCAAGCGCGTCGCCGGCAAGCGCAGCCTGCGCGACGCCATGATGGCCTATCGCGGCAATCCCGGTTCCGTGGAGCTGACCGGCACGCCGGATGCGGTGGCCGCGCAGATGGCGGAAGCGATGCAGGAAGCCGGCGGCGACGGCTTCCTGCTCTCGCTCGGCGATGTCAGCCGGCGCAGCGTCGCCGAGATCGCCGATGGGCTGGTGCCGGCGCTGCAGGCCCGCGGCCTGGCGCGCCGTGCCTATGCGCATGCGCAGTTCCGCGACAACCTGTTGGCATTCTGAGGCGGCGCGGGGGGCCTGCCCCGGCCGCGGGCCTCAGATCACCGCGTGGCGCACCCGCGCGGAAAGCCACTCGCTGACCAGCACGGTGGCCAGGATCAGGATGAAGATGGTGGTGACCTGCGGCCAGGCGAGGACGTTGATGCTGGCCTGCATCTGCATGCCGATGCCCCCCGCGCCCACCAGCCCCAGCACCGTCGCTTCGCGGATGTTGATGTCCCAGCGGAAGACGCTGATGCCGGCGAAGGCGGGCATCACCTGCGGCACGATGGCCCAGCCCAGCACCTGGGGGCGGGAGGCGCCGGTGGCGGTCACGGCTTCCACCTGCGTCGCGTCGATCTCCTCGATCGCCTCGTACAGCAGCTTGGCGATGAAGCCGACGCTGCGCAGCGCGATCGCCATGATGCCGGCCAGGATGCCGGGCCCGAGGATGATCACCAGGATCAGCGCCCAGATCAGGGAGTTGATGGACCGGCTGGCGACGATGATGAACAGCACCGCGGGCCGCACCAGCAGGCGGCTCGGCGTGGTGTTGTGTGCGGCCAGGAAGGCCAGCGGCACGCCGATGACGATGGCCAGCGCGGTGCCGATGGTCGCCATGTTGATGGTGTCCAGCAGCGGCTTCCACAGCTGGCTGGCATAGGACCAGCGCGGCGGGAACATGCGCCCGACCAGATCCGCGCCCTGCGCCGGCGCGTCCCAGACGAAGGCCCAGATGGTGCGGTCGGAGATGAACTGGAAGCAGGCCACGGTCAGCGCCACGGCGCCGAACCACCCGGCCCAGACCAGCAGGTCGGCCCGGGGCGTGCGGCGGCGCCAATCCGGCGTGCCGTCCGCGCGGGTCAGGATGGCCATCTACTGCACCTTCCGGCGGATGAAGCCGCTGGCATATTCGCAGGCCAGCACGATGACGATGATGACGATCAGCACCGCCGCGGCGGTGTCGAACTCATAGCGGTCGAAGCTGGTGTTCAGCGTGTCCCCGATGCCGCCGGCACCGACCAGGCCGAGCACGGCGCTTTCGCGGAAATTGATGTCCAGGCGGTAGGCCGACAGCCCGATCAGCCGCGGCCGCACCTGCGGCAGCACGCCCCAGGCCAGCAACTGGAACCAGGAGGCGCCGGTGGCGCGCACGGCTTCCGCCTGGCTGGCCTGGATGTCCTCGATATCCTCCGCGATCAGCTTGGCCATGAAGCCGATGGTGGCAAACGCCAGGGTCAGCGTGCCGGCCAGCGGGCCGAAGCCGACCATGGCGACGAAGACGATGGCGATGATGATTTCCTGGAAGGTGCGGCTGATGGCGATGAGGCCGCGGCAGGCCAGGTACACCGGCAGCGGCGCCAGGTTGCGGCTGGCGCCCAGCGCCACCGGGATGGACAGGATGATGCCGATGCCGGTGGAGACCACCGTCATGGTCAGGCTTTCCAGCAGCCCGGCCAGGATGTCGTCGCCCTTGGTGATGAAGTCGGGCGGGAAGAAGCCGCCGAGGAAGCGCCCGGCGCGCTCCACGCCTTCCGCCGCGCGGGTCCAGTTCACCTCGATGGAGGAGAAGGCGAGCAGCGCATAGGCCAGGGCGCCGAGATAGACGGCATAGCGCAGCCAGGGCGTCGCGATCAGCGGCGGCGGGCGCCAGCCGCGGGCCGCGGCGGCGGGGTCGAAGGCCCCGCCCGTGGCGGCAGGAAGGCCGGTGGCGCTCATGCCGCCGACTCGGTCGCCGCCTCCTCCTCCTCCTCGGCGCGGCGGATGGTCTGCGACCAGTCCTCCTCGCCATAGATGGCGGTCAGGCCCTCGGCGCGCAGATCCTCCGCCGGGCCGTCGAAGACGATGCGGCCGGCGCGCAGGCCAACGATCCGCCGGGCGAATTGCTGGGCCAGCGCCACGTCATGGATGTTGATGATGGCGGCCAGGCCCCGCTCCGCGCAGAGCTCGACGATCAGCCGCATGATCTGCCGGCTGGTCTTGGGGTCCAGGCTGGCGGTGGGCTCGTCCACCAGCAGCAGCTTCGGGTCCTGCATCAGGGCGCGCACGATGCCGACGCGCTGGCGCTGCCCGCCGGACAAGGCATCGGCGCGCTTGTCCGCCATATGCGCCAGCCCGACGCGGTCCAGCAGCCGGAAGGCTTCCTCGATGTCGCGGCGGGGAAAGCGGCGGAACCAGGAGGCCCAGAAGCCGACATAGCCGAGCCGGCCGGAGAGCACGTTCTCCATCACCGTCAGGCGTTCCACCAGGGCGTATTCCTGGAAGATCATGCCCATCCGCCGCCTTGCCCGGCGCAGCGCGCCGGAGCCCAGCGTGGTCAGCGCCACCCCGTCCAGCATCACCCGGCCGGCGGAAGGTTCCACCAGCCGGTTGACGCAGCGGATCAGCGTGGATTTGCCGGCGCCCGAAGGGCCGATCAGCGCCATCACCTGGCCCGCCGGAACCTGCAGATCGACCTTGTCGAGTGCGAGGTCGCCGGTCGGGTAGCGCTTGGTCAGCCCTTCGATCGTCAGCAGCACGATGTCATGATCCTCAGCGGCAGGCGTAGGAGACTTCCAGCGCCGCGTCGATCTGCCGCACCACGCCCCAATGCTCGCGATAGGTGATCGGGATGAACTTCTCGGCCGGCGGCTGGCTCTTGCCGAATTCGGTGGCCAGGGCGGTGCCGGTCCAGTTGAAGTTGAAGAAGGCGGCGCGGACCTTCTCCGCCAGGGCCGGCGACAGGTTGTGCGCATGACCGTAGCCGGTGGTCGGGAAGGACTGGCTGCGGAAGATGGTGCGGAGCTGGTCGGGGCGCACGACGTTGCGCGCCACCATGCGCGTCAGCACGGAGTTGGCGATGGCCGCCGCGTCGTAGTCGCGGTTGGCGACGCCCAGGATGGAATTGTCGTGGCGGCCGGAGAAGGCGGCGGTGAAGTCACGCCCGGCGCGCATGTTGAACTGGCTGGCCAGCAGGGCGGAGGGCGCCTTGAAGCCGGAATTCGACGTCTCCGAGGTGAAGGCGATGGTGCGGCCCCGCAGATCCTCGATCCGCTGCGCGGTGGAGGAAGCCGGGACGATGATCTCCATCTCGTAGCCGAAGGCGCCGGTGTTGCTCGCCATCATGGCGAAGGGCACGAAGCCGGCGCAATTCACCGCCAGCGGGTTGGAGCCGGTGTTGAAGCCCGCGACATGCAGGCGCCCGGCGCGCATCGCCTCGATCTGCGCGGCGTTGGACTGCACGGAGAAGAACTGCACCCGCTTGCCGGTCTCGCGCGCCAGGTGGTCCATGAAGGGCTGCCAGACGGTGCGGTAGACGGCCGGGTCTTCCACCGGCGTGTAGGCGAAGATCAGGACCGAGGGGTCCACCAGCTCGCGCGGATTGGTCGGCGCGTCGGCGACCAGGTCGCCATTGCGGTCGCAGTAGCGGGCATCAAGCTGCCCGCGGGGGCAGTCCTGTGCCTGGGCCCGGGGCGTGCCCTGGCCTGCGGTCATGGCCAGCGCGACGAGGGCCGCCACGGTCATCAAGCGTCGAAGCATTCTGGCTCTCCCGATGGGGTTGGATGACGCCCCGGTAATCAAATCAGCCGCCGGTGTCTGTTGCAATCTGATGAAACCCAAACCCTGCCCAGAAAGGCGCCGAGGGCCGCCCGGCGTCAAGCCAGCGTGGCGGTGCGATACAGGGTCACCCGCAGCCCGCCATGCGGCACCGGGGCGGCGGGCGGCAGGAAGGGCAGCCGCGTCGCCTGCGCCAGGCGGCGATCGGCCGCCACCAGACCGACGCGCCAGCCGGCGAAGCGCGCCATCAGCACCTGGCCCAGGGCGCGGTACAGCGGCGCCAGGTCCTTGCCCTCCCCCAGCCTGGCGCCATAGGGCGGGTTGAGGATGACCAGCCCGGGCCCGCCTTCGGGCGGGGCGATGTCGCTGATGGTGGCCTGGCGGAAGCGCGTGTGGTGCGCGACGCCGGCGCGTTCGGCATTGGCCAGGCTCATCGCCACGGCGCCGGCATCGCGGTCGCTGCCATGGCAGATGGCCGCCGGTTCCCGCCGGCTGGCCACGCCGCGCATCCGCGCCCAGGCTTCGGCATCGAAGCTCGCCAGATCCTCGAAGGCGAAGCGCCTGGCGCGGCCCGGGTTCAGCCGGGCGGCGATCTCCGCCGCCTCGATGACGAAGGTGCCGGAGCCGCACATCGGGTCCAGCAGCGGCTCCGTCCCGTCATACCCGCATTGGCGCAGGAACAGGGATGCCATCGTCTCCCGCATCGGGGCGGGGTTCACCGCTTCCTTGTAGCCGCGCTTGTGCAGCGGCTCGCCGGAAGTATCGACGCTGAGGGTGCAGAGGTCGTTCTCGATGCGCGCGCGCACCAGGATGCCGCCCTCCGTGACCTCCCGCGCGCCCAGCGTCTCCCTTATTGCGGTGGCGATGCGCTGGGCGGCCGCGCCGCTGTGCCAGATGCGCGATCCGGCGCAATCGGCCTCCACGCGGAAGGGCATGTCCGGCCGCAGCACGGCGGCCCAGTCCACCTTGCGCGCCCGGTCGTCCAACTGCGCCAGGTGCACCACCCGGAAGGCGTCGATCCGCGCCAGCACGCGCCCGGCGCCGCGAATCCACAGATTGGCGCGCCAGACCTCCGGCCAGCCGCCCTGCAGCGTGACGCCGCCCGCGACCGGCTTCACCCGCTTGAAGCCCTTGCCGCCCACCTCCTCGGCCAGCACCGCCTCCAGCCCGGGGGTGGCGGCCAGGAAGATCTCGAACCCGTTCTCGCTTGTCATGGCATCCGCAGGGCGCAGGAAAGGCCCGAGGGGCGGACCTAGCACCCGCGGCTATCCCTCCGCCATCCGGAGGGCGGCGGCCCGGTGGCGCGCGGCATGGGCGCGGGCATCGAGCCCGGTCAGCACGCCGTCGCGCACCACCACCCGCCCGGCGATGATGGACAGCGCCACCCGCGCCGGGGTGCAGAACACCAGCGCCGCCACCGGGTCCGCCTCCGCCCCCGCATGGTCCAGCCCGTGCAGGTCGAAGGCCACCAGGTCCGCCGCCAGCCCCGGCACCAGCGCGCCGATATCTGCCCGCCCCAGCACCCGCGCCCCGCCCAGCGTCGCCATCTCCAGCACGTCGCGCGCGCCAAGCGCGCCCGGGCCGGCGCCGATGCGGGCCAGCAGCATGGCCTGGCGCGCCTCGCCCAGCAGGTGCCCGCCATCGTTGCTGGCGGTGCCGTCCAGCCCCAGCCCCACCGTCACCCCGGCGCGGCGCATCGCCGTCACCGGCGCGATGCCGGACGCCAGGCGCATGTTGGAACACGGGCAATGCGCCACGCCGGTGCCGCTGCGGGCGAAGCGGCCGATGCCGTCGGCGTCCAGCTTCACACAATGGGCGTGCCAGACATCCGGGCCCAGCCAGCCCACCTCCTCGGCGTATTCGGCCGGGGTGCAGTTGAAGCGGGCGCGGCTGAAGGCGACGTCCGACGCATCCTCCGCCAGATGCGTGTGCAGCATCACCCCGCGCGCCCGGCCCAGCGCCGCCGCATCCCGCATCAGTTCCCGCGTCACGGAAAAGGGCGAACAGGGCGCCAGGCCGATGCGCAGCATGGACAGCGGCGCCGGGTCGTGGAGGCGGTCCAGCACCCGTTCCATGTCGCGCAGGATGGCGGCCTCATCCTCCACCAGCACATCCGGCGGCAGCCCGCCACGGGACCGGCCCAGGCTCATGGCGCCGCGCGTCGCGTGGAAGCGCAGGCCGAGCGCGCCCGCGGCCTCGATCGTGTCCTCCAGCCGGCGGCCATTGGGGAACAGGTACAGGTGGTCGGCGGCGGTGGTGCAGCCGGAGAGCATCAACTCCGCCATCGCCGTGGTGGCCGCCAGGCGCAGATCCTCCGGCCGCATCCGCGCCCAGATGGGGTAGAGCGCGGTCAGCCAGTCGAATAGCGTCGCATCCTGCGCCACCACGCGGGTCAAGGTCTGGAACATGTGGTGGTGGGTGTTCACCAGGCCGGGCAGCAGGATGTGGCCGGCCAGATCGATGCTCTCCGCGGCCGGCGGGCAGGGCTCCGCGGCGCTGCCCACGGCCTCGATGGCGCCGCCGCGCAGCAGCACCCAGCCGCCCGGCAATTCGCGCCGCGCGGCATTCATGGTGATCACCATGGCGGCGTTTCTCAACAGCAGGTCGGGCTTCGGCGGCAGGTCGGGCATGGGCGTCTCCGGGCGGCAGGCAGCGCATCCCGCAGGGCGGCCGGACACGCAAGCGGGAAGCGCGGGTGGCCAGCGTCCAAAGATGCGCCGGCGCATGTCGATTGCCGTTGGCCCGGCGGGAGCAGGTAAAAAGGAACAGCATGCGGGCCTGGCCCCCACAGCAGGCGCTTCGCCAGCCAAACGCGCGCGGGAGGAGCGGGCCGAAACCGCCACAAGACCCGCGGCGGTGCGCGGGCGAAGGCAACGCCCGTGGCCGCCCCGGCTGCAACGCGCCGAGCCGATGCATGTGCCGTACGGTGCCTGATCCGCGCTTCCTTCGGCGCGGATCAAGCTCGGTCCTGAAATCTCCCTGCCCCAGCCAGACAAGCCAGGCGTTGACGATCCTGTGCGGGGCAGCCACGTTCGGTCACGATTCCACGAAACGGCTTCCGGCAGCGCCGGTCAGGGGCGCGGGCGGATCGCGTCGGAGATGTCGGTCTGCGGCGTGAAGACCACCTGATCGTCAACGCTGTAGAGGAAGCAGGGACGGTTGCCATCACCGAACCGCTGGCAATTCTGGAGCGCATCACGCTGCGCCTCCGCCGCACTGGGACGACCAACAACCCAGGCGAACCCGCCCAGCCGCCAGATTGCTATGGCGCGATGTTGCCGCGCCGTCGGGTACCGCGCGCCCAACTCGGCTTTCTGGGCATCATTCAGGAATGGCACCGCGGTAGCGTCAAAGCGCGTGGGATAGGTCAGGGCCCGCGGTTCAGGCGCGGTGCGCCCGGTCAGCCGGCCATTGGCCATCACCAGAATGCAGGGCCCCTGCGCGTAGTGCTCACAACGCTGCAGCGCTACCCGCGTGCGCTCCGATGCGCTCCACGATCCACGGCCGCTGTGACTGGCCCAGCCTCGACCGGCACTGCCAACGACCAGCGTATAGGCTGTCCGGGGGGAGGCATCGTAGTCGGCCTGTATGACTGGGCGCAGGCCTTCGGGAATCTGAGGAATTTGCGCGGCAACCAACGTGTCCGGCGCGGTTGGCGGTGCGGCGACAGGGCGTTCCTGCACCGAAGCACAGCCCGGCAGAACGAAGGCTGCCAGGGCAACGAGGTTGAGCAGGCGCATGGTCACTCTCCCTGATTTCCATCCGCCAATATTTCGAAACAGCAATATGACCGTCAAGTTATGAATTCGGTGAAGGCCGAGCAGGGGAGCGACCATGCCCTGCAGTCACCATGCCGGGGCCTTCCCCGACCCGCCTGCCATGATGGCGCGTCAGCCGGCGGAAGGTTCGGCGCGGCCAAGCCTCCCTGATCAATCCGCCCAGTAGAGCCGGTCGGGGTTCGCCACCGTCACCTCGCGGATCAGCGCCGGGTCGCTGGTGATCTCGCCCAGCAGGTCCACCAGATCGCCATCATTCGGCATGTCCCCGGCGATGTTCGGGTGCGGCCAGTCGGTGCCCCACAGGCAGCGATCCGGTGCCGCCGCCAGCAGCGCCTGGGCGAAGGGCACCGCATCCCGGAACGGCGCGCCGGCGGAGGAAACACGCTCCGACCCGCAGATCTTCACCCAGGCCAGCGGGTTCTTCATCAACTCCAGCAATTGCCGGAAGGCCGGCTGCGCCACGCCGTCCTTCGCCTTCACCCGGCCCATATGGTCGATGACGAAGGGGATGCGGATCGAGGAGATGGTGTCGGCCAGGGGCACGATGTCCTGGGCATCGAGATGCAGCACCACATGCCAGCCCAGCGCCTCGGCCTGGGAAAGCACCCGCTGGAAGAAGCCCATGTCGGGCATGCCGCCCAGATGGCGCACGAAGTTGAAGCGCACGCCGCGGATGCCGCCCGCATGCAGACGGGCGAGTTCCGCATCCGTCACCCCCGGCTCCACCACCGCAACGCCGCGCATGGTGCCGCCAGATCGGGCAATGCCGTCCAGCGTCACCGTCATGTCGCTGCCGTGGCAGGAGGCATGGACGATCACGGCGCGGGACACGCCGAGGGTGCGGTGCAGCGCCACCAGCCCCTCGAAGGGCGCATCCGGCGGCGTGTAGGCGCGGTCCTCGGCATAGGGGAAGACGGCGCCGGGGCCGAAGACGTGGCAATGCGCGTCGCAGGCGCCAGGCGGCAGCACCAGGCGCGGCGTGCGGGTATCGGGGTCCGGGCCCTTGCAGGTGGGGATCACGCGGCCGCTCATTGCCGGGGGATCCCGGCCTTGTCGATCACTTCCGTCCAGCGGGCGGTCTCCGCCGCCAGCAGTTGGCCCATCGCCGCCGCCGTGCCGCCGCGCGGCTCCACCCCCACCCGGGTCAGGGCGGCGCGAAGGTCCGGCGTCGCCAGCGCCTGGTTCACCGCTTCGTTGATCGCGGCGATGGCGGCGGGCGGGCTGCCCGCCCGCGTCACCAGCGCATTCCAGGAAGCGACGTTGTAATCCGCCACCCCGGCCTCCGCCAGCGTCGGCACGTCCGGCAGGTTCTGCGCCCGGGTGGCGGAGGTGACGGCCAGCACGCGCAGCGCGCCGGACTGGATCTGCCCCCAGATCGGTCCGGTGATCTCGAAGGCCGCGTCGACGTCACCACGGATCAGCGCGGTGGTCAGCGCCGGCGTGGCGGGGAAGGCGATGGTCTCGAACCGCGCATCAGCGCGGATCTTGAACAGCTCCGCCGAGAGGTTCTGCGTGCTGCCGGCGGTGATGCTGCCGATGTTCAGCCTTCCGGGGTTGGCCCGCAGCCGCGCCAGCAGCCCGGCGATGTCGCGGTCCGGCGAAGTCGGCGCCACCACCACGGCAATGGGGAAGGCGCCCATGGTCACCACGGGGGCGAAATCCGTCAGCGGGTCGAAGGGCAGCTGGCGGAAAAGTGCCTTGCTGATGGCGGTGCCATTGGAGGCGACCAGCAGCGTGTGGCCATCGGCCGGCGCCGCCATCAATTGCTGCCCGGCGACGATGCCGCCGGCGCCGGGGCGGTTGTCCACCACCGCCGGCTGACCCAGCCCTTCGGCGATGCGGGCGGCGACGGCGCGCGCCGTCAGGTCCGCCACGCCGCCGGGGCCGAAGGGGACGATGATGCGCAGCGGCCGTTCCGGCTTCCAGGCGGGCTGCGCGCGGGCGGCGCCCAGCCCGGGCAGCGCCAGGCCGGCCCCCAGCAGGGTGCGGCGGGAGAGGTTCATCATGCTGCGGCCCAATCCGATGCGACGAAGCGGAAGCCCTGGCCTTCCTTCGCGATGTGGCCATGCGCGGGGAAGGGGAAGTGATAGCCGGTGACGCGGATGCGGTCGGTCGCGACGCGGTCCAGCATGCGGCGGCGGGTGGCAACGGCGGCGGTGGGGTCGAAGTCGAACATCACCTGCAGGTCGGGCCGCCGGGCAAACAGCTCCGGCCGATGCGTCACATCGCCCAGCACCATCAGCTGGTCGGCGCCATCGGCCACCAGCCAGCTGGTATGCCCCGGCGAATGGCCGTGGCTGGCCACGGCGCGGATGCCGGGCGCGGCTTCCTGGCCCTCCGCCACCTGGCGGATGCGCCCGGCATAGGGGGCGAAGCGCCGCGCGGTGTTGCCGAAGTTGGGCTTCTGCCGCGCCGGGGCCGGGCCTTCGTTGCCGCGGTCGGTCCAGAAGGCCCATTCCGCGGCCGGCACCACGATCTCCGCATTCGGGAACACCGGCTGGTTGTCCCGCGTCGTGAGGCCGGTGATGTGGTCGCCGTGGAAATGCGTGAACACCACCAGGCCGATGCGCGCCGGGTCGATGCCCGCCGCCTGCATGTTCGCCGCCATGCGCCCCGCCTGGGGCGAAAGCTGGCCGCCGGTGCCGGCATCGAACATCACCAGCATGCGGCCGGTATCCACCACCGTGACGGTATAGGGCGTCAGGTAGTGGTCGGTCGGCAGGAAGCTTTCCGCCAGCACGGCCTGAACCTCCGCCAGCGGGGCGTTGCCGACGAAGCCGGGCAGGTTCAGCCGGGCGGTGCCGTCGAACAGGGTGGTGGCGGTGAAGCCGCCCACCTTGAAGCGGTGGAAACCGGGGTTGCCCAGCGCCGGTGCAGGGGCCGGCGCATTCTGCGCCGCGGCGGGCAGCGCCCCGGCGGCGAGGGTGGCAAGGCCGGCAAGGCCGGCGCCACGACGGGTCAGCTGGGTCATCGTCCGGTCCTCAATCATTCGTCACATTGGCGCGGCGGATCACCTCGCCCCAGCGCGCACGCTCGGCGATGATGAGCTGGCGGAACTGCTCCGGCGTGCCGGGCGCGGCATCGGCGCCCTCCGCCGCCAGGCGCGGCTTCAGCTTGTCGCCACGCAGCGCCGCGGCGCTGGCGGCGTTCACCTTGTCGATGATCGCCTGCGGCGTGCCGGCCGGCGCCACCAGCCCATACCATTGCACCGCGTCGAAGCCGGCGACGCCCTGCTCGTCCAGCGTCGGGATGCCCGGCTCGCTGGACAGCCGTTGCAGGGAGGAAACGCCCAGCGCCCGCAGCAGCCCGGCGCGCACCGGCGGCAGGATGGGCGGGCCGCCGGTCATGGTCATGTCGATCTGCCCGGCGATCAGGTCGTTCATCATCGGGCCGGTGCCGCGATAGGGCACGTGCAGCAGCTCGATCCCCGTCGCCAGGCAGAAGGCCACCACGGCGGTATGCGCGGCGGAGCCGTTGCCGCCCGAGCCATAGCTGATGGCGCCCGGGTTGGCCCTGGCGCGCGCAATCAGTTCCTGCGCGCTGGTGATCGGCAGCTTGCGCGGGTTCACCGCCAGGATGTTCGCCACATTCGCCACCAGCACGATCGGCGCGAAGGAGGTGACGGTGTCGTAGGACAGGTTGCGGTAGAGCGAGGGGTTCACCGCCAGCGTGCCGATATGGCCCATCATCAGCGTGTAGCCATCCGGCGCCGCGCGGGCGACGAGCTCGCTGCCCAGCGTGCCGCCGGCGCCCGGCCGGTTCTCCACCACGAAGGGCTGGCCGAGCGCCTCCTGCAACTCCGCGCCCATGGCGCGCGCCAGGATGTCCGTGCTGCCGCCAGGGGTGAAGGGCACCACCAGGCGCACCGGCCGGTCCGGCCAGGCGCCCTGGGCGCGCAGCAGGCCGGGGCTGGCCAGCAGGCCGGCGCCGGCCAGCAGCGTTCGGCGTGGCAGGATCAGGCGGTTCATTCTTGTTCCTCCGGTTGCCTCAGCGCGCCGTCGCGCGCCAATTCGTCGATCTCCGCCGCCGAGAGCCCGGCCTCCGCCAGCACATCGCGCCCCGCCTGGCCCAGGCGCTGCGCCGGCGGCAGGCGCGGCGCCATGCCGCCGGAGAGGATGTTGGGCGCGCCGATGGCGATGGTGGGGCCTTCGGAGGGGTGCTCCTCCTCCCGCACCAGGCCGGTGGCGCGCAGATGCGGGTCGGTCAGCAGGCTCTCGATGGTGTTGTAGGGCATGGCGGGCACATCCTCCGCGCCCAGGATCGCCAGCCATTCGGCGCTGTCGCGGCCGAGCAGCGCGGTGGCGCGCAGGGCGAAATACTCCTTCGTGTGCGCGGTGCGGGCGGCGACGGTGGCGAAGCGCGGATCGGCGATCAGCTCCGGCCGGCCGATGGCGCGGAAGAAGCCATGCGCCTGCGCATCCGTGTTGGCGGAGACGGCGATGAACCCATCCCGCGTGCGCAGCGGCCGCGCCTCCGGGCTCAGCACCCGCGCATCGCCGGGCGGTCCGAGCGCCGGTCGGAAGGACATGGCGCCCAGATGCTCCTGCAGCACGAAGGCGGCCATGTTCTCGAACATCGGCACCTCGATGCTCTCGCCGCGGCCGGTCTTCTCCCGCCGGTACAGCGCGAAGCCGATCTGCTGCGCGGCGATCAGGCCGCAGACATGGTCGGCCACCAGCATCGGCACGTAGCGCGGCTCCCCGGTGCTGGCCTCGAAGCAGCCGGCGATGCCGGAGACGCCCTGGATCACCGTGTCGTAGGCCGGCTTGCCGGCATAGGGGCCGTCGCCGCGGAAGCCGACGATGGAACAATGGATCAGCCGCGGCAGTGCTTCGCTGACCGTCGCCGCATCCACGCCGAGGCGCCTCTGGGCCTCTGGCCGGATGTTCGTCACCAGGATGTCGCAGCGCGCGGCGACGCGCGCCAGCACCGCCTTGGCGCGTGGGTGCTTGAGGTCGAGGCAGAGGGACCGCTTGCCGCGGTTGAAGTTCAGGAACTTGCCGGCCATGCCCGGGCTGCGTCCCTTGCCGCCCAGCTTGCGCAGCAGGTCGCCTTCCGGGCTTTCCAGCTTGATGACCTCCGCCCCCTGTTCCGCCAGCACGCCGGTGCACACCGGCCCGACGACGACGGAGGACAGGTCCAGCACGCGGAGCCCCTCCAGAGGCCCGCTCATGGCAGGGTCCCCTCGGGCAGCGGCGGCGTGCCATGGGTGTGGAAGGAGGCGATGGTCTGCAACCCCCAGGCCTGGCCGCGGCGGCGCTCCGCCTCGGTCCAGACGATCGGCTTCCAATCGGGGGCCAGCACCAGCCGCGCCCCGGCATTGGCCAACTCGACGCGGTTGCCGCCGGGCTCGTAGACATAGAGGAAGAAGGTCTGCTGCACCGCGTGCTTGTGCGGCCCGGTCTCGATGTGCACGCCGGCTTCGAGGAAGATGTCGGCCGCGCGGAGGATCTCCTCGCGGCTGTCCAGCGCATAGGTCAGATGATGGAAGCGGCCGCCGACGCCATGCGCTTCCCGCGTGTAGGCGACATCGTAGGATTTGTTGGTGCAGGTCACCCACATCCCCGCCTCGACGCCGCTGTCGAGGATGATCTGCTCCGTGGTGCGCAGGCCGAGGCAGTTTTCAAAGAACAGCCGGTTGGCGCGGATGTCGACGGCCAGGCAGTTCAGATGGTCCAGCCGGCGCACATTCACCCCGCGCGCGGGAAAACGCTGCGCCTGGTTCTTCAGCGCCGGCTTCAGGGGCGCCGGCGGGTCATACCATTCGGTCTCGTGATACAGTTCGATCGCATGGCCGTCCGGGTCGTGGCAGAGGAAGGTCCGGCCATGGCCGAGGTCGCCCTCGGTCCAGCCCACCCCATGCCCCGCCGCGGTCAGCGCCGCGGCGCGGCGTTCCAGCGCCTGCGGGCTCCGCGTGCGGAAGGCGAAGTGGCGCACGCCGGAGGTGTCGCTCGCCGTCAGCTTCAGCGAATAGCGTTCGTAATCGTCGAAGGCGCGAAGATAGGCGGCGCCCGGCGCCTCGCCCGACACCGTCATGCCCATCACGTCGACGAAGAAGCGCAGGCTGTCGTCGAAGCGCGGCGTCAGCAACTCCAGATGGCCGAGATGCGCCAGATCCATCACCGGCTCGTCGTCCCGGCCGCTCAGCATGGCCGGCTTCCCGCGCCGCAGGGCCGGCGCAGGCGGCATCGGGGGCCGGACACCGTCAGCCCAGCTCTTCGAGGGCCTGCGGGAACAGGCGCATATACGCCTCCCCATGCACCATCGGCTTGCCGGAATTGCGGCCGCCCTGCATGCCGCGGTTCAGCGCCACGCGCTCGTAGTATGCCCAGAGGTGCTTCTGCGCCGGCAGGCACTGGAAGGCCTTGAACTTCGTCTCCCACACCTCGGAGATGTTCAGCAGCACATCCGGCTTGAAGTCGCATTGCTCGGGCTGGTGCGGCTCGAACAGGAACATGGCGGGGGCGGAATAGGTGTAGTCCGCCTGCGGCTTGTGGCCCATCGCCTGGGCAATGATGCGCGCCTGCTGCGCGAAATGCGCCGCGTCGGGGTGGTCGAAATTGTAAGGGTCGTTCAGCGCGTGGGTCAGGACGATGCTCGGATTCAGCTCCCGGTACACGTCGATGGCGCGGTCGAGCATCGCCTCCGTGCAGACCAGCGGGTAGTCGCCGGCATCCATGAACTCGATCTCCGCGCCCAGCACGGCGGCCGCGGCCTCGGCCTCCGCCTTGCGGCCGGCCTTCACGCCTTCCAGCGTCGCGCCCTTCTCCTTCCAGGCGAACTGGCTCTCGCCACGCTCGCCATAGGACATGCAGAGGATCTTCATGCGCCAGCCGCGCCTGGCGTGCAGCGCGATGGCGCCGCCGGCGCGCCAGACGAAATCGCCCGGATGGGCGGTGATGACGAGACCGGATTTGGACATGCGCTTCCTCGGTGGATGGCGGTTTGCGCCGAGAATGGCCAAGCGGCGCCGATGCCACAAATGGAAAGAACGGCGCGACTATGCCGTTTCGGGAAATAATGGCGCCATCCCGCCCTCACCCCTTGGGCGGCCCGGCCCTCAGGCCAGAACCTTCTCCCGCGGTCGCGCCCGGAAATGCCGGCGCAGCAGGGCCAGCAGCGCCTCCGCCGCCGGGGTCAGCGGCACCCCGCGGCGGGACACCACGCCAAGTCGCCGCAGCACCCCCGGATCGCGCAGCGGCACCGCCACCACCCCGGGCGAGCCCGCCGCATCCACCGCCAGCCGCGGCACCACCGCCAGCGCCAGGCCGGATTCCACCATGCTGATGGCGGTGGCCAGATGCTGCACCTCGTACCGCCAATCCATCGCGTCCCGCCGCGCGCCCAGCGCCTCGTCCAGCAGGGCGCGGTTGCCGGTATGCGGCGCGACGCGCACCAGCGGCCGCCCCTCCAGCTCCGCCCAGCTCAGATGCGCGCGCGCGGCGAAATCATGCCCGGTGGGGCAGGCCACCACGAAGGACTCGGTCAGCAGCGGCACGATGTCGAGGTCCCAGCGATTGGCGGAGACGATGGTGATGCCGAACTCCGCCTCCCCCCGCGCCACGCGCTCGGCGATCTCGCTGGCCGAATTGTCGAAGACCTTCACCGTGACCCCGGGGTAGGAGGCGGCGAATTCCACCAGCAGGCGCGGCACATGATGCACGGCGATGGTCGGCAGGCAGCCGATCGTCACCGACTGTTCCCGGCGCCCCGCACCGGCCCGCAGCTCCGCCAGCGCCGCCTGCAACGCCTCCACCGGGCCACGGGCGCGGCCGGCCAGCTCCAGCCCGGCCGGCGTCAGCGTCACCTGCCGCGTGGTGCGCGCCAGCAGGCGGCAGCCCAGCGCGTCCTCGAATTTGCGGATGCGGTGCGACAGCCCGGTCTGCGACAGGTTCAGATGTGCCGCCGCCTTGCGGAAGGAGCCGCGCTCCGCGATCGACAGGAACGCCTCCAGCCCCAGGAAATCGACCGCCACCGCGCCTAATCCGCCACGCGCCCGGCGGCGAAGTCGATCCACACCGCGTCGTCGCGCAGCACTGCCTCCCAGACCATCAGCGCCTCCGTGCAGGGCAGGCGCGTGGCACGGCCGCTGCGGATGTCGAAGCGCCCGCCATGCGCCTCGCACACCACCTCCCCGCCCTGCACCGGGCCATGGCCGAGATTGCCCGGGCCATGGGTGCAGGCATTGGCGGTGACGAAGAAGGCGCCGCCCAGGTTGAACACCGCGAAGTCGGCGACCGCCGTCTCCACCCGCCGCGCCTGGCCTTCCGGGATGGATTCCATGGCACAGAGGCGCAGCAGCCCGCCCGGCATCACTCCGCCGCCGGCCGCAGCCGCCCGGGCAGCGCCAGGCCGGTGAGGTCCGACACGCGGGCGAAGCCGCGCCGGGCGCAGAAGGCGGCAAGCCCGTCCAGCACCGCCGGCAGGGCGGTGGGGCTGACGAAGCTGGCCGTGCCCACCTGCACCGCGCTGGCGCCGGCCATCAGGAACTCCACCGCATCCGCTGGCGTCGCGATGCCGCCGACGCCGATCACCGGAATCCGCACCGCCTGCGCGCATTGCCACACCAGCCGCAGCGCGATGGGCTTGAAGGCGGGCCCCGAGAATCCGCCCATGCCGGCGCCGAGCTTCGGCACCATGCGCTCGATGTCGATGGCAAGCCCGAGGATGGTGTTGGCCACCACCACCGCATCCGCGCCCGCCTCCTCCACCGCCCGCGCCACCGCGGCGATATCCGCCGTGTTGGGCGAAAGCTTGGCCCAGAGCGGCAGGGCGCAGGCGGCACGCATCGCGGCGATGGCGGCGGCGGCGCTTTCGGGATGCATGGCGAAGGCGCGGCCATCCTCCTCCAGATTGGGGCAGGAGATGTTGGCCTCGATCGCCGCCACGCCGGGGGTCGCGGCCAGCCGCGCCGCGGCGTCGGCGAAGGCGGCGACGGTATCGGCGGACAGGCTGACCACCAGCGGCGGCGTGAAGCGACGCCATTCGGCCATCGCCTGGGTGCAGAAATGGTCCAGCCCCTTGCCGGGGATGCCGATGGAATTCAGCACCCCGGCCTCCGTCTCGCACAGCCGTGGCAGGGCATTGCCCTGCCGGTACTGCGGCGTGACGGATTTGGTGACCAGCGCGCCCAGCCGGTTCAGGTCGAAGACCTGCGCCAGTTCCGGCCCGAAGGTGCCCGACGCCGGCATCACCGGGTTGGCCAGCGCCAGCCCACCGATGCGGACGGAGAGATCTACCATGCGAGCGCCGCCTGCAGGTCGAAGACCGGCCCCTCGGCGCAAACGCGCAGGTTGACCACGCCGCCATCCGCCGCGCGGATCTGCCGCACGCAGCAGAAGCACATGCCGAGGCCGCATCCCATCTGCTGTTCCAGCGCGATCTGCCCGGGGATGCCGTATTCGGCGGCCAGGCGCTGCAACAGCAGGAACAGCCGGTTCGATCCGCAGGTGAAGACCGCATCCGGCCGCGCCGGGCCTTCGAAGGTCGCGCGCAGCAGCGCCTCCACCGCCGGCACGGCGCTGCTGCCGTCGCTGTCGAACACCGCCTGGACCGTGGCGCCGGAGGCGCCGGCAAATTCCGCCGCCATCAGATCCCCCGGCGCCTGCGCGGAGAGCAGCGCCTGCACCGTGATGCCCTGCGCCGCCGCGGCCTCCGTCAGCGGCGCCAGGGTGGCAAGCCCGACGCCGCGCGCCAGGATCAGGATGCGGCGCCAGCCGGGCTCCAGCCGGAATCCCTGGCCAAGCGGCCCGACCGCCGAAAGCCGGTCCCCCGGCCGCAGCGCCGCCAGCGCCGCCGTGCCGCGGCCCTTCACATGGAACAGGAAGCCGAGGCGTTGCCCGGCGCCGCAGCGCCAGATGCTCATCGGCCGGCGCAGATAAGGGCCGTTGCCGCCGCCGTCGCGGCAGAGCAGGTGGAAGAACTGCCCTGGGCGGCTGGCCGCCGACAGCGCCGGCGAATCCAGCAGCAGGCGGTGGTAGCGCCGCCCGACCGGCGCGCTGTCCACCACCGCCAGATCGGCCTCCGCCACCGGAAACCCGCCGAGATCCATGCCCGCTCCTGCCGCGCCAGCCCCGATGTTCGGGTGCCGGGGTCGGAAGTCAAGCAAGCGGTGATCCTACCGGAAGCTGCGCACCCGCCGTGGCGCCGGGCCGCGCGGCCGGGTGGGGCCGGCGGGCTCGACGATGGGAAAGCGCAGGCCCATCCGTCGCAGCCGCGCCTTGCGCCGCGCCCAGTCCGCCAGCGCCACATCGCCCGTCGCCAGGCCCTGCAGCACGGCGAGGATGTTCCCCTGCGCCGGGGCCGCCCCTGCCGCCAGCGCGCCCAGCCCGGCGGTCAGCCGCGCCGCCAGCGCCGCTTGCGTCACCGCGCCGGCGGCAATCCAGGCGCCGGGGCTGCCGCCGGCGGCGGAAAGGTCGGTGGCGTCGCTGTAGAAGGCGGTGGCCCAGCCGGTCAGCACATCCGCCGCGAGGTCGGCCGCGCCCAGCCCGATCACGGTCTGGCCCGGCCGCAGATCCGCCGCGGCCAGAACCGGCGTGGTGGCGCTGGTCAGGGTGATGACGAGGTCGGCCTCGGCCGCCGCCGCCGCCGGGCTGGCCGCCGGCTGCAGGCGCAGCGTGCCCTCCGGCTGGGTCTCGCAGAATGCCGCCACCGCCTCCGCCCGCCGTGCCGCCACATGCAGGGTGGCCAACGCCGGCAGGGCGGCGGCCAGCACGGCGGGCAGATGCGCGGCGATCCGCCCGGCGCCGATCAGCGCGGCGCTGCGCGCGCCCGGCGCCAGCAGCCGGGCAGCGAGTGCGGCGCTGGCCGCGGTGCGCAGGGCGCGCAGCCAGGCGGCCTCCACCAGCGCCAGGGGCTGGCCCGCGAGATCCGCCAGCAACACCCATTCCCGCGCCGGGCCGGCCATCAGCCGGAAGCCCGCCACGCCGGCCTGCGGCAGCGCGCCGCCCTTCACCCGCAATGCCGCCGCCGGGGTGTCCAGCGCCATCGCCGTGGGGGCGGACAGGGTCGTCGCCTCCCGCCACGCCGCCTCCAGCGCGGCCAGCGCCTCCTCCGGCGTCACCAGCCCCACAGCCTCACCGCTGCGGAGGATCAGGAAGTCATCGATGTCCATGCGGGGCCTGGTGCCGGTTCAGGGGGCGATGGTGCGGCGAGCGGCGGCCGCTGCCAAGCGGCCGTGTGCGTCAGCACCGTCGGCCGCCCGGCTTGCCGGATCGGCGCGGCTGGGCGAGCCTCCCCTGCATGGACCTGCCGCAGCCCGGCCAAGCGCCCCTCCCCCGCATCGCGCCCGACCTCGCTGCCCTGGCGGCGCGCCTGTTCGCGGCCTTGCGTGAGGCCGACCATGACGGCGTCGGCATCACCCGCGAAACCTATGGCGCGGCCGAGACCGCGGCGATGCGGCGGATCGAGGCCGTGGCCCGCGACCACCAGCTGCAGACGGCATGGGACGCCGCCGGCAACCTCCGCATCACCCTGCCCGGCACCGATCCCGCCCTGCCCGCCGCCGCCTGCGGCTCGCACCTCGACAGCGTGCCGCAGGGCGGCAATTTCGACGGCGCGGCGGGCGTCATCGCCGGGCTGCTGGCGCTGCTTGGCGCGCAGCGCCTCGGGCCGGGCCCGCGCAGCCTGCTGCTGCTGGTGATGCGGGGCGAGGAAAGCGCCTGGTATGGCCGGCCCTATCTCGGCTCCTCCGCCCTGTTCGGCGCCTTCGACCCGGCCTGGCTCGACCTGCCCTGCCTGCAGGACCCATCCCGCACCCTGCGCCAGGCCATGGCGGGCCAGGGCGCCGATGTCGCCGCCATCGCCACGCGCACGCCCCTGCTGGACCCCGCCAGCCTGTCGCATTTCGTGGAGCTGCATATCGAGCAGGGGCCGGTGATGGTGGCGCGCGGCGTGCCGGTGGGGCTGGTCTCCGGCATCCGCGGCAACCACCGCCACCCTGCGGCGCGCTGCCTGGGGGAGGCCGCGCATTCCGGCGCCGTGCCGCGCTGGCTGCGGCGCGACGCGGTGCTGGGCGCGGCGGACCTTGCGATGCGGCTGGATGCCAGCTGGCGCACGCTGCTGGAACGCGGTGAGGATCTGGTGATGACCTTCGGCATCTTCACCACCGACCCGCGCGAACATGCGATGACGCGCGTGCCCGGGGAGGTGCGCTTCACCCTGGAATACCGCAGCGAGAGCGAGGCGACGCTGGACGATTTCCTCGGCCTCGCCCAGGCGGAGGCGGCGGAGATCGCCCGCGAACGCCGCGTGCGGATCGAACTCGGCGCGCCCGTGCGCACGCCCCCGGCGGTGATGGATTCGCGTCTGCTGGCCCTGGCACAGCGGCTTTGCCATGCGGGAAGGATGCCGCATGAGGTGCTGGCCAGCGGCGCGGGCCATGACGCGGCGATCTTCGCCAATGCCGGCGTGCCCAGCGCCATGGTCTTCGTGCGCAACGAACACGGCAGCCACAACCCGCATGAGGCGATGGAGATGGCCGACTTTCTCGAAGGCGCCGCGGTGCTGCAGGCCTTGCTGCTGCAAGGCGCAGGGGCGGTGCAGCGGTGATCGACGAACGGGCCATCGGCCGGCGCACCGCGCGCATCCTGCTGGATACCGGCAGCATCCTGCTGCGGCCGGACCGGCCCTTCATGCTGTCCTCCGGCTGGGCCAGCCCGGCCTATCTCGACATGCCGCGCGCGCTCTCCTTCCCGCTGGCGCGGCGCGCCCTGCTGGCCGGCGCGGAGGACCGCATCCTGGCGGAGGTGGGCTTCGACGGCTTCGACGCGGTGGCCGCCACCGAACAGGGCGGCATCGCCATCGGCGCCATGCTGGCGGAACGTTTCCACCTGCCCTTCGTCACCGTGCGCCGCCGCGCCCAGGGATTCGGCGCCGATGCGCATATCGAGGGTGCGCTGCGGCCGGGCGCGCGGACGCTGCTGGTGTCCGACGTCACCACCGATGGCCGCAGCAAGGCCGGCTATTCCCGCGCCCTGACGCGGGCGGGGGCGGAGGTGACGCAGATCTTCGTGCTGTTCAAATGGGGCATCTTCGACCGCGTGGTGACCGACATCGCCGATGTCGGCGCCAGGCTCTTCGCGCTGGCGACGTGGGAGGACGTGCTGCCGGAAGCCGAGGCGCGCGGCGCCCTGCCCGCGGCCGCGCTGGACGAGCTGCGCCGCTACCTGGCCGACCCCTTCGCCTGGTCCGCCGCGCATGGCGGGCTGCCCGCGCCGGTGTAATCGCCCGCTGGCCGGGCCGCGTCGAAGCCGTCCGCGGTCGTGCGCGGCAGGGCGAATTTCCGGATCCGCTGGCTCGGCGTGCGGGCAAAATCCTCGACCAGCGCCAGGTAGCGCGGAAGCTGGTGGCGGGCGAGGCGCGGCGCCAGCCAGGCGTGGAAGGCGGGCAGGTCCAGCGCCATGCCTCGGCGCGGTTGCAGGAACAGCTTGATCTCCTGCTCGCCGATCTCGGCGGCCACGCCGATCATGGCGCAATCCGCCACCGCCGGATGCTGGGCGGCCACCGCCTCCACCTCCCAGGCCGAGACATTCTCGCCGCGCACCCGCACACTGTCCGTCATGCGCCCGTGGAAGAACAGGTTGCCCGCCGCGTCCAGGCTGCCGGAATCGCCGCTGTGCAGCGCGCCGCCGCGTAGCGCCCGGGCGGTGGCCTCGGGGTTGTCCAGGTAGCCGCGGGTCAGCGCCAGGGGGTCCTTCGCGCGCACCACGATCTCCCCGCGTTCGCCCGGCGGCAACGCGCGGCCGCCGGGATCGAGGATCGCGATGTCGAACCACGGCATGGCGCGGCCGACGGAACCCGGCACGCCATCGGCATTGAAGGTGGAGAAGGAGGAAGCCTCCGTCATGCCGTAGCATTCGCGCAGCGCCACGCCGAAGCGGTCCTGCACCTGCGGCCACAGCTCGGCCGGGCAGCCGGCACCCCAGGCGATGCGCAGCGCATGGGCGCGTTCCCGCGGATGCGGGTCCTGCTTCAGCAGGATCTGCAGGATGCCGCCCAGGTAGTGCAGATGCGTGGCGCCGGCTGCCGCCACCTCCGCCCAGAAGCGGCTGGCGCTGAAGCGCGGCACCAGGTGCAGCACGGCGCGCCGCAGCAGCGGCAGCACCAGCATCTGCACGCCGCCGATATGGTGCAGCGGCTCCCACAGGAACATCACGTCGCCGTCGTGCGCCGCCGCCGCCAGCGCCACCCCCTCCCCGGCGAGGCGCAGCATGCGGTGGGAGATGCGCACCCCCTTGGGCGGCCCGGTGGTGCCGGAGGTGGTGCCGATGGCGAAATCCGCGGCCGGGTCGGGGATGCGGGTGGCGAAGCCGGCCGGCGGCACCGCGCCGAGCGACGCCGCGCCCTGCGCCAGCACCAGCCTGGCCCGGGTGAGGTCCAGCAGGTGGCGCAGCCCGTCGCCGACCAGCGCCGGGTTCAGCGGCACCCAGACCAGCCCGGCCTTGGCCAGCCCGAAGGCCAGCGCCAGCGAGTCCAGTTCGTTCGGCAGCACCGCCGCGACGCGATCCCCCGGCACCAGCCCGCGCGCCACCAGCGCCGCGGCCATCGCATCGCTGCGCGCGTCCAACGCGGCCAGAGTCAGCGATGCCTCGGCGGTCCGGGCGAAGACGCGCCCCGGCTCCGCCGCCGCGGCCTGGCCCAGCAGGTGCAGGAAGCCCTCGGACATTGTGATCACCCTCCGATTGCCGCTATCGGGTTGGCCTAACGCCGCGCCATCACGGGATCAACATGTCCGACACCACCGAAGACCATGTGCTGGCCGAGACGCTGGACGGCATCCGCCTGATCACCCTGAACCGCCCGAAGCGCCTGAACGCCTGGGATGCGCCGATGCGCGCCCGGCTGCTGGCGCTGCTGGCGGAGGCCGCCGCGGCGGCGGAGGTGCAGGCGGTGGTGCTGACCGGCGCCGGGGAGCGCGCCTTCTGCGCCGGCCAGGACCTGAACGAGGGCAAGACCTTCGACGGCGACCGCGCCGAAGGCTGGATCGAGGAATGGCGCGCCCTGTACGGCGCCATCCGCGCCTTCGAGAAGCCGCTGGTCTGCGCGCTGAACGGCCTGGCCGCCGGCTCCGCCTTCCAGGTCGCGCTGCTGTGCGACATCCGCATCGGCCATGCCGGGTCGAAGATGGGCCAGCCGGAGATCAATTCGGGCATCGTCAGCGCCACCGGCTTCTGGATCATCCGGGAGATGCTGGGCCTGTCGCGGGCCATCGAGATGGTGCTGACCGGGCGCATGGCGGAGGCCGAGGAATGCCACCGCCTGGGCCTGCTGCACCATCTGGTGCCGGCCGGGGAGGTGCTGCCCACGGCCATGCGTGTCGCCACCGAGCTGGCCGCCAAGCCGAAGCTGGCCTTCCGCCTGAACAAGCAGCGGTTCCGGGAGGCGACGCAGCCCGGCTTCGACGAAACCTTCGCCGCCGCCCGCGCCCTGCACCGCCAGGCCTTCAGCGACGGCCATTCGCAGCAGGTGATGCAGCGCTTCCTGGACCGGGGCAGGGCGTGATGCGCCACGCTTTGGTCACCGGCGCCAGTTCCGGCATCGGGGAGGCGATCGCCCAGCGGCTGCTGGACGAAGGCTGGCGCGTCACCGGCCTCAGCCGCCGCGCGCCGGCCTGGCAGCACGCGCATTACGCCCACCGCTCCGTGGACCTGCTGGAGGCCGATGCCCTCGCCCCGGCCTTGGCGGGGCTGGAGCCCTCCGCCCTGGTGCATGCCGCGGGGCTGATGCGCGCGGCGCCGCTGGGCGACTTGCAGCAGGCGACGGGCACGCTGCTCTGGCGGCTGCACACGGATGTGGCGGCGCAACTGGCCGATGCGCTGGTGCCGCGGATGGGCCCTGGCGGGCGCGTGGTGCTGATCGGCAGCCGCGCCGCCGGCGGCTCCGCCGGGCGCAGCCAATATGCCGCGAGCAAGGCGGCGCTGCTCGGCCTGGCGCGGTCCTGGGCGGCGGAGCTTGCCCCGCGCGGCATCACGGTGAACGTGATCGCGCCCGGCGTCACCGACACGCCGATGCTGCGCGACCCCGCCCGCGCCGCGCATGTGCCCCGCACGCCGCCGATCGGGCGGCTGATCGCGCCGCAGGAGGTCGCGGCCCTGGCGGCCTTCCTGCTGGGCGCGGAAGCGGCGGCCATCACCGGCCAGCAGATCATGATCTGCGGCGGCGCCTCGCTCTGACCGCCGCGCCGCGCCAGGGCAGGCCCGCGTAACCGCGCCCGCCGCCGGCGCGAAGCTCTGGTCAGCAAGGGCAACGGGGCGGGCGATGCGCGACGGGCGAGGCTTGGAACTGACCACGACGGCACCGGCGGCGGTCGCGGCGCTGGAGAGCGCGGTGACGGCGCTGCTGGCGCACCGGGCCGATCTCGGCACGCATCTGCAGCACTGCTTCGCGGCCGATTCCGGCCTGGTGGCGGCGCGCTGCCTGGCCGGCTTCGCCAACCTGGCGCAGGCGCGGCAGGAACTGCACGGCCCGGCGCTGGCCCATCTCGGCGCCGCGCGCGGTGCGCTGCGCCAGCGCGGCGGCACGGCGCGGGAAGCGGCGCTGGCCGATGCCCTGGCCGAATGGGCGATCCGCGGCGACATGCAGGCGGCAGCGACGCGGCTGGAAGGGGTGCTGCGCGCCGATCCGCTGGATGCGATGACACTGAAGCTGGCCCACGGCCTCCGCTTCATGCTGGGCGATGCGCCGGCCATGCGGCTGGCGGTGGAATCGGCGCTTCCCGCCTGGAATGCCGCGACGCCCGGGCATGGCTACATCCTCGGCTGCCACGCCTTCGCCCTGGAGGAAACCGGCGAGGCCGCGGCGGCGGAGCGCCAGGGCCGCCGGGCGGTGGCCGCCGCGCCGGATGATCTGTGGGGCGCCCATGCGGTGGCGCATGTGATGGAGCGCAGCGGCCGGGCGCGGCAGGGCCTGGCCTGGATCGCGGAACTCGGCCCCCGCCTGCCCCAGGCCGGCGCCTTCGGCCGCCACATCCACTGGCATGCCGCGCTGTTCCACCTGCATCTCGGCCAGGCGGAGGCGGCGCTGGCGCTGTTCGACGGGCAGGTGGCGGGCGCGCCGTCCGAGGATGTGCGGGACTTCGCCAATGCGGCCTCCCTGCTCTGGCGGCTGGAGGCGCAGGGCGTGCCGGTGGGGGCGCGGCGCTGGGCTGCGCTGGCCGATGTGGCGGCGCGCAGCACCGCCGCCCCCGGCCTCGCCTTCATCGACCTGCACCATGTGCTGGCGCTGGGCGCGGCGGGGCGGGAGGCGGACCTGGCGGCGAAGCTGGCGGCGATGCGCGAGCGTGCCCTGGCCGAGACCGACAGCCAGGCGCGCGTGGTCGCACGCCTCGGCCTGCCCGCCGCGCAGGGCATCGCCGCGGCGCTTCGCGGCGATGCGCCGGAAGCGGTGGCACTGCTCCTGCCGCTGCGCCAGGCGATGCCCGGCCTGGGCGGCAGCGACGCGCAGCGCGACCTGTTCGAGCGCCTGCTGATCCAGGCCAGCCTGCAGGCCGGCCAGCGGGCGCTCGCCACGCTGCTGCTGCGCGACCGCGCCGGCCAGAGGGCGCTCGGCGCCTGGGAGGCCCGCTGCGCCGGCGCCGCCCGGCCTTCGCTGGCGGCGTAGCGGCGGGGCGTATCATGCACTAGCCTCCGCGCCTTCTTCGCCCGCGGAGTCCCGCCATGCGCCGTATGCCCTTGCTGCTCGCCAGCCTGTTCCTCGGCCTTCCCGCCATGGCGCAGGAAGCGCGGATCGCGATCCAGACCGAAACCTCCTCCATCGACCCGCATTACGCCCTGGTCGGCGCCAACCAGGCGGTGGCGCGGCACATCTTCGAGGCGCTGGTGGCTTCCGACCGCAATCTGCGGCCGACACCGGGCCTGACCGACTTCTCCAACCCCGAGCCGGATGTGTGGGAATTCCGCCTCCGCCCCGATGCCCGCTTCCACGATGGCAGCCCGGTGACGGCGGAGGATGTGCGCTTTTCCCTGGAACGCATGCCGCGCGTGCCGAACAGCCCGGCGCCCTTCATCCGCCTGGCCGGCAGCGTGACGGCCATCGAGATCGTCGATGCCCGCACCATCCGCCTGCGCTCCCGCGGGCCGGATCCGTCCATCCCGCTGAATGCGATGACCGCCTGGATCGTCTCCGCCCGCGCCGCGGCGGATGCCACCACGGCGGATTTCAACAGCGGCCGCGCGGCGGTGGGATCCGGCCCCTGGCGCTTCGTCGAATGGCAGCGCGGCCAGGCGCTGCGTCTGGCGCGCAACGACGCCTATTGGGGCGACAAGCCCGCCTTCGCCAGCGCCACGCTGCGCCCCGTCGCCAATGACACCGCGCGGATGGCGGCGCTGCTGGCCGGCGACGCCGACCTGATCGAGGCGGTGCCGCCCGGGGAGATCGCGCGCCTGCGCGCCCGGCCGGAAATCCGCGTCACCTCGGCCGCATCCTCCCGCATGATCTACCTCGGGATGGACCAGGACAACGCCGTCTCCCCCTTCGTCACCGCGCGCGATGGCAGCGCGCTGCCGGCGAACCCGCTGAAGGATCCCCGCGTGCGCCGCGCCCTGTCGATCGCCATCAACCGCGCCGCGATCGTGGAGCGGGTGCTGGCCGGCGCGGCGAAGGCCACCGGGCAGATCGCGGTGGAGGGGCAGATCGGCTACGCCCCCGCCCTGCCGCCGCCGGCATTCGACGCCGCCGCCGCGCGCCGCCTGCTGGCCGAGGCCGGCTATCCGAACGGCTTCCGCATCACGCTGCATTCGCCGAACAACCGCTATGTGGAGGATGACAAGACCGCCCAGGCGGTGGCGCAGTTCTGGGCCCGCATCGGGCTGGACGCGCGGGTGGAGGTGATGCCCTCGAACGTCTTCTTCACCCGCGCCGGGCGGCGCGAGTTCTCCGCCTTCCTGATCGGCTTCGGCCACACCACGGGCGATGCCTGGCTCGGCATGTCCCAGGTGCTGCACAGCTTCGACCGGGCGCGCGGCCTGGGCGGGCTGAACCGCGGCCGCTACGCCAACCCGGCCTTCGATGCGCTGATCGCGGAGTCGCGCGGCGTGGTGGCGGAAGCCCGTCGCGACGCGCTGCTGCGCCAGGCGCAGGGCATCGCCTTCACCCAGGACACGGCGATCGTCCCGCTGCACTTCCCCGACAACACCTGGGCGCACCGCGCGGCCTTCGCCTATGCCGGCGGCGTGGAGGAAAGCACCCTGGCGCATCACCTGCGCCCGGCCCGGTAGGATGCGCTGCCTCGACGCCATGGTGCCTTGCCGGGACGGCGTGCGGCTGGCCACCGATGCCTGGCTGCCGGAAGGCGAGGGCCCCTTCCCCGTCATCCTGGAACGCACGCCCTATGGCCGGCGGGAGATTTCCCGATCGGAACGCACGGAGGCGGACCCGAAGCCGCAGCCGCGGTCGGCGATCGCGGCCTATTTCGTCGCCCATGGCTATGCCGTGGTCTACCAGGATTGCCGCGGCCGCTACGGCAGCGAGGGCGCGTTCATCAAATACCTGTCGGACGGCGAGGACGGGTTCGACTGCTGCGCCTGGATCGTGGAACAGCCCTGGTGCAATGGCCGCATCGGCACGATGGGGCTGAGCTATGCGGCGCATACCCAGGCGGCGCTGGGCTGCCTGGCGCCGCCCGGGCTGGCGGCGCAGATCCTCGATTCCGGCGGCTTCTCCGATGCCTGGCAGGGCGGCATCCGCCGCGGCGGCGCCTTCGAGCTGAAGCAGGCCAGCTGGGCCTTCAACCAGGCCCGCCTGGCGCCGGAGAGCAAGGCCGATCCGGTGCGCGCGGCGGCGCTCGCGGGCGAGGACCTCGTGGAATGGTTCCATCGCTTCCCCTGGAAGCGCGGCCAATCCCCCGTGCGCCACGCGCCGGACTACGAGGACTACCTGTTCGAGCAGTGGGAACATGGCGCACGCGACGAATACTGGCAGCGCCTCGGCCTTTTCGCGAAAGGCTGGCATGACCGCTACGCCGCGGTGCCGACGCTGCACATGTCCTCCTGGTACGACCCCTACCCGCGCACGGCGACGGAGAATTTCTGCGGGCTCCGCGATTCGGGGCGCGGCACGCCCAGCCTGATCCTCGGCCCCTGGACGCATGGCAACCGCAGCGAGACGGCCTTCGGCGAGGTGGAGTTCGGCCCCGACGCCACGATCGATTCCTGGGCCGGCGACTGGCGCGCCTTCCGCCTGCGCTTCTTCGACCGCTGGCTGAAGGGCCTGCCCAACGGGGTGGAGGCAGCGCCGCGCGTGCGCGTCTTCGTCATGGGCGGCGGCAGCGGCCGGCGCAACGCCGCCGGGCGGCTGGAGCATGGCGGGCGCTGGCGCGAAGCCGCCGACTGGCCACTGCCCGGCACCCGCTTCGCCCCCTTCCACCTGCATGGCGATGGGCTGCTGGCGGAAGCCGCGCCGGCGGAAGGCGCCGCGCCGCTCGCCTGGGATGCCGACCCGCGCCAGCCGGTGCCCAGCATCGGCGGCGCCATCACCTCCATGGAGCCCGTCATCGCCGGCGGCCCGATGGACCAGCGGGAACGCCCGGGCCTGTTCGGCTGCCGCCCGCCCTACCTGCCGCTGGCCAGCCGGCCGGACGTGCTGGTGTTCCAGACCCCGCCGCTCGAGCACGATGTGGAGGTGGTCGGCCCGGTGACGGCGGAGCTGTGGATTGCCACGGACGGCCCGGACACCGACATCACCGCCAAGCTGGTGGATGTGCACCCGGCCACCGCCGATTGGCCGCAGGGCTTCGCCATGAACCTGTGCGAGGGCATCCTGCGCTGCCGCTACCGCGACGACCCGGCGCAGCCCCGCCCGATGCAGCCCGGCGTGCCGACGCGCATCACGGTGGAATTGTTCCCCACCGCCAACCGCTTCCTGGCCGGCCACCGCATCCGGCTGGACATCGCCGCCAGCGAATTCCCGCACTACGACGTCAACCCGCAGACCGGGGAGCCGGAGGGGGCGGCGCGGCGGATGCGGGTGGCGGTGAACACGCTGTTCGTGGACGCGGCGCGGCCTTCGCAGGTGGTGCTGCCGCTGGTGTGAGGGTTCCTGCGTGATGCCGGGGGCGGCGCAGGGCGATGCCCTGGACAGAACGCCCCGGCCTCCCGCATCCTCGCGCCCTGCCAAGAACAGGGATCGGGGCACAATGATCATCAAGACCACCCGCCGCGCCTTGCGCGGGGCCTTGGGCGCGCTCGCGCTCGGCGCGCTGCTGGCCGGGGCGCCGGCGGCCCAGGCCACCACCTTCACCTGGGCCACCGCCAACGACATCCTCGGCCTGGACCCGCACGCCAACAACCACGGCGTGACCAACACGATGAAGTCCAACGTCTATGAGCCGCTGGTGCGGCGGGAACCGGACGGCTCGCTCTCCCCGGCCCTGGCCGAGCGGTGGGAGCTGGTCTCCCCCACCGTCTGGCGCTTCCACCTGCGCCGCGGCGTGAAGTTCCATGGCGGGGAGGCCTTCACCGCCGCCGATGTCGCCCATGCGCTGGAGCGTGTGAAGCAGAACGACATGGCCTACACTGTGCAGTCGGTCGCCGCCGTCCGCGTCATCGACGACCACACGGTGGAGATCGAGACGCGCGGGCCGAACCCGATCCTGCTGCAGGATCTGACGCTGTTCTTCATCACCTCCAAGGCCTGGATCGAGGCGAACAACGCCTTCGCCGTCGCCCGCGCCGGCCAGCCGGGGGCGACCAGCACCTTCGTCCAGCTCAACGCCAACGGCACCGGCCCCTTCCGCGTGGTGGAACGCCTGGCGGATGAGCGCACCGTGCTGGTGCCGAACCCGGATTGGTGGGGCCAGGCGCAGCACGGCATCACCCGCGCCGTCTTCCGCCCGGTGGCCAGCGCGCCGACCCGCGTCGCCGCGATCCTGTCGCGGGAGCTGGATGCGATGTACCATGTACCGCTGCAGGACGTGCAGCGCGTCTCCCAGGCGCCAGGGCTGCGGCTGATCCAGGGCCCGACCGCCCGGACCATCTACTTCGCCTTCGACGTGCAGCGCGCGGAAAGCCTGGACGCGCCCGGCCAGCCCAACCCGCTGCGGGACGTGCGGGTGCGCCGCGCCATGTACCAGGCGATCGACATGGGCACGATCACGCGCGTGATCCTGCGCAATGCCACCATCGCCTCCGGCCTGCCGATCGGCACCGCCATCAGCGGCTTCGTGGAGGCGCAGAACCAGCGCCTGCCCTACGACCCGGCGGCCTCGCGGCGGCTGCTGGCGGAAGCCGGCTACCCGAACGGCTTCCCCATCACGCTGCATTGCCCGAACAACCGCTACGTGAATGACGAGGCGATCTGCCAGGCCGCCACCGGCATGCTGCAGCGCGCCGGCATCCAGGCACGGCTGGAAGCCATCCCCTTCGGCCGCTTCCTGCAGCGCGGCGCGAACAAGGAATACCAGTTCTACCTGCTGGGCTGGACGCCGGGGAATTTCGACATCACCAATCCGGGGCGCGAATTGCTGGGCGAAGGCTCCTTCAACTGGGGCGGCTTCCAGGATGACCGCATGGCGGCACTGCTGCGCGAGATCCAGGTGGAGACCGACCAGCCGAAGCGCCAGGCGCTGGCGGCGCAGTACTGGGCGCGCTTCCAGGAATTGCTGCCGATGATTCCGCTGCACCAGGAACCGCAGATCTTCGCGGTGCGCGACACCGTCGCGGAACTGCCGCTGCGCGCCAACGAGGATCTGGAACTGCGCCACGTCCGCATGCGCCGCTGATCCCGTGCCGGCCCTCTCCCCCCGCCCGGGGGGAGAGGCTTCACCCGCCCCAGACCTGGCGCAGCAGCCGCAGCCAGTTCTGGCCCAGCAGCTTCAGGATCGTCGCCTCGCCCCAGCCGCGGCGCAGCATCGCCGCCGTGATGTGCGGCATCTCGTGGATGCGGCGGATGCCGAGCGGCTTGCTGATCGTCGCATGCGCGAACTCCGTCAGTTCCCGCGCCGTGCCCTTGTCCCGGCTGGCATAGATTTGGTACGGGCCGGGCCGCGGATGGTCCAGGCTGAAGTCGCAGCCGAGCCCCACATGATCCTCGCCGACCAGCGCGATCACATGCGCCATGGCGTCCAGGTAGTCCTCCACCGTCGCGTCATTGCCGCGCGCCAGGCCGGGCGCGAACAGGCTGATGCCGATGATGCCGCCGCGATCGGCGCAGGCCGCCAGCAGCGCATCCGACTTGTTGCGCGCCACGTCGTGCAGCGCGCGCGGCAGCACATGGCTGATGCAGACCGGCTGCGCCGAATGCGCGATGGTGTCGAAGGCCGTCCGTTCGCCGACATGCGACAGGTCGCACAGCACGCCGGCGCGGTTCATCTCCGCCACCACCTCCCGCCCGAAGCCGGTCAGGCCGGAATCGTGCCGCTCCAGGTAGCCGGCGCCGGCATAGTTCTGCGTGTTGTAGGTCAGCTGCATGATCCCGACGCCGAGATCCTTGAACAGACCGATGTCCTGCAGCCGGTCCTCGATGGGCGAGGTGTTCTGCCAGCCGATGCTGATGCCGGTGCGGCCTTCCGCCTTGGCCGCCGCGATATCCGCCACCGTCTTCACCGGCCGCAGCAGATCCGCATTCTCCTCGATCATGCGCCGCCAGGCGAGGATGTTGTCCAGCCCGCCGCGCAGGTCTTCCCACAGCACGGAAGCCGCGTTCACCGCCGTCACGCCGCCGGCCTGCATCTCCTCGAAGATGCCGCGCGACCAGTTGCAGGTGGACAGCCCGTCGAACACCACGGCGCGCGCCTGCAGCTCCCGCGCCTGGGCGAGGATCGCCGGATCCTCATGCGCCAGCCCGCTCATGCGCCCAGCGCGCGATCGAGGAAATCGAGCCGGTCCTGACCCCAGAACAATTCGTCGCGCAGCACATAGGTCGGCGTGCCGAAGATGCCCCGCCGTTCCGCCTCCGCCAGATTGGCCTCCCACGCCGCCCGATGCTGCGGCAGTGCCGGCTCCCGCATCAGGGGCACGCCCGCCTCCCCCACCGTGGCGCGGGCGATGTCGCGCAGCGTGTCAAGATCGGCGATGTCGCGTTCCTCGGCCCACAGCGCGCGCTGCACGCCGAAGCTGAAGGCAGGCGCGTCCAGCCCCGCCGCCTGCACCGCGATCACCGCCTGGGCCGCCGTCTCGATGGTGCGGCAGGGGTAGAATTTCGGCGCCAGGTTCAGCGGCATGCCGAGGTGCCGGCGCCAGCGGTCCAGCTCCAGCGCGTGGTAGTCCTGCCGCGCCTGGGCCCGCGTGCGCAGCGGGATGCCGCCATTGGCCTCGATCACCTTGATCGGCCGCAGCACCAGCCTGGCACCGTGCCGGGCGGCGATGTCGTACAGCCGCGGCGCGCCGAAATAGGCCCAAGGGGAGGAGATGCCGAAGAAGGCCAGGATCTCAGGCGGCTGCATCGTCGATCTCTCCTGCAAAAACCTGCCATTCGTCGCCCAGCAGTTCCGGCGTGTCATAGGCCTCGAACTGCGCCCGGATGCGCGCGCGGTCCTCCACGAACAGGCTGCGCACCAGCGCCTCCGCCAGCCGCCGCGCGCCGTCGGAGACGCTGGGGATGCCACTGGTCAGCTTGCCGTGCGTCAGCACCGCGGGGAAGGCGAAGCAGGCGATGCGCTCCAGCCCCGGGCAGGCGCCGGGGGTGCGCTGCTGGAACTCGAAGCCCGGCCCGAGGTCGGGGGAGGTGCCGAGCAGCGCATCCTGTTCCTCCGCCGGCGGCGCGTAGCTGTCCGACCAGCGGCGGATATGCGGCGCGATGCGCGCCAGTTCCGGCCGCCGCGCCGGGTCGATGTCGAAGCCGGTGGCGAGGATGAGGAAATCCAGCGTCAGCGCGAAGCGCGGCGTGGTCACGCGCAGCGCATCGCCCTGCGCCGCCGCCGCCAGGATCGGGCTGGCGAAGTGGAACCGCGCATTCGCGTGCCGCGAAACCCGCAGCACGCTCGGCCGCGGCGCCGGCAGCTGCGCCGCATTGGCCAGGCGGAAGAAGCGCCACTTGTCCGCCATCGGCAGGCCGAGGAAGCCGTGCGCCATGCCCTTGCTGCCGATGCCGGTGAACTTGTCGACGCGCGGCATCTCCGCCCGGCGGATCAGCAGATCGACGCTGGCGGCGCCGGCCTCCAGCGCGCTGGCGGCATTGTCCATGGCCGAGGCGCCGGCGCCCACCACCCCGACCCGCTTCCCCGCCAGCGCCGCCATGTCGATGGCCTCCGCCGAATGCGCCCAGAGGTGCCGCGGCAGGTCGCGCACCACTGCCGGCACGCCGGGGCCGCCCAGCCCGTCGATGCCGGTGGCCAGCACCACGCGCCGCGCGAACAGCGGGTCGCCCGCCGCCAGGTCCAGACGGATCGGCCCCGCGCCATCCGGCCTCATATCCGTCACGGCCACGCCGTTGCGCACCGGCAGGTCCAGCACGCGCCGGTACCACACCATGTAGTCCATCCACATCCCGCGCGGGATGCGCTCCATCGCCGCCCAGGCGGCCGCGCCGTGCTGCGCCTCGAACCAGGCGCGGAAGGTGAGCGCGGGCAGGCCCAGCGCCGGCCCCGCCACCTCCTTCGCCGTGCGCAGCGTGCGCATCCGCGCCGTGGTCACCCAGGGGCCTTCCAGGCCTTCCGGCGCACGGTCCAGCACCAGCAGCCGTGCGATGCCCAGGAAGCGCAGCGCCGCGGCGGCGCAGAGGCCGGACAGGCCGGCGCCCACCACCACCACATCCCACACGCCCGGGGTCTCCGGCACCCAGGATTTCGGCGGCAGGTTCAGCAGCTGCAGGTCGCGCGCCAGCTGCGCTTCCAGCGCGGCCAGGCCTGGGGGAGAGGCTTCGGGCATGGCCGCAGATTAGGGCTGCCGCTTCCGCCGCCACAACCCCGGCCGGTTGCCTCGGGCGGGCGGGCGGCCGATGGTCGCGCCGTCATGCTGGATTCCTGCGTCCTCGCCTTCGACCTCGGCGGTTCCTCGCTGCGCGCCGCGCTGATCAGGCGCGACGGCACGCCGCTGGCGCGGCACGACCAGAAGCAGCGCCTGGGCGTTGAGGCGGATGCGGAGGCCTGGTGGCGCGCCGTGCAGGCCGGCGCCGCGGCGCTGCGCGTGCAGGATGCGGCGGCCTTCGCCCGCATCGGCGCCATCGCCATCAGCGCCGTCACCCGCAGCCTGGTGCCGGTGGATTCGGCGGGCCGGCCCACCCATCCGGCCCTGCTGTTCGGCGATGCCCGCGCGGCGGCGGTGCTGCCGGCACTGCTGGCGCTGCTGCCGGCGGAGCATCCGGAACGCCCGCAGGTCAACGCCTTCCACCCGCTGGCCCGCCTCGCCTGGCTGGCGCAGGCGGCGCCGGCGGCGCTGGCGCGCAGCGCGGCGATCCTGGAGCCGAAGGATTTCCTCAATCTGCGGCTGACCGGGCGCGTGGCGTCGGATCGCATCTCCGCGGCCCGGCTGGCTGCCAGCGCGGCGCTGCTGCCGCGGCTCGGGCTTGCGGAATCCCTGCTGCCGCCGCTGCTGCCGCCCGGCGCCATCCTCGGCCCGCTGCTGCCGGGCGTGCTGGAAGGGCTGGCGGGCGTGCCGGTGCTGGTCATGGCGCATGACACCTGGGCCGCCGTCGCCGGGCTGGGGGCGCTGCGGCCGGGCCATGCCTACTGCATCTCCGGCACCACGGAGGTGCTGGGCCTGCTGGCCGACGCCCCGGCACAGGCGCCCGGCCTGCTGACGGTGGCCTGGGACGGGCTGCACCAGATCGGCGGCCCCAGCCAGCACGGCGCCGATGCCCTGGCCTGGCTGGCCGGGCTGGGGGTGGAGGTCGGCCGCGGCGACCCGCCGCCGGGCGACCCCATCCCGCTGCTGTTCCTGCCCACCCTGGCCGGGGAACGCGTGCCGCATTGGGACCCGGACCGGCGCGGCGCCTTCCTGGGTCTGCGCCGCGACCATGGGCCGGCCGACCTGGCGCGCGCGGTGATGCAGGGCATCGCCTTCAACAACCGCACGGTGCTGTACCGGGCGGAGGCAGCGGCGGGGCGCCAGGCGGTGGCGGTGCATCTGGGTGGCGGCGGCGCCACGCCCGGCTGGGCGCAGCTGCGCGCCGATGTGCTGGGCCGGCCGGTGGTGCTCTCCGCCACGCCGGAGCCCGGGCTGCTGGGTGCCGCCATCATCGCCTTCGCGGCGCTGGAGGGCCTGCCCCTGGCGGCGCTGCAGGACCAGCTGGCCCGCCCGGCCGCGCAATGCGTGCCGGATGCGGCGCGCCACGCTCTGGCCACCCGGCTGCACGCCGCCTTCCAGGCCGCCGAGGCTGCCGTCGCGCCGATCTCCCACCTGCTGGCTTGACGCGGGCGGCGCGCCGCCGAGGATGGCGCCGAATCCTGGGGGCGGCATGGGCGGATTTCTCACACGCTATGGCGCGGCGCTGGCGGGGCTGGCGCTGTTCTGCGGCTTCGCCCTGGCCTCGCCGGTGTTCTTCACCGCCGGCAACCTCGCCGTGGTGTTCAAGGAAACCGCCTTCCTCGGCATTCTGGCGATCGGCTTCACCCTGGCTCTGACCACGGCGGAGATCGACCTTTCCGTGGCCGAGGTCGCCTCGCTGGCGGCGGTGGTAACCGGTGCGCTGGTGCATGGCGGGCAGGCGCCCTGGATCGCGATCTGCGCCGGGCTCGCGGTGGGCACCGCCTGCGGCGCGGCGAACGGCCTGGCGGTGACGGTGCTGCGCGTGCCGTCGCTGATCGCCACGCTGGGCACGGCGGCCATCGCCAAGGGGCTGGGCTTCATGCTGACCCAGGGCGTCGCCTTCGTCGGCCGCTGGCCGACCTCCTTCACCGGCCTGGCGCGCGGCAACACGGCGGGGCTGCCCAACCTGGTCTGGTGGCTGGCCGGGGTGGGGCTGGCGGCCTGGGTGCTGGTGAAATGGACGCGGCTCGGCGCGCATCTGGTAGCGACCGGGGAGGCGGACGAGGCGGCGCGGCTGGCCGGCATCCGCACCCTGGCGATGAAGCGCCTGGCGCTGACGCTGGCCGGCGCCTGCGCCGGGCTGACGGCGGTGCTGCTCGCTTCCTCGCTCTCCTCCGCCGCGCCGGGCATGGCGAACGACCATTTCCTCTATGCCATCGCCGCCGTGCTGCTGGGCATGTGCATGTTCGAGCCGGGGCGGCCGAACATTCCGGGCACGCTCTTCGCGGCGCTGACGCTGAAGGTGCTGGGCAATGGCCTCGTGCTGCTGGGGGCGGAATACTACTGGCAGGACATCGTGCTGGGGGCGATCATCCTGGCCTCCGTTGCCCTGTCGGCCGCCGGCATGGGCCGCGCGCCCTTCGTCAAGAAACTGAACTTCCGAACGGGGAGATGACCATGACCGAAATCAGCCGCCGCGGCGCGCTGCTGGCCGGCGCCAGCCTGCTCGCCACGCCCGCTTTCGCGCAATCCGGCACCGACATTGCCATCGTCGGCTTCCAGATGAGCAGCGAGACGCATGCCCGCGCCGCCAACGCCGCCGCCGCCGCCGCCCGCGCCAAGGGCTGGACCGCCACGGTGCTGAACAGCGAGGGCGCCCTGCCGCGCCATGCCGAACAGCTCGATACGCTGATCCAGCGCCGGCCGAAGGCGATCATCGTCGCCATGGGCAAGCCGGTGGAGGCGGAAGCGCAGTTCCAGCGCGCCAAGGCGGCGGGCATCCCCGTCATCACCATCATGGCCGGCGCCTCCACCCACACGCTGTTCGATATCCAGGTGAACGAATACAAGGTGGGCGCCGATGCGGCGCTGTGGCTGCTGGGCGCGCTCGGCTACCAGGGCAACATCCTCACGCAGCGCTTCGAGGGCAATGTCGGCACCCGCATCCGCGGCAAGGTGCTGGACGCCGTCCTGTCGGAGAATACGGGCGTGCGCATGCTGGGCAGCCACACCATGGCGCGCACCGCCTCCTGGCGCGACGATGTGCGCCAGGGCTTTTCCGGACTTCTGCTGCGCCACGCGGCGAACACCCAGGGCATCTGGGCCAGCTTCGACGGCCAGGCCTTCGTCATCGACGACCTGCTTCAGGCCCGCGGCGTGAAAAAGGGCCAGGTGAAGTTCGTCTCGATCGATGGCGGGGCGGAGACCTATCGCCGCATCGCCGATCCCGAAAGCACGCTGATGGCCACCGTCACCATCCCCTTCGAGGAAATGGGCGTGCGGGCCGTGGAGGCGGTGGAGCGCATCATCCTGAAGGGCGAACCGAAGGCGGCGCTGACCCCCGGACCCTACCTGTTCCTCGATTCCGTGATGGTGGACGGCACCAACGTCCGCCGCTTCCTGTAGCCGCATGGCGCTGCTGGCGCTGCGGGGCATCGGCATGCGCTACGGCGCGGTGCAGGCGCTGGCCGGCCTCGACCTCGACATCGCGGGGGGCGAGGTGCTGGCGCTGTGCGGCGACAATGGCGCGGGCAAGTCCAGCCTGGTGAAGATCCTGGCCGGCGCGCAGGCGCCGAGCGAGGGCAGCCTGGCGCTGGATGGCAGGGAAACCCGCTTCCGCGGCCCGCAGGATGCGCTGCGCCAGGGGGTCGCCACGATCTACCAGGACCTGGCCGTCGCCCCGCGCCTGTCCATCTGGCAGAATGTGTTCCTGGGCAGCGAGCTGACGCGGCCGCCCTTCGGCCTGCTGGACAAGCGCCGCATGGCGGAAGCCAGCCGCGGCTTCCTGGCGCGGCTGGCGGTGGGCATCGCCGACATGGACACGCCGGTGGAGCGGCTTTCCGGCGGCCAGCGCCAGGCGGTGGCGATCTGCCGGGCGCTGCGCTGGGAGGCGCGGATCATCATCATGGACGAACCCACGGCGGCGCTGGGGGTGAAGGAGACGGCGCAGGTGCTGGACCTGATCCGCCGCCTGCACGCCGAAGGCCGCACCGTGATCCTGGTCAGCCACGCCATGGGCGATGTGGTGGCGGTGGCGCAGCGGGTGGTGGTGCTGAAGGGCGGGCGGAAGGTGGCCGACCGTCCGACCGGCGCGATGCGCGCCGAGGATCTGGCCGGGCTTGTCCTTCGCGCGGGAACCGAATAGTTACCCATCTGTTGGCAACGCGCCGGAAGGACTTCGGCTCGCGAAATCGTGATGTGTAACGCATCAGCAACTGCCCCACCGCGTCCGGCGTTCCTGCTTTGATGTTGCGGTGCGACATCCGAGCAGCCCCCCGCAGGAACGCCACCATGACCGAGCGTGAATTGGATCAGAAGCTGGCGGAGTTGGACCGCCTCCTGAACGATCCGGAAACCCGCATGGACGCGCACAAGGTCTGGGCCCTGCTGGCCGAGATCAGCCGCCCCGCCCTCCCCGCCACACCGCGTTCCCGCACGGCCTGAGCGTTGATGAGTTGACGCGCGAAAGCGCCAAGCTCGCAGGAGCGAATCCGGCGAGGGCATCGGGCAGGACAGCACAAGCTCGATCCAGTCACCCACGCTGAGGCGCGGCGTGCCGGCCACCAGCGCGGCTTCGTTCAGTGCGACGGCGGGGGTTCGGAGGCCGCGGCAGGCGCCGGTGCCGGCGCCGCGGCCTCCGGCGCCTCGGGAGCGGAGTCGGGGGCCTGCCCAGCCATCGGTTCGGGGGTCGGCACGGGCGTCGGTTCCCGTGCCGGAAGCGGCGCGGCCGCGGGCTCGGCGGGCGCCGCGGCATCGGGATCCGGGCCAGGCGGCAGCGGCGCCGCGGGCGCCGGCGTCGCGGCGGGCGCGGCCGGGGGCGTGTCCTCCGGCACCGGCTGGGTGTAGTCCGGCACGATGCGGGCCTGGGCGCCGGCAATCACCAGCACACGCTCGCCTACCGCCAGCGGCACCTCGTTCCGCTGCGTCACCGACAGCAATTCGCCATTGCCCTTGCGGACGATGTATTCCCAGGCGTCGGTATTGCCGGCCACGCGCTCCGTCGCCGTGCCGAGCAGCCCGCCCACCAGCGCGCCGCCCACGGCGCCGATCGCACCCGCCATGTTGCCGCCCGGCGCCTGCGAGCCGAGGATGCCGCCCGCCGCCCCGCCGGTCGCCGCCCCGGTGGAGCCCTCCGCCGTCACCGTCACCCGGCGCACGCCGATGATGATGGCCTGTTCAACCCGGTTCATCTGCTGCACGGCCCGGGTGGCGTAGTCATCCGGCGAATAGCTCGGGCGACAGGCGGCGAGGCCGGCCGCGGCACCGAGGCCGAGGAGCCCAACCAGCAGGGGACGGGGGAGGAGCAGGATCACGCCCCCCGAAATAGCCGAGCCGCCCGCCGCCCGCCAGCGCATCAAGGCTTCACCGGGCCGTCATGCCCGCGCGACACGCCGCGGCTAGAGTGCGCCCGCCACCGCCACCGGAGTCCCGGCCATGGACAGCACCACCCGCCAGATCCTCGACCTGTCGCGCCGCGGCCTGCTGCGCGGCGCCACCGCCGCCGCGGCGCTCGCCGCCATCACCCCGGCCAGCTTCCGCCATGCCGTGGCGCAGCCGGTATTCCGCGCCTATCCCTTCACCATGGGCGTCGCCTCCGGCGAGCCGCTGCCCGACGGCGTGGTGATCTGGACCCGCCTGGCGCCGGAGCCGCTGGCCGGCGGCGGCATGCCGCGCATCGCCGTGGAAGTGACGTGGGAGGTCGCGACCGACCGCCAGATGCGCAACATCGCCGCCCGCGGCACCGCCCTCGCCCGCCCCGAGCTCGGCCACGCCGTGCATGTCGAGGTGGAGGGGCTGCAGCCGGCCCGGACCTATTTCTACCGCTTCCGCGCCGGCCGCGAGGCCAGCCCGGTGGGCCGCACCCGCACCGCGCCTGCCGCCGAGGCGATGCCCGACCGCCTGCGCTTCGTCTCCGCCGGCTGCCAGCATTGGGAGGTGGGCTACTACACCGCCTGGCGCCACATCGCGGAGACCGAGAACCTCGACTTCGTCGCGCATTATGGCGACTACATCTACGAATACCGCGCCCGCGGCGGCGCCCCGGGCAGCGCCGTGGCGGTGCGCCAGCACAATTCGGAAGAGATCTACACGATCGACGACTACCGCAACCGCTACGCGCTGTACCGGTCCGACGCCGACCTGCAGGCCGCCCACGCGGCGCACCCCTTCCTGATGTCCTTCGACGACCATGAGGTGGACAACAACTGGGCCGGCGCGATCAGCGAGGAGGATGGCGGCGCCCGCTTCCCCGTCGCCGTGCCGCCGGAGATCTTCGCGCTGCGCAAGCAGATCGCCTTCCAGGCATGGTGGGAGGCGATGCCGCTGCGCCGCGCCCAGCTGCCCCGCGGGCCGGAGATGACCGCCTGGCGCGCGCTGCGCTGGGGCCGCCTGGCCGATATCGCCGTGCTCGACACCCGCAGCCATCGCGACGACCAGCCCTGCGGCGACATCAACGGCGCCCCCTGCGAGGCGGTGCGCAACCCGCAGGCGCAGGTGCTGGGCGCGGTGCAGGAAGCCTGGCTGATGGACCGCCTGGCGGCAACGTCCGCCACCTGGAAGGTGCTGGCGCAGCAGGTGCCGATGATGCAGCGCGACTTCGGCGGCAACGCCCCCTTCATCTCCATGGACAAGTGGGACGCCTATCCGGCGGCACGGGAGCGCCTGTTCCGCCACATCCATGAGCGCCAGGTGAAGAACGTGGCGGTGCTGACCGGCGATGTGCACCAGGCCTGGGCCGCCACGCTGCGCCTGGATTTCGCCGACGAGAACAGCCCGGTGGTGGGCACCGAATTCGTCGCCACCTCCATCTCCTCCAACGGCGACGGCACCGAGACGCTGGGCCAGACGGAGCGCGTGCTGGCGCGCAACCCGCATATCGGCTTCTTCAACAACCGCCGCGGCTATTCGCTGCATGAGGCGAATGCCGAGCGGCTGGAAGCGCGCTTCATCGGCCTGGACTACGTGACCCGCCCCGGCGCCCCGGCGGTGGAAAAGGGCCGCTTCGTGGTGGAAGCCGGCGGCGGCGCCCTTCTGCGCGCCTGACCTCAGCCTTCCCCCTCCCCCGCCTTGCGCGGGGGAGGGCCCGGGTGGGGCCTTCCCCCTTGCCCCCCACCCCGCCCCGCGCCACGCTTCCCGCAACGAGCGGGGGTATCGGCCATGGCACGCATCGGCTTCGTCGGCCTGGGCAATATGGGGGCGCCGATGGCGCGCAACCTGGTGAAGGCGGGGCATGACGTGGCCGTCTTCGATCTTGCGCCCGCCGCCATGGCCGCCGTGCCCGGCGCCACGCCGGCGGCCAGCGCCGCGGCGGCGGCGGCCGATGCGGCCTTCGTCTTCACCATGCTGCCGGCGGGCACCCATGTGCGGGACGCCCTTCTGGGGGCCGGCGGCATGGCCGCGGCCAGCCGGCCCGATGCGGTGCTGGTGGATTGTTCCACCATCGACGTGGCGACGGCGCGGGCGGTGGCGGCCGGCTGCGGCCGCGCCTTCCTGGATGCGCCGGTGTCCGGCGGCGTGATGGGGGCGGAAGCCGGCACCCTGACCTTCATGGTCGGCGGGCCCGAGGACGCCTTCGCCCGCGCCGCCCCGGTGCTGCGCCAGATGGGCCGCACCGTGGTGCCTTGCGGCGCGGCCGGCGCCGGCCAGGCGGCCAAGGCCTGCAACAACATGATGCTCGCGGCCACCATGCTGGTGACCTGCGAGGCCTTTGTGCTGGCCGAGAAGCTGGGGCTTTCGCACCAGGCGCTGTTCGATGTGGCGTCCAAATCCTCGGGGCAGAGCTGGAGCCTGACGACCTATTGCCCTGTGCCGGGGCCGGTGCCGGGGAGCCCGGCGAACAGGGATTACGCGCCGGGGTTTGCGGCGAGTTTGATGCTGAAGGATCTGGGGCTGGCGCTGGGGGCGGCGCAGGCGGCGGGGGTGAAGTTGGAGGTGGGGGCGAAGGCGCTGGAGATTTACGAGCGGTTCGTGGCGGAGGGGGGCGGGGGGAAGGACTTTTCGGGGGTGGTGGGGATGGTGAGGGGCAGTGGAGCGTAAAAGTAAGAACAACGGTCAGCCTGCAGCAGTTATTTTGACCCCCAACCGCATACGCCGCTGTCAATTGTTCAGTCCGGATCTCGTGTGGCGATCGGCTGTAGAATATACCCGTCGAATATCGTTTTTTCGCACCTCAGGCGATTAATTATTGGGAGCAAATTATCAATGTCCTCGCTGGTTGAAACGATTATCTGTGCATCGCCTTGTTGATGTGATGCTGCACGCTCAAGTAGAGCGCCAAAACTAACCTTGGAAGACGATTGCTGGCGAGGCTCATCAAGTAACAGCAACTGCGGATGGTTTGTTTGGTATTTTTGACTTAGTTCCAGTAGCCCAAACTGATAAGCCCATTTCAATCGAATAGCATCACTAGCCGATGTCTCGAAGCCGATTTCATAGCCCTCTTTCTGTGGTCGATAACTATCATCGTCTAGCGTAAGTTCATCTGAAGAAAACGTGGAAAATCCGAAGGCTTGGGCTAATTGACGCAAGGAATTGGTGAGGTAGACTAATTTAAAGCGATCATTTGAGGTTAGCTGCTCGGTCGGCAGTCTTCTCCACGCCTCCTGCAAATCACGAAATTCGCCCGCCAAGGAATGGATTTGAGCAACAGCATCGCCGAGTGAAGAGACAAGACCTTCAAGGTCGCGAATTCGCATTTCCAGGCGCAAACGGTGTTCAATGATGGCAGCCGATGGAGCACCCGAAGGGCTGCCTAAATCCGATTTAATTACGCGCATGCGGCCGTAGATTTCCGCGATCTCCTTTGCCGCAGCCGCGGCTATATCATCAAGTCGCCGCTCTTCGATTTGCTCACGCGCCAGGATGTCCTCGAACATCTTCATCTGGGACCTAATGTACTCGATGTTGTCCTCAATTGGCATCACAGCCTGAAGTATTTCTTGGGATAGCAAAGCGTCGACGAGCGCCTGTTCACAAGTCGGGCAGCGATCTGGCGTCAATGCGCCGGCACTCCCTGCAAAACGCTGCAGTTTTTGAACGTCAAGATTCTTCTGCAAATCCTCCTTGAGAGACACAAGCCGCCGATGAAGCGAGACAATGTCGGCCGCCTTAAGCTGCTGTGCTGCATGGACCTCAATTCGGCGGCGGTTGGCGCTGTCCAAATGGCGGTTCAGCGCCTCAAGCTCCTCTACTAGTGCCTCCGCTTGCGCACCAACGGAAGGAACAGCTGTGAGCGTCATCTCATCGAGGCGAGCATGAAGTCGACTTAGTAGCTGTTCGACCTGGACCCACTCGCCGCCTTCCAGAAAATTTAGCGACCAGCGCTCTAGTGTTTCGACGTCTTCAGTCGCATGTATGGGAAGGCCGACCAATGCTCCCCCGCCCCGTCGCGCCAGCCGAGTCATCTCATCAACCACGGCTGCCCAATTGCGGGAGTTTATCTGAAGGCGTTCCTTAAGGCGTTCGCGCTCAAGCTCAATCTTATGTACATCAAGATCCATTATAAATTCAACGGCTCGTTTCTGGACCTCCCGGATTCGCATATAAGTCGGAATTGCCGCGGGAATAGCTGACCAACCAACTTTTTGTTCTACCCAAAAAAGTGGAAAAACGGTTTCGAGAGGAAGCTTACCCTCGGGGCCCTCGAATTTGCGAACCATGGGCATCTGCCAGCCAATGAAGCGCTCAAGAAAATATAAAAATCCATCTTCGCGTTGAAAGGCGCCTCCATCGCGCACGAAAAACAAACGACTGTCACTTCGCGCGCCGGGGCTTGTTAGCATCGGCCCGAACCACACGGTGACGAGCCGGTTGTCGACGCTCTCATCCCTCACTGCGCGACGAACTGTTGCGATGTCTCCTGCGCCATTTTCAATCTCGAGTTCAACCCAGGAGCGTAGTATATCTAACTGACTTTCATCGTCGCCTCGTAGATAGGAGGTCATAGCGTGCGGCAGCGGAACCTCGCGGCGGGGGCTGAGCATTTTCTCAAGGCCGAGCACATATAGCATCGCCTGCATACAGGTCGATTTACCCTTGGTGTTATTGGCCCATATCACGTTAAGGCCGGGCTTGAAGGGGATATCGGCGCCGTATGGGCCCGCCGATGTAATGGCTCGTAAGCGCAGATGTCTGAGCCGCAAAGTCACGGAAGGATCTCCATTCGCCATATATGCGCAAGCACTCGCTGGGTTAACTGCCTCGAGGCCGCTGCGAGATAAGCACGCTCCTGCACGAAGATACTTTGGTCCGAATTGATTATAGCTGCAATTTTTTCGCCGTGTTCCGTAAGGGCCACTGATTTGCCCTTAACGACTTTTACTAACTTAAGGCCGTGAGCAAGAGCAACTGCCCTATTCAGCGAAGGCTCCACGCGGACCTGGACGTCAGAAGTGTGAATCTCCCCTTGAAGCATTTTTAATGCTAGGTCGCGGCCTTGCTGGGTTCTGATTGAGTGGGCCAAAAAATGAAGTTTAAGGAAAGTTCCTTTTTTTCCTGGACTATGTAGGAGGCTGAGCAAGACTATTCCGATTCCCCAAGACAGGCGTAGGTCGCCAGGCACGGGCTCTGGGCGGCGAACGAATGAGAATTCTGCGTCCTGCAGGGCGCGCAGAAAGATCCTTTCAGGAGGCATTGTTGGGAAATCTTAGTGGGCATCGCATGATCCATTCCGAAATTGTGCCCAGCGCGATTTCCTGTGCATTCAGTTGTGACAAGGATGGTGCTGTCTCCTTAATGGCGACAGTTAAATTCTCATACTCCGCGTGGAGAATTCCGCCGGGGGTCGGGCCGCCTTTGGGGCCGGCAAAGCCGAGTAATCGTGCCCGGTACTGGATCGCGGCAGATATTTTTTCATGGAGGTCAGGCGCATTGCTGCGAAGCGCATCTATGAGCGCATTGCCGCGCAGGAACGCCTCTACGCCTTGCGCTACCGCTGTTTCGACCTCCGTCTTCTCCACGCGCTTGCTTAGTTTGGCCGCTGCGTTTGCTAGGAGATCGGGCGAACTTGCCTCCCATTGGGCAAGTTCCTCTTTCGTAGGCATATCCACACTCAGCGATATATTTGATAGTCTTGATATTGCATCTTGTAGTGCTTTGCCGGGAAATTGTCTCTCATCATGAATGCAAACTTCGAACTCTGGGTCGAAAACAGATAATTTAGTCGCGCGAATTTCAGCTGTTTTCTTGGCGCAGTGCAGGTTGACATCTTTACTGTTGTGCAGTGGAACTAGGAGCACCCATTTGCGCAGGGGTTTACCAAGAAATAGCTTGGCCACCTCCGCTGCACCAGCAACTATCTTGTTGAGGTCGGTGGTTATTTTATTTTTTTGGCGCTCTGCTCTGGTGGCGATATCAATTGGCTCCTCGACGGCATAACACTGGTAAATGACTGAATCGCGAGTGCAGTAATAGTCTATTCCGAGGTCCCCACCGTGACTAGCCGGCATTCTGTGTAGGTCGAGTATGCCGTGCTGCCACTGAAGCAACCCTTGCGCAAAGCTTTCCCAATCATCAGGATTCCATTGATGAGTGACGCCTACCACTTCCCCCACTCCCAGATGCAACCAGCGCCGTGCCAAACGTTCGCGCCTCGACAGCAGCAACAGTCGTCATTACGGGAGCGATAATGGCAATATTTCCATGGGCGGTCGAGCGTCATTTCCGGCATGGGCAAGCCTTGATAAGGCGCTGCATGGACAGACGCGGAACCGTGCCCGGCTAACCTTTCCGCTTTGCTCCCAATCCCCGCCCGCTCACCAGCGCCCCCTCCCCAAACCGCGCCCGCACCTTCTCCACCGCCGCCCACCTGTCCGCCCGCCTTGCCGCATCCGGGTCCGCCAGATCCGGCAGATCCGCCGTATCCCCCGGCGCCAGCGGCTGCGACCCCACGCCGATCAGCCGGAACGCCGTCCCCGTCGCCTCCTTCGCCAGCATCGGCTGCGCCGCCCGGAACAGCATCTCGGGCAGTTTCGTGGGTCGCCCGAGCCGCACCGTCCGCGTGCGGCTTTCGAAATTCGCCGTCTTCAGCTTCAGCACCACCCCCGCCGCCGCCAGCCCCTTTTCCGAAAGCCGCCGGCCCAGCTTCTCGCACAGCCGCCACAGCGGCACTTCCAGCTCCGCCAGCGTCCGCAGGTCGGTCTCAAAGGTGGTCTCGGCCGAGATGCTCTTCGTCTCCCGCGCCGGGTCCACGCGGCGCGTGTCCTCGCCGCGGGCGCGGGCCACCAGGCCGGGGCCGTCCTCGCCGAAGCGCCGCGCGGCCTCCCGCACCTCCAGCCCCGCCAGCTGGCCGAGCCGGGTGAAGCCGGCGGCGCCGAGTTTCCGGGCCAGCGCCGGCCCGACGCCGGGCAGCAGCGTCACCGGCTGCTGCGCCAGCCAGTCCCGCGCCTCCGCCCCCATCACCGCGAAGCCGCGCGGCTTGTCCCGCTCCGCCGCCAGTTTCGCCAGAAGCCGGTTGGGCGCCAGGCCGATGGAGACGGTGATGCCGAGCCGCCGTTCCACCGCGCCGGCGAAGCGCGCCAGCACCACCGCCGGCGGGGCGCGGTGCAGCGCCTCCGTCCCCGAAAGGTCAAGCACCGCCTCGTCGATCGACAGCGGCTGCACCAGCGGCGTCAGCGCCTCCATCATCTCCCGCATCTGCCGGGCCACGGCGACGTATTTCGCCATGTCCGGCTTGATCACCACGGCGTCCGGGCAGGCGGCGAGGGCCTTGAACATCGGCACGGCGCTGCGCACGCCGCGGGTGCGGGCCAGGTAGCAGGCGGCGGAGACCACGCCGCGCCGCCCGCCGCCGACGATCACCGGGCGGGTCAGCAGCTCCGGCCGGTCGCGCTTCTCGATGCTGGCGTAGAAGGCGTCGCAATCGACATGGGCGATGGAGAGCGTGAACAGCGCCGCATGCCGCACCAGGCGGCGGCCGCCGCAGGCCGGGCAGGTGGCGCCGGGCGGGTCGCGCGCGCCGCAGTCACGGCACAGCCCGGGCATCACCGCGCAGCCCGCGTCGCGCTCATGGCCACAGCCGGGCGGCGCCGAGCACGCCGGAACTGTCGCCATGCCGCGCCGCCTGGATCGGCGTATCGAAATGGTCGGAGAAGACATGGCGCGGGATCAGCCGCGGCAGGGCCTCATACAGATGCGCCATGTTGGACAGGCCGCCGCCCAGCACGATCACCGCCGGGTCCAGCAGGTTGATCACGCCCGCCAGCGCCCGCGCCAGGCGGTCCGCATGACGGTCCAGCGCGGCGCGGGCGGCGGCATCCCCGGCTTCGGCCCGCGCCGACAGGCCGGCGGCATCGCGCGCGCCCGGGCCATCGGCCTCCGCGGCCAGGGCCGGGCCGCAGAGGAAGGTCTCGATGCAGCCGCGCTGGCCGCACCAGCAGGCCGGGCCGGGGTGCTCCGCCGCGGTCATCCAGGGCAGCGGCGTGTGGCCCCATTCGCCGGCGATGCGGTTGCGGCCTTCCACCAGCCGCCCCTCCACCACCACCCCGCCGCCGACGCCGGTGCCGAGGATGACGGCGAAGCCCGAGCCCGGCCGGTCGTGGAACTCGCTCATCGCCAGGCAATTGGCGTCGTTGGACAGGCGTACGGGGCGGCCGAGCCGGGCTTCGAGGTCCGCCTGCAGCGGCTGGCCGTTGAGGAAGGTGGAATTGGCGCCGCGGATCAGCCCGGTGGCGGGGCTGACGCTGCCGGGGATGCCGATGCCGATGGTCGCCCGCCCCGGGGTCCCGATCTCGGCCTCGGCCTCGGCCACCATGGCGCCGATGCGCGCCACCGCGCCGGCATAGTCCGGCGGCGTCGGCAGGCGCCGGCGCAGGCGCAGCGCGCCCGAGGGGTCGAGGGCCGCCACCTCGATCTTGGTGCCGCCGAGGTCGATGCCGATGCGCCAGGTCATGCCCGCCAGGGTGAAGCGCGCGCGGCGACGCGGCAAGCGGCTTGCCTTGTGGCGGCCGGGGTGGTGGATTCACGGCATGAGTGAAACGCTGCTGGATGTTCAGGGCCTGACCTGCCCCTTGCCGGTCCTCAAGGCCAACAAGGCCCTGCGATCGCTGCCGCCCGGCGCGCGGCTGGTGGTGCTGGCCTCGGACCCGGCCAGCGTCAAGGATTTCAAGGCCTATGCGACGGAGACCGGCCACGCGCTGGTCAGCTTCTCCGAGGAGAAGGGCCTGTACCGCTTCACCCTGCGCAAGCGGGAAGACAAGCCGGCCGCCGAGGCATGAGCGTGCTGCTCTTCACCCATCTGGACTGCCTGCGCCACGACCCCGGCGAGGGCCACCCGGAATGCCCGGACCGCCTGCGCGCCGTGCTGCGCGCCCTGGACCAGGAGGAATTCGCCGAGCTGATCCGCGCCGAGGCGCCGCGCGCGACGGTGGAACAGCTGCTGCGGGTGCATCCCTCCCGCTATGTGGAGGCCGTGCTCGGCATCCGGCCGGAGGGCGAGGAGCGGGTGGCGCTGGATCCGGACACGCTGATGAGCGCCGGCAGCGCCGAGGCCGCGCTGCGCGCCGCCGGGGCCGCGGTGGCCGGGGTGGATGCGGTGTGCCGGGGGGAGGTGCGGCGGGTGTTCTGCGCCGTGCGCCCGCCGGGCCACCATGCGGAGCCGAACCGGCCCATGGGCTTCTGCCTGTTCGCCTCCGCCGCCGTGGCCGCGCGCCATGCCCAGGCGGCGCATGGGCTGGCGAAGGTGGCGGTGGTGGATTTCGACGTGCACCACGGCAATGGCACCCAGGCCTGCTTCGAGGCCGATGCCAGCCTGTTCTACGCCAGCAGCCACCAATGGCCGCTCTATCCCGGCACCGGCGATTCGAACGAGGTGGGGGTGGGCAACATCCTCAACGCCAAGCTGCCGCCTGGCGCCGATGGCTTGGCCTTCCGCGCCGCCTGGGCGGACCAGCTGTTGCCCGCGCTTGACAGTTTCGCCCCGGATCTCCTGATCGTGTCAGCCGGCTTTGACGCCCACGCCGCGGACCCGCTGGCCCAGCTTCGGGTGCGGGAGGCGGATTTCGCCTGGCTGACGGAGCAACTTTGCGCCGTGGCGGAGCGCCACTGCGCCGGCAGGCTCGTCAGCCTGCTGGAAGGCGGCTACGACCTGGGGGCGCTGGCGCTTTCCGCCGCCGCGCATGTCCGTGCCCTGATGCGGTCCTGACCGTCCGCCCCATATTTCGCTTCCCATGGAAGACTGGACTGATGTCAACTGAACCTGACACGGCAAGGCCCGTTGCCACCCTCTCCTTCGAGGATGCGCTGGCGGAGCTGGAGGGAATCGTGAAGGACCTGGAATCGGGCAGGGGCAGGCTGGAGGAAGCGGTCGCGGCCTATGAGCGCGGCGCCGCGCTGCGCCGCCATTGCGAGGCGAAGCTGGCGGAGGCCGAGGCGAAGGTGCAGGCGATCATCGAGGCACCGCCCGGCCAGGCCGCCGGCCTGCGCGACCTCGGCTGATGCCGGACACCGCCCCCGCCTCCCCCCTGCGCACCGCCCTGGCCCAGGCCGCGGCGGAAATCGACACCGCGCTGGAATTGCTGCTGCCGCCGGCCGAGGGGCCGGAAGCGCCGCTGCTGGCCGCCATGCGCTACGCCGCCATCGGCGGCGGCAAGCGGCTGCGCGGCTTCCTGGTGCTGGAAGGCGCGCGGCAGTTCGGCGTCTCCCGCCAGGCGGCGCTGCGCGTCGCCGCGGCGATCGAGATGCTGCACGCCTATTCGCTGGTGCATGACGATTTGCCGGCGATGGACGATGACGACCTGCGCCGCGGCAAGCCGACCCTGCACCGCGCCTTCGACGAGGCCACCGCCATCATCGCCGGCGACGCGCTGCAGGCCCAGGCCTTCGCCGTGCTGGCGGATGAGGACACGCATGCCGACCCCGCCGTGCGGGTGGAGCTGGTGCGCTGCCTGGCGCGGGCGGCCGGGGCGCGGGGCATGTGCGGCGGGCAGATGCTGGACATGCTGGCCGAAGCCGCCACCGAACCGCTGGACGAGGCCCATGTCGGCCGGCTGCAGCTGCTGAAGACCGGGCGGCTGATCGAGTTCTCGGCCGAGGCCGGCGCCGTTCTCGGCAAGGCGCCGGCGCCGCAGCGCCACGCCCTGGCCGCCTATGGCCGCGACATCGGCGCCGCCTTCCAGATCGCGGATGATCTACTGGACGCGACGGCCAGCGCGGATGAAACCGGCAAGCGCACCGGCAAGGACGCGGCGGCAGGCAAGGCAACCCTGCTCGGCATCCTCGGCCTGGAACGGGCGCGGATGCAGGCGGAACGCCTGGTCGAGCAGGCCGTTGGCCATCTGGACAGCTTCGGCGATCGGGCCGCATTGCTGCGCGGCCTGGCCACCTACACCATCGAGAGGAAGAGCTGAGCACCATGGCGCCACCCGCGACCCCCCTGCTCGACCGCGTGAAGGTTCCGGCCGATCTGCGCAACTGGTCGGGGGACCAGCTCAAGCAGCTTGCGCAGGAAGTGCGGGCGGAAACCATCGACGCGGTCAGCCAGACCGGCGGGCATCTCGGCGCCTCGCTCGGCGTGGTGGAGCTGACGGTGGCCGTCCATGCCGTGTTCGACACGCCGCGCGACCGGCTGATCTGGGACGTCGGCCACCAGGCCTACCCGCACAAGATCCTGACCGGCCGCCGCGACCGCATCCGCACCCTGCGGCAGCAGGATGGGCTTTCCGGCTTCACCCGCCGCGCCGAATCGGAGTTCGACCCGTTTGGCGCCGCGCATTCCTCCACCTCCATCTCCGCCGGCCTCGGCATGGCGGTGGCGCGCGACCTGAAGGGGGATACGCGCAACGTCATCGCCGTGATCGGCGACGGCGCCATGTCGGCCGGCATGGCCTATGAGGCGATGAACAATGCCGGGGCGCTGAAGGCGCGCCTCATCGTCATCCTGAACGACAACGACATGTCGATCGCCCCGCCGGTGGGGGCGATGAGCGCCTATCTGTCGAAGGTCGTCTCCTCCCGCCCGTTCCTGTCGGTCCGGGAGATGATGGCCCGGCTGGCGCGGCGCTTCCCGCGCCCGATCGAGCGCACGGCGCGCCGCGCGGAGGAATTCGCCCGCGGCCTGCTGACCGGCGGCACGCTGTTCGAGGAGCTGGGCTTCTACTATGTCGGCCCGATCGACGGGCACGATCTGGACCACCTGCTGCCCATCCTGCGCAACCTGCGGGATGCGGAGGATGCGCAGCCAATCCTGCTGCATGTGGTCACCCAGAAGGGCAAGGGCTACGCCCCGGCCGAGGAAAGCGCCGACAAATACCATGGCGTGCAGAAGTTCAACGTCATCACCGGCGAACAGGCCAAGGCCCCACCCGGCCCGCCGAGCTACACCAAGGTGTTTTCCAACGCCCTGATCGCAGAGGCGGAGGTCGATGAGCGCGTCGTCTCGGTCAACGCCGCCATGCCCGCCGGCACCGGGCTGGATGCCTTCGCGAAGAAATTCCCGAAGCGCTGCTTCGATGTCGGCATCGCGGAACAGCACGCCGTCACCTTCGCCGCCGGCATGGCGACGGAAGGGCTGAAGCCCTTCGTCGCGATCTACTCCACCTTCCTGCAGCGTGCCTACGACCAGGTGGTGCATGACGTGGCGCTGCAATCCCTGCCGGTGCGCTTCGCCATGGACCGCGCCGGGCTGGTGGGCGCGGATGGCGCCACCCATGCCGGCAGCTTCGACATCGCCTTCCTCGGCTGCCTGCCCAACATCGTGCTGATGGCCGCGGCGGATGAGGCGGAGCTGATGCACATGGTGGCCACCGCGGCGGCCATCGACGACCGCCCCTCCGCCTTCCGCTACCCGCGCGGCGAGGGCACCGGCATCGCCCTGCCGAAGCGCGGCACGCCGCTGGAGCTGGGCCGCGGCCGGGTGCTGCGGGAAGGCAGCGCCATCGCCATCCTGTCCTATGGTGCGCGCCTGCCGGAATGCCTGAAGGCGGCGGAGGATCTGGCAGCGCAGGGCCTGTCCTGCACCGTGGCCGATGCCCGCTTCGCCAAGCCGCTGGACACCGCGCTGGTGGAACGCCTGGCCCGGCACCATGAGGTGCTGATCACCATCGAGGAAGGCTCGGTCGGCGGCTTCGGCAGCCTCGTGGCGCAGCATCTGCTGTGGCAGGGGCTGCTGGACGGGCAGACCAGGTTCCGCCCGATGGTGCTGCCGGACTGCTTCATCGACCATGCCGCGCCAAAGGTGCAGTATGATCAGGCCGGGCTGAATGCGCGCCACATCGTGGCCACCGCCCGCGCCGCGCTCGGCATGGCGGAAGCCAAGGCCCAGCCGGCGCGCGCCTGAGCCGCGCCGCCCGCGGCGGTTGATGTCGCCGGGCCGGGCAGTCATGCTCGGGCCGGAGACGTCCGGAAGGTTGGCATGCGCGGCACCCGAATCAGGTCCGTCACCCCCCATGTGCTGATGGCGGACCTGCCCGAGCCCTTCGCCTATTCCCAGGCCTGGTACCGCCGCCGCGGCGCCATGCTGGTGGAGATCCAGACCGAGGACGGCCTCATCGGCTGGGGCGAGGCCTTCGGCCCGCCGGAGCTCACCGCCCCCATCTGCAGCTGGCTCGCGCCCCTGCTGCTGGGCCAGGACGCCCTGGCGCGGGAGGCGCTGTGGCAGGCCGCCTACAACCGGCTGCGCGACCACGGCCAGCGCGGCCTGGTGATCGAGGCGATCAGCGCCCTCGACATCGCGCTCTGGGACATCGCCGGCCAGGCGCTGGGCCTGCCCGTGCACCGGCTGCTGGGCGGGCCGCTGCGGACCGAGGTGCAGGCCTATGCCACCGGCTTCTACCGCCGCGAACGCCGCGACCACCTGCGCTACCTGACCGAGGAGGCGGAGGCGCGCGTGGATGAGGGCTTCGGGATCCTGAAGCTGAAGACCGGCTGGGGCCTGGCGGAGGACATCGCCCTGACGCGGGACTTCCGCCACGCCATCGGCCCGAAGATCGGCCTGCTGGTGGATTGCAACCACGCCTATGACGCACCGACGGCCATTGCCTTTGGCCGCGCCGTGGCCGATTGCGACATCGGCTGGTTCGAGGAACCGGTGCCGCCCGAGGATCTGGACGGCTATCTGGAGGTCAAGCGCGGCCAGCCCATCCCGGTCGCGGGCGGGGAGGCCAGCTTCACCCGCTGGGGTTTCGCCGAGATGATCACCCGCCGCACCGTGCATATCCTGCAGCCGGACGTGGCGGCTTGCGGCGGCATCTCCGAGCTCAAGAAGATCGCCGACATGGCGGCGGCCTTCGGCATGCGGGTGAATCCGCATGTCTGGGGCACCGGCGTGGCGCTGGCGGCCTCCCTGCACCTGCTGGCGGTGATCCCGGACAATCCGCCGGGCCTGTTCCCCAACCCGCCGCTGCTGGAGCTGGACCGCTCCCCGCACCCGGTGCGCGATGCGCTGCTGCAGGTGCCCATCGGCTTCACCGGCGGCGTGGTGCGGGTGCCGGACGGCCCCGGCCTCGGCATCGCGGTGGACCGCGCGGCCCTCGCGCGCTTCGCCGCCTGATGGGGGGCACGCCGAAGCAGCGCGCCGACCAGGCGCTGGTGGATCGGGGCCTGGCGGAAAGCCGAACCCGCGCCCAGGCGCTGATCCTGGCCGGCAAGGTGTTTTCCGGCGAGGCGCGGGTGACCAAGGCCGGTGACGCGATCAAGGAGGGCCAGCCGCTGGAGGTGCGCGGCCAGGACCATCCCTGGGTTTCCCGCGGCGGGGTGAAGCTGGCGCACGCCCTGGCCCATTTCCACCTGGATTGCGCCGGCGTCACCGCGCTGGATGTCGGCGCCTCCACCGGCGGCTTCACCGATGTGCTGCTGCACCAGGGCGCGGCGAAGGTCTTTGCGGTCGATGTCGGGCATGGGCAACTCGCCTGGAAGCTGCGCAACGACCCACGGGTGGCGGTGATGGAGCGGGTGAATGCGCGCTACCTGGACGCCACCATGATCCCGGAGGCGCCGGGCGCCGTGGTGTGCGACGCCAGCTTCATCGGCCTGCGCATGGTGCTGCCGGCCGCGCTCGCTTTGGCCGCGCCCGGCGCCTGGGCGGTGGCATTGATAAAACCGCAATTCGAGGTCGGGCCGAATGTCGCCAAGGGCGGCGTGGTGCGCGATGCCCGGGTGCATGACAGCGTCTGCGCCGGCATCCGCCACTGGTGGTCCGGCCTGCCGGGCTGGACCGTGCTGGGCGTGGAAGCCAGCCCGCTGCTGGGGCCGGAAGGCAACCGGGAGTTCCTGATCGCCGCCCGGCGCGGCTGAGAGGGCCGCGCTGGCACGGCGCTTGCGCCAGGGTCGGCATGACCCGCATCGCCCGCTTCATCCTGATCCCCCTCCTGATCCTGCTGCTGCCCGGCCCGGCCCGGGCGGAGCCCGGCCTGCTCTGCCGCGCCGCGATCCAGGCGGCGGAGCGGGAGGCAGGCCTGCCGCAGCACCTGCTGATGGCCATCGCCCGCGTCGAATCCGGCCGGCGGGACCCGGAGACCGGTGCCTTCCACCCCTGGCCCTGGACCATCAATGCCGAGGGGCGTGGGCAGTTCTTCCCCAGCCGGGCGGCAGCCATTGCCGGGGTGCAGGCGCTGCAGGCGGGCGGCATGCGCTCCATCGACGTGGGCTGCATGCAGGTGAACCTGCGCCACCACCCGGACGCCTTCCCGAGCCTGGAGACCGCCTTCGACCCGCTGGAGAATGCCCGCTACGCCGCCCGCTTCCTCACCGCGCTGCACGCCACGCGCGGCGACTGGGCGCAGGCGGCCGGCGCCTACCATTCGCAGACGCCGGAACGCGCCGGCCCCTACCGGGACAGGGTGATGGCCGCCTGGGCGCGGGAACGCGGACAACCGCACCCGCCGGTGGCGCTCGCCGCCCTGGCGCCCCCGCCCGCGCGGCCCGCGACGCCGCCCCTGCCGCCCGGGCTGCGCGGCGGCGCCCTGCTGTCGAACGGGGCGGAGCAGGCGCCGGTGCTGGCCGCCACCCCCGGCACGGCGGGACGGGGTCTCGACGCCTATCGCCGCCTGCCGGTCCCGATCGCGGGGCGGGCGCGGGGGCTGGTTGCCGCCCGCCGCTGATCTCCGGCGGTAACGCGTTCTTCAGGGGCCTCGTGTCATGAAGGTCGCACCGTGGGGCTTCCCGGATCGGAGTGGTCGATGTCCCTGCGCGTGAAGATCCTGCTGCCGGTGCTGCTGCTCGGGCTGGGCCTGGTGATGCTGCTGGGGCAGGCCGGCCGGAATGCCTGGCAGGCCATGCAGGTGGCGGACCGGCAGATCATTGCCGAATCGCAGGTGGCGCGCCTGGTCGAGGCCGGCATCGCCCTGGCGGTGGAACGCGGCACCACCAACGGCATCCTGGCCAACCCCGCCGCCGCCCCCGCCGCCGCCCACGCCAGTGCCCGCACCGCCCGCCAGGCCGCGGAGGCAGCGCTGGAGGCGGTGCTGCCGGCGCTCGCCGACCAGCCGGTGCTGGCCCCTGCCCTGGCCCGGCTGGCGGAAACCCGGGGCATCGTCGCCGGCATGCGCCAGGCGCTGGATGCGCCACGCGGCCCGCAGGCGCCCGAGCTGCCGCGCCCGGCCGCCTGGTTCCCGGCGACGACGGCGCAGATCGATGCGCTGGTCGCGCTGCGCAACGGGATCGAACTGGCCGCGACCGGCGCGGCGGACCAGCGCGCCCGGCTGGCCGCGCTGCGTGGTGCGCTGGCCGATATCGCCGAGCAGGCCGGCCGCGAACGCGGCCTGATGAACGGGCTGATCGCCCAGGGTCGTCCGCCGACCCCGGCGGAACACCGCATCCTCGGCGGCAACATGGCCCGCGCGGCGGAAGGCTTCGCCACCGCCGCCAACCTGGCGAACGGCCTGCCGGAAGCCGTCGCCGCCCCGCTGGCCGCGGCGGAGACGGCCTGGCGTAACGGGCTGCTGCCGCGGCGCAAGGCGGTGCTGGACGCGGCGGATGCTGGCGCCCCCTATCCGATGACGCCGGCCGACTGGTTCGCGGAGGCCACGCGCGCCATCGGCGCCGTGGTCGCCGCCCAGCGCGCCGCCAGCACCGCGCTGGGCGAGGTGGTGGCCGCCGGGCGGGCGGCGGATGCCCTGCTGCTCTGGCTGCACGTCGCGGCGTTGCTCGGCGGGCTGTGCGTGGCGGCAGGGGCCCTGGCCTTCCTCAGTGGCGGCGTGGCCCGGCCGTTGCGGCGCGCCATGCAGGCGCTGCGCCAGGTGGCGGAGGGGCAACTCGACCCGCCCATCGCCCAGCGCCGCAGCCCCGGCGGCCGCGGCGCGGACGAGGTGGATGGCGTGCTGGCGGCGGCCGAGGCACTGCGCCACGTGGCGCTGCGCGCCCGTGCCGCGGCCAGCGAGGCGGAGGCGCAGCGCCATGCCGCCGCGGAAGCCCGCACCCAGACCATGCGGGACATGGCCGACCGCATGGATGGTGCGGTGCGCGACGCCGTGCGGGCGGTCTCGGACCGCATGGGGCGGCTGCGCGCGGGCGCCGATGCGGTCAGCGAGTCCGCCTCGCTGATCGCCCAGGACAGCGCGACCGTGGCCGCTGCCGCCGAGGAATCGCTGACCGCGGCGCAATCGGTGGCCGCGGCGACGGAGCAGCTGACCGCCTCGATCGGCGAGATCGCCCAGCAGGTCGGCCGCACCGCCGCCGCCGCGCGCAACACCTCCGATCTCGGCCGCCGGGGTGCCGAGACCATCGCCGGGCTGGCCGCCGCCGTCGGCCGGATCGGCGGCGCCGCCTCCCTCATCGCCGATGTCGCGGCGCGGACCAACCTTCTGGCGCTGAACGCAACCATCGAGGCGGCGCGCGCCGGGGAATCCGGCAAGGGCTTCGCCGTGGTCGCCAGCGAGGTGAAGCAGCTGGCCGCCCAGACCGCCCGCGCGACGGAGGATATCGCCCGGCAGGTGGCGGAGGTCCGCCAGGCGACGGAAGCCGCCACCCACGCGGTCAACGACATCGCCGATTCGGTCGCGGAAGTGGACGTGGCCGCAGGCGCCATCGCCCAGGCGGTGGAGGAACAGGCGACGACGACGCGGGAGATCGCCGGGATCATCGCCCAGACCGCCGGCGCGGCACGGGAAGTGGCCCAGCGCATCGCCGGCGTTTCGCGGGAGACGGCGCGCACGGACACGCTGCTGGCCACCGTGCGCGACGACACGGCCGGGGCCGGCGAGGCGGTGGCGACGCTGAGCACGGACCTGGTCAAGGCGGTGCGCAGCACGGCGCGGGAGACCGATCGCCGCCTGGCCCGGCGCTACGCCTCCACCGCCTCGGCCCGGCTGGTGCTGGGTGGGACGGAAATCGCCGGCCGGCTGATCGACATCTCGGAGGCCGGGCTCGCCATGGCCTGCGAGGCCACGCCGGCCCTTGGCAGTCGGCTGCGGGTGCTGGTGTCGGAATTCAGCATCGACGCGACGCTGGTCGTGGTGCAGGCCGGTCAGGGCACCGTGCGCGGCCGGCTGGAAGGGCTTTCGGCCGCCGCCCGCCAGCAGCTGGCGCTGCTGGCGGAGACGCAGGAACCGACGGCTCAGGCCGCGGCCTGAGCCGTGTCCCTGGCGCCGGGCCGCAATTCCAGCCCGTCCGGCCCGGCGGTCACCTGCACCACCGTGCCGTCGTGCAGCGCGCCTTCCAGCAGCAGCCCGGCCAGCTTGTCCTGCAGGCTGCGCTGGATCACCCGCTTCAGCGGCCGGGCGCCATAGGCCGGGTCGTAGCCGGCTTCCGCCAGCCATTCCCGCGCCGAGGCATCCAGCGCCAGCGTGATCTTGCGGTCCTCCAGCAGGCGCTTCAGCCCGCCGAGCTGGATGTCCACGATGGAGGCCATGTCGGCCCGCGCCAGGCGGCGGAACAGCACCACCTCATCCAGCCGGTTGAGGAATTCCGGCCGGAAGCGTTCCCGCACCGCGCGCATCACCGCCGGCCGCGCCGCCTCGATATCCGAGGTCTCCGGCAGTTCCGCGATCGCCTGGCTGCCGAGGTTGCTGGTCAGCACGATGATGGTGTTGCGGAAATCCACCGTGCGGCCCTGGCCATCGGTCAGCCGGCCGTCATCCAGCACCTGCAGCAGGATGTTGAAGACGTCGTCATGCGCCTTCTCCACCTCGTCGAACAGGATCACCTGGTAGGGCCGCCGGCGGATGGCTTCCGTCAGCGTGCCGCCTTCCTCATAGCCGACATAGCCGGGCGGGGCGCCGATCAGCCGGGCGACGGCGTGCTTCTCCATGAATTCGGACATGTCGATCCGGGTCATGGCGCGCTCGTCGTCGAACAGGAAATTTGCGAGTGACTTCACCAGCTCCGTCTTGCCGACGCCGGTCGGGCCGAGGAACAGGAAGCTGCCGATCGGGCGGTTCGGGTCCTGCAGGCCGGCGCGGGCGCGGCGCACGGCCTTGGCCACCGCCTCCAGCGCCTCCTCCTGCCCCACCACGCGCTGGCGCAGCTGGTCTTCCATCTTCAGCAGCTTGGCGCGCTCGCCCTCCAGCATCTTCTCCACCGGAATGCCGGTCCAGCGGGAGACGACGGCGGCGATGGCCTCCTCCGTCACCGCCTCGTTCACCAGCCGCGCATCGCCGTCGCCGGCCTCGGCCAGCTTCTTCTCCAGCTGCGGGATGACGCCGAAGCGGAGCTCGGAAGCGCGGGCCAGGTCACCGCGATTCTGCGCCAGGTCGAATTCCGTGCGCGCGCGGTCCAGCTCCTCCTTCAGCTTCTGGCTTTCCACCACAAGGGATTTCTCCGCCGCCCAGCGGCTGGTCATCTCGTTGGAGCGCTCATCGAGCTCGGAGAGCTCCTTCTCCAGCTTCTGCAGGCGGTCCTTGCTGGCACTGTCGCTTTCCTTGCGCAGCGCCTCACGCTCGATCTTCAGGCGCATCAGGTCGCGGTCGATCGCGTCCAGCTCCTCCGGCTTGCTGTCCACCTGCATGCGCAGGCGCGACGACGCCTCATCCATCAGGTCGATGGCCTTGTCCGGCAGGAAGCGGTCGGTGATGTAGCGGTTCGACAGCGTGGCAGCCGCCACCAGCGCGCCATCCGTGATGCGGACGCCGTGGTGCAGCTCGTACTTCTCCTTGATCCCGCGCAGGATGGAGACGGTATCCGCCACCGAAGGCTCGCCCACCATCACCGGCTGGAAGCGCCGCGCCAACGCCGCGTCCTTCTCCACATGCTTGCGGTATTCATCGAGCGTGGTGGCGCCGACGCAATGCAGCTCGCCCCGGGCGAGGGCCGGCTTGATGAGGTTCGACGCATCCATCGCGCCATCCGCCTTGCCGGCGCCGACCAGCGTGTGCATCTCGTCGATGAACAGCACGATGTCGCCGGCGGCTTCCTCCACCTCCTTCAGCACGCCCTTCAGGCGTTCCTCGAACTCGCCGCGATATTTCGCGCCGGCCACCATGCTGCCGAGGTCGAGCGCCATCACCTTCTTGTTCTTCAGCGCCTCCGGCACGTCGCCGCGCACGATGCGCAGCGCCAGGCCCTCGACGATGGCGGTCTTGCCGACTCCGGGCTCGCCGATCAGCACCGGGTTGTTCTTGGTGCGGCGGGCGAGCACCTGGATGGTGCGGCGGATTTCCTCGTCACGGCCGATCACCGGGTCGAGCTTGCCTTCCCGCGCCAGGGCGGTGAGGTCACGGGCGTATTTCTTCAGCGCCTCGAACTGATCCTCGGCGTTCTGGCTGTCCACGGTGCGGCCCTTCCGCAGCGTCGCGACGGCGGCTTCCAGCTTCTTCGCATCGGCATTGGCGGCGCGCAGCGCGCGGCCGGCTTGCGTGTCGCTGGCGGCCAGCGCCACCAGCAGCCGGTCCTGCGCGACGAAGCCGTCGCCGGCCTTGGTCGCGGCCTGCTGCGCGGCATCCAGCACCCGCACGATGTCGGGCGTGAATTGCGGCTGGCCGGCGCCGGAGCCCTGGACCTTGGGCTGGCGGGCGATCTCGGCATCCACCGACTGCTTCGCCACGGCGGGGTCGCCACCGGCGGCGCGGATCAGGCCCGCGGCCGCACCCTGCTCGTCATCCAGCAGGGCCTTCAGCAGATGCTCGGGGGTGACCCGCTGGTGGTAGTCGCGGATCGCGATGGTCTGGGCCGCCTGCAGGAAGCCCCGCGCGCGGTCGGTGAATTTCTCGATGTCCATCCTGATGTCCCTCTCCTGAGCGGACGGCGCGGCCCCCTGCCCCCGATCGGGCAGCAAGGGATCGCTTGCCCCCGGGATGTGGTAAGGCGTCACGCAAGGCTTCAAGGGGCGCTGCATGCGTATTGAACGGATCTGCCGCTACCCGGTGAAGGGCCTGTCCGCCGAGGTGCTGGGGGCCGTGCGGCTGACCGCCGGCGAAGGCCTGCCGGAGGACCGACGCTTCGCCTTCGCCCAGGGCGACAGCCCCTTCGACCCGGCGGCGCCGGCCTGGCTGCAGAAGCGGCATTTCGCCTGCCTGATGGCGAATGCGAAGGTCGCCGCCATCCGCGCCGCCTATGATGCGCCGAGCCAGCTTCTGGCGCTGCAGGCACCCGGCCAGGCGCCGCTGCAGGCCGACCTGGCGACCGAGGCCGGCCGCAGCCAGGCCGCCGCCTGGATGACCGAATTCCTGGGGGAGGAGGCACGTGGCGCGCTGCGCTTCGCCATGGCCCCGGGCCACGCCTTCACGGACATCGCCGCCAAGGCCGTCTCGCTGATTGGCCTCGCTTCCATCCAGGCGCTGGAGGCGAAGGCGGGCATGGCGCTGGACCCGCTGCGCTTCCGCGCCAATATCCTGTTCTCGGGCGCCGCGCCCTTCGCGGAGTTCGACTGGATCGGCCGCGAGATCCTGCTGGGCGGCGCCCGGCTGCGCGTGTTCAAGCGCACCCAGCGCTGCGCCGCGACGGAGGTGAACCCGGAAACGGCGGAACGCGATGCCCGCCCGCAGCGCTGGCTGCGGGAGCATTTCGGCCATGCCGATCTGGGCGTCTATGCCGAGGTGCTGGAAGGCGGGCTTGTCGCGACCGGCGACGCGCTGGCGCCGGTGCAGCCCGACCTCTTGGGATGAAGCACGCGAGGGGGCCGGTCTGCCGGCTCCCTCTCCCGGCGGATCACCCGCGCATCAATTGTCGCGCTGCTCGCGGTTGTCGCGCGGGTCGCGGGCCTCATCGCGGCCCTCATCCTGGTCCTGGCCATTGCCATTGCCATGGCCGTTCTGGCCATTGGCGTAGGGCACCATGGTCATCTCGCCCGGCTCGCCCTGCGGGCCGCTGCCATCGCCGCCTTCCTGGTCCTGGCCCTGGTAGCGGCGCTGCGGCGGGTAGGGCTGGCCGCCCTGCTGCTGGCTCGCCTGGCTCATCGCATTCAGGATGCGGAAGTAATGCTCGGCGTGCTGGAAGTAGCTTTCCGCCATCACCCGGTCGCTGGCGCCGGTCGCGTCGCGGCCGAGCTGCAGATACTTCTCGAACAATTGCTGGGCGGTGCCGCGCAGCCGCATGTCCGGGCCGTTGCTGTCGAAGATGTGGTTCCGGTTCATCGGCTGGTGGCCACCGCCACCGCCGCCGCCCCCGCCGCCACCCTGGCGATACGGCCCACCGCCGCCGCCGCCCCCGCCACCATGGCGATTGCCGCCACGGCCGCGCATGCGTTTCATGTTCATCGGATTGGCGTTCGCCGTCTCGCAATCGCGCCGCCGGATGGGGAGGTCCCACCCGGAACGCTGGATTATCGGGTTGCGTCGTTTCGGCAGGCCGGGACACGAAGCGGGGCAGGAAAGGCCCCGGACGCGTCACCCCAGCGGGTTTGCCGATGGCGCCGGGCGGCCTAAGCATGCCCCGCACCACGACGCCAACTTAATCCCACGCCGCCGGACCGCCAAACGGTTTTTTTGCGGGCGTTCCCGGACGGTCCCTCAGCCCGCCGCCAGCAGCAGCGCGCGGTCGATGCCGCCGAGGTCGGCCCGGCAGCCCCGCACGCGCAGCCCCGCTGCGCCGGCCAGGCGCTCCACCGCCTGGCGCTGCCCCTGCCCCAGCTCCAGCACCGCGACGCCGCCCGGCGCCAGCAGCCCCGGCAGGGCGGCGGCGATCGACCGATAGGCGTCGAGCCCATCCGCCCCGCCATCCAGCGCCGAGGCGGGTTCATGCCGCGCCACCTCCGGCATCAGCCCGGCGATGGCCGCCGATTCGATGTAGGGCGGGTTGGACAGCACCAGGTCGAAGCGGCCGGCCAGCGCCGCCGCCCAGTCGCCGGCCAGGAAGGCCGCGCGAGCTGCCAGGCCGTTGGCCCGCGCATTGGCCGCCGCCAGCGCCGCTGCCGCCGGGGCCACATCCACCCCGATGCCGAAGGCCGCCGGGCGTTCCGCCAGCACGGCCAGCAGCAGGCAGCCCGTGCCGGTGCCGAGGTCCAGCACCCGCAAGGGCGCGGCCGCATCCGGCAGGGCTTCCAGCGCCGCCTCCACCAGCGATTCGGAGTCCGGGCGGGGGATCAGCGTGGCCGGGGAGACCGCCAGGTCCAGCGTCCAGAAGCCCTGCCGGCCGAGGATATGGGCCATCGGCACACGCGCCAGCCGCGCCGCCAGCGCGGCGCCGAAGCGCGCCACCGCCTGCGCCGGCACCCTGGCGCCGGGTTCGCGCAACAGCTGTTCGGGCGTGGCGCCCATGGCGTGGCCGAGCAGCAGCCGGGCCTCCAGCCGCGGGCTCTCGATGGCCGCCGCGCGCAGCACCTGGCCGGCCTGGCAGAGGAAGGCGCCGACGCTCTCACCTGGCTGGCAGGCGCTCATTCGCCCTCGGCGGCCAGGCGGGCGGCCTCATCCTCCGCGGTCAGGGCGCCGATGATCTCCTCGAACTCGCCCAGCATCACGCGGTCGATCTTGTGCAGCGTCAGGCCGATGCGGTGGTCCGTCACGCGGCCCTGCGGGAAGTTGTAGGTGCGGATGCGCTCGGAGCGGTCGCCGGTGCCGACCTGGCCCTTGCGGTCCGCCGCGCGCACCCCGGCGACCCGCGCCCGCTCCGCCTCATACAGCCGGGCGCGCAGCACCTTCATGGCCTTGGCCTTGTTCTTGTGCTGCGACTTCTCCTCCTGCATCGCCACCACCACCCCGGAGGGGATGTGGGTGATGCGGACGGCGCTGTCGGTCTTGTTCACATGCTGGCCGCCGGCGCCACTCGCCCGGTAGGTGTCGATGCGCAGGTCGCCCTCATTGATGTGGACATCCACCTCCTCGGCCTCCGGCAGCACGGCGACGGTGACGGTGGAGGTGTGGATGCGGCCCTGGGTTTCCGTCGCCGGCACCCGCTGCACCCGGTGCACGCCGGATTCGAATTTCAGCTTGGCGAAGACGCCGCGCCCCTCGATCCCGGCGGTCGCGCCCTTCACCCCGCCGAGGTCGGAGGCGTCGTAGTCCAGGATCTCGAAGCGCCAGCCCTGGGAGGCGGCATAGCGCTGGTAGGCGGCGAACAGCTCCGCCGCGAACAGCGCCGCCTCGTCGCCGCCGGCGGCGGGGCGGATTTCCAGGATCGCATTGCCCGAATCGGCGGCGTCCCGCGGCAGCAGCATCAGGCGGATTTCGCGTTCCATCTGCGGCAGGCTGTCGCGCAGCTGGTAGTACTCGGCCTCTGCCAGCTCCCGCATCTCGGGGTCGGCCAGCATGGCCTCCGCCTCGTCCCGCGCGCGCTCGGCGGCCCGATAGGCCGAGACCTTGGCGACCAGCGGCTCAAGCTCGGACAATTCCTTGGACAGCGCGCCGACCTGCACGCCATCGGCGGTGTTCAGCGCGTGCCGCACCTCATCCGCCCGGCTCAACAGCCGGTCGAGCTTGTGGGGGAGGCTCATGCGCCCAGGCGGCTGACCGCCTCGGCGAGCGGGATGGTCGCCTGGCTGCCGGCATCGAGGTCGCGCAGCTGCACCTGGCCCGCCGCCAGCTCATCCTCGCCGAGGATCAGCGCAGCGCGGGCAGAGAGCCTGTTGGCGCGTTCCATCCGGCGCTTGAGATTGCCCTTGTAGGCGATCTCCGCCACCAAACCGGCGCGGCGCAAATCCTGCAACAGGCCGAGGGCGGCGGCTTCCTGGGCCTCGCCCACCGGGATCACGGCAACCGGGCGCGGCGCGGCCGGGGCGGCGGCCAGCAGCATGGACAGGCGCTCCACCCCCGCGGCCCAGCCGACGGAGGGCGTGGCCGGCCCGCCCATTTCCGCCACCAGCCCGTCATAGCGGCCGCCCGCCATCACCGTGCCCTGGGCGCCCAGCCGGTCCGTGACGAATTCGAAGGCGGTGTGGCTGTAGTAGTCCAGCCCGCGCACGATCCGCGGATTCTGCCGGGTTGGCACGCCGAGCGTGTCCAGGTGGCGCAGCACGGCGTCGAAGAAGCCGGCGGCGGCGGCGGTCAGGAAGGGCTGGATGGTCGGCGCGGTGGCGACGATGGCGCGGTCGCCCTCATCCTTGCTGTCGAGAATGCGCATCGGGTTCTTCGCCAGGCGCACCTGGCTGTCCGGGGACAGTGCCGCCTGATGCGCGGTGAAATGCTCCAGCAGCGCGGCGCGATAGGCGTCGCGGCTTTCCGCATCGCCCAGCGTGTTGATCTCCAGCACCACGCCCTCGCTGATGCCGAGTTCCTGCAGGATGTGCCAGCCGGCGGCGATCACCTCGGCATCCGCCAGCGGCTCCGCCGCCCCCAGCACCTCGGCGCCGATCTGGTGAAACTGGCGGTAGCGGCCCTTCTGCGGCCGCTCGTAGCGGAACATCGGGCCGGCGTAGAACACCTTGCGCGGCAGGTTCGCCTGGGTCAGCCCGTTGGAGACCAGCGCCCGGCACACCCCCGCCGTGCCTTCCGGCCGCAGCGTGATCGAATCGCCGCCGCGATCCTCGAAGGAATACATCTCCTTCGACACGACGTCGGAGGTCTCACCCAGGCTGCGGGCGAAGACCGCCGTGCTCTCGAAGATCGGCGTCGCCCATTCCTCATGGCCATACAGCGCCAGGATGCGCCGCGCCGTGCCCACCACATGGTGATGCCCGCGGAAATCCTCGCCGATCAGGTCTCGGGTGCCGCGGACGGGCTGGAGCGGGGGGTTTGCCATGGCGTGGCGCGTAACGCGGCGGAAGCCGGCCGGCAAGGGCCTCGCTCAGGCCGGCTGCAGGGCCGGGCTCAGCGCCTCCGCCAGGATGGCGAAGGAGCGCAGCCGCGCCGCATGGTCGTGGATCTGCGCCGTGACCATCAGCTCATCGGCCCCGGTGCGCTCCAGCAGCGCCGCGATGCCCCGGCGCACCGTCTCCTTCCCGCCGACCACGGAACAGGACAGCGCGTGGTCCAGCATGGCCCGCGCCTGCGGGTCCAGCTGCGCGGCATAGCCCGCCACCGCCCGCGGCAGCTTGCCCGGCCGGCCGCGGCGCAGGTTCACGAAGGCCTGCTGCAGGGAGGAGAACAGCATCGCCGCCTCCGCATCCGTCTCCGCCGCGAAGACGTTCACGCCGATCATGGCATGCGGCGCCGCCAGGCGGGCGGAGGGGCGGAAGCCCTCCCGGTAGACCCTTAGCGCCTCCATCATCTGCCCCGGCGCGAAATGCGAGGCAAAGGCGTAGGGCAGGCCCAGATAGGCCGCCAGCTGTGCGCCGAAGGTGGAGGAGCCGAGGATCCACACCTCCACCTCCTGCCCCGCCCCGGGCACCGCCTGCAGGCGCTGGCCCGGCTCGGCGGGGGCGAAATAGGCCATCAGCTCCATCACGTCGCGCGGGAAGTCATCGGCGTCGGAGGCCAGGTTGCGCCGCAGGGCCTGGGCGGCGACCTGGTCCGTGCCCGGCGCCCGGCCCAGGCCAAGGTCGATGCGCCCGGGATGCAGGGCGGCCAGGGTGCCGAACTGCTCCGCGATCACCAGCGGCGCGTGGTTCGGCAGCATGATGCCGCCGGCACCGAGGCGGATGCGCTGCGTGCCTTCCGCCACATGCGCCAGCGCCACCGCGGTGGCGGCACTCGCGATGCCGGGCATGTTGTGGTGTTCGGCCATCCAGTAGCGCCGGTAGCCCAGCGCATCGGCATGCCGGGCCAGATCGCGCGACTGGCGCAGCGCCTGCCCGGCCTCCTGGCCTTCGGGAATGGGTGAGAGGTCGAGGACGGAGAGCGGGATCATCCCGCCCATATGGGCAGGCCGGGGCCTCGTGGGAACCCGCCTTCTATTCCGCCGCCTGCTGGGTCTCTGCCGCGGCCGCCGCCGCCTTCTCCGCCTTCATCTTCTCGGCCCGCGCTTCCACCAGCTGCACGATGTGCTCGACCATCTCCTCGGTCTTCACCGTGTGGCTGGTCTTGCCCATGCCATAGACCATGTGGGTGCCGGCACCGCCGCCGGTCAGGCCGATATCGGTCATCAGCGCCTCCCCCGGCCCGTTCACCACGCAGCCGATGATGGAAAGGCTGATCGGCTGGTCGATATGCGCCAGCCGGTCCTCCAGCTTCTCCACCGTGCGGATCACGTCGAAGCCCTGCCGGGCGCAGGAGGGGCAGGAGATCACCTTCACCCCGCGATGGCGCAGATGCAGGGATTTCAGCATCTCCCACCCCACCGCCACCTCCTCCTCCGGCTCCGCGGACAGCGAAACCCGCAGCGTGTCGCCGATGCCGGCCCAGAGCAGGGAGCCGAGGCCGATGGCCGACTTCACCGTGCCGGCGCGCTTCCCGCCGGCTTCGGTGATGCCGATATGCAGCGGGTGGTCGCAGACCTCCGCCAGCTGCTGGTAGGCCGCCACCGCCAGAAAGACGTCGGAGGCCTTCACGCTGATCTTGAACTCGTGGAAATCCAGCTCCTGCAGATGCGCCGCATGCCACAGCGCCGATTCCACCAGCGCCTCCGGGTTGGGCTCGCCGTATTTCTCCAGCAGGTGCTTCTCCAGGCTGCCGGCATTGACGCCGATGCGGATGGAACAGCCATGGTCGCGGGCAGCCTTCACCACCTCCCGCACCCGCTCCTTGCTGCCGATATTGCCCGGGTTCACCCGCAGGCAGGCGGCGCCGGCCTCCGCCGCCTCGATGGCGCGGCGGTAGTGGAAATGCACATCGGCGACGATCGGGACATTCACCTCCCGCACGATCTCGGCCAGCGCCGCGGTGCTCTCCGGCGTGGGGACGGAGACGCGGACGATGTCCACCCCGGCGAGTTCCGACTTGCGGATCTGCGCGATGGTGGCCGCCGCATCCTCGGTCGGCGTGTTGGTCATCGTCTGCACGGTGATCGGGCTGTCGCCCCCCACCGGCACGCGGCCGACATGGATCAGCCGCGACTTGCGGCGGGTGATCTGCTGGTAGGGGCGGTAGGACATGGCTTTCCCGTCTTCCGGCGTCTTGGCGCACGCCACCCCACCATATGGGAGCGGCCCCGGGGATCAAAGGGGCGGTTGCGTGTCAGCGGCGCGCCGTGGCCGGGGTGGCGGCGGGCGTGGCCTCCGGCGGCGGCTTCAGCCGTTCGGGCGCCAGCGGGATGTTGCGGCGCACCCCCACCTGGCCGTCCAGCACCGGGGAGAAGGCGCCATCCACCGCAATCTCCAGCCCCTGCGCCTTGCCGGTATCCAGCAGCAGGTTGTCGCGCAGCGGCACGGCCCAGAACTCCCCCGGGCGCAGCACGCGGTTCACCAGCACCTGGCCGCTGCGCTGGTCGCGCACCTGGATCCAGGCGCCATCGACGCTGTCGGCCCGGGCGCGCAGCGCCACGCGGGTGCCGTCCGGCAGGCCGGGGATGGCGGGCGGCGGCGGTTCCGGTGCCACCACGGGGCGCGGCGGCACCACCGGCGGCGGCGGCGGGCTGGCCGGCACGGTCGCCGCCTGGGCGGCGGTGTTGGCGCTGCCGGGCGGCGGCCCTGGCGGCAGGGGCGGCAGCCCGCCCGGTGGCGGCAGGGCGGAAAGCGGCACCGCGCCGGCATCGCCCCGTCCCTCATTGCGCCCGTCCGGGCGGCCGGGATCGGCCCGGCCGGCCAGGGCACGCGGCGCCTCACGGCCGGGCAGCTGGGCCTGGCCCAGCTCGGCGGCGCGTTCCAGCCGCCCCGGCACCGGCGGCACCGCATCCACGGTCCGGTTGCCGGCGCCCGAAAGATTGTACCAGGCGACATAGGCACCGATCGCCAGCACCGCCCCCACCACCACCACGGCGCCGGCAGGCACGCCACGTTCCGGCACCGGCTCGGGGAACACCAGGTTGGTCTTGCGGTTCACCGCGCCGCCCGACAGGTCGCGGAACCGGCGCACCATCTCGTCCGCATCCAGCCCCAGCGCGGTGGCATAGGCGCGGACGAAGCCGACGGCATAGGCCGGGCCGGGCAGGTCGCGGATGCGGCCTTCCTCCAGCGCCTCCAGATAGGGGCGGCGGATGCGCAGCCGGGTCGCGATTTCCTCGATGGAAAGGCCCAGGGCGAGACGCGAATCGCGCAACTCCTCGCCCACACGGGCGGCTTCGGAGCCGCCGGGCTCGGTCGTTCGCTGGGTGCGTTTCAGGTCATAAGCCACGGCGGGGACACCTAGCGCGCGCTCGCGCGCCCGGCAAATCGAATCCGGCGGCGCACGCATTTCGCCACGGGGTTGATGAAGCCTTCAGCCACGACGCGCCGCGAGCGCGTGCGCGGCCTGGTTGACCAGTTCCTGAACGATCTCCACCGCCGGCTGTTCCCGCGTCACCAGGCCGACGCTCTGCCCGGCCATTAGGGAGCCGTTCTCGACATCGCCATCGACCACGGCGCGGCGCAGCGCGCCGGCCCAGAAATGCTCGATCTCGAGCTGCGCCGCCGCCTTCTCCACCTCGCCGGCCAGGAAGCGGCGGATGGTTTCCGCCTGATGGTCCAGGAAGCGCCTGGTGCCGGCATTCTGCAGCGCGCGCACCGGGATCACCGGGAAGCGCTCATCGAGCTGGATGGTCGGCAGCGCATCCCGCGCCGCGCCGCGGATGAAGGCACGCTTGAAATTGGCGTGGGCGATGGATTCGCTGGCGCAGACGAAACGGGTGCCGAGCTGCGCGCCGGCGGCGCCCATCTCCAGATAGGACAGGATCGCCTCACCCCGCCCGATGCCGCCGGCGACGAACACCGGCACGTTGCGGATATGCGGCAGGATCTCCTGCGCCAGCACGGTGAGCGAGACGGGGCCGATATGCCCGCCGGCCTCGCTGCCCTCGATCACCAGCGCATCGGCCCCGGATCGCACCAGCTTCTTCGCCAGGGCGAGCGCCGGGGCGAAGCACACCACGCGGGCGCCGCCTTCCTTCGCCGCCTTGATGGCGGTGCCGGGCGGAATGCCGCCGGCGAAGACGATGTGGCCCACCTGGTGGTCCAGGCAGGTCTGCACCAGCTGGTCGAGCCGCGGATGCATGGTGATGAGGTTCACGCCGAAGGGCTTCTGCGTCAGCGCCTGGGTCGCGACAATCTCCTGCGCCAGCCGGTCGGGCTCCATCGCGCCGCAGGCGATGACGCCGAAGGCGCCGGCATTGGACAGCGCGGCCACCAGGTTGCGCTCGCTGACCCAGGACATGGCGCCGCCCATGATGGCATAGCGGCTGCCCAGGAAGGCGGCGCCCTGCGCCATCAGCGAATCCAGGGCCGCCAGGGCTTCGGCCGGCGGGGCATCGGGGACCAGCGGCGCGTCCATCGCCTCAGGCCTCGCCGCGGCGGGCAGGTTCGGGGCCGTCCAGGCCGTAGGCGGTGTGCAGCGCGCGCACCGCCAGCTCGGTGTAGTCCGCGGCCACCAGCACGCTGACCTTGATCTCGCTGGTCGAGATCACCTGGATGTTGATGCCCTTCTCCGACAGGGTGCGGAACATCGTCGCCGCGACACCGGCATGGGTGCGCATGCCGATGCCGACGACGGAGATCTTCGCCACATCCGGGTCGGCCAGCATCGCCTCGTAGCCGATCGCCGCGGCCTGCTTCTCCAGCAGGTCCCGGGCCCGCGGCAGGTCGGCGCGGCCGACCGTGAAGGTCATGTCCGTGGTGCCGTCGGCGCCGAGGTTCTGCACGATCATGTCGACGTTCACATTGGCCGCCGAGAGCGGCACGAAGACCGAGGCGGCGATGCCGGGCCGGTCCGGCACGCGGCGCAGCGTCACCTTGGCCTCGTCGCGTGAATAGGCGATGCCGGACACGATAGGCTGTTCCACGATTTCGTCCTCATCCACCACCAGGGAGCCTGGCTTGTCCGCAAAACTCGAGAGCACCTGCACGCGCACGCGCTGCTTCATCGCCAGTTCGACCGAACGGGTCTGCAGCACCTTGGCCCCCACCGAGGCCAGTTCCAGCATCTCCTCGTAGGAAATCTTCTCCAGCTTGCGGGCGCGCGGCACGATGCGGGGGTCCGTGGTGTAGACGCCATCCACATCCGTGTAGATGTCGCAGCGATCCGCCTGCACCGCGGCGGCGATCGCCACCGCCGAGAGGTCCGATCCGCCGCGGCCCAGCGTGGTCACCCGGTTGTCCGGGCCGACACCCTGGAAGCCCGCCACCACCGGCACCTGGCCCTGGCGCATCCGCTCGATCAGCAGCGCGCCCTGGATGCTGTCCACGCGCGCCTGGCCATGCGCGTTGTCGGTGCGGATCGGCACCTGCCAGCCCTGCCAGGAGCGTGCATCCACGCCGATGGTCTGCAGCGCGATGGCCAGCAGGCCGATGGTCACCTGTTCGCCCGTGGCGACCACCGTGTCGTATTCCCGCGCATCATGCAGGGGCGACAGTTCCTGGCACCATTTCACCAGCTGGTTGGTGACGCCGGACATGGCGGAGACCACCACGGCCACCTCATGCCCCGCCTCCACCTCCCGTTTCACCCGGCCGGCGACGTTGCGGATGCGGTCGAGGTCGGCGACGGAGGTGCCGCCGAACTTCATCACGATGCGGGCCATGCTCGGGTCCGGGGGGGGGGTCGAGGAAGGATCGGCGGGGCGGCCCCTGTTGCGCCTCGCCGGGGCGCGGACAGATAACGGGGGGCGCGCCGGCGGGCAAGGCGATGCTGGGGGGATGCAGCCATGACGGGCACGGCGGTGGAGGCGGAACGGCGGAAATTCGACGCGCTGGCCGGCCAGTGGTGGGACCCGGACGGGCCGATGCGCCCGCTGCACCGGATGAACCCGCTGCGCACCGGCTGGATCGCGCAACGGCTGGGCGGGGTGGCGGGCAAGGCCATCCTCGATGTCGGCTGCGGCGCCGGCCTGGCCAGCGAGGCCTTCGCCCGGATGGGCGCGCAGGTCACCGGCGTGGATGCCGCCGGTGCGGCGCTGGCCGCCGCCCGCGCCCATGCCGACGCCGGCGGGCTCGATATCGACTACCGCGATGGCGCGCCGGAGGATCTGCTGGCCGAGGGCGCCCGCTTCGACGCCGTGGTGGCGCTGGAGGTCATCGAGCATGTGGCGGACCGGCCGGCCTTCCTGGCGGCGCTGGCGGGGCTGGCGAAGCCGGGCGCGCCGATCTTCCTGTCCACCCTGAACCGCACCGCGCGGTCCTTCCTGTTCGCCAAGCTCGGCGCCGAATACCTGCTGCGGATGCTGCCGATCGGCACGCATGACTGGCGGATGTTCCTCTCACCCGGGGAGCTTGGCGCCGCGCTGCGCCCGGCGGGCTACCGGATCACCGACCTGGCCGGCATGACGATGTCGCCCACCGGCCAGTGGCGGGAAACGCGGGACCTGGCGGTGAATTACCTAGCGATGGCCCGGCCGGCCGGGTGACGGGCCGTCAAGCCCGGCTTATCCCCCATCCCGGTGGATGGAGCTGGGGATAAGTCAGGGGGTGCCCTGTGGGACCCGGGGCCGCGCCAGGGCCCGCAGCGGCGTTCGCCCAATGTTCGCACGGCGCAGAAAAATCAGCACCGCGCCGGATGATGTATCCCGCAAGCAACACATCGGGTTATCCCCATTTACGGGGGTAAATCTGTGGAAAATGATGCCGGCAACTCCCAGCAGGATTTTCATCACGGCACCTTGACAGCCAGGGACCCCTGATCCGGCAAAGCTTGTTCATGCCCAGGTGATCCGGAAGCACGATGATATTTCGCATGCTCAACAGCCCCTGCGCCGGGGCGTGGGCTGCGCCGTGGCCTTCAGGCGCCCGGCGGCAGCCAGGGCGCAAAGCTGTGGGCGAGGTGCGCCGCCTGCTCCGACGTCAACTCGGACAGATGCCGCGCCGGGACCGCCTTGTTGCGGTAGGTGAAGGCGAAGCGCTGCACCCAGAGCCGCACCGCCCAGTTCGGGCAGGCGATACCGAAATCCGCCTTGATCGCGCCGATCGCCGCATCCATCCGGAAGGCGCAGGTCGCGTAGTCCAGTTGCAGCGTGCGTGGCAGCGCGGCCCAGACCGCGTGCTCGCCCAGGTAGCGGCGCACCCCGGCCACCGCATCCTCCAGCGTCACGAATTCGGCGAAGGCGCTTTCGCCGCGGCTGCGGGCCAGCCGCCCGGCATCGAGCAGGGAGAGGCAGATGTCGCGCGGGTCGCGCCAGTTCACATGCGCCGAGGCCAGGCCGCGGGCGGCCAGCGCCCGGTACTCCGCGGCCCATTCCGGCCCCGGGCAGGCATGGGTCTTGACGATCCGGATGCGCCCTTCCGCCGCCACCGCCAGGGCGCGCAGCGCCGCCGGGTCCAGCGCCTGGGCGAAGTTCACCTTGTGGCCGCCGGGCAGCAGGGGCCGCGGCAGCAGGGGCTGGCGGTGGCCGCCCAGCCGGGCGACGGCCTTGGCCAGCTCGAAGGCCAAGGTGCTGCCGGATTTCGGGATGCCGTAGCTGAAGACGAGCACCGGGCGCGCGCCCCTCCCCCCGGGTTCAGCCGTCCGCGCGCGGCACCCAGGGCAGGCGGGCGATGTCGATGCCGTCCTCGGCCAGGGCCTCGGCCTCGGCTTCCGTCGCCTCGCCATAGATGCCGCGGGCCTCGGCCTCGCCATTATGGATCTTCCGCGCCTCCTCGGCGAAGCCCTCGCCGACATAGTCGCAGGATTTCTCCACCTCCGCCCGCATGCGCTGCAGCATGGCGAGGAGTTGCGCCGGGATCGGCCCGGCGGCGACGCGCTGGGACATGCCGCCGGGTTCCGGCTGCGGCGGCGCGCTGGGGGCGGGCGCCGGGGCGGCGGCGGGCGGCGCTTCCTCCGGCAGCGGGGCCGGGGCGGCCTTGCGGCGGGATTTGCGCACCGCAGGCGCCATCAGGGCGCGGCTGACCTGGGTGCTGCCGCAATGCGGGCATTCCACCAGCCCGACCGCGGCCAGCTTCTCGAAGCCGGCGCTGTCCTGGAACCAGCCGTCGAACTCGTGGGTCGCCTGGCAGCGGAGCTGGTAGTGGATCATCAGCCGGCCAGCAGGGGGTCGAGCCCGCCCTTCCGGTCCAACGCCACCAGGTCGTCGCAGCCGCCGATATGGCGCCCGTCGATGAAGATCTGCGGCACGCTGCTTCGCCCGCCGGAGCGCGCGATCGCCTCCTGCCGCTCGGCGGAGCCGTGCGGGGCGTATTTCTCCTCGAACGCCACGCCCTTGCGGCCGAGCAGGGCGACCGCGCGGGCGCAGTAGGGGCAGAAATCCTGGGTGTAGATTTCGATCTTGGCCATTTTGCTGAAATCGGGCGTGGATCGCCCGCGGTCAAGCCTCATCCCGCATCGCGGCAATGCGGCGGCAGCCAGGGGTGCCCGGCGCCCCCTATTCCTCCGCCGCCAGCCGCGGGTCGGGCACCCGGGCGGCGGCCAGCACATCCACCGCGGCGGCGCCGGCGGCCAGCAGCAGGCGGGTGCAGGCTTCCGCCGTGGCGCCGGAGGTCATCACGTCATCCACCAGCAGCACCCGCCTGCCGGCGATGCGGGCGGCGGCGCGGGGGTTGAGGGCGAAGGCGCCCTGCAGCAGCGCGGCGCGGTCCGCGGCGCCCAACTCGCCCAGCGGCGGCGTGGCGCGGGCGCGGCGCAGCAGGTCCGGTATGCAGGGCTTGCCGGCGCCGCGAGCCAGGCGATGGGCCAGCAGCGCCGCCTGGTTGTAGCGCCGGGCCACCAGCCGACGCCAATGCAGCGGCACCGGCGCCAGCAGGTCCGCCCGCGCCAGCAGCGCCGCGCCGGCCTGCGCCATCATCGCCGCCAGCGGCCCGGCCAGCTCCGTCCGGTCCGCATGCTTGAAGGGCAGCACCAGCTTCTGTGCCCCCGCGTCGTAGCGCAGCGCCGCGCGCGCCTGGTCGAAGGCCGGCGGCCGCGCCAGGCAGCCGGGGCACAGCCCGCCCGGCCCGGCCTGGCCGGCATGCAGGAAGGGCACGCCGCAGCGCGGGCAGAGCGGTGCCGTCACCCGCGTCAGCAGCCGGAAACAGGCGCCGCATTGCGTGCCCTGGCGCTGCACCGGCGCCTCGCAGGTCAGGCAATGCGGCGGCAGCAGCGCATCCAGCGTCGCGGTCCCCAGCCGCGCCAGCGTCGCGGTCCCCAGCCGCTCCAGTGCGGCCTGGAACGCCCTACCAGGCGCCGAAGGGGGCATCGCCGTCGCGCTCCACGGCATGCACCAGGTCGATCTCCCAGGCCAGGTATTCCCGCATCGCCGCCTCCACCCCGGCATTCCGGTCATAGGGGCGCAGCCAGGCATCGACGCAGGCCTCGTCCGGCGGGTTGGTGCGGTCAGCGGCCAGGGTGCCGCCGGCGGCGACGAAGGCCGCATTGCCGCCTTCCAGCACCGCCACCGGCGCCACGCCCAGCCCGGCAAGCTCCGCCGCGCCGAGCGCCGCCAGCTCCTCAGAGGGCGCCGTGACCACCACGGGGCGACCCGGCGCCAGAAGCGGCAGCAGCAGGGCGAGCCGTGTCCGCACGCCCCAGATCGCACCGGGGATATGCCCGGCGCGGAAGGCCAGGGAACGCGCGAGGTCCACCACCACCGGCCCATCGCGGTGCAGCGCCGCAACCTCCACCCGCGCCACCGCCGGCCGCAGCGCCGCCGGCAGGGCGGGCGCGGCCGGGCCGGTCTCCAGCGCGCCTGCCAGCCCGCCCGTCAGGCAGAACACCTCCCACCCCCCCAGCTGGCGCAGCCAGCCGGCGGTCATGGCGGCGCGGGTGCCGGTATCGTCCACCAGCACGATGCGGGCGCCGCGCACCGCCACCCAGGCATCGGTGGCCTGCACCAGCTGCCCGCCCGGCGCGCTGACCGAGCCGGGCAGGTGGCCCTCGGCGAATTCCGCCGGGTCCCGCACATCCAGCACATAGAGGCTGCGCCCGGCTTCCGCGCGCAGGGCCGCCAACCCTTCGCGGTCGATCCAGCGCACCCCGGCGCCTTCGGCGAAGCGCCGGGCGCGGGCCAGCGTCTCCGCCGCATCGGGCGGCGTGCCGGGGGCGTAGCGATCCTCCCGCCCGCGGTTGCAGGTGAGCCCCGCCAGCTCCCACCCCATGGTGCCGTTGCGCAGCGCCACCACCCGGTTCGGCAGCCCGGCCCGGCGCAGGCTCTCCGCGCCCAGGATGGAGCGCGTGCGGCCGGCGCAGTTCACCACCACCGTGGTCTCCGGCCGGGCGAGCATGGAGGGCACGCGATAGGCCAGCTCCGCCCCCGGCACGTCGATGGCGCCGGGGATGGACATGTTGCGGAACTCGGCCATCGGCCGGCTGTCCACCACCAGCAGGTCCTCGCCCGCCGCCTGCATCGCCGCCAGCTCCGCCGCATCGACCGAGGGCGTGGCGTAGTGGTGTTCGACCCATTCGCCGAAGGCCTTGGAGGGCACGTTGAAGCCGGAGAACAGCTCATACCCCGCCGCCTGCCAGGCCGGCGTGCCGCCTGCCAGCACCGAGAGCTGGGTGTAGCCCAGGCCCTGCAGCACGCCCGCCAGGCGCCGAGCATGGCCCTCCCCGCCATCGAGGCAGACCACCGGCGCATCCAGGCGCGGCAGCAGGCGGGCGGCGCGGAATTCCGCCTGGGAGAGCGGGCAGGGCACGGCCCAGAACAGGTGGGCGGCGCTGAATTCCCCTTCCTCCCGCGCATCGAGCAGGGCGATCTCCCCGCCCTGCCGCAGCCTGGCCTTCAGCGCGGCGGCCTCGATGGTCTCGATCTTCTGCATCGGCTTCCGGTTCCCTGCGCCCGCCGCCACGATAGACCGGCTTGCGGGGGCGGCGAAGCGGGCGCATCTGCGCCGGCATGGATGCGATGCAGGTCTTCGACCGGAAGCTGGTGCGCCGCCGGCGCGACCGGGCGGCCGCCACCGTCGAGCGGGTGGCGCCGATCCTGGAGGATTGCGCGGCGCGGCTGCTGGACCGGCTGGACGACACCACCCGCCGCTTCGACCGGGCGCTGGAGATCGGCGGCCGCGGCGTGGTGGCGCCGATGCTGCGCGCCCGCGGCATCGCGTCCGTCGTCTCCGCCGACCTGTCGCCGGCCATGGCGGCGCAAGCGGGTGGCCTGGCGGTGGCGGCGGATGAGGAATTCCTGCCCTTCGCCCCCGCCAGCTTCGACCTGATCGTCGCCTCGCTGTCGCTGCACTGGGTGAACGACCTGCCGGGCGCGCTGATACAGATCCGGCGGGCGCTGGCACCCGATGGGCTGTTCCTGGCCTCCCTGCCCGGGCTCGGCACGCTCGGGCCGCTGCGCCAGGCGCTGGCGGAGGCCGAGAGCGCGCTGCGCGGCGGGTTGTCGCCGCGGATCTCGCCCTTCCCGGAACTGCGCGACGGCGCCGGGCTGCTGCAGCGCGCCGGCTTCGCCCTACCGGTGGCGGATGCCGAGGAGGTGGCCATCGCCTACCGCAGGCCGCTGGCGCTGCTGGCGGATCTGCGCGCCGCGGGGGAAGGCAATGCCGTGCTGGCGCGGGACCCGCGCACCCCGCCGCGGGCGCTGTTCCCGATGGCCGCCGCGGCCCTGCCGGCAGGCGCGCAGGGCATCGACCCGGTGCTGCGCCTGCTGGTGCTGACCGGCTGGTCGCCGCATGAGAGCCAGCAGAAGCCCGCGCGCCCCGGCAGCGCCACGCATCGCCTGGCGGATGCGCTGGGCACGGTGGAGCGCAAGACCGGGGAGAGGCCGGGCTAGCCCCGCGCAACCCAGCCGTGCGGCCCCGCGCCTTGCATCGCGCGGGGCCACAGCGCATCTTCGGCACCGGCACAGATCTTGACGGACGGTTCGAGCACCATGGAGCAGCAGGGCGGCGAGAGCCGCCGGATCACCCTCCACGCCCCTGCGGACTTCGAGGGGATGCGCCGCGCCGGCCGGCTGGCGGCCGAGACGCTGGACATGATCACCCCGCATGTGAAGCCCGGCGTGACGACGGAGACGCTGGACCGGCTGATCCACGACTTCACCCTGGCGCACCACGCGATTCCGGCGACGCTGGGCTATCGCGGCTACACCAAATCCTCCTGCACCTCGATCAACCATGTGGTCTGCCACGGCATCCCCGGTGAGCGGGTGCTGCTGGAAGGCGACATCGTGAACATCGACGTCACCGTCATCCTGGATGGCTGGCACGGCGATTCCAGCCGCATGTACGTGGCCGGCACGCCCTCGACCAAGGCGCGGCTGCTGATGGACGTGACCTATGAGAGCATGATGCGCGGCATCGCCGCCATCCGCCCCGGCGCCACGCTGGGCGATATCGGCCACGCCATCCAGACCTATGTCGAGCGCAACAGGTTTTCCGTGGTGCGCGACTTCTGCGGCCACGGCATCGGCCGCCGCTTCCACGAACCGCCGAACGTGCTGCATTTCGGCCGCCCCGGCGAAGGCCCCACCCTGAAGCCCGGGATGTTCTTCACCGTGGAGCCGATGGTGAATGCCGGGCGGCCGGAGGTGAAGGTGCTGGATGATGGCTGGACCGCGGTGACCCGCGACCGCAGCCTGTCGGCGCAGTTCGAGCATATGGTCGGCGTGACGGAGGATGGGGTGGAGATCTTCACCGTCTCGCCCATGGGCCTGCACCGGCCGCCCTACGGCGGCTGACACCAGGGCCCCCAGCCCGTCCGGCTTCGCGCTTGACGGGCTTTTTCGGCGCCTTTATGTAAATGTTCATCACATTCAGATCGTGCCGCCGATGTCGCTCGCCCCGCTGCTCCAGGCCAGCCCCGTCATCCAGCTCCACGCCGGCGCCGCCCTGGCAGCGCTGCTGCTCGGGCTGGTGCAGTTCGCGGCGCCGAAGGGGGTCCTGCCGCATCGGATCCTCGGCTGGGCCTGGGTCGGGCTCATGGCAGTCGTCGGCCTGTCCTCCTTCGGCATCACCATGCGCGGGCACTATGCCTGGATCCACCTGATCTCCGGCTGGACCCTGCTGATGCTGCCGCTGGCGGTGCTGGCGGCCCGGCGCGGGCGCATCGGCGCGCACCGGCGCGCCATGGCCTCCCTGTTCCTGGGCGGCCTCCTCATCGCCGGCGGCTTCACCCTGCTGCCGGGCCGCATCATGGGCGCCGTCGTCTTCGGCTGGTGAACGCCGCGGTTGAAGATTGCCCCCGCCCGTTGCACCCTCGGGCGCCAGCAGAGGGGGCAGAATGGCCCGGAAGCCGCACTTCTCCGAAGCACCGGTCGCGCTCGACGGGCTGTTCCCCCCGCCGGCGACGGAGGCCGGGCCGCCGCCGGGCCATCTCGGCCACCGCGCCCGCATGCGGACCCGCCTGCTGACCGCCGGCCCGGACAGCCTGCTGGACCACGAGATGCTGGAGATGCTGCTGTTCCAGGCCCTGCCGCGCCGCGACACCAAGCCCATCGCCCGCGCCCTGCTCGCCCGCTTCGGCAGTTTTGCGAATGCCATCGCCGCCCCGGCGCGCGACCTGACCGCCGTGGAGGGCATGGGGGAGGCCGGCGCCGCCGCGCTGAAGACCGTGCATGGCGCGGCCCTGCGGATGATGCGGGCGGAGATCCGTGACCAGCCCGTGCTGAACAACTGGGACCGGCTGATCGCCTACCTCTCCGCCGCCCTGGCGCGCGAGCCCATCGAGCAGTTCCGCCTGCTGTTCCTGGACAGCAAGAACCGCCTGATCGCCGACGAGGCCCAGGCCCGCGGCACCGTGAACCACACCCCCGTCTACCCGCGGGAGGTGGTGAAGCGGGCGCTGGAACTGCAGGCAACCGCCCTGATCCTGGTGCACAACCACCCCTCGGGGGATCCCACCCCCTCCCGCGCCGATATCGAGATGACGCGGGAGGTGAAGGCCGCCGCCGCCATGCTGGGGATCGCGGTGCACGACCACCTGATCGTCGGCAATGGCCGCCACCTGTCCTTCCGCCGCGAAGGCCTGCTGTGAAACCCGGCGCAACCCGCCGGGGTCGGCGGCGATTGACCCGGCCGCCCGGGGTTGGGCATGCTGTGTCCCGCATGCAACGAAACCTCGCGCTGATCCCAGCCCTCCTGCTCGGCCTGCTCGCGGGCGGTGACGCGCTCGGCCAGGGCAAGCCACCGCCGAGCAATGTGCCGGAGGCAAGGAGCGGCTTCCCGCCCCTGCCCACCAGCAAGCCGCCGGCGCTGGCCCCCGGGCAGCAGGCCGGGCCCGCCGGCAAGCCGGGCGCGCCGCAGGGCGGCGGCACCGGGCGCATGGTGTCCTCCGGCACAGGCTTCGTGGTGGCCCCGGGCCGGGCGCTGACCAATGCGCATGTGGTGGAACGCTGCCAGGCCGTGCGGGTGCGCACCGCCGCCGGCACGGATGTGGCCGCCCGCGTGCTGCGCGCCGATCGCGGCCGGGACCTCGCCCTGCTGGAAGTGCCGGCGGAGGCCGGCCCGCCGCTCGCCTTCCGCCGCCAGATGAACATCCGCCGGGGCGAGGGCGTGGTGACCTACGGCTTCCCGCTGGCCGGCATGCTCTCCTCCGGCCCCACGCTGACCACCGGAGAGGTCTCGGCGCTGGCCGGCCTGGCCGACGACCAGCGGCAGTTCCAGATCAGCGCGCCGGTGCAGCCGGGCAATTCCGGCGGGCCGCTGCTGGATCTCGGCGGCAATGTGGTGGGCGTCATCGTCTCCAAGCTCAACGCCGCCCGCGTCGCCCAGCGCACCGGCGACATCCCGCAGAACGTGAACTTCGCGGTGAAGGGGAACGAGGCGCTGGACTTCCTGCGCGAAGCCGGCGTGACCCCCACCCTGAGGGACACCCCGCCCCGCACCGCCGCGGAGGTGGGGGAGACCGCCCACAACTCCGTGCTGTTCATGCGCTGCATGGGGTAGGAGCGGGTCAGCCCCGCCGCAGCGCCACCGCCACCACCGCGGCGAACAGCACGGAACCCACCCACCAGGGCTGCCAGACGCCGAAGGATAACTGCCCGGTCACCACCGCGGACACCGCCATGCCGAAGATGGCGGGCGACCCGGAGGCGGCCAGCAGCGCTGCCGCCCCCAGCGCCGCCGCCAGCAGCGCCCCCGCCACGCCCAACTCCAGCCAGATCTGCAGGCTCGCATTGTGCGTGTGCAGCGGCAGCCGCCGCGCCGCCTCCACCCCGAACCACTGCCGCGCCGCCGGCGAGTTCAACCCGAACCGCGCCAGATCCTCGGCCGGGAACCGGGCGCTGCCGCCCGGGATGGCGCGGGCGGATTCCATGCCCCAGCCCAGCAGCGGCCGCTCCGCAATCCGGTCCACGACGAAATCCCAGATCAGCACCCGATGCGCCGCCGAACGCGGCAGGGGCTCCAGCGGCGGGGCCAGGGAGAGACCCAGCGCGAAGACCATCGGCGCCGTCACCACGAAGCCGGCCAGCAACGCCGCCGCCAGGCGCGGCACCAGCCGCGGCAGCAGCATCGCCCCGGCAGCGGCCAGCACGCCCGCCAGCGCCGCCAGCCGCGCGGATTCCGCCGGCAGCCAGGCCGCCACCGCGAGCCCGGCCAGCAGCAGCGCCCCCCGCCAGGCCCAGCCCAGCGGCACCGCGAAGGCCAGCGGCAACAGCAGCGCCAGCAGCGAGACCGCGGGCTTCAGCCCGAAGCCGATGAAGGGCATGTCCGCCGGAAAGCCGCGCACCATCAGCCGCAGCCAATTGCCGCTGGCATGGTCCACCGCCGCCACCACGATGCCCGCCGCCAGCCCGCCGGCCAGGGCCAGCCCCACCTGCCGCGACGCCGGCGCCGCCGCCACCGCCCGCGCCGCCATCAGGGCCAGGCCCAGCAGCACCGCCAGCCCGCCGATGGTCTGCGCCGCGCGCAGCTTCTCCGGCGACCACAGGACCGCCACGCCGCACCAGCCCAGCAGCGCCACCGCCAGCCATCCCGCCAGCCCTGGCCGCGGCCAGGGCCAGGCCCCCGTCACCCGCCGATGCGCCAGCACCGACAGCGCCAGGGCGAGCGTCACCGCCACCGCCATCGCCCGGAACTGCGCCACCGCCAGCACCGGCCCCACCGCCAGCAGCCCGGCGATCGGCGTCAGCGGGCTGCGATGCCAGGGCAGGGTCACCAGCGCCGTCACCTGCGCCCCCCATGCCGCTCCGGCTCCAGCCGCGCCTTCAGGTAGGACAGCAGCGGAAAGGCCGCGGTGCAGAAGGCCAGCAGCACGCCCCAGGCGCCCTCCCGGTACCCCTTCCGCGACACATAGGATTTGAACGCCCGCGAGACGAAGCGCCGCAGATTACCCGCCAGGGACCCGATATCCCCGCTCTCCAGCAGATCCGCCGCCTTGGCCGAGGAGTATTTGTCCAGGCGCCGCAGCATGTCCGACACGTCGCGATCCACCAGATGCACCAGCGCACCCTGCTCGATCCGCGGCCCCTGCCGGCCCACCCAGTCCAGCCCCGGATGCACCCGCTGCGCCCGCCACCGCTTCGCCCCCCGCCGGAACAGGCGCGGCACGGAGGTGGTGCCGAAACTGCCGGCCCAGCCATGCCGGAGCAGCCGGTCCCCCACGTAGTTGTCCACCATCACCTGGTGCCAGGCGAACCCCGACTCGCCGATCACCCGCCGCACAGCCAGCGCCAGATCCGGGCTCACCCGCTCATCCGCATCGACCTCCAGCACCCAATCCCCGGTGCAGGCGGCAATGCCGGCATTGCGGCGCTCCCCCTCCAACGCCCAAGCCCCCTCCAACACCACAGCCCCCACCGCCCGCGCCAGCGCCGCCGACCCATCCGTGGTGCGGTCCAACACCACCACCACCTCATCCGCAAACGCCACGGACGCCAGGCAATCCGGCAACCGCGCCTCCTCATTCCGTGCCACGATCAACGCGGACAAGCTCGGTCGGGACATCGGGTGGGCCTCAGAGGCTGGGGTGGCGCGCAGGAATTGCAGGGAGGGCGATGCCCTCCCTGCACCGTCCCGCCAAAGGGCGGCGGCCCTTTGGAAACCCATGAGACTTGAGCGGGAGAGGAGGGGGCCGGCGGAACCGCTGGTTCAGCGGTCGCCCAGGCCCCCTCTCTCCTGCTCACGGGTCCTCGCGGTCCAGGGGGTGCAGGGGGACAGCGTCCCCCTGCAGGCCACCCGCGAGCACCCAGCCCCTCAGGCGGTCCGATCCCCGCCCGCGCTGGTCAGCGCGGCCTGGGCGGCCGCGAGCCGGGCGACAGGGACGCGGTAGGGGGAGCAGGAGACGTAGTCGAGGCCGGCGCTTTCGCAGAAATGGATGGAGGCCGGGTCGCCGCCATGTTCGCCGCAGATGCCAAGCTTCAGGTCCGGCTTGGTCCTGCGGCCCTTCTCGGTGGCGATCTGCACCAGGGCGCCGACGCCGTCGATGTCGATGGAGACGAAGGGGTCCTTCGGCAGGATGCCCTTTTCCACATAGAAGGGCAGGAACTTGCCGGCGTCGTCGCGGGAGAGGCCGAAGACGGTCTGCGTCAGGTCGTTGGTGCCGAAGCTGAAGAAGTCGGCGCCTTCGGCGATGGTATCCGCGGTCAGGGCGGCGCGCGGCAGTTCGATCATCGTGCCGACCTGGTAGATGATGTGGTAGTTCGTCTCCGCGAAGACCTCCTGGGCCACACGGTCCACCAGGGCGCGCAGGATTTCCAGCTCGCGCCGCAGGGCGACCAGCGGGATCATGATTTCCGGCACCGGTGCCTTGTGGGTTTCCTGGCCGATGGCGACGGCGGCCTCGAAGATGGCGCGGACCTGCATCTCGTAGATTTCGGGATAGGTCAGGCCGAGCCGGCAGCCGCGGTGGCCGAGCATCGGGTTGGCTTCGGACAGGTCCGCCGCGCGGCGCTGCATGGCGGCGACATCGGCGCCCAGGCTGAGTGCCACTTCGGCGATCTCGCTGTCCCGATGCGGCAGGAATTCGTGCAGCGGCGGGTCGAGCAGCCGGATGGTCACCGGCAGCCCGGCCATGATGCGGAACAGTTGCAGAAAATCTTCGCGCTGGAAGGGCAGGAGGCGGGAGAGGGCGTCGCGCCGGCCTTCCTCGGTGTCGGCCATGATCATCTGGCGCACGGCGCCGATGCGCTCCGGGTCGAAGAACATGTGTTCGGTGCGGCAGAGGCCGATGCCCTCGGCGCCGAATTTGCGGGCGGTCTCCGCATCCAGCGGCGTTTCGGCGTTGGCGCGCACCTTCATCCGGCGGACGCCGTCGGCCCATTCCATCAGGGTGGCGAAGTCGCCGGAGAGTTGCGGCTCGATCATCGGCACGGTGCCGGCGAAGACCTCGCCGGTCGCGCCGTCCAGCGTCATGGTGTCGCCGGCCGACATGCGCTTGCCACCGGCGGTCAGGGTCTGGCCGGCATAGTCCACGGTGATGGAGCCGGCGCCGGCGACGCAGGGCCGGCCCATGCCGCGGGCGACCACGGCGGCGTGGCTGGTCATGCCGCCGCGCGTGGTCAGGATGCCGCGGGCGGCATGCATCCCGTGGATGTCCTCGGGGCTGGTCTCGATGCGCACCAGGATGACGGCCTCGCCCTTGGCGGCGCGGATTTCCGCTTCATCCGCCGAGAAGACGATCACGCCGCATGCCGCGCCGGGGCTGGCCGGCAGCCCCTTCGCGAGTGCCTTGCGCGGCGCCTTGGGGTCCAGCGTCGGGTGCAGCAGCTGGTCGAGTGCCTTGGGGTCGACGCGCTTGATGGCTTCGGTCCGGTCGATCAGCCCTTCGCGCGCCATGTCCACGGCGATCTTCAGGCTGGCGGCGGCGGTGCGTTTGCCGTTGCGGGTCTGCAGCATGTACAGCTTGTTCTGCTGCACCGTGAATTCGATGTCCTGCATGTCCGCATAGTGTTTTTCGAGTTTTTCGCGGACGGCGACGAGCTCGGCATAGGCCTTCGGCATGACCGTTTCCATGCTGCGCTCACCCGGCTTGGCGCGGGATTCGGCCATGGGCTGCGGCGTGCGGATGCCGGCGACCACGTCCTCGCCCTGCGCATTCACCAGATATTCGCCGTAGAAGAAATTCTCGCCCGTGGAGGGGTCCCGGGTGAAGCAGACGCCCGTCGCGCAATCCTCGCCCATATTGCCGAAGACCATCGCCTGGACGTTCACGGCGGTGCCCCATTGGGCGGGGATGTCGTGCAGGCGGCGATAGGTGTTGGCGCGCGGGTTCATCCAGCTGCCGAAGACGGCGCCGATCGCGGCCCAGAGCTGCGCATGCGGGTCCTGCGGGAAGGGCTTGCCCGTGACTTCCTCGACCATCTCCTTGTAGCCATCGACCACGCGGTGCCAATCCTGGGCGGTGAGGTCGGTGTCCTCCTGCACGTCGCGGTCGAGCTTCACATGCTCGATGATCTCCTCGAAGCGGTGATGGTCCACGCCGAGCACGACCGAGCCGAACATCTGGATGAAGCGGCGGTAGCTGTCCCAGGCGAAGCGCGCATCGCCGGAGGCCGCGGCCAGGCCGTCCACCGTGGCATCGTTCAGGCCGAGGTTCAGCACCGTGTCCATCATGCCGGGCATGGACACCCGGGCGCCGGAGCGGACGGAGACCAGCAGCGGCTTGTGGTGGTCGCCGAATTTCGCGCCCACCGCCTCCTCGATCCGGGCGAGGGCGGTGGCGACCTGGTTGCGCAGCGCCTCCGGGTAGGACTGGCCGTGGTCGTAGTACCAGGTGCAGACCTCGGTGGTGATGGTGAAGCCGGGCGGGACCGGCAGCCCGATGCTGGCCATCTCCGCCAGGTTGGCGCCCTTGCCGCCCAGGAGGTTGCGCATGTCCGCGCGGCCCTCATTGTGGCCGGCGCCGAAGCTGTAGACCCACTGCGTCATTGGACGGCGTTCTCCTGCTTGGACTGTTACGGAGCCCCCAGGGGAGTGGGGGAGAGGGCGCCGGGTTTCAGCCTTCGATCCTGGAAAAGTCTGCAACGGTATCCATGGCGCCCCTCAGCCGCGCGAGCAAGCGCAGCCGGTTGGCGCGGGTCGCCGGGTCGGGGTCGTTGACGATGACCTTCTCGAAGAAGGCGTCAAGCGGGGCGCGGAGCGCGGCGAGCGCGGACATGGCGGCGGCGAAATTTTCCGCAACCAGCGCCTGGGCGACGGTGGGTTCCGCCTGGTCCAGCGCGGCGGCGAGCGCCTGTTCCTCCGGCGCCACCAGCAGCGCCGCGTCCACCGGGCCGCTGTGCGGCCCGTCCTTCTTGTCCTCGATGCGCAGGATGTTGGCGGCGCGCTTGGCGGCGGCGAGCAGGTTGGGGCCGTCCGGGCCTTCCACCAGCGCCTTCAGCGCCTCGGCGCGGGCCAGCAGGCGGAGAAGATCGTCCTCGCCTCCCTGACCGAAGGCGGCCGATACGAGGTCGTGGCGCGCGCCCTCGGCGCGGAGCTGCACGCGGAGGCGTTCGGCGAGGAAATCCACCAGCCCGGCCGCGAAGGCCGCGACCATCGGCGGATGGTCGCTGCCCCTCGGTGGCTGCCAGCCCGCACCCAGCTTCTCCTGCGCCACTTCCATGCCGAATTCCGGGCTGGCGGTGGTGCCGAGCGCCTGGGGGAAGCCGAAGAAGGCCTCGGCCAGCGCATCACCCAACCGCAGCCGCAGCCGGTTCTCGCGGATGATGCGGATGACGCCAAGCGCCGCGCGGCGCAGCGCGAAGGGGTCGCCGGAGCCGGTGGGGCGTTCATCCACCGCGAAGAAGCCGGCCAGCATGTCCAGCTTGTCGGCCAGCGCGACGGCGATCGCCACGGGCTCCGCCGGCACCGCGTCGCCCGGGCCGAGCGGCCGGTACTGGGTGCCGATCGCCTCCGCCACCCGGGGATCCTCGCCCTGGTGCAGCGCGTAGTAGCGGCCGATGGTGCCCTGCAATTCGGGGAACTCGCCGACCAGCCCGGAGGCGAGGTCCGCCTTGGCCAGCTTCGCGGCGCGGGCGGCGAGCGCCGGATCGGCGCCCACATGCGGCGCCAGCCAGCGCGCCAGGCGCTCGATCCGGGCGACCCTCTGCCCCTGGGTGCCGAGCTTGGCGTGGAACACCACGGTCTCAAGCTTGGGCAGGAACTCCTCCAGCTTCTGCCTGCGGTCCTGGTCCCAGAAGAAGCGGGCATCGGACAGGCGGGCGCGCAGCACGCGTTCATTGCCCGCGATCAGCGTGGCGCCGCCATCGGTGGCGGCGATGTTCGCCACCAGCCCGAAGAAGGGCGCCGCGCCGCCATCCGGCTTCGTGAGCGAAAAATAGCGCTGGTTCACCCGCATGGTGGTGCGCATCAATTCCGGCGGCAGATCCATGAAGGCGTCGTCGATGCGGCCGAGCAGCGGCACCGGCCATTCGACCAGCCCGGCCACCTCCTCCAGCAGCCCGCGATCCGGCACCACGGCCACGCCCTGCCCGGCGGCGAGCGTGGCCAGCCCGCCTTCGATCCGCGCCATGCGCGCCGCCGCATCCGGCTCCACGAATCGGGCGCGCAGGCCGGATTCGTAATCCGCCAGGCCGGTGACGGCGAAGACGCGGTCGGCGCCGGCCATGATGCGGTGGCCCTCCGTCAGGTTGCCGCTTTCCATCCCCGGCAGCGCGGCGATGGCAAACGGCACCACGGCGCCGTCCAGCAGGCACAGGATGCGGTGCAGCGGGCGGACCCAGGTGAAGGGGCCGGCCCAGCGCATGGATTTCGGCCAGCCGAAGCCGCCGACCAGCCCGGGCAGCACCTGCGCCAGCAGCGCGGCGGCGGCGATGGTCTCGCCCGGCTTCTGCAGCACCCAGAAGCCGTTCTGCTCGACAAGCTGGTCCTTCGTGGCGCCGTGCTTGCGCAGGAAGCCATCGAGGGCGGCCGGCGGGGCGGCGGTGCGCGGGCCGCGTTCCTCCTTGCCTTCCGTCGTCACCGCTGCGCGCAGCGTGGCGGAAAGGCCGATGCGGCGCGGGCCATGGAAGGGCTTCGGGGCCCCCTCCAGCAGCGGCGCGGCGGCGGTGGCGAAGGCCCGGGACAGATCCTCCGCGCCGCGGGCCTGCATCCGGGCCGGAATTTCCTCCGAGAACAGTTCCAGCAGGAATTCGGGCATCAGAGGGCGGCCTTCACGTCGGTCTGGGAAAAATCATCGCCCTTGAACAGCAGGGGCTGCCGTCGTTCCTGGGCCAGGGCGTAGGCGAAGCAGTCGCCGAAGTTCAGCGCGGCGCGGTGGCGACCCTTGCCGAAGCGGCGATGCGCTTCGCGCGCCATCTGGACCTGCGCGAGGGTGACGGGCACGACCTCCGGCGCGATCCAGCCGAGAGCCTCATCCAGCCCCTGCGGCGTCAGGCCGGCGCGGTTCTCGGCCACGATGGCGGCCTCGAGCCAGGAGGCGGCGGAGATTGCCACCGGCTCCCCGGTCTGCAGCGCCGCGACGAAGACCGGCGCATCCGGCTCGCCGAGGACGATGGACATCAGCGCCGAGGTGTCCAGGATCATTTCGGCAGGCCGTCTTCGTCGTACAGGTCCGAGTGGTCGCTGCTGGAATCTGTGCCCGGCGGCAGGCTCTCCCGCACCCGACGGCCGATTTCCATCAACGCCTCATACTTCCGGCGCACCTTGTCTTCCCGCGCCGCGCGCTCGGCAGCGAGCCGCCCCTGCACCGCCTCGCGCAGCGCCGCGGTGGTGCTGGTGCCGAGCAGCTCCGCCAGCGCCTTCGCATCCGCGATCAGCGCATCGTCCTTGATGTTCAACTGGCCCATGGCGCCCTCACGGTAGAACGGACGGCAATCATGGTATAATAACCCGGAAAAGTCACGCGGTCTCGCCCGCCACCCAGGCCTCGCAGCAGCCCTTCGCCAGCGCGCGGACGCGGCCGATATAGGCGGCGCGCTCCGTCACGCTGATGGCGCCGCGCGCATCCAGCAGGTTGAAGCGGTGGCTGGCCTTGATGCACTGGTCATAGGCCGGCAGCGCCAGGGGCGGCGTATGCGCGAGCAGGGACTGGCATTCCTTCTCGGCGTCCGCGAAGTGCTGGAACAGCATCCCCGTATCGGCGGCGGAGAAATTGTGGTGGCTGTATTCCACCTCCGCCCGGTGGAAGACCTCGCCGTACTTCACCCCGCGGCCATTGAAGTCCAGATCGTAGACGTTCTCCACGTTCTGGATGAACATCGCCATGCGTTCCAGGCCATAGGTCATCTCGAAGGACGGCACCTCGCACGCAATGCCGCCGACCTGCTGGAAATAGGTGAACTGGCCCACCTCCATCCCGTCGCACCACACTTCCCACCCCAGGCCCCAGGCACCCAGGGTCGGGCTTTCCCAGTCATCCTCGACGAAGCGGAAATCATGCTGCATCGGGTCCAGGCCAAGCGCGCGGTAGCTGGCCAGCAACAGGTCCTGCGCGTCGCGCGGCGATGGCTTCATGATGACCTGGTACTGGTAGTAGTGCTGCAGCCGGTTCGGATTCTCCCCGAAGCGGCCATCGGCGGGCCGGCGCGAGGGCTGCACATAGGCCGCCGCCCAGGGCTTCGGCCCCAGCGCGCGCAGCGTCGTCGCCGGGTGGAAGGTGCCGGCGCCGACTTCCATGTCATAGGGCTGCAGGATCAGGCAGCCCTGCGCGCTCCAGAAGGCATGGAGGCGCAGGATGATATCCTGGAAGGAAGGCGGCTTCTCGGGCATGCGGTGGGACTTGCCGGCGGTGGTTTCGCCCGTTCAATACGCCCCCTCCGCCCTGACCGGCAAGCAACCGCCCCGGGAGACCGCCGCCATGCACGCGACCGAACGCCTGATCCGCGCCTACTACGCCGCCTTCGACGCCGGCGACCGCGCCGCGATGCTGGCGATGGTGGCCGAAGACCTGGCGCATGACGTGAACCAGGGCGCGCGCCGCCTGGGCAGGCCCGCCTTCGCCGCCTTCCTGGCGCAGATGGACGCCGCCTATGCCGAGCGCATCGCCGACCTCGTGGTGATGGTGGACGCCACCGGCCTGCGCGCCGCCGCGGAATTCACCGTGAAGGGCCGCTACCTGCGCACCGATGAGGGCCTGCCGGAGGCGAGCGGCCAGACCTACAGCCTGCCCGCGGGCGCCTTCTTCACGCTGCGCGACGGGCTGATCGCGCGCGTCGCCACCCACTACAACCTGCAGGACTGGATCCGGCAGGTCTCCGTCAGGCAGGACCGGGGCTGAGCAGGTTCGCGTCCCGCGCCAGCCGCCAGGCGCCATCCCGGCCGCGGCGGAAGATCGACAGCGTGCCGCCGGCCATGTGCTTCATCGGCCCGCCATGCCAGGGGGTGACGGCGACCTTCACCTGGCCGCGCACCCAGGCAAGGTCGCCCAGCACCTCCACCTCCTGCACCGTGCTACTGCCTTCGATCTTCACGCCCTGCATGGCGCGGGCGGCGGCCAGGAAGGCGTCCCTGCCGAAGGGCGCCTTGCCGGGGACCATGAAGACCACGTCCTCCGTCATCAGCGCCGCGACGGCGTCCAGGTCCCCGGCCTGGGTCGCGTCGAACCAGCGTTGCACGATCTGGCGGATGGCGGCTTCGTCCTGGGTCATCCGGGAAAACCCTCTTGGCGCGGCGGTCGGGGCGGGGGAGGCTGGCGCGTCTCTCTCCCCCCAGGCCGAGGATTAAGCAATGCCCGAGATCATGGTCTTCGCCGCCACCGGCCGCAGCACGGAACAGAAGCGCGGCCTGGTGCGCGACCTGACGGAGGCGATGGTGAAGAATTTCGGCGTGGCGGCCGAATCGGTGACGGTGCAGATCGTCGAATCGCCGCCGGATTCGAAGGGCAAGGGCGGGGTGCTGTTCAGCGACCGGTAGCGCATTCTCAAGTCGGGCGGCGGCGCCTGACGACCCGGAGCGGGCGCCGAGATGGTCAGGCTCCGGCCGCCGCCACCCAATCCAGGATCAGATCCGCCAGGGCCTGCGGCGCCTCGATCGGCAGCATGTGGCCGCTGCCCTCGATGACGTGAAGCCGGGCGCCGGGGATGCCGGCGGCCAGTTCCTCCGCCTCCGCCACGCTGCGCAGCGCGTCCTGCGCGGCCGCCACCACCAGGGTGGGGCAGGCGATCTCGCCCAGGCGGGTGTCGAAGGCCGGGCGGGCGAGCTGCGACTGGCGCAGGAAGACCGCGCCGCCCAGCCGGTCCCCGATGGCGCGCAGCCGGTCGACCAGCGCCGTGTCGCCCGCCCGGTCCGGGTGCAGGCCACGGGCGATGGCGCCACGGCTCATCCCCCGGAAGGCCTGCCCCGCCGGGCGGCCGGCAATGGCCTGGCGCCGCGCCTGCTGCGCGGCACTGTCGCCGCGGGCGGAGGTGGCGACCAGCACCAGCGCGCGCACCCGCGCCGGCGCCATTCGCGCCACTTCCCGCGCCACGAAGCCGCCCATGGAGAAGCCGACCAGCACGAAGCGCCCCGGCACATCCGCCAGCACGCGCGCCGCCATGGCCTGCATCGTCTCGTCCTGGAACAGGTCGCCATGGTGGATCGGGCCGAGCGGCGCCAGCAGCGGCGCCATCTCGTCCCACAGCCCGGCATCCAGCATGAAGCCGGGCAGCAGCACCACGCTCATGCGCCGGGCCGCCCCGGGAAGCGCTGGGAGGGGCGGAGGCGAAACACCATCTGCAGCACTCACCGTCCGGGCGGTGGCTGGCGAAAGCAACGCTGGCGATCGCCCCGTCCGAACGACAGGCGATGCTGGCGGAATGCACCCTGCAGGTCTGCCATCAGGCCGACATCGCGCACCTTCATTGCTCCTCTCGATGATCACCCTTATCCTTTCGGCGGCCGGGCCGATGGGGGATTTGGATCACCGTGGCGATCGTCCCCGAAGGTATCAGGCATAATCTTCTTTCCTACTGGGGGCACCTCGTCGCCGGTTCAGCCGGGACCATCGCATATCGGCCACTTCGGCATGTCACGCGGCAGGATGTCTTGGCAATCTCGGCACCTTGGGAAGGTGGTCGGACCATCATCCTCGCCCCGGATGGCGAGCAACCGGCGTCCTGGCGGATCGAGCCCGGCACGCTACCCGGCTGTATCGCGCTGGGGAGCGAGGAGCACTGGCTGGGCTCGCGCAAGGATGGCAGCGTCTTCACCGTGCCCCAGAAGTCGGCCTGGGAGAATTTTCTCCCGGTCTCGGAAGGTGTGATCGAAACACTGCGATCGATCCTGGTGCAGGATTGGACCATCGAGGGGAATGACGCGACCCGGTCTCGGCTGGGGCTGCGCAACTTCAACCTGGTCTTCGACGACCACCTCTTTCCGCTCCGGCTGAACAGCACGCTGGCGGAGCAGGACGGGCGGATCTTCCTGCGCACCGAAACACAAACCGTCTGCCTGCAACGCTGCGGCACGCGCCCACCACCGGCGATCTGGATCAACCCCCGCGGCAATATCGGCAACCGCGCCCTGCAATACCTGACGGCTGAAGGACTGCGCGCGCAGTTGCCGGAGGCAAGGATCAGCAATCTCCGGCTCGATATGTGGGGCATCGACCAGCCGGCCCCCCGCCCCCCGGCGGATCGCTGCGCCGGCACGGGACCGCGTCGCTACTGCCTCGACATCGGGGGCCTGGCGGATTGCCTGCGACGCGGGGAGGTGGATGCCCTGGCGATCGAGAGCTTCACCTTCCGCGTCGACCACTACCCGCCGCGCGAGACCTGCCGCACCCTGTTCCCGCCGGCTCGCGGCGCCGAGGCGGCCATTGGCTTCGGGAACGACGAACTCCTCTGCAACATCCGGGCGGATGAGATCCTGCGCGGTGCCCACCCGGACTACATCCCGCTTCCGGCCGGCTTCTACCGGCGGCTGGAGGAGGACAGCGGACTGGAGCTGGTCTTCTACGGGCAGCTCGAACCGAACCCCTACATCGACTCCCTGCGAGAGGCGTTTCCGAATTCCCGCTTCATCGCCAGCCAGGGCGCCGCGATGGATTTCGAAATCATCCGGCGTTCCGCGAACATCGCGGTCGCCATCAGCACCTTCTCGTGGCTCGCGGCCTGGCTGAGCGAGGCGCGGCGGATCTATGTCCCGGTCGGCGGCATGCTCAACCCCATCCAGCACCCCGGCCAGACCTACATCGTGGGCGACGACCCGGCCTACCGCTACGTCATGCTGCCCATTGTCCGCTCGGCGAACCTCTATGAAGATCCGGCCCGGTTCTGGGAAGCGCAGCGCGTCCTGGGCGCCTCCTGCCGCCTTGCGGAGGAGCAGGAGCTTGCCTCGCTGATTCGGTTGGCTGCCTCGCCGGAACGCTCCGGGCGGCTGGATCTGGGCGGCTTCGACAGCGGATCCTATCTGCGAAGCCGCCCCGCCCTGGAGTCCGAGGTGCTGGCCCTGCGGGCGACGGCGCTGGGCGACCGCCTCGCCCGCGACTAGGGCCTGTGGGCAGTTGGGCTGCGGGCGCGAAAGGCGGAGGACTGCCGGCCTGGGGGCTCCGGCCATGTGCGCGCTACAGCCCCAGCCGCGCCCAGGCCGCCCGTTCCTCCACCGCCGCCAGCGCCCCCCCTGCCAGCGCCCCGCCCAGCGCCGCGCCGGAGAACAGGCGGAGCGGCCAGGGCGGGCGGCGGGCGGCGATGGGGATGATCTGCGCCTTGTCGCCATGCCGGGCGCGGAGTTCGCCCGTCACCTCCCCCAGCCGGTCCGCCAGGCCAAGCTCCACCGCGCGCCTTCCGGTCCAGAAGCGGCCGCTGAACAACTCCTCCTCCGGCGCCACCAGCCGGGCGCCGCGGCGGGCGCGGACCCAGTCGCGGAACACCCCGTGCAACTCGGCCAGCAGCGCCTCCAGCCGCGCCACATCCTCCGGCCGTTCGGGGCGGAAGGGGTCGAGGAAGCTTTTCTCGCTGCCCGCGGTGTACATCCGCCGCTGCACGCCGAGCCGCCCGATCGCCTCCTCCAGCCCGAAGCCGGCACTGATCACGCCGATGGAGCCCAGGATGCTGGCCGGGTCGGCCACGATCTCATCCGCGGCACAAGCCAGCCAATAGCCGCCGGAGGCCGCGGCATCCTCGACATAGGCGGTGACCTTCACGCGCTTCTTCTCCGCCAGCCGGCGGATGCGCTGGGCCACCAGGCTGGACTGCACCGGCGACCCGCCGGGCGAATTGATCACCAGCGCCACCTCCGCCAGGCGCTTCAGGCCGAAGGCGCGGTCGATCAGCTGGCCGCTGGCCTGGGCGCTGATGCCGGGGGTGGCGAAGGGGCTGGTGCCGCGGGCGGCGATGGCGCCCGAAAGGCGCAGCAGCGCGATGCGGGGCGGCTTGGACAGAAAGGGAAGCTTCATCCGGGATAGATGCGCCGCCGCGACGGCCGTGCAAGCGCCCGCCCCCTTCCGCCGCGCCCGCCGGCGCGCCATTGTCCGGACAACACCACCGAGAGACCCATGGCCAAGCCCCTTCCCGTCCTCATCGCCGGCGCCGGTCCGGTCGGCATGGTCGCCGCCGCCTACCTGGCCGGGGAAGGCATCCCCGTCACCATCGTCGAACAGGCCGAGGCGCTGCCGACCGACCTCCGCGCCTCCACCTTCCACCCGCCGACGCTGGACATGCTGGGCCGGTTCGGCGTGGTGGAAAGCCTGATCGAACAGGGGCTGGTCTGCCCGCAATGGCAGTTCCGCGACCGCGCCCGCGGCCCCATCGCCACCTTCGACATGGGGGTGCTCTCGGCCGACACGGACCACCCCTATCGCCTGCAATGCGAGCAATGGCGGCTGACGCAGATGCTGCGCGACCGCATGGCGGCCAACCCCGACGTCACCTTCATCTACGACGCCCGCGCAGCCGACGTGACGCAGGACGCGGATGGCGTCACGCTGGTGATCGAGCGCCCGGATGGCAGCACGGAACGCCTCGCCGGGTCATACCTGATCGGCGCCGACGGCGCGCGCAGCGCCGTGCGGCGGGCGATGGGCACGGAATTCCGCGGCCAGACGATCCCGGAGATCTTCCTCTCGCTCTCCACCACCTTCCCCTTCCATGAGGCGATCCCGGACCTGGCGGACATCTCCTACATCTCGGATCCGGAGGAATGGTTCGTGCTGCTGCGCACGGCGTCCCTGTGGCGCGTGCTGTTCCCGACCGACCCGACGGAGACGGAGGAGGCGATGACCGCGCCGGCGCGGATGGATGCGCGGCTGCAGGCGGTGGTGCCGAACCCGGCGGGGTATGAAGTGGTGCACCGTACCGGCTACCGGGTGCATGAGCGGGTGGTGGACGACTACGTCCATGGCCGCGTCTTCCTGGCCGGCGATGCCGCCCACATCAACAACCCGCTCGGCGGCATGGGCATGAATGGCGGAATCCACGATGCCTTCAACCTGGCGGAGAAGCTGGCCGCGGTGTGGCGCGGCGCGCCGCTGGAGACCATGGGCCGCTACGGGCGGCAGCGCCGCAAGGTGGCGCTCGACGTCGTGCAGCAGCAGGCGCTGCGCAACCGGCAGATCCTGAACCAGCGCGACCCGGCGGTGCGGCAGGCCCATCATGACGAGCTGCGCGCCACGGTGGCCGATGCCGCGCGCCACCGCGCCTATCTGCTGCGCTCCTCCATGATCCAATCCCTGCGCGACCTGGAGACGGTGGCATGAGCGGACACCCCGAGGCCGAGATCTACCACCGCCAGGGCATGGGCCAGACCGCCGGCATGGGGAACCGCCCGGCCCTGATCATCGTGGACTATGTGGTGGGCTTCGCCGATCCGGCGCATTTCGGCGGCGGCAACATCGCGCCGGCCATCGGCCAGACGGTGCACCTGCTCGCCTTCGCCCGGCGGCATCGCTGGCCGGTCGCGCATACCCGCGTGGTCTATGCGGAGGACGGCTCCGATGCCGGGGTCTTCACCCTGAAGGCGCCGTCGCTCCTCAAGCTGACCGAGCATTCGCCGCTGTCGCAGATCGTGCCGGAACTGGCGCCGGTGGCGGGCGAGCACATCATCCGCAAGCAGGGTGCCTCCGGCTTCTTCGACACCAACCTGGCCAGCTGGCTGCGCTTCCAGGGCGCGGACACGGTGGTGGTGGCCGGCTGCACCACCAGCGGCTGCGTGCGCGCCACCGTGGTGGACAGCCTGCAGCACAATTTCCGCACCATCGTCGCGACCGATTGCGTCGGCGACCGCGCGATCGGCCCGCATGAGGCGAATCTGTTCGACATGGGCCAGAAATACGCGGATCTGCTGACCCGGGCGGAGATCGAGGCGCGCGCGGGCTGAGCGGCCGGGCGCTACGCCGCCGGCGCGGGCAGCTTCATCCAGTCCGGCACGCGCGGCGTCAGCAGGGCGCCACCGGCGGAGAGCACCACGCCCTCCGCCAGCACATCCAGCCGCAGCAGCGCCAGGCCGTGGCCGTCGCGGGCGGACCGCATCTCCCCCACCTCCGTTCCGTCGCGGAGCACCGGCGTGCCGCGCGGCGGCAGGCCGCCCTGCACCGTCACCGGCACGATGCGGCGCTTCAGCAGGCCCCGATACTTGGTCCGCGCCGTCAGCTCCTGCCCCATGTAGCAGCCCTTGGACCAGGACACGCCGCCGAGCTCGTCGAAACCGCCTTCCAGCAGCACGGATTTCTCCGGCTCCAGGTCGCGGGAGCCGTCCGGCAGGCCGAGCGACAGGCGGTGCAGGTCATACTCCGCCGCGGTCGCATCGGCGGCGAAGGGCGCCGTGGCCAGGAAGCGCCAGCCGGCGGCGGGCAGCCGCGGGTCCGGCGCGGCCAGATCCGCCGCCGGCGGCACCGCGCCGCCCCAGGCCGCGCCGACATGGAATTCGCCCGAGGCGTCGCGCAGCGCCACCTGGGCGCGCAGCCGGAAGCGCGACAGGCGCTGCACCAGCATGGGCACCTGCGCCGCCTCCGCCTCCAGCAGCAGGCGCTCGGCCTCCGCCAGGATGAAGAAATCGGCCAGCCACTTGCCCTGCGGCGTCAGCAGCGCGGCCCAGACGGCACGCCCCGGCGCCGCCAGGGCGACGTCGTTGGAAACCAGGCCCTGCAGGAAGCCCAGGCGATCCGCGCCCGTCAGCTCCACCACGCCCCGTTCAGGCAATCCGGCAATCGGCATGCGGCACAGATGGGCGGGGCCCTGTGGCGATGCAACAGGCCGATACGCGGGTGCCTGGTTCGGTTGGGGCGGCTCGCCGCGTTGTGCTATGGGCGGCGCCTGCATGCGCATCCTTTTCGTCACCGCCACCCGGATCGGGGACGCGGTCCTCTCGACCGGTCTGCTGGACCATCTGATTCGCACCCATCCCGGGGCGCGGATCACGGTCGCCTGCGGCCCCGCCGCCGCCGGCGTCTTCGCCCGGATGCCGCAGCGGGAGGCCCTGATCGTGCTGGCCAAGCGGCGCTGGTCGCTGCACTGGCTGGATCTGTGGCGCCGGGTTGCCTTCACCCGATGGGACCTGGTGGTGGATCTGCGCGCCTCGGCGCTGGCCTGGACGGTGCCGGCGCGGCGGCGGCTGACCGGCCGCGGCGGGCGGCGGCCGGGGCACCGCCTGGCGCATCTCGGGGCGCTGATGCGGCTGGCGCCGCCGCCGCTGCCGGTCGCCTGGACCGCGCCGGCGGATGAGGCGCGCGCCGCGGCGCTGCTGCCGGGCGGCCCCTGGCTGGTGCTCGGGCCGACCGCCAACTGGGTCGAGAAGGTGTGGCCGGCGGAACGCTTCGTGCAGGTGGCGCGGGCGCTGGTCTCGCCCGGCGGCGCGCTGGAAGGCGCCCGCATCGCCATCCTCGGCGGGCCGGGGCCGGGGGAGCGCGCCATGGCCACCCCGGTGCTGGAAGCCTTCCCCGCCGCGGTGGATCTGGTGGGTACCCTCGCCCTGCCGGAGGTGGCCGCCGTGCTGCGGCGCGCCGCGCTGTTCCTGGGCAATGATTCCGGCCTGATGCACCTGGCCGCCGCCACCGGGGCGCCCACCATCGGCCTGTTCGGCCGCAGCAGCGCCGAAGAATATGGCCCCTGCGGTCCGAACGCCCGGGCGGTGGAAGCCGACGGCCCGCCCTTCGTGACGCCAATGACGGACCTGCCCGCCCCGCGCGTGCTGGCCGCGGCGGAGTCGCTGCTGCGGCCAAGGGTGCCGGAAGGGCAGGTCGCATGAGGGTGGCGCATGTCATGGCTGGCGCGCCCCAGGGCGGCGCCGAGGCCTTCTTCGAGCGCCTGGTGGTGGCCCAGCACCGCGCCGGCCTGGCCGTGCAGGCGGTGATCCGGCGCGAGGCCGGGCGCGCCGCACGGCTCGCCGCCGGCGGCGTTCCGCCCATCGAGCTCGGCTTCGGCGGGCCGCTCGATCTGTTGACGGCCGGGCGGCTGCGCCGGGCGCTGGCGGCCTTCCGGCCGGATGTGGTGGTGGCCTGGATGAATCGCGCCGCCGGCTTCGCCCGCGCGGCGACGGGGGCCAGGGCCCCCTGGGCGCTGGCCGGGCGGCTGGGCGGGCAGTACAGGTTGCGCCACTATGCCGGCTGCGACCTGCTGGCCGCCAACACGCACGGCCTGGTGGCCTGGATCGCGGCGCAGGGCTGGCCGGAGGCGCGGCTGCGCCATGTGCCGAACTTCGCCGCGGACCTCGCCGCCGCCAGCCCCGCGCCGCTGCCCTTCCCGCCCGGCGCCGTGCCGCTGCTGGCCATGGGCCGGCTGCACCCGAACAAGGACTTCCCCACCCTGCTGCGCGCCCTGGCGCGGCTGCCGACCGAGGTGCACCTGGCGCTGGCCGGCGACGGGCCGGACCGCCTGGCACTCGAAGCCCAGGCACGGGCGCTGGGCCTCGGTGGGCGCGTGGCTTTCCTCGGCTGGCGCCAGGATGTCGGCGCGCTGCTGGCGGCCAGCCGGATGCTGGTGGTGCCGTCGCGCATCGAGCCGCTGGGCAATGTCGTGCTGGAGGGCTTCTCCGCCGCGCGCGCCGTGGTCGCCACCGCCGCGGACGGCCCGCGGGAGGTGATCCGCCACGGCGAGACCGGGCTGCTGGTGCCGATCGGCGAGGCCCCTGCCATGGCCGATTGCATCGCCGCCCTGCTGGCCGCGCCCGACCGCGCCGCGGCGCTGGCCGCCGCCGGGCGGGCGGAGTTCCTGGCCCATCATGCGGAAGCCCCGGTGCTGGCGGCCTGGGACCGCTTCCTGGCGGATGCCGCCGCGCGCAGGGGGACCGGCTGATGTGCGGCATCGCCGGCCTGGTGCTGCGCCAGGGCATGACGCCGGATTCCGGCACGCTGGGCGCCATGCTGCATGCCCTCGGCCATCGCGGGCCGGATGGGGAGGGCGTGCACATCGCCGACAATGTCGGCCTGGCGCATAACCGCCTGGCGATCATCGACCTGGTGACCGGCGACCAGCCGCTGCATGCCGGGCCGGCCACGCTGGTGGCGAATGGGGAGGTCTACAACCACATCGAATTGCGGGAGGCCCACGCGCTGGTCTGCCAGACCGGGTCCGACTGCGAACCGCCGCTGCACCTGTATCGCCGGGAAGGCGCGGAAGCCACCGCCCTGGCGCTGCGCGGCATGTATGCCATCGCCCTGCATGACCGCGCCGCCCGCCGCGTGGTGCTGACGCGCGACCCCTTCGGCATCAAGCCCCTGTACATCGCGGAGGTGCCGGGCGGCATCGCCTTCGCCTCGCAGCCCTCGGCGCTGCTCGCCGCCGGGCTGATGCGGCCGGTGGTGCGGGCGGAAGCGCGGGAGGAATTGCTGCAGCTGCAGTTCACCACCGGCGCCGAGACGATCTTCGCCGGCATCACCCGCGTCCTGCCGGGGGAGACGGTGGTGATCGCCGATGGCGCGATCGTCGAGCGCCACCGCCGCGCGGCCCTGCCCACCGGCGCGCCGGTGCCGATGACGGAGGAGGAGGCGCTGGCCCGACTCGACGCCGCCTTCGAGAACAGCGTCCGCCTGCACCAGCGCAGCGACGTGCCCTTCGGCCTGTTCCTCTCGGGCGGCATCGATTCCGGCGCCGTGCTGGCGATGATGGCCCGGCTGAACAGCCAGCCCGTCCGCGCCTTCACCGCCAGCTTCGACGTGCCGGGCGCGGCGGATGAACGCGCCGCGGCGGAAGCGGCGGCCAAGGCGCATGGCGCTCAGCACACCATCATCACCGTGACCGAGGCCGAGGTCTGGCGTGAGCTGCCCAAGATCGTCGCGGCGATGGATGATCCGGCAGCGGACTACGCCATCATCCCCACCTGGTTCCTGGCCCGGCAGGCGCGGCAGGCGGTGAAGGTGGTGCTGTCCGGCGAGGGCGGGGACGAGCTGTTCGCCGGCTATGGCCGGTACCGCAGCGCCATGCGGCCCTGGTGGCTCTGGGGGCGGCGGCCGCGCGCGACGGGCGCCTTCGACCATGTGAAGAACGTGCTGCGGGAGGCGCCGCGCACCTGGCGGGACGGCATCACCGCGGCGGAAGCCGCCACCGCCCTGCCCGGCCGCACCCGGCTGCAGGCGGCGCAGGCGGCGGATATCGCCGACTGGCTGCCGAACGACCTGCTGGCCAAGCTGGACCGCTGCCTGATGGCGCATGGGGTGGAAGGCCGCACCCCCTTCCTGGATCCGGTGGTGGCGGAATTGGCCTTCCGCCTGCCCGATTCGCTGAAGCTGCGCGGCCGCAGCGGCAAATGGCTTTTGCGCGCCTGGAGCGCCCGGCATGTGAAGGGGGCACAACCCTTTGCGGCCAAGCAGGGCTTTACCGTGCCGGTGGCGGCCTGGATCGGCGGCGTGGGGGACCGGCTGGGGCCGCTGGTCGCGGCGCAGCCGGGGGTGGCAGAGGTGGCGCGGCCCGACCGCGTCATCGCCCTGTTCCGCAACGCCGCCGGCAACAAGCACCGCGGCTTCGCCGCCTGGCACCTGCTGTTCTACGCGCTGTGGCACCGCGCGCATGTGGAGGCGCGGCCGGTGGAAGGCGATGTTTGGCAGGTGCTGGGCGGCTAAGCGGGATCAGGCGGCGGGTGGGAGCCACTCCTCGTCCAGTACCTGGCGGTCCGCATCGTAGCGCGGCGCATCCGCACGGGTCGCGGCATCCAGCGTCGGCAGCCGGTCCGGCGCCTCCTCCCGCAGTTGGCGGCGGAGCTGGCGCAGGGCGCGGGGCCAGGCGGCGTCGACAAAATCCTGCCGGCGAGCGCGCAGCGAGGGGCTGTCGCGGAACTCGATCTCCAGCAGCGTGCGGCAATTCGCCAGCTCCGCCGCCCAATGGTGGCGCGCGGTGGCAGGCGCCGGATGGAACTCGATCTTCAGCAGGTGCAGCAGCGCCTGGTACAGCAGGGATTGCACCGTCCGCCGCTGCGACCCGCCCATATCCGCCACTTCCTCGGCCAGGTTCGCGATATCCAGGCCGTTCGGGCGCAGCGCCTCGGGCCAGGCGCGCAGCCGGGCGGCCTGGTCCTGGGTCCAGGCGTACCAATCCTGCTCATAGGGGATGGCTGTATCGGGCATGGCGTGCGGATTATAGGAAGCCCTCCCCGCCCCATCCCAGAGGACAGCGCCGCCATGCCCCAGACCCATGACCTGATCCTGCGTGGCGGCACGCTGGTCCTGCCCTGGGGCATGGAGGCGGCCGATGTCGGCGTGAAGGCCGGGCGCATCGCCGCCATCGGCGACCTGCGCACCGCGGCAGCGGCGGAGGTGATCGACTGCACCGGCCTGCACGTGCTGCCCGGCCTGATCGACAGCCACGTCCACCTGCGCGAGCCGGGCGACCCGGCGGTGGAGACGATCGAGACCGGGACGAAGGCCGCGGTGCTCGGCGGCCTCACCACCGTCTTCGACATGCCGAACACCAACCCCTCCATCACGACGCGGGAGAGGCTGGACTGGAAGCGGGATTTCGTCGGCGGCCGCGCCTGGTGCGACATCGGCTTCTATGTCGGCGCCGCGAAGTCCAACATCGCCGAGCTGGCGGTGCTGGAAGCCGAGCCCAATGTCTGCGGCGTGAAGGTGTTCGCGGGCAGTTCCACCGGCGACCTGCTGGTGGAGGACGATGCCAGCCTGGAGGCCGTGATGCGCAGCGGCCGCCGCCGCATCAGCTACCATTCCGAGGACGAGTACCGCCTGCAGGCGCGCAAGCCCGCCTACACCAGCGGCATGCCGCACCGGATGCACGCCGAATGGCGCGACGTGGAATGCGCCTTCCTCGGCACCCGGCGGCTGATGGCGCTGGCCCGCAAGACCGGCCGCCCGGCGCATATCCTGCACGTCTCCACCGCCGAGGAACTCACCTACCTGAAGGATTTCCGCGACGTCTGCACGGTGGAGGTGCTGCTGAACCACCTGACCCAGACGGACGAGGCCTATGACCGGCTCGGCGGCTATGCCGTGATGAACCCGCCGATCCGCGACGCGCGGCACATGGCGGCGGCCTGGGCGGCGGTGGCGGATGGCACGGTGGACAGCGTGGGGTCGGACCACGCCCCGCACAGCCGGGCCTCGAAGGAGAAGCCCTGGCCGGAGTGCGGCGCCGGGCTGACCGGCGTGCAGACGCTGGTGCCGGTGATGCTGGACCATGTCAGCGCCGGGCGGCTTTCGCTGCCGCGCCTGGTGGACCTGCTGAATGCCGGGCCGGCGCGGGTGTTCGGCCTTGTCGGCAAGGGAAGGCTCGCGGCCGGCTATGATGCCGATTTCACCGTGGTGGACATGCAGAAGTCCCGGGTGATCGAGGAGAGCTGGATCGCCTCGCCCTGCGGCTGGACGCCCTTCGCCGGGCATCGCTGCACCGGCTGGCCGGTGATGACCCTGGTGCGCGGCCAGGCGGTGATGCGGGAGGATGCGGTGCTGGGCAGCCCGGCCGGCATTCCGGCCCGCTTCGCACCATGAGCGCCACCATCACCGGTTGAGGCGCTGCGGGGCGGCTGGTAGAGCCGCGGACACGGGATCGGGAGATGGTCATGGCGCAGCAGGACAAGGGGGGCATCGACTGGGCGGCGCGGCTGCGCGCCTCGCTGGGCCAGCGCCCGGCCGCCACGCCGGCACAAGCGGCCGCCACCATGCCGGCACAACCGGCAGCCACCACCCCGGCGCAGCCGGCGGCCGACCCAGCGGCCCCGCCAGAGGTTGCGGCACCGCCGACGAGCCCACTTCTCGCAACCCTCCGTGCACCGGCGCCGGAGCCCGAGGAGACGGCCCCGACCGCCGAGCCGAACCGGGCCGACCCGCCGGCACCGGCGCCGGCACCCGGGGGGCTGCTGTCCTTCCTCAATGTGAAGCCGGCCGAAGCGCCGCCGATCTGGGCCAGCCCGCTGCTGATCGCCCTGGAGGCCCAGAAGCCGCCGGCAAGGCCGGAAGCGCCGTCGGCCGGCGGCACGCCGATGTCGCCGCCCCCCAAGGCCGAGCCCCCTGCACGCCCCGGCCCGATCACCGACAGGCCCGCGCAACCCGCCGCCGAGGCCGCGGCCAAGGCCTCCGCACCGGCCCCGGTCGAGACCAAGCCCGCGCCGCCGGCTGCCGAAGCCGCGGCCAAGGCCCCCGCGCCGGCCCCGGTCGAGACCAAGCCCGCGCCGCCGGCCGCCGAAGCAGCGGCCAAGGCCGCCGCGCCGGCCCCGGTCGAGATCAAGCCCGCGCCGCCGGCCGCTGAAGCCACGGCCAAA
>NZ_JAAVNE010000041.1 GCF_012103215.1 Falsiroseomonas selenitidurans
CCTCGAGCTTGAACTCGCGGCTGAATGTCCTTCGTCCCATGCAAGGGCCTCCGATTGGGTGAAAACCTTATCCAGGTGTCCACCAAACCGGCAGCAGGCCATATCTCCGTCGCCGCGGTCGAAAGGTGGGCGTCGCCACACGAAGCAACGTCGCCGCGCTGCGCCGCACGCCCATGCGCCTGTTCGAGTTGAGCTGCACAGTGCAGGGTGAGCCTGATAATGCTCGATGTTGTGCACGGCAGCGGATCGGTGCGGTTGAAGGAGAAGTCCGGTTCGCGGGGCTCGGCAATCCGATCGGCTGGCCACGCGGCTGATCCAACTTGACGACAAGCCCTTGATCAGTGGCGCGCTGATGGTCTGCGACATGATCACGAGCCGCGGGCGTGTAGTCGTCGAAGACGTCCAGGCCCCTTATCCTTCTGATCTGCGTCAGCATCGAACATTCCCCCGACCGTGGGGATAGCAGCTACCAATGCACGCCACGAGCACGATATTCTGGACTTACGACCGTGTGGAGCCTACGAGAGTCCGGCCGGCTTGGCCCAATCAGTCGGCCAGGAATGAAAAAGGCTGCCTCCCTGCGGAAGCGGCCTCAATTATTTCGCCTGCTCAGGAGACCAGCAGCCGCCGCCTCCGTCGCCGAGCCAGAATGATGCGCAGGTCATGGCATCCTCCTCTGGAAGATCGGCGAGCTAACGGGGTGCGTTAGGAAACGGAACCGCAGCGGGATTTACGGTTCAGGATCAACCGGAAGAGTTCCGCCTGGTAGAGCGCATCATGGAGCGCATCGTGGTCGCCGTGAAGCTCGGGATGGACTTCCTCCGCGATGCGGCTCGACCGAGTGTCTGCCCAGCTGCAGCCGGACACGCCCATCCAGAGCGCCTTGATGTCCAGGGCGGTGAAGCCGAACGGGTTCTCACCGGTGAACCTGTGGAAGTAGTAGTTCACGAACGACCAGTCGAACGGAGCGTTGAACCCGACAAAGACCGGCGTGGCGTCGCCCGCGACCTTGTCGACCCAGGCGCGGAAGCGACGCATGGCGGCCTCGGGTTCCGTCCCGTCCCGCTTGAGCTGGTCCAACGACATCCCCGAGACCTCGAGCGCTTCCTGCACGAACCGGTCGTTGATCGGCTTCAGCTCGCACGCGAATGTCGTGGACGGGGCGGCCACGACGCAGGCTCCGATCGAGAGCATGCTGTATTCGCCGGGGATCGGGCCCGCGGTCTCCACGTCGATCGAGATGAAGATCTCTTGTCTGGACGTGCTCACGCGATCAGTTCCTCCACGGTGACAAGCGGTGGACGGTTGCGGACCGCCTCCCAGTGCTCGCGGAACGCCTTGCGGCGATCCTCGGCGGTGCCGTCGGTCTTCCAGCGCAGTCCGGCCAGCGTCTTGATGTCGAACGGCGTGTCGGAGCCGTCACGGGCGGTGACGATCGTCGGGATGGACCGTCCAAGCGCGTAGCCGAGCTCGAGGAAACAGTTGGGCCGCGACCCGGTTATGTCGGCGACCACGACGCTGGCGCGGTGGAGCTTCGCGAAGATCTCGTCATCGATGCGCGCGTGATCGTAGGCTTGACGCCCGTCGATGACGGTAAGTCGGTAGCCGAGCTCGTCCTCGATCACCGGCTGCACGACGGTGTCGAAGAAGCCCTGGACGGCCGCGAACTCCTCCTGGTCGGGCGCCAGGAGGCGCACCGCGAACGCCCTCGGCCGCTCAAGGTTCTCGAGCAGGTCGACTAGGACGGTGACCCTGTCCTGCACCGACTGGCGGGCCGGAAAGCGGATGCGGTTGATCCAGTCGTGCGAATCCCCGCCGTCCGCGATCTGGAACAGTTTGCGGCTGTTGCCGCTCGCCTCGCCGAAGGAATAGAGGCGGCGGCTGCCCTCGTTCTCCGGCGTGATCGACAGGTTCAGCGGGATCACCGGCTTGCCCGCGGCATGATAAAGGTCGGCGAGGAACCGCACGCCTTCAGTGCCGCCGAGCGCGATCAGGATGTCGCCGTAACGCGCCTGCGCCTCCATGCGCTTGCTGTTCATGTTCCAGCGTGCGGCGCTTTCCATCCGGACCACGGGAGAGTCCCGCATCTCGTCCCACAGTGCGTGGAATTCCTCCGGGATCTGGTCCTCGTTCTTGTGGTGCTGGACCGCGACCGCGAGAGGGACGGGCGCGCCAGCCGGGCGGGTTGAGATCGCGTTCTTGATCGTCTGCCACACCAGCCAGTCGAAGCAGATCGGCCCTCCGTCGTCGCGCTTCGGCTCGGCGTCGACCGGGACGACGAACGTCGCGCCCAGTTTCATAAGGGCGCGCACCAGCCCGACCACCAACTCGCGTGACCTGGCGACGTCGTTAGGGGACGCGACGGCGAGATCCTTGGAGATGCTGCCGGCGATGTGGATGCGCCGGCCGAGAAGGGGGGAGCGGGCCATTAGCGGTCCTCCATCACGCGCGACCCGGACATCTCGGTGGCGGCGGCGCGCAAATGTTCGTAGCGCAGCGGGCCGTCGGGGAAGGCCTTCGCCATCGCGGCGGGGTAGAAGCGGGTGCGGAAGTCGGAATAGGTCCAGAGGGGCTTCTCCTGCGTCTGGCCCGTCAGCCTGACCAGTTCGCCAAACTGCGCCGCCGTGAGCTCAAGCCCATCGAGATCCATCTCCAGCAGAGCGCGGCGTTCCGCGTCGGACGGCCGGTCGAACCGGTCGACGATGGCGGCGCGGCGCAGCAGCGCTGGATCGAGGACGCTCAGCCGGTTGGTGCAAAGGATCACGACAATGCGACCCTTGTAGCGGCGCAGGTCGTCGATGCCCTGGATCAGGGTGTTCACCGCGACCTTGTCCTCGTGATGGCTGTGCTCCTGCGTGCGGGCCGCAGCGATGCTGTCGCCCTCGTCGATGACGAGGACGGCGCGCCGCGTCTTGCCGACCGACGCGGTGACGCGCTTCAGCGCCTCGGCGAGCAGCGTGGTCATCTCGCCGACCTTGCCGCTGCCGCGCACGCGGTTGGACAGCCGAAAGATCGTCGCATCCTCGGAACGGGCGTCGGTAAGCAGGCGGTTAGCGATGCATTCCGCCATCGCCGTCTTGCCGGTGCCGACGTCGCCGTGGAACACGACCAGCGGATACTGGTCGGCGACGAGGTTAGTGATCGCGAGCTGCTGGCGGTGGTGGCGTCGGCTCCAGTCGCCGAGCTTGTCGGCGGCGAGGAGCAGCCGCAGCTGGTCGTGAACGCGGGCGTAGCGTTCCTGGAACCCGAGAAGCGTCCCGGCGCGCTGCGCCAGGCCCGCGTCCGGCACAACGGTCTCGCTGTCGAAGATGTCGGTCTGGCTCACTTCGTCCAATCCTTCCGCTTCAGCCCATACGAGCCGCTGGTGTAGTTGCGCCCGCCGTCGTCGTTGAGGCTGGCGTGGCTGGTGTCGTCGTAGTTGGTGGACCAGGTGAGGTTGAGCCTGCCGCTCATCGCCTGGTGCGCATCGTGGTCGTAGGAACTGGTGTAGGAGATCACGATGCGGAGCGTCGGGATCGTCACCCGCGGCCACATCGCGTTGCCTGGCCGGCTCGAGACAAGCCCGCCCGCGTCCGTGTCGACAGTATAGCAGGCGGCGCGAACCTCGGTGCCGAGGTTGAGCAGCGTTACGTCGATGGAGGCCAGGTATCCCATCTTCGCTAACAGTTCGATGTCGTGGACGTAGTTCGCCACGTCCTCGCTCGAGATGGCCCCGGTGCTGTCGGCGATCATCTTGAGGTCGGCCTGGAAGCGCCGCACGACGTTTTGGACGTCGGTGGTGCTGTAGGTCTGGGTGGTGGTGGTCGTGTTCATCACTGGTCCTCCGTCCGGAACTTGGGGCCGAAGAGCTCCTTCCAAACCACGTCGTCGTTCTCGATCGACGCGAAGTTGGCGGTCTCCCAGGCGTCGCGGGCCGCCTCGACGATCGCCTTGCGCTCGGCCTCGGTAATCCGGCTCGCCACATTGTTGGTGTCGCAGACCGGGTCGATGATCACGACCGGATGGCCGAAGGAAGGGATCGAGGCGCCGTTCTCCGGAAAGGAGATGACCTGCTTGAGCTCCGACTGCGCGATGAAGAGGAGGAAGTCGCAGAAGCGCTGCTCGATGCTCGTTGGCTTGCCGCGGGTATCCTGCAGGTGGGCCATGATCAGCTCGACGTGGAACGACTTGAGGCCCTTCACCTCGGCGCGGCGGCTCCAGCGCTTCCCGAGACGGACCAGGGTGCGGAAGTCGGGGTCGGCCTGCTTGCGCTTGTAGACGAAATTCACCTGGCACGGTGCGCAAGTGTGCGTCTTGCTGCCGTCGCGGATGTCGTACTGCCAGCCGTATTCGGAGGCCTCCTCGTCCTGGATCACCGGCACGATGTCGACCGACAGCCCAGACCCTACGAACGCGACCGTCGCCGCCTTCGACTGGATGGTGAAGTCCTCCACCGACTTGTTGGGATACTGCGCCTCGAGCAGCTTCGTGATGTCGGCGGTCAGGGTCTCGATCGTCTCGACGAGCGCGTCCTTGCCCGAGATGTAGAACACCACGTCCACGTCTACCGGATCGTCGGTCGTCTTGCGCAGGATGGTGTGCTTTGCGAACGAGCCCGCCTTGATCACCTTCGTGATCTTGATCTCGGTCTTGTCTCGCACGTTTTTGCGCAGGTTATCGATCAGGCGATCGACCTGAGCGTTATATTCGGTCCGCTTATCCTTGGGGAGGCGGAGCACGTTGTAGTCGTAGTAGCGCAGCTGCGTATTGTTCAGCGGCATTGCAGTCCCTTTCGCTTTTTCCTGTGTGATCCAGGCAGACGCGATCCCCCGTGCCCGGAAGCGGGGTGCCGCCTGGTTAGGAACCGATTGACAAGATTCGCTTGTAGGGATAGAAACTACACCGAGCTTAAAAGTATGTCCATATACTTTCTGTGCCTATGGGAGCAAAAAGTCATGGCGGCCGACGACGGCAAGATCAACTGGGGGGTGGAGCGAAGACTCGAGTTCATCGAGTTCCGCCTGTCCTGGGAGGGCGGCGTCCGCCGGTCCGACATCATGGCCGCGTTTCGCGTGTCCGAACCCCAGGCCTCGAAGGACCTGACCCTCTATCAGGAGCGGGCGCCGGGCAACGCGGTCTACGACAAGGTGTCGAAGCGGTATGTGGCGGGGGAGGACTTCCGACCCGTGTTCCTGGAGCGGGGGCCCGAGAACTATCTCCAGCGCCTGCGTTCCCTCGCCGAGGGACTGACAGAAAGGGCGGAGTCATGGATCGCCAACGAGCCGGAGGTCGACATCGTCGTCACGCCGACGCGTGAGGTGAGTGAAGACTGCCTAAGGGCCATTCTCTCGGCTCACCGCAACGGTCAGTCGCTGGAGATCCTCTACCAGTCGATGAGCCTCGACCGCCCCAAGCCGATGTGGCGCAGGATCACGACGCACGCCTTTGGCTATGATGGCTTCCGCTGGCATGTCCGTGCCTATTGCCATCTGACCGACAGGTTTAAGGACTTCCTGCTCCCGCGCATCAGTGGGTCGCGCGATCCGCAGGCGGGAGGTGCGCACGGGGCGGCCGATAAGCTCTGGCAGGAGCGCTTCAAGATCAGGATCGCGCCCCATCCCGACCTCAGTCGCGATCAGCAGGCCAGTGTCGTGAGGGACTACCGGATGACTGATGGCGAGGGCGAGATCGAGGTCCGCTACGCGATGCTGTTCTACGTCCTGAAGCGCCTCAACCTACTGGGTCATCCGGAACGGCTCCCCGCTCGGAGCCAACACATCGTCGTTGTGAACCGCGAGGAGACCGACGCAGCCCTGAAGCAGGCCGACTTCGCTCTATGATGGCCCAGACTATGGCCTGCTGGCGGTTCGATGGACACCGAGTTTAGCCTGAACCGGCCAAGCGCTCGAATGCCACCGGGCTGAGATAGCCGATGGCCGAGTGGCGTCGCGTCGGATTGTAGAACCGCTCGATGTAGTCGAACACCTCTGCCCGGGCGGCGTCGCGAGTACCCGCCCTTCGTTCGCCGAAGTTCGCCCAAAACCGCCTACAGCCACGCGAAAATGGCACCCTATCCGGCCCCCAGGAACGAATGCTCCACAAGGCGGCCCCAAGGTATCGGCTACAAGGTATTGAATTTGCTGGGGAAATTGGAGCAGCGGTGGGAACCGGAATCCAACCTTCTCTGGTGTTCGTGAGACGCGTCTCGCCGGCTGGGTCACCGCGTCCCGTGTGTTGGATCCTCGCAGTGCCCGTGCCCGAAATCGGCCAACGTCTCGATGATCCGACACTCACCGACGACGCCGCCCTCGCAACTCGTGGCCATACGCTGAAGCTCCGCACGCAGCGCCGTGAGACGCCGTAGCCGCGCGTCGATCTCGCCAATCTGCGCGGTGGCCAGCGCATGCGCCTGTCCGCAGTCTGCATCCGGCCTGTCCGCGAGGTCGAGTAAAGCGCGGATTGCCTCGCTCTCGAAGCCCAGTTCCCGGGCGTGGCGAATGAACCCGAGGCGCCGCAGGTGCGCAGCGCCGTAAGCTCGATGGCCGCCCTCGGTCCGACCTGGTGGGGGCAGCCACCCCTCCTGTTCGTACCACCGGATCGTGGTCGGCTTGACCCCCGTGGCACGCGCGAGATCGCCGATCGAGAATGTCGCGCTCACGTCCGGTCGCCCTCCTGCCTCGCGAGGAAGCGCGCGAAGGCGGCCAGGGCCTTGTCGCTGGCATGGTGCTCAAGCCCCTCGGCGTCGGCCTCCGCCGTCTCCGGGTCGAGCCCCACCGCCAGGAGGAACCGGACGACCAGTTCGTGTCGCGCCCGGGCCGCGGATGCCACCGCCTGGCCGGCGGGCGTCAGGAACAAGCCGCGATAAGGCTTGGTCTCCACCAGGCCATCGCGCTGCAGCCTCGCGACAGTCGCGGCGACCGTCGCCTGCGCAACTCCCATGCGTCGTGCGATATCCACAGCCCGCGCCTCGCCTTCCTCCTGAAGGAGGTCGGCGATCAGTTCGACGTAGTCCTCGGCGATCGCCGTGCGGTCGGCCTCGCGCTGCTGAGCGAAGCGGGCCGCATGGTCTTCCGGCGGGGGCAGCGGGCGTGGCGAAGCGCGAGACATACAGCACTATAGCGGCACCTCTTGACATCGGCGATAGCCGAGTCACTATGATTTAGCCGACGCTAAATTTTGGAGGGCCAGCGTGAATCCGCCATCCGAGGTTGCCGCGCCACCTGCACAGGCCGGCCTTCCAAGCCTGCCTGAGGTCCACCGCTCGGTGGCGGTGCCCAACGCCGGCGGGTTTCTCCGCAAGCTCTTTGCCTTCATGGGTCCGGGTTATCTGGTCGCGGTCGGCTACATGGACCCGGGCAACTGGGCGACCTCGCTCGCCGGCGGATCCGCCTTCGGCTACACGCTGCTCGCGGTCGCGCTCACCTCCTCGTTGATGGCGATTCTGCTGCAGGCGCTGTGCGTGCGCATCGGCGTCTCCACCGGACGCGACCTGGCCCAGTTGTGCCGGGAGCGGTTCCCCAAGGTCGTCGCCTATCCGCTGTGGCTGTTCGCCGAGATCGCCATCTGCGCCACCGACCTTGCCGAGCTGATCGGCACCGCCATCGCGCTTGAACTGCTGTTTGGAATCCCGCTCCTCTACGGCGTGTTCCTGACCGCCTTCGACGCCTTCCTGATCCTCTGGCTGCAGAACAAGGGCGTGCGCTGGCTGGAGGCGCTGATCTTCGGCTTCATCGTGCTGATCGTCGGCTGCTTCGGCATCCAGATCGTGCTGTCCGACCCGGATTGGGCGGCGGTGCTGAACGGCTACATCCCCGCTGTCTCGATCGTGACGAACCAGACGCAGCTCTACATCGCCATGGGCATCCTGGGTGCGACGGTGATGCCGCACAACCTGTACCTGCACACCGCCGTGGTGCAGTCGCGGTCCTGGAACCTCGATGACGCGGGCAAGCGGGAGGCAATCAAGTTCGCCACCATCGACAGCACCCTCGCGCTGACGCTCGCGCTGCTGATCAATTCCGCCATCCTGATCACCGCCGCCGCCACGTTCCACGCCAGCGGCAATACCGAGGTCGCCGAGATCGGCGAGGCCTACCAGCTGCTCACGCCGCTGCTGGGTGCGGGCATCGCGGCCACGGCCTTCGGCGTGGCGTTGCTGCTGTGCGGGCTGAACGCCACGGTCACCGCGACGCTGGCCGGGCAGGTGGTGATGGAAGGCTTCCTGCGCTTTCGCCTGCCGCCGGTGCTGCGGCGGCTGGTCACCCGGCTGATCGCCATCATCCCGGCGGTGATCGTGACCTGGATGTATGGCGCGTCCGGTACGGCGCAGTTGCTGATCCTCAGCCAGGTGATCCTGTCGATGCAGCTGCCCTTCGCGGTGATCCCGCTGATGCTGTTCGCGCAGGATCGCAAGCGGATGGGGGTGTTCACCGCGCCCGCCTGGCAGTTGGCCCTGGGCTGGGCGACCGCGGCGGTGATCGTCGGGCTGAACATGAAGCTGCTGTTCGACGCCGCCTTCGGCGATTGAGGAACGAGGCGTCCGGACGGCGCCGCGCAGACCCTGCCACCAACCCTCAGGCGGCGGCCGTCGGCGCGAACAGGATGCCGTGCGGCGACCGCCCGACGCGCGACACGCGCGCCGCGCCGCTGCGCGGGTCGATGCTGGCGATCCGCCCGGTCCATCGCAGCGTCGCCCAGATCGTGCCGTCCGCGTCGAAGGTCAGGCAGTCCGGACCGCCGCCGATCTCGTGGACGCGCTTGATCTCCAGCGTCTGCGGGTCGAGCGCGGTGATCCGGCTGTCGACGCGCGACGTGACATAGACCAGTCCGTCCCGCGGCCCCTCGAACAGCGCGTGGGCGCCGCGTCCGACGGTGATCTGCCGGTCGGCGCGCCGCGCCACCGGATCGATCACCGACACGTAGTCGCCGCCCATGACGCCCACCAGGATGCGCCCGCGATGCCACAGGATACCGGCAGGGTCGCGCCCGACCTCGGCGCGCCAGGCCTCGGTGCGGGTGTCGAGGTCGACCGCGATGGCCGCCGCCTCGCCCTGCAGGGTCACGAAGGCGAAGCGCGAATCCGGCGAGAAGGTGACGTGGCTCGGCTTGCGCCCGGCCTGCAGGCGGCCCTCGAAGGCCAGGGCGGCGCCGTCCCAGCGGTAGATGTCCACCTGGTTACGCCGCAGGCTGGTGACGACCAGCCGCCTGCCGTCCGGCGTGAAGCCGAGGTTGTAGGGATTGCTGATCGGCTCCCGCCGACGCACCTCGCCGCTGCGCGGGTCGAGCAGGAACATCTCGTTGGCGCCGGAATCGCCGACCAGGATTAGGTCCCGCGCGGGGGTCAGCACCAGGTGGTGCGGTTCGCGCAGCACGGGCACGCGGCGCAGGTCGCTGCTGCTGGCGGGGTCCAGCACCTGCACATTGGCGTCGAGGGAATTGAGGACGAAGAGCGAGCCGGCGGGCGCCGACGCAGGTGCCTCGGCCACTGGTTGTGCGCCGGCGGCGCGTCCGGCGGCGATGAACGGCGCAGCCAGCGCGGCGCGCACCACGAGCCGGCGACCGACGCGCAGATCCGGGGAACTGATTGACGGCACGGCAAGGCTCCTGGCGCGGGGGGTACCGATCTATCCCAAACATCGCTGTCCGCGCGCAAGCGGGGATAACGTCGCATCCGACACCGCCAGCGCGCCTGCGTCAGCGCGGGACGAAAATGGCACCGGCGGACGAATAGCCCCTTGAACCTCCAGCCGCTGGAGGTCTCATACGGTCGCGCATGACGATCAGGACAGATGCCATGGGTGAGTCCAGGAAGCTGACATGGCGGGTCGAGGGCATGGACTGCGCCTCGTGCGTCGCCAAGGTGACCAGGGCGGTGGAACGCCTGCCCGGTGTCTCGGAGGTCCAGGTGAACCTGATGGCCGAGCGGCTGACGGTCGCGCTCGCGCCGGACACCACGCCGGCCGAGGGTGTGGCTCGCCAGGTCGAGATCCTGGGCTACAAGGTCATGCCAATGGCGCCCGTCGCCGCGGCCGCCCCAGCTCATGTCCATGACGCCGATTGCGGCCATCACCACGCCCATGGCGCTGACGGTCACGGTCATGACGGCAAGGACGGCCACGCAGGCCATGCGCATGGTGCCGAGCCAGGACCTGCCGCCGGCCCGGCGGCGCATGGCCACGACCACGACGACCCTGCCGATGCCGGCAAGCCCTGGTGGCGCAGCGGCAAGGCGATCCTCGTCTGGCTGCTGGGGGGCCTGGTGGTCGGTGCCTACGCGCTGTCCATCGTCCTGCCGGAGCGGCTGACCTACCCGCTGTTCCTCGCCGCCACCGCCGTCGCGCTGGTGCCCTTCGGCCGGCGCGCCTTCGCCCTGGCCCGCGCCGGCAGTCCGTTCAGCATCGAGACGCTGATGGTCACCGCCGCGATCGGCGCCGCGATCATCGGCGCCGCCGAGGAGGCCGCTGTCGTCGTGCTGCTCTTCGCGGTCGGCGAATTGCTGGAGAACGTCGCCGCCGGGCGCGCCCGCGCCGGCATCCGCGCGCTGGCCGACCTCATGCCGCGCACCGCGCTGCGGCTGCGGCCCGACGGCACGACCGAACAACTGCCGGCCGACCGGCTCGCGGTCGGCGACCTGGTGCTGATCCGCCCCGGCGACCGCGTGGCCTGCGACGGCCTGATCGAGGAAGGCAGCTCCGCCCTCGACGAAAGCCCGGTCACCGGGGAGAGCGTGCCCGTCTCGCGCGGCCCCGGCGAGGCCGTGGTCGCCGGCAGCATCAACGCCGAGGGCGCCATCCGCGTGCGCGTCACGCGTGCCGCGTCCGACAACACCATCGCGCGCATCATTCGCATGGTGGAGGAGGCCACCGCCTCCCGCGCGCCGACGCAGCGCTTCATCGAGCGCTTCTCGACCTGGTGGACGCCGGGCGCGATGATCGTCGCCCTTCTGGTCATCCTGCTGCCGCCCTTCCTTCTCGGCTGGGACTGGAGCACCAGCATCTACCGCGGCCTCGCGGTGCTGTTGATCGCCTGTCCCTGCGCGCTGGTGATCTCGGTGCCGGCGGCGATGGTCTCGGGCCTGTCGGCCGGCGCGCGACGCGGCCTGCTGATCAAGGGCGGCGCGGCGCTGGAGGCGATCGGCAGCGCGACGACCGTCGCCTTCGACAAGACCGGCACGCTCACCGAAGGCCGCCCGCGCGTCACCGACGTGCTGCCGGCCGAGGGGCGCATCGCCGATGAGGTCCTCGCGCTCGCCGCCGCGGTCGAACAGGGCTCCTCCCACCCGCTCGCTAAGGCGATCCTGGCGGAGGCGGCGGCGCGCGGGGTCGCGGTGCCGGCGGCCGAGGCGCAGTCGGCCATCCCTGGCCGCGCCGTGGCCGGCACGGTCGGCGGCGTGGCGGTCAGCATCGGCAGCCCGCGCCATGCGAGGGAGTCCAATGCCGCGCTCGGTCCGCTGGAAGCCGAGCTGGAGCGGCTCCAGGGCGAGGGCAAGACGGTGTCGGTGGTGCTGGCCGGCGGCGTCGTGGCCGCGCTGGTCGCGCTGCGCGATGAACCGCGCGCGGATGCCGCGTCCGGCATCGCGGCGATCACCGCGCTTGGCGTGCGCCCGGTGATGCTGACCGGCGACAACCGCCGCACCGGCGAGGCGATCGCCATCTCGCTCGGCCTCGACGCCAAGGCGGAACTGCTGCCCGACGACAAGCTGCGCGAGATCGGCAAGCTGCGCGAGCGCGGCACGGTGGTGATGGTCGGCGATGGCATCAACGACGCGCCGGCGCTGGCGGCAGCCAATGTCGGCGTGGCGATGGGCGGCGGTACCGATGTCGCGCTGGAAACCGCCGATGCCGCCGTGCTGAAGGACCGCGTGACGGGGGTGGCCGAACTCGTCTCCCTGTCGCGCGCGACCATGGCGAACGTGAAGCAGAATGTCGCCGTCGCGATCGGGCTGAAGGCGGTGTTCCTGGTCACGACGATGCTCGGCATCACCGGCCTGTGGCCAGCCATCATGGCGGATACCGGCGCGACCGTGCTGGTGACGCTGAATGCGCTCAGGCTGCTGCGCTGGACGCCTGCGGGTTCCAGGGATGCTGCCTGATGTGCTTGATGGCGGAAACCAGCGCGCCGCGGAACAGCGGACGGGCGACCGCATGACGCCCGACACCATCATCGGGCGGCGCTGGCTGATGCCCGCCGTTCTCCTTGCGTGGCGCCTGATCGTGGCCGGTCCGGCCGCGGCCCAGGATGTTCAGGCGGGCAGCCTGCTTCTGACCGGAGCCTGGGCGAAGGCCGCGGATAACGACCAGCGCCTGCCCTTCGGCTTCGTGACGATCCGCAACCGCGGCCATGAAGCGGAGAGGCTGCTCGGCGCCACGTCGGCCGGCGCGGCCGCTGTCGAACTGCGCGAACCAGACGCGTCCGCAGCCGGCGGCGCGCGCGCCGTCACCGAGGGCTTCGTGATCCCTGCTGGCGACGTCGTCGCCCTGGAGCCCGGCGGGCGGCACCTTCTCCTGCGCGACCTGCAGGTACCGCTCGCGCTCGGCGATGAGATCCGCGTCACGCTGCGCTTCGAACGCGCAGGCGCAGTGGTCGTGTCGCTTCGGGCGCATTGGCACTGACGATGAATACGCCGGCCGCGAACGACAGTGCCGAGCTGCACCGCGCCTTGGCGCGGCGTCGTTCACGGTCGCGGGCCTTGCTGGCTGTCCTGCTTGGCCTCGCGGCCCTGTTCTACGCCGTCTCGATGGCGCGCGTCCCCCGGGAAGATCGGCTGGCGCCTGTGCCCGCGCGGCAGGCCGCGCCGTGACAGGCTGCGGGCCGTCACGGGCGTCCGGCACGCCTCCTGCCGCGTTCGGCTCGGCAATGCGCGGCACTTCTGCGCTTGCCCGAGTGAAGCCCGCGCCACTGCCGATCCGTGGCATCGCGCAGCGCCTGGCCTGGGGTGGCGCGTCCCTCGGCCTGGGTGCGCTCAGCGCGTTCGCGCTGGCGCCGCTGCTTGTCGTGCCGGCGGGCGTGGCGGCCTTCGGCGGCCTGTGGTTCCTGCTGGAGCGGACGGCATCGCTGCGCGGTGCCTTCGCGCTCGGCTGGCTGTTCGGCCTGGGATCGTTCCTGGTCGGCCTGTCCTGGATCACCGAGGCCTTCAGCGTGGATGCGGCCCGCTTCGGCGCGCTGGCGCTGCCGGCGCTCGCCGCGCTCAGCGCCGGGCTGGCGCTGTTCCCCGCCGTCTCGGTCGCCACCGCGCGGCTGCTGGCCGGCCGCGCGGGCGGCGTACCGCTCGCCCTGGCGCTGGCCGCGTCCTGGGTCGCGGGCGAATGGCTGCGCGGCACCGTGTTCACCGGCTTTCCGTGGAACATCGCGGGCCATGCCTGGGGCGGCAGCGATGCCGGGCTGCAGGCGGCCGCCCTTGTCGGCATCCATGGCCTGGGGCTGCTCGCCGTGCTCGCCGCCGTGCTGGTGGGCGTGGCGGTGCGGCAGCGGCGCGTCGGGCCCGCGCTGGCCGCGGTGGTCGTCATCGCCCTGCCCTGGGCCTGGGGCGCGGCGCGCCTTGCCGATGCGACGCCCGCCGAGGTCCCGGACATCCGCCTGCGCCTGGTGCAGCCCAACATCCCCCAGGACTTGAAATGGGCCGAGGGAGAGCGCGAGCGAATCCTGGGCCGGCTGCTGGCGCTCAGCGCCGCGCCGGCGCCGGATGGCGTGGCCCCCACCCATGTGATCTGGCCGGAAAGTGCCGTGCCCTACCTCCTCGCTGAGGCGCCGGCGATCCGCGCAGCGGTCGCGCGCATCGTCCCGCCCGGCGGCGCGCTGCTGACCGGCGCCGTGCGGCAAACCATCGCGGCCGATGGCGCCCCGGCGCTGCTCAACAGCCTGGTCGCGCTTGACGACAGCGGGGAGATCACCGCGGCCTACGACAAGATCCGGCTGGTGCCCTTCGGCGAATACCAGCCGTTCCGTCGGCTGCTCGCGGACCTGCCGAAGCTCACAGTGGGGACGGTGGACTTCATCCCCGGCCCGCCGCGCCAGGCGATGCGCGTCGCCGGCCTGCCGGCGTTCTGGCCGCTGATCTGCTACGAGGCGATCTTCCCCACCACGCTGCCGGCACACGGTCCGATGCCCGGCTGGATCCTGACAGTGACCAATGATGCCTGGTTCGGCACCTCCTGGGGCCCGTACCAGCATGCCCTGGCCGCCCGGCTGCGCGCCATCGAGCTCGGCCTGCCGCTGGTGCGCGTGGCCAACAGCGGCATCTCGCTGGTGACCGACGCGATGGGGCGCGAGCGCGCGCGGCTGCCGCTGGCGACCGAGGGCGTGCTGGACCTGCCGCTGCCGGCGGCGCTGGCCGGTGGTACGCCCTATGCGCGCTTCGGCGATGTGCCTTTTGCGATCGGCGTCGCGGCGCTGGCGGGGCTCGCGCTGGCCGGGCGGCGGCGCGCATGACGATCGACCTCACCTTGTTCGGCCTGGTGCTGGCCTTCGGCGGGGGGCTGGTCTCCTTCCTGTCGCCCTGCGTGCTGCCCCTTGTGCCGGGCTATGTCGCCTGGGTGGCGGGGACGGACCTGGCGACGGCGCGGGCGGAGCGGTGGCGGGCGCTGCGCCTGTCGGCCTTCTTCGTGTTGGGCTTCGGGCTGGTCTTCGTGCTGCTGGGCCTGGGGGCGACCGCCATCGGCGGGCTGCTGCGGCGCTGGTCCAACGAGCTCACCATAGTCGCCGGCCTGCTGATCGCGGCGATGGGCCTGGTTCAGATGGGCCTGCTGCGCGTGGCACCGCTGATGCGCGACCTGCGCTTCAGGCCGCCGGGCGAGGGCGGCGGCCCGGTCTCCGCGACGCTGATCGGCGTCGCCTTCGGCTTCGGCTGGACGCCGTGCATCGGGCCGGTGCTGGCCGGCGTGCTGACGGCGGCGGCGTTCACGCCCGGCGCCGGCGTCGGGCTGCTCGCCGCCTATGCGCTCGGCCTCGGCGTGCCCTTCCTGCTGGCGGCCTTCTACCTGCCGGCGGCGATGGCCCGCGCGCGGCGGCTCGGGCGGCTGGGGCGCATCCTGCAGGTCGCGAGCGGCGTCATCATGCTCGCCGCCGGCCTCGCCATCGCAACCGGCGAGATGACCCGTCTCGCCATCTGGATCCTGGAGGCCTTTCCATGGCTGGCTCAGCTGGGATGACCACGCCCGCCCCCCGCGCCCTGCGGCGCTTCGGCCTGCTCGCCGTGCCGATCGCCGCGGCCATCGACCAGGCAACCAAGGCCTGGGCGCTCGATGCGCTCTGGCCACCCTACAGCGAGGGCATCACGTTGCTGCCGGTGCTGAACCTGCGGCTCGGCTTCAACACCGGCGTCACCTTCGGGATGTTCGCCGAAAGCGCCGCCGGCGCGGTCTGGCTGCTGGTCGGCATCAAGCTCGCGGTGGTGGCCTGGCTGCTGCTTTGGCTGCGGCGCGCGGCCAGCCGGACCGAGGCGACGGCAATCGGCCTCATCATCGGCGGCGCGCTCGGCAACATCCTCGACCGCCTGCGCATCGGCGCGGTCACCGACTTCATCGACGCGCACTACGGCGGCTGGCACTGGCCGACCTTCAACATGGCCGATGTCGCCATCGTCTGCGGCGTCACGCTGCTGGTGCTCACCAGCTTCCGCGCACCATCGCCACAGGTGCAGGCCCAATGACCATGATCCTTGAACCGGAGGAACCACCCATGTCCCACGCCACCACCCGCCGGGCGGCGCTCGCCGCGGCACTCTCCGTTCCCGCGTCGGCCGCCTTCGCCCAGGCGCCCGGGCCCCAGGCCTTCGAGCCGACGGCACCCGGCCCCGACACGCCGCGCCCCCTGCCGGGCGAGCGCATCATCGGTCGCGCCGACGCGCCGGTGGCGGTTATCGAGTACCACTCCCTGACCTGCGGGAATTGCGCGAACTTCCACACCACGATCTTTCCGCGCATCCGCACGACCTTCATCGAGCCGGGGCTGGTCCGATTCGTGATGCGCGACTTCCCGCTTGACCGCGTGGCGCTCGATGCGGCGGCGATGGTCCATTGCGGCGGACCGGAGCGCTACGAGGCGCTGATCTCGACGCTTTACGCGAACAAGGAGGCCTGGGCGCACAGCCCGGATGCGCGCACCTGGCTGCGTCGCGCCGGCACGCTCGCCGGCATTCCCGCGGCGCGGATCGACGCCTGCATGACCGACCGCGGCTTCACCGACCCGATCATCCTGATGCGGCTCCAGGGCGAGCGCGAGTCGGGCGTCAACGCGACCCCGTCCTTCGTCATCAACGGGCAGTTGCATCGCGGCGTGCAGAGCTTCGAGCGCTTCTCCGCGCTGGTCCGCCCGCTGCTGCCGCCGGGCACGACGCCGCGTGGCTGAGGATGCGGGGTTGCCTTCCGGAGCGCGTCAAGGCACGGACCGCGCCATGATCCATCGCCCCTCCCTGATCCTCGGTGTCGCGCTCGTTCTCGGTACCGGGCCCGCCGCGCTCGCAGCCCCCTGTCCAGCGACTATGCCGGTCGCAGGCGAGTTCTCCTCCGGCTTCGGCTCGCGCCACGGCAGGCCGCATCCTGGCGTCGATATCCGCGCGCCGATGGGCACGCCCGTGGTGGCGCCGAGCGACGGCGTGGTGGTCTTTGCCGGCCGCTACTACGACTACGGCCTGATGATCGAGATCGAGCACGCCGACGGCTCCCGCGCACGGTATGCCCACCTCGCGCGATTCGCGTCGGGCGTGGCCGCCGGGCGTCCGGTCGCGGCGGGCCAGGACCTGGGCGTGGTGGGGCGCACCGGGCGCACCACCGGGGCGAACCTGCATGTCGAGCTGCGCCGCGACGGCCGCGCGGAGAATCCCTGGCCCTGGCTGACACGGCAGTCCTGCATCCCCGGCATCGAGGTCGCCGAGGCGCCTGCCCGGCGATGAGGACGGCGGCGATCTACGCCGCGGCGGCGCTGGCGGAGATCGCCGGCTGCTTCGCCTTCTGGGCGTGGCTGCGGCTCGGCCATTCGGCGGTGTGGGCAGTTGCGGGCGTCGCTGCGCTGATCGCCTTCGCGTGGTTGCTGACCCTGGTCGAGGTCGTCGCGGCGGGGCGCGCCTATGCGGCCTATGGCGGCATCTATGTCGTGGCCAGCCTGGTCTGGCTGCGCGTGGTCGAGGGGATTGCGCCTGATCGCTCGGATCTTGCCGGCGGCACGGTCGTTCTGGCCGGCGCCGCGATCATCCTCTGGGGGCCGCGCGCGGCATGAGGGACATCTGGCGCGCCTTGCGAGGGCCGGTCTCCGCCCTGGTGCTGTTGGGCATGGTGGCGCGGCTGCTGGCGCCGCTCCCGGTCTTCGCGGCGATGGACCGGGCTGCCTTCGACGCCATGCTGCGCGCAACCCTGTGCCTGCCGTCCGGCCTGGCCGCGCCGGACGCGCCCGACCAGGCGCCGGATGCCGCGGAGGTGACGCATTGCCCGCTGTGCCGCCTGCCCGATGCCGTGGATGCGCCGCCGGCCACTCCTGTCGTGCTGCCGATGCCGGCCTGGGCGCCGCTGGCCGCGCCCCGCGCCGCGGTTGCCGGCGCATCGCCCTTGCCGCCGGCGCGGGCGCCGCCGCCGGCCCGCGCGCCGCCCGCCGCTCCGCCCCTCGGCTGAAGCCGGTCCCGCCTGGCGCGGGGCCGTTCCATCCCTTGTCGGAGCAATCCCATTATGCGTCGCACCTTCCTGCGCGCGGTCCTGATGACCGGCGCTGCCTTCGTCTCCCTGCCTTTCCTCGGCGCCCCGCTCGCCGCGCACGACTTCCGTGCCGGCGACCTGGTCATCGACCATCCCTGGACGCGTGCCGTCGGCGCCTCGGCGCCGACCGCCGCCGGCTACATGGTCATCCGCAACACCGGCGCCGCACCGGATCGCCTGGTCGCGGCCGAGACGCCGCGCGCGGCGCGCGTCGAACTGCACGAGATGTCCGTCACCGACGGCATCATGCGCATGCGCCCGATCGCCGGCGGCATCGCGCTGCCACCGGGCGGGGAGGTGCGGCTCGCCCCCGGCGGCCTGCATCTAATGCTGATCGGGCCGCAGGGCGGCTTCGAACAGGGCGCTCGCGTGCCGGTGACGCTGGTGTTCGAGCGCGCCGGTCGGGTCGCGGTCGAACTGGCTGTCGATGCGCCGGGCGCGCGCGGCACCGGCCCGCACCAGGGCCATTGAGCCGGCCGGTGCTGCGCATCATCCGTTGGGTCGCCTGGGGCGCCGTTGGCGTCCTGGGTGCCCTGTTGCTGGCCACCACCGGCGGGTGGCTGGTCTCCGATGGTCCACTGGCGCCGCCGCGCGTGGCGACCGGGCCGCAGACGCTGGCGATCGGCGGGCCGTTCAGCCTGACCGACCATCGCGGCCGCGCGGTGACGGAGCGCGACTTCCGCGGCCGGCCGATGGCCGTGTTCTTCGGCTTCACCTATTGCCCCGATGTCTGCCCGACCACGCTCACCGAGATGACCGGCTTCATCGAGGCGCTGGGGCCGGACGCGGATCGCATCCAGTGGGTCTTCGTGAGCGTCGATTCGGAGCGCGACACCCCGCAGGCCATGGCCGCCTATCTGGAGGCGTTCGACCGGAGGATCATCGGCCTGACCGGCACCGAGGCGCAGATCGCCGCGGCGGCGAACGGCTTCCGTGTGTTCTACCGTCGCGTCCCGCTGGAGGGCGGCGGATACACGATGGACCATTCGGCGAGCGTCTTCCTGCTGGATGCCGAGGGACGGTTTGCCGGGACCGTGGACTACAAGGAATCCGAGCGAGTTGCGCTGGAGAAGTTGCGGATGCTGGTGGGGCGGCGGTGATCGGCGCATTTGGGGGTGCGACGCAGGCTCGTTTGGTTCTACGCCACCCTGCGCTTCACCACCTGGACTGACAGCGCCACCGCTGCGAGGTCCACCGTCGACGCGCTGACGTTTCGCGCCGTCACGCGCACGCTGTTGTTCGACCACACATGGCAGTCCAGCACGAAGGCGATGCTGCTGGTGTCGAGCGAGGCATCGGCGAAGTCGCCGCGCCGCGCGCCAGGCACCGTGACGTCGATGTTCGCCGTCGCGCCTGCGGTCAGGCTCGGCAGGTCCCATGTCGTCTCCAGCGCCAGGCTTCGCGTCCCTACCGGCACCGAGGGGCAGGCATAGAGCACGGCCGGAGCCGCCTCCGGCAGCCCGAACAGCCGCAGCGCCTCGAGCTCGATCTGCCCGTCGAAGCCCACGATGCCGACCTGCGCGAAGGCCACGCCAGCACCCACCCGGATCGTCTGCCTCCGGTTGAGCGAGGCATCGGCCATCACCGCGCCGGCATTCCAGCCCTTCGCCGGCGCGTTCCACTGCATGGTGGTGCCCGAGGCCAGCACGTCGCCGGCGATGTTCTCCCGCACATTGGCTGCCGCATCGAACACGCGCACGAAAAGCCGCCCGCCATCGACCCCGCCGACCAGCCAATGCGCCAGCGCGAACTCCTTCGCCGAGGAGGTGTCCACCACGATGGCCATGCCCCGGTTCGCATCCAGCAGCAGCCCGCGCGCGGTGGCGGCGATCCCGTCCAGCCCGTTGAAGCTCAGCCCAGCCAAGGTGGTGGCTGCTGTGGTGGAGGTCGCCAGCGTCGCCAGCCTCTCCACGCCGATCTCGGTCGCGCTCTGCCGAAAGGCCGCGGCGCGGAGGTTCGGCACCGCCTCCAGCACCCGCAGCAGCCGCGACGCCGGCGCGCGGTGGCGATTGATCACCGCGTTGCCGGCGCGGTCGGCGGTGGAGGTGTAGTCCATCCGCACGGCATAGGTATTGGCCCAGGCCACCTCATATTCGCAGTCGGTCGCGCTGCCAGTGTGCCGCGCCACGATCGGCGAGCAGGCCTCCATGCGCAGCGCGCGCCCGATGATGGCGGTGCCGTCCGTCTCGTTCAGGAAAGGGATGGCGACGTTCGGGTCGAGCTGCCGCAGCTCGAAGTTCGGCCCGTCGAAGACATGCCGATTGTGGTTGTTGTAACCGCCGGCGCCGCGCGAGAAGCGGATGCCGTAGCGGTCGATGGTGGGGTTGATCCCCGTGGCAAGGGCGAAGTGGCCGCCATAGTAGCGGATGGAGGTGTTCCAGGCCGTCGCCGTTTCGGCACGGATGTCGAGCCCGTAGCGGTTGTTCAGGATGCGCAGCAGGTGAAAGGTGCTGTCCTCGACTCCGCGGCCATCGCCCAGCGTCCGCATCCCGATGGTGAAGCCCGAGACCAGGCGCAGCTCCACCACCGAGGCGTCGATGTTGCGCACCAGGATGCCGATATCGGCTTCGGAGGCCCAATCGGATTGCGTCTGCCTGATCACCTGTAGCCCGGCATAGAGCTTCTCGCCATTGCGCGTGGTGCCGCCATCGCCCAGCGTCAGCACGGTGGCGGGCGCGTTGGCCGCGCCTGTGTATCGGATGACGCCGCGCATGATCAGGCCGCGGGCGCCGCCACCGAGCGTGACCCCGCTGCCCACGTTCCAGGTGCCGGGCGGGATGACCGCAAACTTCCCATCGGCCGCGGCGCGATCGAAGCAGGCCTGGATGGCCGTGCGATCGTTCGCCACGCCATCGCCGAGCCCGCCGAAATCGGTCGGCAGCACCGCCTCGCGGTCGCGCAGATACTTCGCGAAGTCGGTCTTGTTGAGGTTGGCGTTGAGGACCAGCAGGTCATCGATGCGCGCCGGCATGGCGGGCCTCCTACAGTGCGGTGGCGGTGACCGGGCCGGCGAAGGCTGAGACGTTGCCCTCGGCCGAGACGCTGCGCAGCCAGTACCAGCGGGTCTGGCCGGTGGTGAGGCCGGTGCGGTCCCAGGGGAGTGCGGTCGGCTCGGCGGCCAGCTTGGTCGCGGCGGCAAGGCTGGCGCTGCTGGCCTCGAAGACCTGCAACCGTACCCCGTCCGGGGGAAAGCCGCCCGACAGCCGCACGCCGGCGGCGATGCCGGTCGCGGCCAAGCCTGACGCTGCGGCCGGGACCAGCGCCTCCCGCCAGCCCGACACCGCGCCGCTGCGCGCCTGGGCCCGCACCCGAAAGGCGGTCGGCTCCGCGGTGGGGATGGCGACGGCGATGGCGCCGAAGCCGCCCGCATAGCCCTGCCAGACGGCGACGGAGGTGGGGCGGAACTCGATCTCGTAGCCGGCGAGATAGGCCGAGCCCACCGCGGACCAGGAAACCGCGATCGCGGTGAAGGCTGTCCCGAGCGGCGTCTCCACCAGGATGGCGGCCGGCGCAGCGATCACGCCCGGGTTGGGCAGCACCACGGAGGGGTTCTGCCCCGTCGCGCGCTCATCCGTCGCCGGGTTCCAGGCCCAGACGGCCGGATCCTCCTCGGCCAGTTGCAGGTTCACCCCGCCATCAGGCGCCAGCGCCCAGCCCGTCACCCGCGCCGGAAAGGGCGTGAGCCGTTCCAACGCCACCGTCACCCCATCCCAGGGCCGCAGCCGCAGCGCCGAGAGGTTGGCCTGCATCGCCACCTCGCGCTGGCGGCGGTTGCGCTCCAGCTCGATTTTCATCAGGCGCTGGACCGTCGCCGCCGAGGTGGTGAGCGGGAACTCCATGTCGCGGTAGATTGCCTCGCCACCATCCTCGGTGACGTAGTTGCTGGCCAGCAGCGGCGGCGCATCGGTCGGCTGCCAGGCGGCAGCCGGCTCGACATAGACGGCCCGCACCCCGTTGAAGAGATCGCGCCGCGGGCGCGAACCCACAATGGTGACGTCGCCACGCAGATCGTCCGAGGTGAGGGTCGCGGCCGGCAACGCCGGTGCCCCGGCATGGATGTAGAAGCGCCCCCCACTCACGACCAGCGCGCCGGCCATTGCGGCGACCAGCTTGCGGGTGATGGCGATCTTGCCCTCGCCGAGCGTGACGGCGCCGTTGACAGTGTAGCGCCGCTCGGCGGTGCCATCGCGCCGGCCCATGATCTCGTCGCAGGTATTGGCCGCGGCCATGAGCGCCGGCAGGTCGATATCCGCCCAGGCGGCGCGCCACCCAAAAGGCGAGGTCAGATACCAGGCCAGGCAGAGTGCGGGATTGTCGGACCAGCCCGTGGCGCCGGTGCGCGGATCGAGGATGGTGTCAGCCCCCTCGACGATGGCGGAGAGGCTGGGGGCGCCGGAGGGAAAGGCCTCGGGCCGCAGCTTGAGGCGGACGGCGAGATAGGCCCGGCCCTGGCCGCGATGCGCCGCGGTCCACTGGCCGCCGGTGTCCGCCACGAGATTGGCGTTGGCGGCCTGGCCGGGATCGCCCAGCGCGCGGTCGATGCGCAGGAGGCCGACGAACTTGGCGTCGGTGGAGGCGGTGCCGTTGAGAAACACCTCGCCGATGGCGCGCACGCGATGGGCGGCCAGCACCACGACGACGTGCAGGAACCCGTCGGCGCGGCCCTCATCGTCGGTGGCGGAATGCAGGAACAGGACGGGGCCGGAGGTGCGGCAGCGGCCAAAGACGATCTGGTGCTCGGTGATGGGCTGGCGGAAGGACTGGGTGCGGCCGGCGCCGGGCGTGCGCGGGTCGAAGCCGGAACCCGGGCCGGTGTCCGTCCCTGGCGTGACGTTGGCGCTGCGGGCGGCGGAGGGCGACTTGGGGCGGAAGACCGCGGCACCCACGGCGGAGACCACCAGGGCGGCGCCGGCGGCCGCCACGGCGCCCAGGACGCCGCCGCCAATGACGGCGGAGGCCGCGGCTCCCGCCGCGGCGGCGATGAAGGGGATGGCGACGGGCATCAGCCAACCCTCCAGGCGATGGTGCAGGCGGTGATGGGGAGGCGGACCAGGCCCGAGGCACCGACGAAGGCGGCGCGGCCGGCGTCCAGCACGACGCCGAGGCGGTCGGGGTCTGCGGCCAAGACCACGTCGCCAGCTCGAGCGAAGGGCACCGGCACGCGCGGGTACCCCGCTGTGTCGGCCATCTCCGCGAGCGTGGTGCGGTGCTGCCATGATGGTCGCAGGCCCGTGCAGGCCACCACCGCCGCCAGGGCGAAGCGCCCGCAGTTCCAGCGCGCAGCCTCGAAGGGGCGATGCTCGGCGGCAGTGATGAGCGTCGCCAGCCGCTCCGGCCAGTCAGGCAACCGCGTCACTGGTTCGGCAGCCGGATCTCCGCCTCCTGGAGCGCCGGCACGAACTCGAAGAACCGATCGCCGGGAAATTCCGCCTGCTGGTCGGCATCCGTGTAGCGCCGCACCTCGGCGCGCTCGAGGTCCACCAGCCGGCTTTCGCAGGCCAGCGCCACGGAGGGCTCGGCGCCGTCCGTCACCTCCATCGTGTCCATCAGCCCCGCCCAGAGTGGGAATGGGTCCGCGACAAAGGCACCCTGCGCATCGAGCAGCGCGCCCCAAAGCGTGACCGGCCGCAGCCGGTAGCTGCGCTCGGCCAGCGCGATATCCACCACCTCCTGCGGCACGGGCGACAGGGCGAGGGTCAGGCGCACGGCCCGCAGCTCGACCGTTTCCTCGACATCCGAGATGGCACCGATGCTGCCGGCGCCCTCGAACACCTTCCCCGCCCAATCCAGCGGGCCGAGTCCGGTCCAGACGCGAAAGGGGCCAGTGGCGAAGTCGAGCTCGATCAGCACGACCGGCGTGGCGATCGGCGCCGTGGCGGCGGCCGCCGCCTGGTTGCTGAGGCGTGGGGTGCCGGACATCAGAGGGCTTCCTCCATGCGGATGGTGACGGAAGCGAAGGGCCCGGGCCGCGTCGGGTTCGCGGCCTCGTCATCCGAGACCAGCCGCATCGGCACGCTCGGCAGGGAGAGGATCAGCGGCTCGCCCACCACCACCGGGGCGCGCAGCGGCGGCGCCATGGCAATGGTGGCGGTGCCGGCACCGGAGGCCGCGACCGCGGCGGTGGCGATGTAGAGCCGGCCGCCGAGGCCGATATAGTCGCCGGCGCCGACCGCCACCGTGCTGGGCCACCAGCCCTGCGTGACGATGGACAGCGCGCCACGCGGCGCGCCGGCCGCGAGCGAGGGATTGCCCGAGCCCACCACCAGGCCGGTACCATCGGTGAAGATCGTCGCGTCCGAGAAGGAATACGGCCCGGTCGGCACGTCGCCTTGGCTGCGCGGATCGCCGGTGCGGTACTCCCGCCGCCAGTCCCAGATGCGCACCGTGTTGGCGGATCCCGCGAGGGCCGCCAGCAGCCCATCCATCACCCCGGCCTGCACGCGCCCCAGCGGCTCGAAGCTCGCCTCGGCCACCCAGCGGGCACCCTCGCGCCGCAACACCTGCGTGGCGCGGGTGACCGGCGAGACGAAACGCAGCGTGTTGTGCTGCAGGTAGAAGCTCAGCCGCGACGGCCGCAGCACGGCGGGCCAGGCGTATTCGGTCATCTGCCCTATCCCCGCACAATGCTGGTGGCGCTGCCGCCGCGGCGGATGGCGTCGAGCGTGGCCGCACTGGCCTGGCGCACGATCTGCGCCGAGAGCACGCGCAGCCGGGCCTCGACCCCGGCATCGGCGCCGCGCGCATCGATGGTGATGCTCTGGTTGATGACGGGCCCACCCGGCGCCATGCCGTTGGGCAGCACCGTGCCTGCGGAGCTCGGCACGAACCATTCGGGCCCCCGCTCGCCCACGATGTAGGGCTGGCCGCCCGCCACCGGCCCACCCTCGGCGCGGAACAGCCCACCCAGCGCCGAGCCGATCCCCGAGAAGATCGAGCCGAAGTCGAAGCCACTGAGGCTGGAGGTCACCGCCGTGCCGAGCGGCTCGGTGATGGTGCGGCGGACCACGATGCGGGCGATGTCCTGCAGGATGCCCTGCAGCACCTTGGAAAAACTCTCGCCCTTAATGATCGCGTCCTCAAAGGCCGAGGAGAAGGTCAGGCCGAGCTCGCGCGCCGTGTTGCTGGTGCGCTCGGTTGCCTGCTGGACGCGCTGCTGGCTGCGCTCCAACTCCTCCAGCGCGGCATTGGCCTCGCGCGAGACGGTCTCGTCCGGGATGGGCTGGCCGATCCGTTCGGACCGCTCCACCAGCCGGCCGAGGGTTTCCAGGCGGCGAGTGTAGCGTTCCTGGGCGTTCTCGTTGTTCTGGATCAGCCGCTCGCGCTCGCGGATGATATCGTTGATCTCGCGCTCGGCCTCGCGGTCGGGGCGCGGGATGGCGGCCACACGGCGGGTGGTGCCCTCGATGCGGCGCAGGGCCTCGTCGCGCTCGCGGAGCGCCAGGGTTTCGAGGCGGGTGCGATCGGCAGCGGTGATGCCGCCGGCGGCCTCGGCCTCGCGCAGGCGGCGGACGCGGTCATCGTATTCGCTGTTGATGCGGAAGCGGTCGTCGAGCGCCTTGCGGAGTTCCTCGGCATCCGCGGCCGTGCGGCGACGGCGGGCCTCGGCGGCCTGGGCAGCGGCGCCCTCCTGCTCGGTGCGCTGGCGCTCGCCGGCAGCCTGCTCGCCGCGGGTGATCTCATCCTGGAGTTCGGCGTACTGCCGCCGCAATTCCTCCAGCCGCGCGGCGCGATCGACGCCCGCCTGCTGCTGGGCGGTGCCGACCAGGCCCCCGCGGATCGAGCCACGGCGCGGCTGCGAGCGCAGGCTGTCGCGGCCGTCGTTCTCCGCCTCGAGGCGGGCGATCTGGGCGCGCAAGGCCTCGGCCTGGGCGCGGCGGTCTGCCTCCTGCTCAGAGGGCAGCAGCAGGCCGGAGCCGCGGCGGACGCCATCCAGCACGCGGGCGGCGCCGGAGAGCGCCCGCGCCAGGGCGTTGGACAGCCCGATCGCCTGGTCCAGCCGGGCGAGGAACTGGTCGGCCGCGGCGGTCAGCTGGCCGAAGGCGCGGCCGACGGAGAGCGGTGCGCGCTCGAACTCACCATTCAGCCGCTCGACCGCGCGCAGCAGCGCGGGAAACACCGTGTCGGCGGTGAGCTTGCCCTCGGAGCCGAGCTTGCGGAGCTCGCCGATCGAGACGCCGAGCTCGCGGGCCAGCGCCTGCGCCAGGGTGGGCAGGCCTTCGAGGATCGAGCGGAGTTCGTCGCCCTGCAGCGTGCCGGAGGCCAGCGCCTGGGCCAGCTGCTGCGTGCTGGAGGCAATCTCCTGCTGGCTGGCGCCCGATGCGATGGCAATGCGCTGCAGGCCACCGACAAGGGAGGCGACCTGATCGGAGGTGGCGCCGATCTCGCGGGCCGCGATCGAGAAGCGCGCGAAGGCGTCCACGCTCTCGCGCACCGCCACGCCGGTCTGCAGGCTGTCGCGATACAGCCGGTCATAGATCTCGCCGGCGCGCTCGACGGAGCCGAGCGCGGTGTTGAGCCGGCCCATGGACTGGGTGAGCGCATCACCCGCCACCACGACGGCGCGCAGCCCGGCGGCGAGGCCGGCGATCTGCACGCCGCGGATCGCGACGTCGAGCAGGTCCAGCGCGCGGGAGGCACGATCGGCGCCGCCCTGGATGCGCTCCAGGGATCGCTGGCCGGTCTCGCCGACCTCGCGGAGCTCCTGCTTGACGCGGGCGGCATCGTCGAGCGACAGCCGGACCGAGACGCGGCGGGTGGCGTCAGCCATGCGTCGCGCCTCCTAAGTCGGTGGGGTGGTCAGGGTCCGGGGGGATCAGTGCGCCCGGCGGCGCTGCCAGCGGCGAGACCCATGCGCATGGCGAGCAGCAGTTCGGCGGCGGCCCAGCCGGAGGCGCCCATCTCGCGGGCGGTGGTCAGCGCCGCCGGCATGTCGAGATCAAGGCCCGCCATGGTCGCCGTGGCGCAGGTGGTGCCGGCGGCCCAACAGGCGGCGCCCTCGACGCTGGCCGGCGCGTGGGCGGCGTAGGGGCAGGCAAGGCCGCAGTCGCGATCGAGCGCCGCGCAGCCGCGGCAGTAGTCAGGGCCCTGGCCGAAGTGCCATTCGGCGCGAGCCCTCAGCCGTTTCCCTCCAGCGCCACGGCGGCGACCGGGCCGGTGGCGCGGTCCCAAAAAGCGGCGGCCATCTCGTCCATGTCCATCAGGCGCTCGACGGCCTCGGGCGAGAGCGGCAGCGGATTGCCGGCCGCGTCGCCGACGCCCTCCCAGGCGGTGACGGCATGGCGGGCCAGCGCCTTGACCAGGAAGGCGAAGGCGAAGCCGCGGGCCATGTCGGGGTCGAGGTCGGCCTCCGCGGCCCGAAGCGCGCCGAGGCGACGCGCCGAGCCGGCCTGGGCGGCCGCCATGACGGCGGTGGTGACGGGGCGGATCTCCACGCGCACGCCGCGGGGAAGGTCGAGCCAGTACGGCTCGACCGGGAGGTCGAGGGTGAGCATGCCGATGTTCTCCATAAGTGTTGCGCCCGGGCTTCCCCGGTGGGTGCAGGCACGAGCCGACCGAGGCGGGTTCTTCGGGAGTTCAGTCGAGGTGAAATGCGATGCCCATGAAACGGCCGATCGGCGCCCCGAGGAGGTCCGATAGCGGAGCGCACGCGACCGGACCCTCGGACATGTAGCAACTACAGCTTCAAGGCCCTTTCCCGAGACCTACAGGAGCGGTCACGCCTCGGCGCCCTGCGCGGGCGCGTACAGAGCCTCGACGATGGGACAATCCGGAACCGACCCGCCCTGGCAGCGTGACGCGACCTCGCTGAGGGTCCGCTCCAGCCGCTGGAGGTCGCCGATCTTCTTTCGCACATCATCGAGATGCTTGAGCGTCACGATCTGCACGTCCGAGCACGAGCTGTGGCCGCCGTCGACAAGTCTCAGGAGGCTACGGATCTCCTCAAGGCTAAAGCCCAGCTCGCGGCTCCTCCGCACAAAGGTGAGCCGCGCGACGTGCGCGGGCCCGTACACCCGGTGCCGCCCTCCCGTCCGCCCCGGGGCGGGCAGCAGGCCAATCTTCTCGTAGTACCGGATGGTCTCAATGTTGACCTCCGTCCGCATGGACAGGTCGCCGATCGAAATGCCCTGCTGCCTGCCGTCCATCGCCATCTCCCAGAGGGCGTAGATTCCCCCTTGAACCTGTAGTTACTACAGGTCCCATCTTGGTCGAGATGACGGAGAAGGGCCAGGCGGCGATGAGCGACCAAGCGAAACGGAATGTCCTTGCCCCAGGTGACACGGGGGAGCCAACGGCGGATGGAAGTGGCTCGCCCAAGGCGTTGTTGGCCATGGTGGGGTTGCTGGCCGCCCTCGGCGCGTCGAGCTGCTGCCTCCTACCCCTCGGCCTGTTCCTGGTCGGCGTCAGCGGCGCCTGGATCGGCAACCTGACGGTCCTGGCGCCCTATCAGCCGGTCTTCATCGCCATCACCCTGGCCTGCCTCGTAGCCGGGTTCTTCGCGGTCTACCGCAAGCCCAAGGCCGCGGCCTGCGCCGATGGCTCGTACTGCGCCCGACCGGCCTCCGATCGGATCGCCAAGGTCGCCCTCTGGAGCGCGGCCGCCCTTGTCGTGGCAGCCCTCGCCTTCCCATACGCCGCGTCAATCCTCCTGTAGCCGTTTTGAAAAGGAAGCCAGACATGAAGTTGATCACCCGCCTTGCCGCCGCCCTGGGACTCGTCCTGGCCACCGGCGCCACGGCCTTCGCCGCCGAACAGACGGCAACTCTCGAAGTGCAGAACATCTCCTGCGTTACCTGCGCGCCCATCGTGAGGCGGACCCTCACCCGTATGCCCGGCGTGAGCCGGGTGACCGTCGCTGAACACTCCGGGACGGCCACTGCGACGGTCACGTTTGACACTACCAGGACCAACATCGCGGCCCTGGTGCAGGCGACGACCAACGCCGGATTCCCCTCGCGAGCGGTGCAGTAGGGCAGCCCACGAAGCCCCCGGAGGCCCCATGGATATCGTCGAACGGATGATCGGCACCGTCGGCCATGCCTTCGCGTTCCGCCCCGGCGTGGTGATACCGGACTGGACGCTTGTCACCGAACCGATGGCGCGCGAGGCGCTCGCGCTCGACCCCGGCGGTTCCCCCGGGCGCGTGGGCAAGGACCGCTGACATGGAAAACCGCAAGCTCATGGCCACCGGCATCATTGGCTTCATGGTGGCTGCTTTGTGCTGCTTCACCCCAATTTTGGCTGTCCTGTTCGGCGCCGTTGGTCTCTCGGCCGTGCTTGGCTACCTCGACTACGTTCTGATCCCGGCGATGGTCCTGTTTCTTGGGATCGTCGCCTACGCGGCCTACCGGCGTCGGCGCTCCGCCTAGGCTGCCGGACCAATGAAAAGCAAAGGAACCACCGTGAACTTCTTCGCACCGCAGCCTGCCCAGCATGACTGCTGCGGCGTCAAGCCGAGCCACGGCGAGCGTACACCGGACCTCCTCGTGATCGGCACCGGGTCAGCGGGCTTCTCCGCGGCAATCCGCGCTTCGGAGCTTGGCGCGAAAGTCACGCTGGTCGGCGACGGAACCATTGGCGGCACCTGCGTCAACATTGGCTGCGTGCCGTCGAAGGCGCTCATCCGGGCGGCGGAGACGCTGCACCAAGCGCGCTCCGCCTCGCGCTTCGCCGGGATCACCGCATCGGCGCGGCTGGGGGACTGGAAGGCTCTCGTCGCGCAGAAGGACGAGTTGGTCGCGAGCCTCCGGCAGGCGAAGTACGCCGATCTCCTGCCGCAATACCCCGACGTCACCTACGTCCCGGGACGGGCACACCTAACGCCAGATGGCGCCGTCATGGTCGGGGACGCAGCCTACCGGTCTGGGAAGGTCATCATCGCGACCGGGACGTCGCCCGCCGCACCGGCGATCCCCGGGCTGGACACGGTCCCCTGGCTCACCAGCACGACCGCGATGGAGCTCGAAGAGCTCCCCGCCTCGCTCCTGGTGATCGGCGGCGGCGTCATTGGCGTCGAGCTCGGCCAGATGTTTGCCCGCTTCGGCGTGCTCGTGACCATCGTGTGCCGTTCCCGGCTGCTGCCCGGTGCGGAGCCGGAGGTGAGCGCGGCGCTGGCCGACTACCTCCGCGCCGAGGGCGTCGAGGTCCGGTCTGGGGTGTCCTACGAAGCCATACGGCAGGCTGGGAACGGCGGAGTCGAGCTCGTCGCCCGGGACACCGAGGGTACCGCAGTTACGCTCTTCGCCGAGCGCGTGCTCGTGGCCACAGGCCGGACCCCAAATACAGCTGGGATGGGTCTGGAGGAGGCTGGCGTGGTGCTGGACAGCCGCGGCGCCGTCCAGGTCGACGACCGGATGCGCACGATGCGCCCGGGGGTCTACGCGGCGGGCGACGTTACTGGCCGTGACCTCTATGTCTATATGGCGGCCCACGGCGGCAAGATCGCTGCGGAGAACGCGCTCGGCGACGAAAGCGCGCCGCGCTACGACGCCACGGCCATGCCAGAGGTGACCTTCAGTGACCCGCAGGTGGCGAGCGTCGGCCTGACCGAGGCGGCGGCCCGACGTGCGGGGCTGGAGGTCGAGACCAGGATCGTACCGCTCGACCAGGTGCCCCGGGCGTTGGCAGCCCGCGACACGCGGGGGCTGATCAAGCTGGTGGCGGAGCGAGGGAGCGGGCGGCTCCTGGGCGCGCACATGCTGGCGCCGGAGGCTGGGGACAGCATCCAGACCGCTGTTTTGGCGGTGAAGCACAGGCTGACCGTGGCCGACCTGTCGGCGACGATCTTCCCCTACCTGACGACGGTCGAAGCGCTGAAGCTGGCTGCGCTGAGCTTCTCCAAGGAGGTCGGTAAGCTGTCCTGCTGTGCGGGGTAACTAAAATAGGGCAGCGACGCAGGCTGGTATCAAGCGTACTCCGTCCCCGCCTGCTGGTTCCGCAGCACTGCCGTCACCATACGCGTCGCCGTCGCGTTGAATGCAGCGCGGAAATCGAAGCTGGCCTCCACGCCGGCCGGCCCCTCGATCGGTGTCTTGGCCAGCGCCAGATAGACCTCGTGCAGCGTGATGGTCAGGCTGCGGTTGGCGTCGATGGTGAAGGCCAGCGCGAATTCCGCCGAGGTGCCGGCCTGCGCCTGGGCGAGCAGCGTCGTGTTCTCGAAGCGCGCCGTGATCTGGCCGGTGCAACGCGCGATGCCGGGATCCACGCCCTCGACGCGACGATCGGCGCGGATGGTGCGCACCGCCTCCATCCCGTTGGCATAGGTGAGCCGCGCGCCGGTCACCTGCGCCAGCGCCACGCTGCTGCGCGTGATCGATCCCTGGGCCTTGTTGAAGGCGGTATAGGCCGCGCTGGTGGGCGTCCCGCCTGACGTGGCGCCGGTGCGCACCGAGCCCTGGCCGAGCAGCCCGAAGGTGGCCGTCGCGGCACCGGTAGGCGTGAAGTCCATCTCCAGCGTGTCGGCGCGCACGCCTGTGCAGACGTCGAAGCTCGGCACGTCAGGATAGCCGATCTCCATCGCATTGCTGGGCAGCGAGGCCGCGCCCGAGCCGAAGGTGTGGATGAAGTTGATGGTACCGTTGGTGGTCGGCGCACCGAGCAGCAGCCGCAGCCAGTGGCCGATGTTGATCAGGTCGACCGGCACCACCGCCTGGCCGGCGACCGTCACCGTGTCGAGGAAGGGCGCGGCGGGATCCCGGTTGCTGCCGACGCCGATGACGTCGGCATCGAGTAGCGGCTGCTCCGCGCCCAGGTCGCAGGACAGGAACGGCATGCGCCGCCAGTTGCTGCCGGGCGCCGTCCCGTAGACGGTCTCGGGCAGCATGAGCAGGCGGCAATTCGCGCCGATGGCACGAGGCATGGGCTTTCTCCTGGATGGGGATCAGGCCAGCGGCGAGCCGGCAACGGTGAACCAGAGGGTGACGGGGATGGCGGCGGCGCGGGCCGCGGCGGCACCCTCGAACTCGACATCCTCGAAGGCGACGCTGCCGGGCTGCGTCCATTCGACGGCGCCGCCGAGGGTGCGGTTGGCGGTGATGGCCGCGGCGACATCGACCAGCAGCGCGTCGAGCAGGGTGTTGCGGGCGGCGGGAGTGGCGCCGGCGACGGTGATCTCGACCTCAGCACGATGCTCGATCTGCCAGGCGAGCGGGGAAAGGATCGGCGTTTCCTCCACCGTCTCGCCATCTCGGACCAGTACCAGCCCGCCAGCAGGAATGCGCTGCGGGATGGTCTCACCGCGCAGCACCAGCGGTGCCGGATTCCGCACCACCAGCTGAGTGACGAGCCGGCTGTGCAGTGCGGCGATGGCGGTCTCGCGCGCGCTCACGCTGACCTCCCGCTCTCGCGTTCCCAGGCCGCGACAAATCGCCCTGGCAGGCGGCGCAGCCCACGCTCGGCGGCGCCGCGCACATCGAGCCGCTTGGCGAGCTTCACCTGGGGCAGGAGTAGGAACATCGGCACCATTCCCTGCTCCAGCAGCCCGCGCGCCCAGGCCTCGCGGCCTTTGCGATTGGCCGTGCCGACTTCCGTCACGCCGCCGGCCACGAGGCGGGTCCGCCGCCGGCGCCCGGTCTGCTCGCCCTGCCGCAGTGGCAGGCACCACACGAAGCCCCGGCCCGACTTGAACGGCCGCAGGAAGGCCTGGCCCGAGGCGACCATCTGCGCGGGCGTCACCCGCATCCCCTTCTCGCCTCGGCCACGCCGGCCCCTGGCGGCGTTGAAGCCGGTCGGGATGGCGAGGAACTTCCCGCCGCCCTTGGCGCGGATCAGCGCGCCCCGCTCGAAGGCATCGATGACATTCGGCACCTTGGTGAACACCAGCCCCGCCGGCCGCAGCGACTGCCCCGTCCGCGGGAAGATCATCGACCGCCAGGCATTGGCGATGCCCCGCGCATTGCCGGAGAAGGCGATGGTGACCTGCCGGCGTAGCTCGGCCTTCACCTGATCGGTCTCGGCGCGAATGGCAGTCATGGCTGCGCGCTCCCCTGCGCGCACCTCATCGGCCAGCACCTTGCGGAGATCGCCGACGATGCTGGCGCCGAGCCGCATGGATCAGCGCCCGCCGAGTTTGCGGCTGAGGATGCGCAGCAGCAGGTCGTGCAGCGCGGCGTAGCCCAGCGTGCCGGCCAGCCACGCCACAGCGAAGAGCCACCAGCCATCGAGCTCGAAGGCGTGCGCGATGAGCCAGGCGCCCGTGCCGAGGCTGCCGCCCGCCAGCGCGTGCAGCAGATAGGCGCGGGTCAGCAGTGGCCGGTCGGTGGAGGAGAAGCGCGCCATTGCCCCGAGCGCACCCAGGGCGCCGGCGAGCAGCGCCTCGCCGACGATGCCGCCGATGCGCTCCGGGTCGATCATGGCGGTTCTCCTATCGGCGGCAGAAGACGCGCCAGGCGATGCCCGCGGCATCCCGCTCGGCGTGCTGGACGGTCAGGGTGTCGGCGCCGAGGGTGAAGGTGTCGTCCGCCTCGACGCTGGAGAGGACGGCGATGGCCACCGTCAGCACGTCGCCGGCCTGGATCGCGCTGGTGCCGAAGGCATCGCCCAGCCGATCCGGCGACGAGCGGACCACGCGGAGCAGGACCGGCGCACCGGTCCCGCCCGCGCGATAGCTCGCATCCGCTCCGATGTTCGGATCCGCGGCCAGCGCATCCATGGCCGCGACGAAGGCGCTCATGCGGGCCGCCGCAGCCGCCAGGCGAGGACGCCCGCCACGGCCGCGACGATGACCGCGATGGCGACGGCGGGCGCCAGCGTGCCCAGCGCTTGGATGGCCGGCGCCGCCTGTGCCACGGCGGTGGCGATGCCCGCCGCGCCCACGAGGACCGCACCACGCCCGGTGCCGGTGACGGCGGCCACCTCCCGCAATGTCACCGGCGGCGCGGGCGGGACCCCGGCCAGGGTGAGCGCGCGGTCAATCACCGCGGCCGGATAGCTCAGCCCGGCGCACTCATGGTGGATGATGGCCTCGACCAGCGGGCGGAGGTGTTCGTTCCGATGCAGGTCGATGGCATCGTCCGGCGCGACGCCAATGCGTCGCGCCACCACCGCGATATAGGCCGCGGTGTCGTTCTCCACCTTGGGCGCCCAGCGCTCGATGATCGCGCGCGGCGTGCGCAGCTTGTGCCGGTCCTGGTAGGTGACCAGCAGGGCGGCGAGCGCGCGGATGCCGAACTCGTGGCTGGTGAAGCGGCAGAAACGCCCATCCGACGGCGGCTCGGCCAGCCCCTGCCACTTGTTGGCAGGGACGTGCTCGATGTTCCCCGGGTTGCGGTTGCGATAGCCCCGCGTGGCCTTCGGATCGATGCTCATGCGCCGGACGCCGGGACGCGCAGCAGCACGGCGCGGACGGTGGTGTCCGCCGCGAGCGCCGCCACTGTGGCGAGGCCCACCTGGAAGTTGCCGGTGGCCGTGGTGGTGAGGCGCCGGTTGGTGTTGTCCCAGAACAGCCGCGCACCGGCGGTGATGGCGAGCGCCGGCTCCTTGGTGATGTCGAAGACGCCCTTGGTCTGGCATTCGATGACGGCGTTCTGCACGCCGTCGACGGCGGCCACGCCGAAGAGCGCGCCGACCAGGACGCCCTGGCCGGAGGTGACGCCGCCCGCATAGGGGACGGCGAGCGCCAGGCTGTCGCCGGGCTGCACATAGTTGCGCATGGATTGCTCCTGTGGAGGGTGGATTGGTGAGGAAGGACGGCCTTGAAGTCGGCCGCCAAAGACGTTACATGTAACGTCTCATGGAGGTTCCGATGCCCGCTCCTGATGTGCGCAAGCGCGTGGCTGCCCACCGGGCGGAGTTGCGCAAGCGCGGCCTGCGCCCGATCCAGATCTGGGTCCCAGACACCCGCGCCCCCGGCTTTGCCGAGGAGGCGCGCCGGCAATCCCAGCTCGTCGATGCGGATGACGAGTTCGGCGAGGTGATGGGCTTCATCGAGCGCAATTCGGCCTGGCCCGAGGGAGACGACGATATCCCCGAATACGATGCGCTGCGGTGAGGTGGTGGTCGTCGCCGACCGTGCAGGCGGCGACTATGCGGGGAAACCCAGGCCGGCGGTGGTGGTGCAGTCGGACATGTACGACCAAACGCTCAGTCTGGTGGTGTGCCCCCTGACGTCGCGGGAGCGCGATGCCGGATTGCTGCGTGTGGCAGTCGCGCCGAGTGATCGGTTGTCGATCCGTCAGCCGAGCTGGGTGATGGTGGAAAAGCTAACCAGCATCCGCCGCGATCGAGCGACGTCCGTGATCGGGAGGCTCTCAGATGAGGAGATCACCGCGCTGAACAGAAGCTTGGCGGTCTTCCTCGGCTTTGCGTGAGGCGCGACATGGCATTTGAAGTGAGGGTCAGCAGTCGCGCGATGCGGGGCAAGCTCGCTCTGTTCCTGCGGCTCGTTGAGCGCGGGCATCGGGTGGTGATCGCGGATCGCGGGCAGCGACCTGTCCTTCTGATCCCCGCCCGCGAAAATGGCCACATACCGACGCGCGACGCCTTACGGCTGGGCGGGCGCTTTCGCGCACTGCCCGCCCCGCAGCGGCGTGCCCTTAGGTGCCCGGGTTGAACCAGGCGCCGCGCCAGTCGATGGCGCCGACGCCGAAGTCGAAGATCACCGAGACTTCGACACCATCGACGCCCTGCACATTGCCGGTGGTGACCTGCGGCCCCTCGGCGCCGTTGAGGTAGCCGTAGACGTAGACCGGCGCGGCCATCGGGTCGGAGAACAGGTACCAGCGGTTGGCCGGGATCAGCGGCTCGACCAGCGGCTGGACGAAGCCAGCATAGACGTTGGCGTTGCTGGTCTGCGTCGCCTGCACCGAGACGGTGAGCTGGCGCGCCGCGAGCTCCTGGTTCGGCCCGACCAGCAGGCGCATCTGCGCGCCCACCGCGATGGGCAGGCCGTCGAGCGTCCGCTGCCGCATCACGGCGGCACGGCCGAGTGCGAGGTTCGGCAAGTCGAGCAGCGTGCCGGCACCCGCCTTGTTGGCCCGCGCCGCCGCCGTACCGAAGACCGCGGCCGCGCCGGTGGTGAGCGTGGGGCCGTCGCCACCCGCGCTATTCACCAGCGCATAGGCCGTCGCATTCTCGAAGTCGGCGACACGCCGGCCGATCATGGAGGCGAAGTCAGTGAAGGCGCCCAGATCGTCATTCACCAGCATCTGGCGCGTGACGCGGATGCGCCGGGCGAAGGTCTGCAGGAACACGAGCTCCTGGCTCTCCGACATGGTGCCGGCCTGGACCTCGCCATTCTCCGACAGCGGCAGCAGGGTCGGGAAGTCGCCGACGCGGAGGTGGCGGTGCGGCTTGAAGTCCCGGAAATCGCGGCGGAGGAACAGCGTTCGGTAGGTGGGTGCGGCCGGCGCGTAGGCAGCCAGCAGCATCTTGTTGGCCGCGGCGGAGAGCAGCACCGGGAAGTCGGAGGTGGTGTGGAAGGCGCGCTCGGCCAGGATGGTCGGGTTGCGCGGGACGTTGCGCTCGCCCCGGGCGCGGAGAAGCTCGCCGATCATGTCGGAGGGGCGCCAACCCAGGAACTCGGTGTGGCGGCCGGTGGTCGGCGCCTGGTAGCCGGGCATGGTGCGGGCGGCGAGCGCCTCGGCCATGGCGTCGAGGATCTGCGCCGGGTCCTCGTTGGAGGGGCCGGTGTCGGGGCGCGCCGGCAGGGAGGGACGGGCCGCCCCGCTGGTGAAGGCGTCCCAGAGCCGGCCGCGCAGCACCTCGGGCGAGACGCGGTCGCGGATGGCGGCCTCGCGCATGGTGTCGAGCATGTCGGCGGTCACCAGGCCGCGGGCGGCGGCGAGGACCGGCTCGTAGCCAGCGATGCGCTCGACCGCGGCGCGCTCCGCTTCGGCGCGGATGGCCTCGAAGTCGGGGGCCGGCGGCGCAGCGCGGGTCGGCTCGGGCGGAGCGGTGGGTGCGGCGGTGGGTGCGGTGGTCACGGGGTTCTCCTGGGGCGTGGATGCGATGGGCGGCGCGGGCGGCGCCGGCGCGGGATCCGACGAAGCCGGCGTCGTCTCGGGCATGGTGGGTTCCTCGGGGATGGTCAGGGCGGGTTCGATGGCGGTGGCGAGGGCGCCCTGGTCCCCCTCGCCGCGCACGACGGCGGCCGCGTCCACGGGGACCGGCACGATCGAGATTTCGTAAGGCTCCCAATCCACGGCGCGGTGGATGGTCTGGCCGGTGGCGGCGTCGGGCCGGGGCTCGTAGCGGTGCACCCGGTAGCCGACGCTGACGGACTGCAGCGTGCCGTCCGCGACGCGCTGCCAGACCGGCTCCACGTCATCGGCGCCACTGAATTGCAGCGTGGCGTAGCCGCGGCCGGCCTCGAGCCGGGCGGCGGTGACGCGGCCCAGCACGTCGCGCGTGCCAGCGCGCCGGTGGGTGTCCAGCACCGGTGCGCGGCCGGAGCGCAGCGCGTCCATGCGGACCGCTGAGGGCGCCATGTCGAGCTCTTCGAGGATCGGCCCATAGGGCGGCACGAAGTTGCGGGCCCGCGCGCCGGTGGACCACACCACCTCGACGGTGCGGGCCGCCCGATTGACGGTGACGGGCGCGGCGAGCGCGCGGCAGGCGGTGATCGACTGCCCAGCGTCGGGCATTCGATCCGGCGCGGGGCTGGGCCCCTCCGGTTCGATCGGCTCGGTCATGGATGTGCTCCTGGCGCGGCGCCGTTACGGCGCGGCGAAGCCCTGCGCGTTGACGTAGACCTGCGCGCCGGTGGTGATGCAGGCGACGTTCATCGCCGTGGCGGCGGTCCCGCGCAGCGGGGTGGGAAAGGTGATCTCGACCGGGGCCGCCATCGCCGCCGGCAGCAGCTGACGCCAGATCACGGTGGCGCCGTCCTTGATGACCACCTCCGTGGCGACCGTCGCGTGTGCGTTGCGGATATCGATCGAGGTGACGTAGTTCCGGATGCCGGCCGCGGCGGCCGCCCGGAGCACCACATCGGTGGTGTTGATGATCCCACCCGCGGCGGCGGCGTACTGCCAGTCGGCCTCGGGGATGGCGTAGGGCTTTGTGACCAGCGCGCCGATCAGCGTCGCCAGCAGATCCACGCCACGCGCCGTGGTGACGGCGACCGGATTGGCCGAGTAGCCGGTGGCCGCCAGCACCGGCAGCGCGCCGCTGGTACCGCGGGCCTGGCCGCCCACCGGCGTTACGGTCGGCGGGATGGTGCTGAGGACATTCACGCCAAGCCCCTGGCCCGCGACCGACTGGCCGCGGCCGGCGGTGATTTCGGTGGTGAGCTCGGCATAGTCCGCGATGGTGACGAACTGGACCTTGATGTCGGTGTTCGAGGCGGGAGCGAGATTGCGCGAGACCGAGGCCCAGCCGGTGTTCAGATAGGCGCCGGTGAAGGTCGAGCCGACCAGATCAAAGCTGTTCGCGTCGATGACCGTGATGGTGAAGCTGCCATTCGCCCCGGGCACGCCGGAGACATCGGCGACCGTCACCACATCGTTCGTGGCAAAGCCATGCGCCGCGCGGGTGATACGCACCGCGCCACCGCCATTGTTCGCCACCGCCGAGACGCCGCTGATGAACTGGCGGTTCCGCACGCGGATCCGAAAGCGATACAGCGCATTCGGCTCTGGGATCTGCTGGTGGCGGACATACGAGTTCGACCGCGCTGCGGTGGTGTCGAGCAGGCGGCCATGGAAGTAGCATTCGTCGTTGGTCGGCTCGAGCTCCAGCACCGACCAGCCGGCCGGCGCCGTGGTCGGGATGGTGCTGCCCGAGGCGCTGCCGAGGCGCGGCGCGGCCTCGCTTTGCACCTCGTAGTTCGCGAGCGTCGCGCTGGTCCCGTCCAGCCGCCAGGCAGCCGCACTGCGCCCGTCCGGCTGGGCGGTGGCCGGATCAATGCTGACCAGCTCGAGCCAGACCGACTGGCCGACGATGCGCTGGCTCATATTCACCGCCACCATGACCCGGAGCGGGATGGTGAAGGTGGTGCGGCTGGTGAGCGTCAGCTCGTCGTCGAGCGTGGTGCCGGTGGAGATGGTGACGGCGCCATCCGCGACGGTGTGCGTGATGCCGCCGCCGGTCGCCGCGATCTCCCAGCGCGCCGGATTGATCTCGGTGCCGTTGAAGCTGTCGCGGAACTTCTTCTGCATGCTCTTGATCTTGAGCATGTCGTCGGTCCAGTCGTAGGCACCTGCGATCATTGGGATGCTCCTGGATTGGGGGCAGCGCCCGCATCCGCACGCGGCGAAGCAGCGCCGGTGGCGGCGATCTCGATGGCGGCGAGCTGGGCCGCATCCTGTGCGGCGCCGGACTTCGCGACGCGGCGCGGATCGCTGTCGAGCGACAGCCCTGCCTCATCGAGCAGGGCGTTGGCCTCGCGGATCATCTCGACGACCTGGCGGAAGTCGTAGCCGAAGGCGCCGACGGCCTCGGGCTGCGGCACGAAGCCGGCGCGCACCTGGGCGATCAGGGCGGTGGTGTCCTTCAGCGGGTCGATCATCTCGTGGGCGGGCGGGACGTGCGATAGGCCCTCGGGAACATCCGCGCCCCAAAGGCCGAGCAGCGCGCCCTGCGCGTGGAAGCGATCGGCGATCGGCCGCACCAGCATTGGGATCAGCATCCCGTACTGCACCTGCTCGCAGAGCCGGCGGAACTCGATCTTGCCGGCACGCAGGCTGGAGTAGTTCGCCTGGGTGAGGTCCCCGGCGACCTGGTCGTAGGTGAGGCCGGTGCCGACGGCGGAAGCTTCAAGCGCGCGCCGCGCGAAGGCCGCGTGCGATCCACCACCGGAGGGGTTCACCACCTCCACGCTGCCCATGCCGCGGCGATACAGGATCATGCCGGGCTCGAAGCTCTCGACCGTCCGGCCCTGCGCATCACGCAGCAGTCCCGAAGCCGGGCCGGTCATGGTGTCGTCGCCATCCTCGGACACAACCGCGGCGAGGCACGCCTCGATCTTGGCCTTCATCAGCAGCGCGGCCTCGTAGTCACCGAGGTCGCGCAGTCGGGTCAGCACCGGCGCCAGCCAGGACACGTCGCGCAGCTGGCCAGGCCGGCGCTTGCGGTAGATGTGCAGCACATCGCGGGCGGGGACGCGCTGGCTGCTGAGCCAGGTGGCACCGCCCGGCAGGACCCAGGACGCGCCGGGATGCACGCGGTGCAGCCAATAGCCGACCGGCTCACCGGCCTCTCCCAGGCCGATGCCCTGCAGGGTGGAGACACCCTCGATGACGCCCTGGCGGGCCGTGTCGAGGTGATCGCTTTCCAGCACCTGCAGCCTCAGGCCGATCGGATTGGCCGGCGTGCTGTCGGCCGGCAGCAGCCGGACGAAGCATTCGCCGCTCTCGACCACCGCCCGCATCACCAGCGCCTGCAGGCCATAGAGATCGAGCCGGCCCTCGGCGTCGCAAGCGGTGCTGTCGGACCAGCGCCGCCAGGCCTCGGCATGCGGCTTATCCGGCCAGCGAGTGGTGATGCCGGCGCCCACCGCGTTGCCGGTCCAGAGATCCACGATGCGGGCGGCGTAGGGGTCGTTGCGGACGGCATCGCGGGCGCGGCGTGCCACGGTGGGTGCGGCGGCGCCGACATCGGCCGTGGCGCTGCCGCCGGAGGCCGCCCAGCTCGAAGCACGGCTGTCCTGCGCGGCGGCATAGCCACGCAGGGCGTGCCAGGCATCGCGAAGGCGGCCCATCACCTGCTTCCCTCGCGGGAGAAGCTGGCGAAGGTCACGCTGGGGCGGCGCGCGGCGGTGTTCTCGGCGGCGTGCAGGACGGATAGGGCGCGGCCGAGCTCATCCAGGGAGCGGTATTCAACCGTGCGGCCATCGAAGGTCACGCGCGTGGTGCCGCCGGTGAAGGCTGCGGCCAGCACGGCGGCGCGGGTGCCGGGCGGTTGGGCGAGTGCCCAGGCGAGGACGGTCGGGTCCATGATCGTCCTCCTTCAGCGAAGCCAGCCGTTGCGCGGCGCGAGCCAGCCGCGTGGGCGTTGGGTGTCAGTCGCGACCTGCGGCGGCGATGGAGGAGCGACAATCCCGCCGGTGGGAATCTCGCCTGCTGGCAGCGACAGCGCATCGGCCATCCGTGTCCAACGCCCGTCACCCCAACCATCCATGCCGAGGGCCGCCGCGGCAGCACGCGCATAGACCCGGCAGTCCAGCGCCTCGTTCCGTTCCCTGGTCTTGACCCATTCGAGCCGGCGAAAGCCGTTGCGGCCAGCACGCGCCACGAACTGCTCGGCGGTAAGCTGGCGACAGAATTCCTCGCCGGCCGCATGCAGCGGCAGATGCACGAAGCCGGGCGGGAACGGATCGCCGCTCTCCGCCGTTGGCCGCTCCAGCTTCAGCCAGCCGTAAGTCTCGCCCTTCAGGAAGGACGAGCCGACCGGCCAGACCTTCAGCCCGCCAAGCTTGCGGCCGTTCCGCCGCACCTCCGTGGCCGAGGGCTGCCCGATCGCCGCCCGCAGACCGTCCTGGCCCTTCACGGCGATGGCACGACCGGCACCGGCCCGCCGCACGAAGGCATAGACCTCGGCCGTGGTCATGCCGTCGCCGCTGTCGATCGCCGTCATGGCAAGGCCAAGCCGGTGGCCGGAAGCGTGCCGCCAGGTCTCGCCCAGCAGGCCGCGCAACTCGTCCCACACCGCCGCCTCGAAGGGATTGCCCGCGAGGATGCGGTGCTCGATCAGCCAGGACTGCCGATCCTGCGCCCATGCCCAGATGCTAGCCTCGAGGCGATCGCGCTGCACGTCGACACCCGCCGTCAGCAGCAGCCCCTCGGCCGCAACCGTGCCGGGCGCCCATTCCTCTCGACGATCGTAGAGCCGCTGCCAGTCCGGCGCCTCGCCGCTCTCCTGCCAGGTTTCTCCGAGGACGGTATTCCGAAATGTCTTGATGGCGCGGTCGTCGCCCTGCGCCGCCTCCCAATCCCGCACCGCCTGGGACCAGGAGAACCAGCCGACCGGCGAGTACAGCGCCGAGATGTGAAAGCCGATGGCGTGCGGATCCTGCGGGATGGCGGTGGGTCGCCATTCGCCGCCGGCTAGCATCGCCGTCTTATGCTGCTCGCCGATCTCCCCGTCGCAGGCCTCGCAGAGATAGCGTGCGCTGTCCGGCTCGCCCTTTTCCCAGACCAGCCGCTCGAAGCGCAGCCACTGCATCGCGGCGCAGTGCGGACACGGCAGGAAGAACCGCCGCTGGTCGCTGGCCAGATACTCGCGCTCGATGCGCGACAGGCCGGAGATGGTGGGCGTCGAGACCAGCAGCGTCTTGCGGCGCCAGCCGAAGGTGCGCGCCCGGGCTTCCGCCAGCGCGACGGGATCGCCCTCGCCCTCGACGTCGCCAGGATAGGCATCGACCTCGTCCAGGAAGAGGAAGCGCGCCGACATGGAGCGCAGCCCGACCGCGCTGTTGGCGCCGGTCATCACCAGCTGGCCGCCCGGGAACTCCTTGCTGAGCTGGCGATTGCCGCTGTCGCGCGATCGGGCCGGCGCGACGCGCTGCCGGATGGCGGGCGTCTCCTCCACCAGCGGGTCGATGCGCTGGTCGGAGAAGCGCTTGGCGAGTTCAGTGGTCGGCTGCACCGCCAGCATCGGACCAGGCGCATGGTGGATGACGTAGCCAATCCAATTATTGCCGCACTCCGTACCTCCGACCTGCGCGCCCTTCATGAAGACCACGCGCCGGGCAGGATGTGCGGGCGAGAGCGCGTCCATCACGTCGCGCAGATAAGGCGTGCGGTTGGTGCGCCATGGGCCTGGCTCGGCGCTGCCGCGGGAGCCGAGCATGCGATGCTTGTCCGCCCAGTCCGAAACCAGTAGCGCGGGCTCGGGCGCCATGCCGTCGCGCCAGGCCTGCAGGATCTCGGCGGCGCCGTCGAAGTTGCCGAGCTCGCCGATGATCTGTTCGCCGGTCATCATGCGACCGCCACGCGGACGTCGTTGCGCTCGGCCAGGTGCTGCCGAAGCCGGGCATCCATCAGCGTCTGCAGCCGATGCGCATCGACACCCAGTTCGGCCGCCAATTCCGCGGCGATACGGGCCGGCCATGCGAGGATGGCATCGCGCTCCTCCTTGGCCAGCCGGTGCACCAGCATGAGCGCGCGCGCCTTCTCGACCAGTTGGCCGCGACGCTCATCGAGCCGGAGCTTGCGCTCCTGCGCCTTGAGCATCTCGTTGGCGGTGCGGGCATTGTGGAAGCTGCTGCCGCCGGCGGAGGGCGTGGGCAGCGGCTCCGGAATGGGCGGGGCGACGAAGGCCGGCCGCGGCGCGGCCGGGGGTGGCAAGGGCTGCGCCGATACCGGCGTCACCATGGCCGCTGTCTTGCGCGCCGGGTCGCTGCTCGCAGCCAGCCGCGCACGCACCTTCTCGACGTCCCAGCCGCCGCCAGGCTCCTGCGCGATACGGCCGGCCTGCGCGGCCTTCTGCAGCGCGGTGTGCGAAATGCCCAGCCGGCGCGCCACCTCGCGCTGCGAGGCCACCAGCGCATCGGAAGCGGCTGCGATCATGATGTGATCGAACGCCTCCGATCTTAGCAATTCGATGCGCGCGAGATGCGCTTGGCTCGTGCGCGGCACAGCGCGAATGGTCCGTCACACGCAGAGCATCACGCCCTGCACCACGACGGAGACCGCCATGACCGACCGCACCGCCCGCGCCGCCCGCAACCAGGAACGCAGCTTGGCCGCCTTCCTCGCGAAGAAGACCGAGTTCGACGCCCTCCTCGCCGAACTCACCCAGGCCAGCGCGGACCATTTCGGCGCGGATCCGGAGACGGTGCTTTGGGGCGAAGCGACCTGGCTTTCCGATGCCACCGCGAAGCTGAAGGACATCGCGGACCAGCATTTCCGCCGCGGCGAATACGAAGCCTGACGCGCGCCACTCCCGCACCGCCCCGACCGGCCACGCCGGCGGGGCTCCCGGCAGTAGGGGCCGATGACCGGCACCCGGAACCGGAGACCACCACGATGACGAAGCTTTCCGACAGCCAGCGCGTGATCCTCAGCGCCGCCGCGCAGCACGAGATGGGCCTCGCCCGCGCGCCGAAGACCCTGCCGGCCGCGGCCCGCAACGCGGTGTTCCGCAGCCTGATCAAGAACAACCTGCTCACCGAGATCAACGCCCCGCGGGACTTCGTCGGGCTGGGCTGGCGTCAGGACGACGACGGCACTTGGATCGTGGCCCGCATCACCGACGAGGGGCTGCGCGCCATCGGCATCGACCCCAACGAGGGCGACGCGGAGGCAAGCGAGCCCGACTGCTCGGGCATCGAGGGCAGCGTGCCCGACACGGCGCCCACGGTGGCGCCGGACGCCGCGCCGGGGGAAAGCCCCACGCTCGCCGCCGAGCCCGCCCAAACCGCGCCCCTGACGGAGGAGATCGCCCTGCTCGACCAGGCCCTCGCCGCACGCGCCGCGATGCCGCGCGCCAGCCTGCGCGATACCGCCGCGGCCATCCTCGCCGCCTGGGACGACCAGGCTGCTCGCTTCGGGACGCATGATGGCGACCTGATCGGCGCCCTGGACGCGCCGATCGCGGCCCTTCGCATCCTGCTTGCCGGGAAGCCCGCCCGCGTCGCCCGCGAGCCGGGCGCGCCGCGCAAGCCGCGCGAGGGGACCAAACAGGAGCAGGTGCTGGCCATGCTGCGCCGCCCCGAGGGCGCGACGGTCGCGCAGATAGCCGAGGCCACGGGCTGGGCACAGCACACGGTGCGCGGCTTCTTTGCCGGGCTGAAGAAGAAGGGCCACGCGGTCGAGGTGAAGTCACGCGAGCGGATGGTCGGCCCCAACAAGACGGGCGCGAAGGGGTCCTTCACGATCTACGCATTGGCGGAGTGAAGCATCTCAGCCACGCCACTGAACATCATCGGAAGCGCCGGGGATCATCCAGATTCCCGGCGCTTTATCGAGTTGGCTGCGCTCCGACACAGCGCGAATCGTCCGTCACGCGCAGGGCATCCCGCCCCGCCAGACGGAGACGACGATGACCAGCACCACCATCCTCCCGCACGAGACCGCCGAAGGCCCGCAGGATCGCGCCGCCTGGCAGCAGCTTCTCGCCACCGCGCCGCGCAGCACCGACAGCGTGGGCCGCGCGACCATTCAGGTCTGCACCGCCAGCGACGGGCGGGCGATCTACGCCACGGTGGAATACGCCACCTGGCAGACCGAGAAGGAGGAAGGCTGATGCCCTCCGAACGCTGCTGGATCATCCTGGCGCAGGATGGCCGCCACGTCACCATGGGGCGAGCCGCACCGCCGAGCGAGGCAGAAGTCGAAGCCGCCGCCGCGGCGCTCGCCGTGCAGGGGCTGGCGGGATGGCTCGCCACGCTGGACGGCAACTACTGGTCGCGCCGTCGCGTGGCGCTCGCGCCCGTGCAGACGCTTGGCGACGGCGCCGCGCTCGATTGGCCCACCGCGGTCGCCGCATTCGATGCCGCTCGCAAGGTAGCCACGACGCTCCGCTGACGCATCATGCCGCGAGTGCCACACCACGCGCTGCGGCCACGTCCCGGAACACCCGGTCCTCGCCGGCCAGCACGGCCGCCTTGCCGGTGAGGTTCTGCCAGCGCTGGATGGCGACATCGACATAGCGCGGATCGATATCCACCGCGTAGCAGGCCCGGCCCGTCGTCTCCGCGGCAATCAGCGTCGTGCCGCTGCCGAGGAAGGGATCGTAGATCGCCTCGCCGGCGGCGCTGTTATTGATGATCGGGCGGCGCATGCACTCCACCGGCTTCTGCGTGCCGTGCACCGTGGCGGCGTCCTCGTCGCCAGCGTTGCTGATCGCCCAGAGCGTGGCTTGGTCCCGTGCACCCTGCCAGTGGCCGGTCGCACCCTTGCGGACCGCGTAGAGGCAGGGCTCGTGCTGCCAGTGATAGTCGCCGCGGCCCAGCACGAAGCGCGACTTCGCCCAGACGATCTGACTGCGGATCACGAAGCCCACGGCCTCGAGGCTGTCGATCATCGTGCGGCTGTGCACACCGGCGTGCCAGACATAAGCCACGTTGCCGGGGAACAGCGCCCAGGCCTGCCGCCAGTCGGCGCGATCGTCATTCGCCACCTTGCCGGTACGCATGGTGGCCGAGACGCCGGCTTCGTTTCGCCATTCCGGATCGTAGTTCACGCCATAGGGTGGGTCGGTGATCATCAGATGTGGCGTCGCGCCATCCAGCAGGCGCGCGACATCGGCGGCGGATGTGGCGTCGCCGCAGAGCAGCCGATGTGCCCCAAGCTGCCAAAGGTCGCCTGCACGGGTGACCGGCACGACCGGTGGCTCGGGCGCCGGTGCGTCGGGATCGCCCGCGGCGGGACCCGTATCCGCGCCCGCGGCGTCGGCCAGCAGGCGATCCAGCGCCGCCTGGTCGAAGCCGATCAGGCCCAGGTCGAATTCGTCGGCACGCAGTTCCCGCAGCTCGGCGGCGAGCAGGCTCTCGTCCCAGGTCGAGTTCAGCGCCAGCTGGTTGTCCGCCAGCCGAAAGGCCCGCGCCTGCGCCTCGGTCAGATGGCCGAGGCGGATGGCGGGCACCGCCTCGAGCCCGAGCGCCTTGGCCGCCAGCACGCGGCCATGGCCCGCGATCAGGACGCCGGCATCGTCCACCAGCACCGGCACGTTGAAGCCGAATTCGGCGATGGACGCCGCCAGCTGCGCTACCTGCTCGCTAGGGTGCATGCGCGCATTGGCGGCATAGGCCACGAGCGATGCCACAGGCATCATCTCCATCTGAAGGTCAGGCCGCATCGACAGTGACCTCCATCCGGGCCGCGGCGACAGCCTCGTAATCGCGGCCATCATCTGCCAGCGTCACCGGCAGGTCGGGGTGCAGCATCCGCCAGCGGGCGATCGCCAAGTCGACATAGGCGGACGCCAGTTCGATGGCGCACACGCGGCGGCAGGTGCGCTGGCCGGCGAGAATGGTCGTGCCGGAGCCGCCGAACGGTTCGAACACCACCTCGCCCTCGACGGTGTAGGTGCGCATCAGGAATTCCGGCAGCACGACCGGGAACACCGCGGGGTGCTCCGTCTCGATGCCGCGGCCCTTGTGGCGGGTCAGGCGCAGCACGTTGTCGGGGATCCGGAAGTCCTGCACCGGCAGGCCGGCATGCTGGTACTCCGAGATGGTGCCGTCGGCGGCGCGCAGCCCGCTGCCCTTGTTCGGCGTGCCGGCCCATTTGCAGGGGACGATCTTGTTGGCCTGGCGCGCCTGGCGGTTGAAGTGGAAGACGAACTCGAAGGCCGGCGCGAGGCGGCCGTTCCAATCGCCGGGCAGGCCAGGCCCCTGGTCCCAGGTGTAAAGCCCGAAGCGCCGCCAACCGCGGGCGCGCATCCAGTCGAGCCAGCCGGACCAATACGGGATCCATTCGCTGTCGCGGTGGATGAGGCCGAGGTTCACCAGCACCTGACCGTCCGGCCGCATGGCCAAGTCGAGATGCTGGAACATGCCCTGCATCAGCGCATCCCAATCCGTGCCGCCGCCGGTGGTGTAGTCCCGCTGATTTCCATAGGGCGGGGAGGTGAACAGCAGCGTGGCGCGGTCGTCGCCCATCACGCGCGCCACTGAGGCGGCGTCGGTGCTGTCGCCGCAGAGCAGGCGATGGTCGCCGAGCATCCAGAGATCGCCGGGACGGGTGACGGCCTGGCGCGGCGGCTCCGGTTCGGCGTCCGCGGGATCGTCCGCCGGCGCCTCGTTGCCAGGGGCGTCGGCGCTGGCAACGGCGGGGCTGGCAAGCGGCCCGTTGCCAGGGTCCGTTGCCAATGGCTCCATGCCTGCCAGCAGCCGATCGAGCTCACCGGCATCGAAGCCGGTCAGCGCCAGATCGAGACCGCCCATCTCCTGCAGCTTGGCCACCTCGGCGGCGAGCAGCGCCTCGTCCCATCCGGCGTTCAGCGCGATGCGATTGTCGGCCAGGCGGTAGGCAGCCTTCTGCGCTTCGGTCAGTCCGGCGCGGATGATGGTGGGGACCGTCTCCAGGCCCAGGGATTTGGCGGCTTGCAGCCGGCCGTGGCCGGCGATGACCTCACCGCGCTCGTCCACCAGGACCGGCGCCACGAAGCCGAACTCGAGAATGGAGGCAGCGATTTGCGCCACCTGCTCGGCGGAATGCGTGCGCGCATTGCCGGCATAGGGCAGCAGGGAGGCGACCGCGCGCGCCTCAACGGCGCTCGCAGACCATGGGGCCTGGGGCATACGCACCTGCTGATATCGATGGTGGTGGTGAAGAATGCCGCCTGGCGAGGCTGGCAACACGGCGGCGTGGCAACCTGGAAAAATGGCCTGGCGCTAGGAATGTTGCGCGCTTCCGCCCCCCGCATACAGCGGGGCCAGAAAGGAACCATTGGCTCGCGAGCCACTGTCTCGATCGAGCCGCAGCGTGGCTGTTCAGCCGCGGCGCTCTCGCACCTTCTCTACGTGTCTTGCTTCTAGCCTTATCGATTTCGGAGCCGCTACGGGGTGAATTGTAACAGCGGGATCGGGGCGATGGTGACCGC